>JBGCEK010000033.1:0-49326 GCA_045106275.1 Pseudohongiellaceae bacterium | reverse complement strand
GTGCCGGTTTTTGGTTTCGATCCAGGACTGCGACCAGAAGCGGCTATTCCCACTATTCTTGACTACCAAACCGACACCACGCAGATGGCGGTCTTTATAGACGATACGTTGCAAATATCTGATCAGCTAAGCGTTGTGGTCGGCGCCCGTTTCGATGATATTGATTTCGACCGTTTTGACTTAGCAATTGGAGGCAATCCTGCTGCTGCGTTTGATGCCAAGTTCTCCGAGTTTACTTGGCGGGCAGGCATTGTGTATCAACCGACCGATATATTGAGCCTTTACGCGCAAACCAGTACAGCCGCTGACCCAGTAACCTCGCCTATTTCTATTAGTGCCGGCAATGCAGATTTCGATCTTGCCACCGGTCGTCAATATGAATTGGGCGTCAAGCAGCAGTTTCTAGAGGGCAAGGGTGAGTATACTCTTGCCTATTTTGATATTGAAAAGAACGATATTCTAACTCGACTGCCAGCATCTGCGGTTAACGAACAAATAGGTCAGCAAAGCTCTAATGGGGTTGAGTTTACTCTTCGAGTTAACCCGATTGATTCTTTGAGCGTTGACTTTAATGCGTCGAGTATCAATCCTGAGTTCGATGAGTTCTTTTCTGGTGGTGTTTCTCAGAAGGGCAATGCGCCACGCAATGTTCCAGAGCGCACAGCCAATCTCTGGCTAAACTGGTCGCCAATCAATGACGTTCAAATTGGTGGTGGATTCCGCTATGTAGGATCTCGATTTGCCAACGATCAAAACACCGAAGAGTTGCCGGCATACACAGTCTTTGATGCCAGTATTAATTGGATAGCCACAGACAACCTTACGGTCACTGTTCGAGCCCGAAACCTTACCGATGATGAAGACTATGTGTTGGCCCCGTATGTGCCAAACCAGTGGATTTTTGGTGACCCAAGATCCTATGAGCTAAGCCTACGATACAGAATGTAGAGCTTAAGTCTGCGTGCTTACCGGGCTCAGATTTAGTTAGAGCTCGGTAAGAAGCGTGACGCCCAGGCGCTGATGCAGCCTGCTGCATATTCAGAATCAGCAGCTTTGCTTAGTAGATGGTCTGCTTTGTCTAGACTGATAAAACTCTTAGGGTGGAAAGCTTCTTTGTAGATTTTTTCAGCTTCTGCTATCCCTACTGTTTCATCCAGTGGTGAATGCAAGACTAAGAGTGCTCTACGTAATTTTTTAATGTGGTCGCTGGACTGAGAGCCAATATCATCCAGAAACTGCTTTTTGACTTTGAACTTACGTCCGGCCAAGTTAACTTCTGCCTCTCCTTCCTGCTCGATTTTTTCTACATCCGCTCCAAACTGTTTGCTCACATGGTGGGTTTGGAATGGCGCACCAATGGTCACAACAGCTGCAACTTCTTCAATGTCACCAGCCGCCTTAAGAACTGCGGCGCCGCCTAAGCTGTGTCCGATAAGTACGCTGGGAGCACTGTAGTCAGACCGTAAATAGTCCGCAGCTGCAACTAAGTCATCAACATTAGATGAAAAATTAGTGTTTTCAAAATCCCCGTCGCTGTTGCCTAGGCCGGTAAAATCAAATCTGAGGACGCCGAATCCAAGGTTAACCAGTGCTCTCGAAATCCGGGAGGCTGCAGCGATGTCTTTTCCACAGGTGAAACAGTGGGCAAAAAGCACGTAGCCTTTGGCGGCACCATTCTCCGGTGTCTCTAAAAGCCCAGCCAAGGCGTTACCCTTGCTAAGAAATTCAACTTTCGTTCGTTGGTTTGGCATAGCAGTTCCTTTTAATCTTAGAGCGCCTCGAGCAATTGATGGATTTCATTCATGATTAGCTCTCGGTGGCTTTCTCTTAGTACGTGGCCTGCGTCTTCGATTCGAATAATCTTCGCAGGAATATGGGCGAGTTTTGTTTCAATATAGTCGGCATTGTCTGGGTGAACCAAGCCGTCATCTTCACCTTGAATTACGGTGACCGGCAAGGATAACTCCTTCCAGCGATCCTGAATTTTTATCAACTCCGACTTAACTGTCATCATTTCGTTGTTGGACTTTTTGAGCCCCCAGCTGGACAATTGTATTAGCCATGACACGGGCGGGTAATGGCTCAAATTGTTATACCAGCGAGGTGCTGTGAGTGCAGGGTCTGCCCCTCCCGCCAAAAGCAGTGCCCCGGAAATGCATTGGGGATGGTCCATGGCTAGCCTCGGTGTGAGTGTCGCGCCATAAGAATGAGCGACAATCAGCAATTTCTTTTTTGGCGACTGTTGTTTAATCTTGCACAACCAATCGCCAAGCACGGCAGATTGAAAACTAAGTGTAGGCTCTAATTCGGTCTTCACTATTGAAGCGCCCCAGCCTGGCCGGTCGATGGTTATGTTCCGAGTATTACTCAATTGAGCGTCAGCAATATAGCCCGAAAAGAAACCGTAACTTCCCGGCGTGCCGTGAATGAAAACAATGGCAGAGCCCTCAGGGTTGCCACTTTCGACATAGTGAAAACTGGCTTTACTCAACTCGTCTAAATGCTCGATGGCGGGATTGCCATTGGCATCAACAATCACTAGCCGCTCTTCATCGAATGAGATACAACTCGATGCCACAATTCCAGCCAGTAAAATGGCGAGTAGAGCAGAGGCAACTGATTTAGATCTGTGAGTCACTATTCTTTCTTCGTTAATCAAATTGGCAAAAATTTTTCATTTCAGTGTCGAAACGTACTAATTTTAAGAATATTAAATTAGGCAGCTGTAGTTGCTGTGGCATTAATTCTTTGTACATCAATTAGTAGTACATCAGTTGTTAGTGCATTAGTTATTAGTACATTAGTTATTAGTACAGCGCAGTGCTGTGCCGAACTCTCTAAAAATTTTAACTTCAGGGTCTACTAGAATTCTTGCATTAAGAGCCAACGGAAACAATGACCCATCGCTAGGTATGGAAGTCATAACATGATTGTCTCCTTCAATAACTTTGACAGGAATATCAAAAATGAGTTCTGGCCGATCTGCAAAGCTAAGGCGAAGCCCCTCCGCCGTCCGATCTATAGAAAGCGTGGGAATCTCTGTAGAGTATAAATAGGCATCAAAAAACCACTTCAAATCTTCACCGTATTCATCGCTAACTATTTGCAAGAAGTCTTCGGTACTTCGGCTTGAAGGGGCAATAGGGTAGCTGAGAGACCAAGGGTCGGTTGTGCCGTATACCAAACGTCGCACAGCGTTCCAAAACTTCTCCTCTCCCATGAGCCAGCGCAGTGTGTGCAGGGTCCAACTACCTTTAAAATAGGGGTCATTGGAGTCGAAATAATCCATCGATACATTTTCCGCAGGGACTGTCGCTTTGCAGCTAGCAATGGCGTTGTAGTTTCGCCACATCTTGCTCCAGAACCCGGCGTCACCAATTACTTCTTGGGCATAGATAGGCTGCATATAGTTCGCAAAACCTTCATGGAGCCAAAAGTCTCGGCTGGCTTCTTGTGTCATTAAATTACCAAACCATTCATGAGCAAACTCGTGTTGCATGAGCCAATCAAAGCCTTCTGGATCTAGTCTAAACTGGTTGCCGTAACCATTCATGGTTTGGTGTTCCATCCCAAGGTAAGGAATTTCCACAATGCCGATTTTCTCATTGCCCCACGGGTAAGGACCCAGTGTCCGCTCGTAAAATTCCAGCTGTGGCAGGAAATCATTTTCCACCAAACTTTTGACCTTCAATGGCTCATCGGATACGTAGTAGAAAACAACTGGGAATGAGTCATCATCGCCGCGCAAGGCGCTTTGATGACGAGTTTCAAATTTCTTGAAAGGACCGATGTTGATTGCCAAGTGATAAGCTGAAATTGGGTTGCTAGTTTTCCAATGGTAGCTGGTGCGATCATCTTTATACGATTCAGAGACGAGAACACCGTTCATTACGGCCTTTAGATCGCTTGGCACTGTTATGATCATATCAGCGCCCAATTCAGGTTTGTCAGAAATGTGATCTTTGCAGGGCCAATAAAGGTCACAGCCACGGCCCTGAACAGCAGTTGCTATCCAATGTTCTCCGCTTGCCGTATGATTCCAAACAAAGCCTCCATCCCAAGGTGGGTTCTCAGCTTCATAAGGTTTGCCATGATAAGTGACCATTGTGCTGAACTCATTTCCAGCGGCGAGGCCTTGATGCTGGATTAGCAACTTACCGTTGTCGAGTTCAAACGGAGAGTTCAAGCCATTAACTGTGACGCTTTCAATAATAAAACGGGGGTCCAAATCCAGTTCAATTTCATCAAGTCCAACCAGCGCAAGGGCTGTCATGCTAACCAAACCGGTTATAGTTTTAGACTCAGGAAAAACTTCAATCTCCAGCTGGTAATGTTTAACATCATAGAGAGCCTGTAGCGGACTTAACTCACCACTTGAGAGCGCGGTCACAGGGTGGAGAGGTGCATTGGTGGTGACGCAGCTTTGTAGTGAAAATGCGAATAGCAAAACACAAAGTAAACGTGGAAGCATAGTGAACCTGAAGAAAATAAATAATCTACGCAGCTTAAGGTGCCAGACGCATTAAGTCCAATAGAGCGGAAGGTCAGTAGCGCGCTGAAAAGTGAGAGTGCGCTTAGTCTTAACGACTTCTCACTAATTATTATGAAGGCAAATACAATGAACAGATTTCCATTCAAATTCAATGTTTTTGTAGGGACTTTGTTGTTGATGCTGGAAACAGCAGCCCTTGCCCAAGAAACACCTGCAATCGTGACTCTGGATCCACCGAGTATTGCCCGTGCTAACAGTTACAGCCACGGCAAATTAGTGCCTATGAGTGCCAATCTTTTGTTCACCGCGGGCCAAGTTGGCAGGAACAAAGATGGGGAGCTTGGAGATGGCATTGAGGAACAGGCAATGTACGCCATGAATAACCTTCTTGAGGTGATTAAAGCCGCTGGGATGGATGGGGAGAACATTCTAAAAATGACCGTTTATTATCTACAAGAAGATCATATCGGGCCCATCTTTGCCGCACGCAATCGGGTTTTTGGAGACACATTCAGGCCTGCGAGCACCGCTGTGGTTGTTAAGTCATTGGCGAGCCCCGGATTGATGGTTGAAGTAGAGGCTATTGCCGCATCACTCTAGGTCGTGCGCTGCTCACGCAATTGTGGCTTCACTGACGGGACGTGATAGACCATATTGTTTTATGGGCAAATGCGCCATAATGGCTGGCTTTGCATTTGGGCAAGAAATTTTAATAGGGAATGAGGTCCAGTATATATGGCGGATGACGATGACGAGAGTGCTTACACACCTCCAAAGGTGTGGACGTGGGATTCTGAGAGCGGAGGAGCTTTTTCCAAGATTAACCGGCCCACTGCTGGCTCTACTCATGAGAAAACCCTGCCGGTAGGAGAGCACCCGTTCCAGCTTTATTCCTTAGCTACGCCTAATGGTGTCAAGGTAACTGTCATGCTTGAGGAGCTGCTCGCGCTGGGGTTTGAAGGTGCAGAGTATGATGCTTATCTTATCAACATCAGCGATGGAGATCAGTTTGGTAGCGGTTTCGTAGACATAAACCCCAACTCTAAGATTCCCGCGCTCATAGATAATAGCACTACCAGCCCGACTCGAATTTTTGAGTCTGGCGCTATCTTGCTGTACTTAGCAGAAAAGTTTTCCGCGTTTCTGCCAGCGGATCCCCAGGCTAAAACCGAATGTATGTCTTGGCTTTTTTGGCAAATGGGGAGTGCTCCTTATTTGGGTGGCGGATTTGGGCATTTCTATGCGTACGCTCCCACTAAAATCGAATATTGCATCGATCGATTTGCAATGGAAGTTAAGCGTCAATTGGATGTGCTAGACAAACATTTGGCAAATAATCACTACATGTGTGGTGATGAATATACCATCGCAGATATTGCTATTTGGCCTTGGTACGGCGCAGTTTATACGGGCGCCGTTTACGACGCAGCAGAGTTTTTAGATACAAAAATTTATCGCAACCTTGGGCGTTGGACTGATGAGATTGCTCAACGAGAAGCGGTACAGAGAGGTCGTATGGTGAACAGAGCTTGGGGCCCACTAGAAAAACAGTTGCGCGAAAGACATGGGGCTGCAGACTTTGAGACAAAAACCCAAGATAAGATCGAAAGTGAGTAGAACCTGAATAACCCAGTGATGAGGCGAGAATCGTTACCATCGATAGGATCAACAAAAGATATTTATAAAGACCTTTAATTTTATTGTGCAACTGGCGCCGAAAACTGAGCGATTGAGTCACAGTACTTAAACTAATTTTTACTAAACTGAGAGCGATTAATGTCTATTCCAGAAGCTATGCAAGGACGCCTTTCCATTCCCGTAGTGGGGGCTCCACTATTTATTATTTCAGGCCCTGATCTCGTGATCAGCCAATGTAAAGCAGGTGTTGTTGGTTCTTTTCCAGCGCTGAATGCTCGCCCTGCAGAAATGCTGGATACTTGGTTAACTCGGATCAACGAAGAGTTAGATGCACATAATCAAGCCAATCCAGATTCGCCAGCTGCTCCGTACGCGGTCAACCAAATCGTTCATAATTCTAACGACCGTTTAATGCACGATGTGGAAATGTGCGTGAAGCACAAAGTGCCTGTTGTGATTACTTCTCTAGGTGCGCGGCCAGAAGTCTTTGAAGCGATTCATTCTTACGGGGGCATTTGTTTACACGATGTAATCAATAATCGCTTTGCTAAGAAAGCCATTGAGAAAGGGGCTGACGGACTTATCTGTGTAGCTGCTGGTGCCGGAGGGCATGCGGGTACTTTATCTCCTATGGCCTTTATTCAAGAAGTGAGGGAATGGTTTGACGGACCAGTCCTTCTGTCTGGTGCTATTTCCACAGGGCAAAGTATTCTTGCAGCACAGGCTATGGGAGCAGACTTGGCTTACATGGGCTCCGCATTCATTGCTACCTCTGAAGCGAATGCAGATCCGGCCTATAAGCAGGCGTTGGTGGACTACGCGGCCAGTGACATTGTTTACACGAACCTTTTCACAGGTGTGCATGGAAACTATCTGAAGCCCTCAATTGAGGCGGCGGGACTAGATCCTGATAATCTACCTGGAAGCGATCCTTCTAAAATGAACTTTGGTTCTGGCAGCAGTTCTAAAGCAAAAGCGTGGAAAGACATTTGGGGCTGTGGTCAGGGAATTAATGCGATCAAGCAAGTGCAACCTACGGCGGCTCTAGTAGAAAAACTCATTCAAGAATATCAGGATGCCCGAAAAAAATTACTGGCTCAGTAATTCAACTTTAACTGAAAACCAGGGTTAAAAAAAGCCGAGCAATTATCTTGCTCGGCTGAAGGAGAGCTGCGGGAGAGTTAGTTTTTGATTGCATCTCTCAGAAAAAGGTGGATCGTTTAGAGTCTTAATTGACCGCTGCAGTTAGGTTCGTTGCCGGTGCAATCTGTTCATAATTTAAAATTACATTTTTGTCACTGCTAATAAACGAGCTGGCGGTTTCGATATCTCTAACGGCGCTCGAAGCGTCACCGTTCATGGCTTTGGCGACTGCCATATTTGAGTAGATTGAAGCAGTTGCGGAGCTTATTGCCATTGGTCTAGTAGAATAGGATTTCCCTACTTTTAGCAGAGCCGATTCACAGCTTTCGATCGCTGCCTCGAATTCTCTCATTATGATTTGTGCGACACATAGATTGTTGGCTTCAAAATGATTTAGTCCGCTAAGGCTAATTCCAGAAAAAGTGGATTCGACAGTTTCAACATCGGCTGTGATTAGACTGCGATATCCCAATGTATTGCCAAATGCAGTAAGGCGATATTCAGCCATTGCTGAACTTGCTGCAGCAATACTTAGTGTGGCCACTGCGAAAAATGACGTGAGGCGAGATTTAGTGCTTCGTTTCATGGTGATCTCCAAAAGTGTGATTTGATAAATGATTAGCTTGAATACAATGGTAGATATGCCGAGCTATTTTGACAAAGTATCAATTATCACTTTATAGATGAATGAAATTCATTCGTGCTTTTTACACATCTCTGCTATCCAATTCCACAACACTTCTACGGATTCATTGTCTTTAGAATTTTCATTCAATATCATCCAGTAGCAGTCTTTTGTTACTAAATCGGTTTTATGGAGCGGAACCAGCGCGCCTGTTTCAAACCAAGTCTTACTCACCGGCATTGGAACTAGAGCGACACCCACCTTTTTCTCGGCGGCTCTTGCTAGGGCAAACATGCTGTCAACAAAGATAATCTGTTTCGTTCGGCGTTTCGAAACACCAGCGTGCCTAGCCCATTGAGACCATGCGTTCGGGCGAGCCTTGTGCAGTAATACAGTTGCAGATTCCAAAGCATCTACAGGCTCGATATTCGATTTTTGCCATTGCTCAAATTGGGTCCGGCTGCAGGCAGGTATATAACGGATTGGGAAAAGTTTTTTGACAAAAGTGGCGGGAGGCTTATGTTGAGATAGAACTATGTTTATATCAGCCTTGGGATTGATAGTTTCGCTTGTTTCCATGGACTCGATTCTTAAGTCTATCTGTTGATGCTTTGCTGAGAAGTCTCCAATCTTTGGAATTAAAAGTTCACTCGCGAAAAATTCAGGCATTTGGATTAATAATCTTTCCTTACCTGAGATGCTTTTGACTGTTGCTAGGGCTTGATCGATGGCATCAAGGTAAGGTCGGATTTCTTCAAAGAGATGGCTGCCCTCGTTGGTTAACGATAAGGAGCGGGTTTTTCTCTGAAACAGTTTTGTCCCCAAATCTTGTTCAAGGCCACTGATCTGATGGCTTACGGCGCTGGCGGTTAAACACAGCTCATTTGCCGCGTCTTTGAAACTAAGTAATTCGGCCGCAGTGCAAAAAGTTCGCAGCCCCCGGTGTTGAACATGCATGGAAGGTTTGCCTTGACGATACTACAAAAGGATTTGTTAACCCGTAGGTCGTTGAATCAGAGAAACTGAGCAATAACTATGCCACCACTTGCTCTACCCGTCTGGCCCTGTAATGTGTGGGCTAGGCAGGTCATAATTTCATTGAGCCCGATAATGGTGCTCTACTGATGGCGAAAGCTACAATTTGGTGACCATGGGTTTATTCGAATCCGATAGGATCAGCGCTTAGCTGCAAGAGCAACGGTGCCGTCAACGTAGTACCAAACCCCGTTGTTTCTCGTAAACTGAGAGAGCTCATGGTGAATCTCAAGGGTACCGGTGCCATTATCGAAGGCTGCTTTGAACTCGACGGTTGCCCAATTGTTATCTTGAACTGCTTCAACGATTTCCAACGATTTCCAATGGTGGGATTTAGCAGACAATGTTGCTACGTCTAATCCTTTTCTAGAGTTTGGGTGCCAAGTTGCAACGAGATAGTCACCAAAACCACCTGCTGAATAGGCTGAATATCGGGAGCGCATTAGCTGCTTGGGCGTTTTTGCCTGTATAGAGCCCTCTAGGAAAGGTTTGCAACACTTAACAAAAGGTTTGCCGGTGTCACAGAAACAAGCTGTCGCATCCATATTCTAATTTCTTTAACTACTTGATTTAGATCAGCCTTTGTCAAAGCTGAGGCTTAACATCTATGTTATTCTAATTTCATGGAACGCGCATCGGAAGCTTTATTATGGTGAAGAGAAACAAACGGGGCACTGCAAACGCTCTTTTGGTGGCGGCATTTTTTATGTATGTCCCTGCTGCCCTGGCACAAACTGTGGCCATCTCCCAGTGCCAAGGGCAATGTCCAGTCTATGACTCTGCTAGCGCTCAACGAAACGCGCAAGTAGTCATTCATCATGTGTATGCCGCCGGCTTAAATGGCCAAACCGGTCTTGCTGATTGGGTCGCCTACCGGATGACTTCTGATGCTGTGGGCGTGGCGTCATTGCTAACTAGAAGCTGGCAACCCGACCGTCTTGTAGACAGCAATCGTGACCTTGAGATAATGGAATCCACGGCAGCGCAGATATCACTGGCCAGCATAAGTCAGCGGGATAATCCCTATGCAGGCGTCAACCCTCCATCGCCCAAAGCGGAGGACCGAGCTCGGTTAGCGCCGATTACGAGCTTTGCCAATACACCCTACTGGTCAGACCTGAATAACTTGAGCAATATGGTTCCCATGCCGGCGGCTTTGCGATTGGGAGCGTGGTTGAGATTGGAACAAGCACTGAATAGCTTAGTCACCAAATCCGGAGAGCTTTATGTGGTGACAGGGCCGCTTTTTCTAATCACTGAGTCTTTGAGCAGTACATCTGCTAGTAACAGTTTTACTCCTGCGGCGTATTACAAACTGGTCGTAGCCGAGGAAGGATTCGCTGCCTTTGTATTCAATGAGAATTTGCAACAACACGTATCTTATTGTGATCAGCAAAGCCCGCTTGAGCAGATCGAAAAAATGAGCGGTTTAACGCTACTGCCTGATGATCAGTATTTCGAATCCCCTGCATTATTAGAACAACTTGGCTGTAATCACTAACCCTGCCAAAGGCAATTTGGTGTTCTAGAACGGCATAGCCTTGAAGAGAAGCGATCAAGTCAGCTTATGGAAGCCTACTATTTTTTCTGACTACGGTTGCTAATATGTCGGGCGCAGCTGAGACACTGTGTTTTATCTTATCGGTAACGGAGCATTTCACGATTCAACTGGGAGATTTTGGTCACACCTAATAGTTTCATGTCTCTTTCTATTTCTGTTTTCATATTTTGCAAGGCCCGTTCAACGCCGGGTTGGCCAGCAGCAGCCAAAGCGTAAAGATAAAGTCGACCACCAGAACAGGCTTTTGCGCCAGCAGCTAATGCTTTTAGCACATGGGTTCCGCGTCTAACCCCACCGTCCATAATGACATCTATATCATCGCCTACTGCATCGGTGATTTCCGCAATTTGATCAAAAGGTGAGCGTGATCCATCCAGCTGCCGACCGCCATGGTTTGAAACCATAATCGCATCGGCGCCTATATCCACGGCCTTTTTCGCATCTGCGACGCTCATGATTCCCTTCAGGCAAAAAGGGCCGCCCCACTGTGCTCGAAGTGCCTCTGCATCTGACCAGTCCATAGACTGGTCCAGCATCTCTGCAAAATAGTCGCCAATCGAAACAGCAACGTTAGAGCCTTGCTGAACAAAATCTTTTAGTTCTGCTAACTCAAAAGGTTCTCGTAGAAAATAATTCAAAGCCCATGCGGGGTGCAGGGCAAAACTCATAAGGCTCTTGAGGGTTAATCTAGGAGGGGATGTGAACCCTGTGTACAAATCTCGTTCTCTATTGCCCCCGGTGATTGTATCAACCGTAAGCGCTAAGGTATTAAATCCTGCAGCTTTTGCCCGTTCGACCATGGCATCGTTCAGGCCCCGATCTTTATGGAAATAGAACTGAAACAATTTAGGAGTTGAAATCATCTCACCTATTTCGGCTAGGCTCACTGTGCCCAGTGCGGAAACACCAAACATAGTCCCAAATTTTTCAGCTGCTCGGGCAACAGCTCTTTCACCGTCATGATGAAATAGACGTTGCAGGGCGGTCGGGGAACAATACAGAGGCATCTCAAGTTTTTGCCCCATGACGGTCACGGACATATCAATATCTTGGACGCCAGCGAGAACGTTGGGCACCAGGTCACAATCATCAAATGCCGAAGTGTTTCGACGATAGGTGATTTCATCATCGGCTGCCCCATCAATGTAATGGAATATGGGTCCGGGCAAGCGCTGCTTAGCCAATAGGCGGAGGTCTTCAACATTGTGGCAATTTTTTAGTCGTCTAAACATAGTGCTGGCTCGAAGGGTGTGAGGAGAGTCTATCTGTTATTCACGGGATGGACAAAATTTGCAGTAATGTGATGTAAAAGCAGGCTGGATAGATCAAAAAATTCAATTTCAGTTGGCCCGAATGACAAGGCCTAGTAGTCTTAGGGGTCAATCATAAAAACAAAAAGCCCTAGTGGCGTCATTGGGGAGTATCCCATGAATATTTTGAAATCTCTGCTTCCACTTTCAACCCTTTTTCTGTCTGCATTTGTGGCCGCTGCCGACGACTATTCTGCTCCACGAACCGAATGGGGGCAGCCGGATTTGCAAGGTGTATGGAATTTCTCTTCGGATACTCCGATGCAAAGACCCGCGGAGTATGGCGATCGCCAGTTTCTAACCACCGATGAAATCGAGGCTATTCGTGCTCGCCAAGCAGCGAGAGATGCGAGCTCCGACGGAGCGCTAGCGATCGAAGGAGTGGATGAATCTTACAACGACTTTTGGGTGGAGAATGCCGGTATCGGTGATGAAGTGAGAACTTCCCACGTCGTGTATCCCAACAACGGAAGGTTTCCAGCGTTAGTAGCCGGTGCAATCGCGAGCCAAGGCATGTATGGCGGTGGGACCACGGGGGAATCACGTCCGGTTCGAATTGCGGCTGGTGGTATCGGCACCAATGGACCGGAAGATAGAGGGCTGTCTGAACGTTGCATTATTGGGTTTAACGCCGGGCCTCCTTTTGTTCCTAGCTTGTACAACAACAACGTTCAAATCGTTCAAAGCTCTGACCATGCTGTGATAATGACAGAGATGATCCATGACGCCAGAGTAGTGAGGCTCTATGACTCTGCTGCCGAAATGCAGCCGTTGGATAACAGGGTGAAACTGTGGACAGGAGATTCTCGGGGCTACTGGGATGGCGATACTCTAGTAGTGGTCACCAAAAATTTTAACGGACTCGCCTCAAGCTTTGGGTCAACTGGCACTTCGTTAGATAAGACTCTCACTGAACGTTTTACTAGGGTGAGCAACGACACGGTCGACTACGAATTCACGATCGATGATCCTTCTACCTTCACGGATAGGATTACGGCTATTGTTCCAATGACCAAAGTCGCGGGGCAAGTGTATGAATATGCCTGCCATGAAGGGAACTATGGAATGGTTAACATTCTTCGTGGTGCCCGGGTACAAGAGCAGGGCGATGAATCCCAGTAACGTAATCCTATTCGATGGGAATTTTAAATGACTGATCTGCCAGAGTGCCCGAACTGTCAGTCTGAATTTGTTTATAGAGACGGTGCACTATTAGTGTGTCCAGAA
Source organism: Pseudohongiellaceae bacterium (assembly GCA_045106275.1). Taxonomy (GTDB): domain Bacteria; phylum Pseudomonadota; class Gammaproteobacteria; order Pseudomonadales; family Pseudohongiellaceae; genus UBA9145. The sequence continues at coordinate 36,295 of JBGCEK010000033.1, read as the reverse complement.
TGTGCTCACGAATGGAGCGAAGCAGAAGATGCCTCCGGAGCGGAAGAGAGTGCCAAGACTTTTGATTCCAACGGTAATCAGCTGACCGATGGAGACACAATCACAGTCATCAAAGACTTGAAAGTTAAGGGCACGTCGCTCGTGGTTAAAGTTGGTACTAAGGTAAAAAATATTCGCCTAGTTGATGGGGACCATGACATTGACTGTAAGATTGACGGTATCGGAGCCATGAAATTGAAATCCGAATTCGTTAAAAAAGTCTAGGTTTGGCTCAAGAATGGGTTATCGGCCATTTTTTTATCGTTTAAAACTTCAACTGTATTCCACATCCAAAGCTATGTTTATTAGTAGGCCATGCTTATGCTTAAAGCTCTAAGAAAAAGATTCGACACTCTTCTGGCCAGTCTAACTCCATCGCCGCTTGCCTGGAGAGGTGCTGGCGACGGTGTGCTTTCGGTTGGGTTAATCGTCATTGGATTGTTTTTCTATTTTACTAACATTTCCCATTTCTCGTTTCAAAAATTACCAGCGTTCTTCGCTTGGATTGGGTTTCCTGCACTGCTTGGGCTCTTGGGGTTACTCACGGCTGCAACAGTAATGGATTTTCCGCGGCGTTACCGACTCTGCTTGGCGTTGGTTGCTCCCCTACTATGTCTTGCGGTTTTTCCGGGGCCAGACAATACGGGTTACATTGCAGGGGCAGCTCTACTTTTTGCTTTTTCGCTTATAGGCGGCGGCTCAGGTGTGCTGATTAGCGCGGGGTTTGATCTGGCTAAACATCGACTGGCAGGTGCGTCAATCGGGGTAGGTGTTGGTATTCTCTGTTTAGGCATTTTCCTAGTGTTTTCCGCTAAAGAGGTGGCCAACCCCGCCTTGGCCGGTTTTGTACTAGAGGATAAGACGTTGGACCTCGCCAACCCTGGCCTTCCAGGTAACTTTGAAGTGGGCTATCTGACCTATGGCAGTGGTAAAGATATTCGGCGCAAAGAATTTTCGGAAAATGCAGACCTCATCGCAAGGACAGTAGATGGTTCAAAGCTTATCGATAACTGGGAAGGGCTGACAGGACAGCTTCGGACGAGCTACTGGGGTTTCGATGTAACCGAACTTCCATTGCAAGGGCGGGTTTGGTATCCCCAAGGTACGGGCCCTTTTCCGTTAGTGCTCGTCGTTCATGGTAATCACTCAATGGAAGACTATTCAGATCCGGGCTACGACTATTTGGGCGAATTGCTGGCCAGTCGCGGAATCATACTCGCTTCTGTAGATGAGAATTTCATTAACTCAAGCTTCTCATCATATATCAATTTTTTCGCTGATCGACCCGGCCTTAAAGAAGAAAACGATGCGCGGGGCTGGCTTTTATTGGAACATTTGTCTCAGTTTAGAGATTGGAACAATGAAGCGGGTAATTTTTTCTCGAACAAAATCGATATGGATAAGCTGGCATTGATCGGTCATTCTCGGGGCGGTGAAGCGGTTGGAATTGCAGCGGCGTTTAATCCGTTGAGCCGCTATCCTGATGATGCGTCACTGAAGTTCGATTTTAATTTTAATCTAAAGGGGGTTATCGCGATTGCGCCTGTCTATGGCCAATATGAACCAAGAGAGAGGCCTACACCTGTTGTTGATGTGAACTACTTAACCGTGCATGGCAACATGGACGGTGATGTTCAGTCCTTTGAAGGTTTGGGGCAATACTCGAGAGTGAGTTTCAGCGGCGACGAGTATCGGTTCAAGTCGAGCCTCTATATTGTTGGCGCGAACCATGGCCAGTTTAATACCACCTGGGAGAATATGGATACCTCTCCGTTTCGTGGATGGTCATTGGATACAAGCAGATTAATGCCAAGAGAAGCTCAGAGAGATGTAGCCCGAGTCTACTTCAGTGGGTTTCTGGAAACTGTCTTTTCGGATAGCGGAGACTATTTGGCAATGTTTAAGGATTCCCGCTTTGCCTCTCGATGGTTGCCTAACACTTTTTATATCAATCAATTTTCTGATTCAGCTGAAAACATCATAGTGGATTTTGAGAATGATATTGATGTTACGACCCTGGACGGCGGTGGCAATGTGGTAGGACAAAACCTGAGCCGCTGGTACGAAGTTGCCAATGAGCTAAAGTTTGACGAACTGGATACCCATTCAGCGGTGTTTGCCTGGGATAATGAGGTGCACGCCGAGCCGGCAAAAATAGATTTTTCTTTGGCTTACCCTGCCTCCGGAGAGCTGTTAGTCGCTTCCCTGTCTTCAGCAGGCATACCAACTAAGCCCAAAGGCTGGCGCAGCGATACTGTAGAAGGTAATGATTCTTCACAGTTAGATTCTTTGGCTCCTGAACGTGACTTACAGGACTGGACGATTGTGCTAGAAGATAGGGAGGGGAATCAAGCGAGTAGTTTATTGAGCAGGGATTCTAAACTTTATCCTTTGATTAAAGGTATTCCTTATAGGGCCAAATTTTTGAATTCGACAACGCCAGAAGAGATTTTGTTTCGCCGATTTGAATTGCCAATTGCAGATTTTGCAGCTGTCACTGGATCTTTTGATGCAACGTCGATAGCAAAGATCAGTTTTGTCTTCGACCAAACTGATAGAGGATCGATTATGTTGGATAGCATCGCAATTCAGTAGAGGGTTTTAAATTTAAAACCCTATTGCACTATTGCTATCCTGCTGGCTGGCTAAAAATTCTTCGTAAGTGCCTTGGAAATCATTCAGTTTTTGATCCTTTATTTCAATCACCCGAGTGGCAAGTGAAGAAACAAACTCTCGGTCATGGCTGACAAAGATTAGCGTGCCCTCGTAGTGCTCTAGCGCCAAATTCAAAGACTCGATAGATTCCATGTCTAAGTGGTTAGTTGGCTCATCAAGAACAAGCACGTTCGGGTTCATCATCATCAATTTACCAAAAAGAAGCCTGTTTTTCTCACCACCGGAGCATACTTTTACTTTCTTTTCGAAGTCATGAGATGAAAAAAGCAGACGTCCTAACGTTGCTCTGACGATTTGGTCATCATGACTGGGTTTACGCCATTGGCTCATCCAATCAAAAAGGTTTAGGTCGCTATTAAAATCTTCAGTGCTATCCTGCGGGCAGTAACCGAGATCAGCGTTCTCTGCCCATTGCAGTGAGCCGGAATTTGCATTCAGTTCATTCACTAAGCAACGCAGGAAGGTAGTTTTCCCTGAACCGTTTTCACCAATTACTGCTAAGCGACTGCCGGCAGCCAGAATCATATTGCCGTCTTTGAACAACAGTTCGTCTTCAAAACCGTGTTCCAAATGTTCAAGCACAAGAGCTTGGCGATGGAGTTTTTTGTCTTGGGTAAAGCGAATATAAGGGCTAACCCGACTGGAAGGCTTAATTTCTTCAAGCTCAATTTTTTCCAAGAGTTTGGCTCGGGAAGTTGCTTGTTTGGCTTTTGAAGCGTTGGCTGAGAAGCGGCTAACAAATTGTTGGAGGTCTGAGATCTGGGCTGACTTTTTGGCATTGATTGACTGCAGTCTTTCGCGTGCTGCCGTTGATGCGGTCATAAATGCATCGTAGTTACCAGGATAGAGTCGCAGTTCCCCATAGTCGATGTCCGCCATGTGTGTACAAACAGCGTTTAGAAAGTGGCGGTCATGGGAAATAATGACCATGGTGCTCTTTCGCTCGTTCAGAACGCCTTCTAACCAGCGAATTGCATTAATGTCCAAGTTGTTTGTGGGCTCGTCTAACAGCAAAATGTCTGGATCAGAGAACAGGGCTTGGACAAGAAGCACCCGTAGTTTCCAACCGGGTGCCACCTCTGTCATCGGTCCGGCATGAAGCTCTTGTTCTATTCCTGCCCCGGAGAGCAATTCACTGGCGCGGCTTTCAGCGCTGTAGCCATCAAGTTCGGCGAATTGAACTTCCAGCTCTGCCACTTTCATTCCGTCTTCTTCTGACATTTCGGGCAGCGAATAAATGCGATCTCGCTCTTGTTTGATTTCCCACAGGGCTTCGTGGCCCATAATTACCGTATCCAAAACGCTATAAGCCTCAAAGGCGAACTGATCTTGACTGAGTTTCCCTAGCCGTTCATTTGGCGTAATAGAAACGTTTCCCGCTGAAGGCGCTAGGCTGCCGTCCAAGATCTTCATAAATGTAGACTTGCCGCATCCATTCGCACCAATAAGACCGTAGCGATTGCCATCTCCAAATTTGACCGAAATGTTTTCAAACAGGGGCTTAGCACCGAATTGCATGGTTATGTTGGCGGTTGAAATCACAAAAACACCTTGAAAGAACGCAGTGCCAAAGAGTCACTTGGGCACAAAAAAATAGGGAACTGCATGAATAAAGCAGCCGCACTATAGGGATTTGAGCCCCTTTTGTCGAGATATTTTGCTCCCCGCTGCCTGCGGAATCGATTATGATGGAAGGAATCATTCGCCACGAACAATGGCAATTTATTCAGCATACCCTTCAGCAGGAAAAAGCGATGAAACTCTTTGATTACGGTTCAGCCCCAAACCCACGGAAAGTGAGAATATTTTTGGCCGAGAAAGGGCTCGACTACGAGCTGGTGCAGATAGACATGGCGAAAGGTGAGCACAAAACTCCGGATTTCTTAAAAATGAATCCTAGCGGCAAGATACCTGTCCTTGAACTGGATGATGGCCGTCACCTATCGGAGTCAATCGCCATATGCCGATACCTTGAGGCAGAGTATCCAGAGCCCAATCTGTTTGGGCGAGACGCTTTTGAACTTGGCTACATTGAAATGCGCAACCGAATGATGGAAACAGAGCTTTGGTCTCAAATTGGAGTCTCTTGGGTTAATGGGCCGATCGTCGCGAAGATGGGCATGTTTAAGCAGATTCCTGAAGCGAAGGAAATAAGCGATGTTAACGTCAATAAATACTATGAGCGTCTTGATAAGGAGTTGGCAGAAAGCGACTATGTTGCCGGTGACAGGTTCACAGTTGCTGATATTACCCTGATTACTGGAATCGACTTCGCAACTGCGCTTGTGGGTTTAAAACCGGATGAATCTCTTAGCAATCTTTGGCGATGGCACGCTTTGGTGTCGTCGCGAGACAGTGTCGACGAAGTGGCCGTTGGCAAGCTGTAAATTCTAACAGCAGATGTCAATTTTTATGGATACTGCTGCTCTTATTGGAGAGCAGCTTATCGCTGCCGAACAAACTGTTGCCGTGGCCGAGTCTTCCACTGGCGGATTAATCTCCGCTAATCTCCTTTCCGTTGCAGGCGCTTCTTCTTTTTTTGTTGGAGGCAGTGTTGTCTATAGCCTTCAATCAAGGCGAGCCTTTTTAGATTTTGAACGGGAGCGAATAAAAAACCTCAAACCTCTTTCGGAGGAAATGGTTCTCGAATTTGCCAGAGCCGCGCAAAAGAAGCTCGCTACAACATGGGCAATTGCGGAACTCGGAGCAGCAGGTCCTGCGCCCACTCCGTATGGTCACGGCGCAGGCACCAGTGTAATTGGTCTATTCGGGCCAGTCGAATTGACCACGAAAATCGAAACCGGTTCGAGTGACCGTCAAGCAAACATGCTGGCTTTCACAGCTGCGGCCTTGGATTTGTTCGAAAAAGCGCTTAAGCGACAATGACCGTCATCAGTGCTGCTTATCGATTTTTTTGCGCTAAGCACTGCTGAGCACTTTGGCGGTTTTCGTTAATGAATCTAAACAGAGTAGGACCTACTTCATCAGGGCTGGCAAGTGCTTGTTCGAGAATCGCCAATCCTTCTTCGCTACACACGCCGGCAAATAGATCACTTCCGTAGGAGCGCAGATAATAGTTGTCTCTTTCGGCACCTAATTCAGCCAAATTTTCCGCCAGGGTAGGCAGTAGTGCAAGCTGCAAATCTTCTTGTCCCGTTGGAAATATAGAACTCATTGCCGATCGCTGGTTGGAGAGAGGAAGCGGATCGTCGCTGTCTAAAAATCGTTGCACCCAAGTCCGCTTTATTTCTAAATTAGGAAGAGAGGCTTGGGCGGAAAAATAGGCTCTCCTGCCAGCATCTGAGGGATCTCTTTCTTGCTCTTGAGCAATTAAGTCACGAGCGTTTGGATAGTCCCGTGCAGCAAGCCTGGTGACAAGACTCCAGCGTAGTCCCTGGCCGATCTCTAAGCCGGGTATCGCTATTTCCCCATTTAAAAGAGAGTTGAGATTGCCCAATGCGGTTGAGCTTCGGGCAATATCTCGGTAGTAGCGAAGTCTTAGATTTAGTGTGCTTTCTGATTGCGCTTCGGCGCCTTCTATTACTCCACGGCTGATCAGCTTCCACAGCTGGTCCTCAGCGGCGGTGGAGTAGGTTGTCAGTTGGAACAAATAATCTGACCCAAGTCTTTCAAGGTTGTTTAAATTCGCACTCAGTTCGCTAAGAGTTTGTCTAATGATTCTATCGTTTTGCTCGAGAGGCAGGTTAGTAATGACAGTAGCAAGAAGTTGGTTGTTATCCATTTGCAGATTCTTAGGAGCATCGAATAGGGCTGTCCAGATCATAGAGCGTGTCAAAGGATCATCAATAAGGGCTAAGACATTGTCATCGATGATGGTATTCATACTTATTTCATCGAGTGCTACCTCAGCATAGCCCCAACCTTCGTAGTTAGGTAAAACCAAGAGCGGACAAGGTAAGCCAATGGCCTGATCGACGTCGGTTGACGCGCCACTCACATCCACAGGAATAACCGTGGTTGGAGGAAAACCCTTGTCTTCGGCGTCGCTGAAAAGCGCAACTTGAATTCGCTGATTACGAAGGGTCGGGTATTCTGAGTTTGCTGTTTGAATTAAAGAGAGAGTATCAATAGTTCCATTCTCGCAGCTAAGCTGGGTGCTGAGTTTGTTGACCCCGGCTTTGTACAGCCAATTTTGCGACCAAGATGCCAGATCAGTTCCGGACTGTTCAGCGAGAGCGTCTATGAAGTCGGCGAGTTCAGTATTGGACCAAGAGTGTGCCGTTAAATAGTTTGATACACCCAAGCGGAAATCTTCTCTGCCTATATACCGTGAGAGTTGATTCAGAACCGAAGCTCCTTTGTCATAGGTAATGGCATCAAAAACATTGAAAAAGTCATTGGAACTAACAACGGGAACTTCAATGGGGTGGGTTGATACTGCTTTGTCCGCGCCAATGGCCGTTAAATTTTCGGAGAGATAAAAGTCATGCCAAAGATCTTCGAATTCGGTAGATTCTGACACTGCAATAGCAGACATTAGTGTCGCAAAACTTTCGTTCAACCAAAGCCCGTTCCACCAGTTGTTAGTGACAAGGTCTCCAAACCACATATGGGCCATCTCGTGCAAGATTGTGCCTGCCCGTCGTTGACTGTTAAAACGATTGGCTGCGCCTCTATCCACATAGCTTTCTGAGAACGTCACAGCAGCGACATTTTCCATCGCTCCGATTAAAAAATCGGGGACGATGACTTGATCGTATTTTTTAAACGGGTAGGGAATTTCGAAGTAATTCCGAAAGTGGGCCAGCCCTGATTTGGTATAATTCATCCACTCTTCTACAGCAACATATTGTGCTAAAGACTGCCTTGCCATTAGGCGGATAGGTATGTCGCCTGCTTGGTCTTCCCAAATGTGATAAGGGCCGGCGTGGAGGGAAAAGACGTAACTGGAGAATTTTTCTGATACAGGAAAAGTCCAAAGGCTAGTGTCGCCGTCGATTACTACAGAATTTTCGGTTGTTGCTGAAACCACTTGCCAATCTTTAGCTGCGCGAACGCTAAGCTGGTAAGTCGCCTTAATATTGGGTTGGTCAAAATTAGGAAATAGACGGTTTGAATAATATGGCCAGAGATAGGTATACAGGTAAGTGTTCCCATCTTCAGGATCTATGAAGCGATGCAGGCCTGTACCGTCCTGATCAAAAGGATGGGTGTAAGTGATTGTTACTTTGTTGGGTCCCTCCAATAGGGCGTCTGCTGGAAGAGTAACGAAATAGTCATTGTAAAAAATAGCTATCGATTCATCATTGACCTCTACTGAGCTTACGCTACCGCCAGTGAAATCTATAGTGAGCGGTGAATCTGATCCTCGAAGATCAAAATTGGCAGTCACCTGTCCTTGATAAGCGTTGCTCTGAGAGACCAGGTCAATGTCTAGAATATAAGACACATTCGACACGCGTTCTTTACGGGCAATGGCCTCACTTTGGCTTAGTTGGTCTAGGGCTGGCCGACTGACCTCAGGCTGAGCAAGAGTATTGGTTTCAGTTTTCTGTGGTGTTTGGTCTGTACAGCCGCTTACTATTAAGCCGGCTAGGGCTAAGATCGATAAGAGTTTGTTCATTGCTGCCTCCGCGAATATTTGCACATCATAAAGAGCTAATCTTTTTAATCAAAGTAATTTTAAGAACGCAGGAATTCGCCATTAAGAACTGCTGGGCAATTACATTTTTAGGCGTTAGTCTGTACTCAATAGGCGTTTTCTGATTAGGATCTAACCCAAGAAATTATGGCGAAACCTCCCTCAACAGCAGAAACAGTTCGCCGCCAGAGCCGCCGGGAATTTATTCACCGAGTGGGAGAAATAGGCGGGATCAGTGCGGCTTATCAGGCCATGCTTACAATGGGATTGTTGAGTCCGGGAGACGCTGAGGCGGCAGCGACTCGTAAACAATGGCAAAGTAGAGCGGCACAGAGTCAATCTGGCCCCAAGCCAACAGTGGCAATTCTTGGTGGCGGTATAGCGGGTCTTTGCGTCGCCTATGAGTTGAAGAAAGCAGGCTTTCCTTATTTTGTGTTAGAAGCACAGTCTCGTCCTGGCGGTCGCAATCATACGCTTCGTGCGGGCTCGACTATTTCTGAGGTGGCAGGAACTCAGCGGTGTGATTTCGACGTGGATGAGGAACTGTATTTCAATGCTGGGCCAGCGAGGATACCCCAGCATCATAGTAACCTGCTTAGTTATTGCAGTGAGCTCAACATACCGCTGCAAGCATTTGTTAATGATAATCGAGGTGCCTATATTCATAGTGCCGCTGCCTTTGGCGGCCAACCGGTTAGGGCGCGGGAGGTAATCACTTCCCTTCGAGGTTATATCTCCGAACTGTTAGCCAAGGCCATCAACAGTAATTCTTTGAATTCAGAGATTAGCTTTGCTGAGAGAGCTTCGGTGTTGGCTGTGCTCAGAGACTTTGGTGCTTTAACTCCCAGCTATCAGCAGACAGGAACAACAAGGTCAGGTTTAGTGGATGGAACCGGAGGGCTCACGCCTCCCCAGCCGGGGAGCACTATTACAGCTGAGCAGTTTATAAATGATCAAAGTGTACCTTTCGTTCCAAGTTTTGCTGAAAGTTACAATCAGTCAGCCACTATGATGCAGCCGGTAGGTGGCATGGACAAAATAGCCTATGCGTTAGCAGCGCAGCTCGAAGAAAATATTTACTATAATGTTGAAGTCACCGCAATAAGGCGGTCTGGAACGGGAGTTAGAATCGAAGGGCGCACTCCAGAGCTAAGCGGTTCAATCGAAGCAGACTATGCGATCATAACCATCCCTCCGCCAATTCTGCGAACCATCGCCAATGATTTTAGCTCAGCGACTCAAAGTGCTATCGGTCAAGTGCGCATGGCAAATCCCACTAAGATCGCTTTTCAGTCACCGAGATTTTGGGAAAAAGAAGAACAAATTTATGGTGGCATCAGTTGGACGGACCCAGGTATACGTCAGGTCTGGTATCCGTCTGGGGGTTTCGGTCAAGATCAAGGAGTGATCGTTGGCTCCTATTTATTCGGTGGGAGCAATGCTTCCCATTTTTCAAACCTAAGCCCAGAGGCAAGGATTGAGTTCGCATTGGCCGCTGGTGAAAAAATTCATCCCAGTTACAGAGGGAATTTGAACAAAGGAATCTCGGTAGCATGGAGTAATGTTAACTATTCAAGAGGCGGTTGGGCGGTGTCCAACCCATCAGCGGTGTTGCAGAAACCTGATGGTCCGTTTCTGTTTGCAGGCGACCACCTTACTTATTTGCAGGGTTGGCAAGAGGGAGCCGTTATGTCGGGCCTGAATGCGCTCAATAATTTGCACAGTTTGCAGTCAGTTTGATTTACTCTCGATCTACAATTCGGTAGTTTTGACTCTGCTACTATCCCGCTCATTTACTCTTCGATCAGCAGGATGTAAATCGGAATTCATATAAAGGAAAAACAAATGATAAGACTATTACTAAGCACCATTCTTACCCTAGGTGTTGTTTTGAGCGCCTCTGCTCAAGAGCCTGCCCCCTGTGGCCCAGCAGCTGAACTTGGCGCCCAGTACTCGGCCAATGTTGCTGCTGACTCTCGCTGTTTTGAGATAAGAATGTATACCGCAGAACCGATGAAAGACGGTGTGGGTGGGATTGATAATTTGCATCAGCGGTTTCGCGAAAAAGAAATAGAAATATTTGAGCGCCTAGGCGCTGAAATCATTGCCGTGTGGCAAAGGTTGGATGATCCCAACACCTTGGTTTGGATGCTGGCTTATAAGAATCGCGCCCACCGCCAAGAAGTGTGGGATGCCTTCTTGAAAGATGATGAATGGGTTGCTCTGTTGGCTAAATATCCGGTACCTATTTCGGCCGAGGCTTTCACTATGAGCGCGACAGATTACTCAAAGTTAAAGTAAAGTGAGCCCGCCAGTGGGGGCGGGTGCATAGAGAAAAACGCCCGCCTAACGGGGGCGTTTTAGTTTAAATAATGAACTTTCATCGACACGGGTGTAGTCGTCATAACCTAAGCGTCCTATAGGCATCATCTTGGCGATGTCCACTAACCCTTCTTCAGTGATATAGCCGTCGTCAATGTGAATACCAATCACCTCGCCGATTATCATCTTGTATTCATCCGCCTCGCTCCAGCCGGGTATATCCACTGTCTTCAGATAGCGACACTCTAAATGCACTGGCGCTTCTGCGATTCTAGGTGCTTTAACCAAAGAGGATGCAATAGGGGTAAGTCCAGTGAGCTCAAATTCATCGTCTTCCGGCAACACTGAAGCCGATGACTGGTTCATTTTTTCTTTGGTCTTCCAAGTCGCTAGATTGCACACAAACTCACCAGTGGCTTCAATGTTTCGCACCGAGTCTTTCATGTTGTCATCAGCGCTTCTTGCACCTCCTGAAAACATCACTGTTGGCGGCTGATAGCTAACTGCATTGAAAAAACTATAGGGCGCTAAGTTGTTAATGCCAGCGCTGTCCACTGAGCTTATCCAGCCTATTGGTCTAGGAACTATAAGGCTGTTAAACGGGTTTTTAGCTAAGCCGTGGTTCTTTTTGCTGGGTTCATAAAACATAAAATAACGCCCATGCCTGATGCTTTATCTATTCGGTTAAGTGTTGCTTACTGGTTTTTTTGATAGGTGATTTTCCCACCAACAATCGTCATCACGTTTTCACTGGTTAATATTTCCGGCTCTGAGACGGTCAGTAAATCGCTGTCGAAGACGGTAAAATCAGCATATTTACCGACTTCAACAGAGCCGCGAATGTTCTCCTGAAACGCTCCGTGAGCAGGCCAGATAGTAAGCATTTTCAATGCGGTTTCCCTGGAAACGGCCAATTCCGGGTGCCAGCCTGGACCCGATGTTCCATCTAGGCGTTTGCGAGCAACAGCAGCATAGAATTCGATGCGTGGGTCTCCCGCTTCCACCGGAGCATCGGAGCCTGCAAGAATCATTAAGCCCTTATCCACTAATGCTTGCCATGGGTATGCGTAAGCTAAACGGTCTTGTCCTAGCCGGTCACCAGCGAAGTTTAAGTCCCCTATGCCGTGACTCGGCTGCATGGAGGGCATTACTCCCAGTTCAACAAAGCGTTGTTGATCAGAGGGAGGTATTATCTGAGCATGCTCCATTCTCCAGCGCAGGTCTTCGCTTGCCCATTCAGAGCGAGGCACTGCCGCATACGCTTCTTCGTACCAATTTAAAAGCGATCTAACTGCTCGGTCTCCAATCACGTGTGTTTCGATTTGAATCCCCTGACGCAGGGCTTGGTGGAGAATAGGAATCAATTCTTCCTTGGTGGTTCGGTTCATAAATCCATTGTGGTCGGCATCTGAATAGTTATCAATAAGAGCCGCTCCTCTGGAACCCAACGTGCCATCGATAAACACTTTAATGCCGCGAACATCAAACATGTCATCAGACGTTTTTTCACGTCCCTTATCTATCATTTGCTGCGCTTCTGAAACAGGAATGGCCGCGTAAACTCGGTGCGACATGTTTCCTTCCCTATGGATTTGCTTCATGAGCTCTACAAGTCGATATTCCATGCCAGCATCTTGTGTTTGGGTCCAGCCAAGAGCTGCATTAGAACGCAATCCCCGCAATAAGTTGTCTTTGAGATAGGCGTCAGTGTCCTCTGGGATAATGGCTCTAAACGCATTCATGGCATTGGCTAGAACATAGCCATTGGGGGTTCCATCTAAGTCCCGCTCGAACTTTCCCCCTTCTGGATCTGGTGTATCTCGCGTGATGCCTGCAAGTTCCATTGCTTTTGAATTTACCAGTGCTGAAACTCCATCAGCTCGGGGCATAAATAGCGGCTTATTTTGCGTAAAAGGATCCACATCGTACTTGTTAAGGAATCGCTCTTCGTCGGTCCATTCTCTTTCGATCCAGCCTCGTCCGAGCACCCAATTGCCCTCAGGTATTGTGGCGGCCCAATCGGCAATCGTGTCTACGGTTTCTGCTAGTGTGGGGATACCGAAGAGGCTGAGAGTTTTTGTGCGGCGGCCAACACCTTCGAGATGTTGGTGGCTGTCGGTAAACCCTGCGTAGACGGTATTGCCTTGCATATCGATAACATTTGCGGAGCCGCACATATATTGCTGGACGTCTTCGTTGCTGCCAACAAACACAATCTTATCTCCAAGGCTAGCGACCGCTTCGGCAGTCCACTGGGCATCATTGGCGGTATAAATGGTGGTGTTGTGCAAAACAAGGTCTGCAGGAACACACTCCGCTGGGTTTGACTGAGCGAAACTCATGCTTGAACAAAATAACCCCAAGCTAGCGATTACAAGTGTTACTGACCTCATTTTTATTTTCTCCCAATGACTAAAAATAGCGAGACTCATCATAGCGCAACTGAACTGCTCCGTGAAAACCTCAATTCAGTGAATTTCTTGGCCTAACGATATCACCGCTAAAGAGGTTTAAATAAGCGGTTCTGTGTGGGTGTTTACTGCAAAAATTGCCTTGCGATTGGACAGGGTTGGCGCCTTACTCCTGCAATTTCCGGTACAAAGAGCGAGTACTTATACCAAGAATTTGCGCAGCTCTCTCTTTGTCATTGTTGTTAGCAGCAAGTACTTTGTCGATATAGATCTGCTCATGAGACTTCAGGTCAGGCCACAGGGGGTTCATTAGTATTTCATCGGGATATTCATCTTCAACACAGCGATCCAGTACCTCAGAATCGATTTCAGCAGTGTCCGCCAAGACGATTGCTCTGTGCAAAAAATTACGAAGCTCCCGAATGTTGCCTTTAAATTTCCGATTTTTGAGTGACTCGATTGCAGACTTGCTTAGACGGTAGTTCTCTCCCGATTTTGCGAGCCGTTTTAAAAGAGATTCTGCCAACAGAGGAATATCGCTTGCTCTCTGAGCGAGTGAAGGCAGTTGAATGGGAAATACGTTAATACGATAGTACAGGTCGTTTCTGAAAGTGCCGTCATCAACCATTGAGATAAGCTTCTTGTGGGTGGCACAAACTAACCTAAAATCTGATCGTTTTACTTCCGAGCTGCCAACAGACCTGAATGTCCCAGTCTCCAAAAGTCTCAAGAGTTTAACCTGCATAGGTAACGGAATATCTCCTAACTCATCTAAGAAAAGAGTGCCTCCGTGGGCCAGTTCAACCAACCCTGTTTTGTTTGACTGAGCGCCGGTGAATGCTCCTTTTACATGCCCAAACAGTTCACTCTCAAAAAGTGAGTCAGAAAGCCCAGAGCATTCTAAGGTCACCAGTGCTTTGTCTTTGCGAGAACTTGCCATATGAATTGCCCGAGCGGCAAGCTCTTTGCCAGTGCCAGATTCGCCTAGAAGTAAAACTGAAGCGTCAGTCTTGGCTACTCGCGCCACTTTGCTTAGCATTTTCTTAAAGGCTGGGCTTTCACCGATCAGTTCTTGATCGGATAGGGCGCCGCTAGCGAGTGGGACCGGGTGCAGTAGTTCCACAAAGTAGATGAGTTCACCGTCATGATTGTGTATAGGCAGCATCTCAACATCGACGTGCTCTTTACCTTTGGGGGTTTGATGGATGTGAAGAACTCGTTCTTTGTGCCCTGAGCGTTTGGCAGCGCCCAAAGGGCAATCCTCGCCTGCTTGGTCGCAGGGAACCTTGTAGCCATGGGAAACTTCAAAGCAGCGATGAGTTTTATTGGCTGCTAGTTTCCCAAATGCTTTTTCATACTGCTGATTGGTCGCCAGAATTTGATAGTCTATGGATACCAGAATGGCTGGGCAATCAAAGCCCTCGAGCATTTCGCTGAGATGGTTGCTATGGTCACTGGCGATGAAGCTCATATTGCTGACATATTTGGCAAAGGATTTCGCCAAATATGGCAAAATGAGAAAGTTTAAGCAAGGCGGAAAGGATCAAAAATAGTTGGGTGGCGTATAAACACCATGTAAATCAATCGCTTGTTTTTTTATGTCACATTGGCACGGGCTGTGCAAAACGAACAAGAGACAATCACTTTGAGACATGAGGTTGATAAGAACCCATGAATTGCACAGCCTAAGGAATAGCAATGAAACCGCAAGTAGATGCCTTTTTTGATCAGGACAGTAATACGTTTTCTTATGTTGTGAGGGACCCGAAGTCTCGAGCCTGCGCAATCATCGACTCTGTGGCCGAAATTGATGTGGCCTCAGGGGCGGTTGACTATAACGGCGCGGATGCCATTGTCAGCTTTGTTCAGGACAGTGGTTTGGAGGTTCAGTGGATAATCGAAACCCATGTGCATGCCGATCATCTATCTGCTGCTCCCTATTTAAAGTCAAAGCTAGGGGGAATCATTGCGATAGGTGAAAATGTGACTGCTGTGCAAGACACGTTCTCGGAGATTTTTAACTGCGGCCCTGAGTTTCCTAGGGACGGTTCCCAGTTCGATCATTTATTCACTGAGGGAGAGCAATACTCCATCGGCAGTCTGGTGGCCACTGCAATGCACACACCTGGTCATACTCCAGCCTGTATGACTCATATAATAGGTGATTGTGCCTTTGTTGGTGATACTGTGTTTATGCCAGACAGCGGTACGGCCAGAGCAGATTTTCCCGGCGGAGATGCAGCAACTCTTTATCATTCCATCGAGCGCATACTGAGTCTTCCAGACGACACTCGACTATTTTTGTGCCACGACTATGGTGTTGACGGCAGAGAGCTGGAATATCAAACTACAGTGAATGCTGAGCGTGAGCACAACATTCATCTGCGTGGAGGAATCACGCAGAAAGAATATGTAGATATGCGGACAGAGCGAGACAATACTCTTGAAGTGCCTCATTTGATTCTTCCTAGTTTGCAGGTGAATATGCGAGCAGGAGAACTGCCTGTTCCCGAGTCCAATGGCATGTCCTATTTAAAGCTGCCAATTAATGCGTTCAAATAACTACAAATAGATTTGTGAGATAAAAATGAAATCAACTACGATTAATGATCAGCTCTCCATTTCCGATCAACTCCAGCTCGAAGATATTGAAGAATTAGTTAAATTAGATGTAGAACATCTGGTTTGTAATCGGCCTGATGGCGAGGCGGAGAGTCAGATAAAATTTGAAATCATAGAAGCTGAGGCAAAAGCTCAAGGCCTTACGGTTAGCTTTTTACCTTTTAAATCGGGACATCTAACCACAGATATAGTTGACCAGTTTTCTGCGATGATCAAAGAGGGTAAGAAAACCCATGCCTACTGCCGAACAGGAAACCGCTGTTTCAATCTACATGCGGCGTCGTTGGCAAGCATGGGGACTCCGAAAAGCGAAATAATATCAGCAGCCCAAGCGATTGGCATAGATGTGTCGGCCTCAATAAAACCTTATTTTGGTGACAGTGAGTCTGAAAAGTCAGTTATAGGGGATACTAAATCAGAAGCCAAACCCTCTTATGAGGTGCTTATAATTGGGGGTGGTTCGGGTGGTATTGCGTTGGCCTCAAGTCTACTTAAGCGCGACTCCGACTTGAGAATTGCTATTGTTGATCCTGCTGAGAAGCACTACTACCAGCCAGGTTGGACAATGGTAGGTGGCGGTGTTTTTGATGCAAGCTCAACGTGTAAAGAGTTGAAGGATTTGATTCCTCGCTCGGTAACTTGGATAAAGAAATCGGTCATCAGTTTTGATCCTGCGCAGAACGAAATTAGTGTCGAAGATGGTTCTGTAATCCATTATCAACAGCTGGTGGTTTGCCCCGGCTTAGCTCTCAACTGGGAAGGTGTTAAAGGGCTCAAGGAAACACTAGGCAGTAACGGAGTAACGTCTAACTATGACTACAAACTTGCTCCTTATACGTGGGAATTAGTGAAGGGTCTAAAAAATGGCAAAGCCATTTTCACTCAACCACCGATGCCAATAAAATGTGCTGGTGCTCCTCAGAAAGCACTTTATCTGTCTTGCGATCATTGGCTACGCACCAATGTATTACAAAATCTCGATGTGGATTTTTTCAATGCGGGTCCTGTTCTTTTTGGAGTTAGTGACTACGTGCCTGCCTTGCAATCGTATATTGATAAGTATTCAGCCAACGTCCATTACAGCCAGAACTTGGTTGAAGTGGATGGGGCCAACAAGACTGCTACTTTTAAAGATGCAGAGGGCAATTTAAGTGTGCAAAATTTTGACATGCTGCACGTTTGTCCGCCCCAGCAATCACCTAAATTCGTTGCTGATAGTGCTCTCGCGGATCAATCGGGTTGGTTAGATGTAGATCAGTACACTTTGCGGCATACCAAGTTCGATAATGTGTGGGGGCTTGGTGATGTGATGAATACTCCCAATGCTAAAACCATGGCAGCAGTCCGCAAGCAGGTGCCAGTGGTTGCTCAAAATATTTGTGATGTGATGGCTAAAGCGGAGCCTAGTAAAGGCTATGACGGCTATGGTTCTTGTCCACTTACCGTTGAAAGAGGAAAGATAGTTTTAGCGGAGTTTGGCTATGGTGGCAAACTGCTGCCCTCTTTTCCTGCTTGGCTGTTGCAAGGTAAAAAACCAACTAAAGCTGCATGGATATTAAAGGCGTCTATGTTGCCTTGGATCTACTGGCAAGCGATGTTAAAAGGTCGAGAGTGGCTTGCTAAACCAAAATCGCTGACGAGCGTTAAGCCATGAAATGCTGAAACTATCTCGTTGGCTCCCTTGTTACCAATGGCTTTCTATTTATAACAGGGTAACCCTGAAAGATGATCTGATGGCGGGAATCATTGTCGCCATCATGCTTATTCCCCAATCCCTAGCCTATGCAATGTTAGCTGGATTGCCTGCCGAGGTGGGTTTGTATTCATCTGTGTTGCCGCTTGTTATTTATGGCCTATTCGGCACGAGTAGCACCCTGTCTGTTGGGCCGGTGGCGGTGACATCATTGATGACTGCCTCGGCGCTCGCCAATATCGCAGCCCAGGGAACGGCTGACTATCTCACAGCCGCGATTGCGTTGGCGGCGTTGTCCGGAGGGATCTTGCTGTTGGGTGGGATTTTAGGATTAGGCTTCTTAGCTAAGTTTCTCTCTCATACAGTGGTGTCCGCCTTCGTTAGTGCGTCAGCGATAATTATAGCATTCGCGCAGCTGAGGCAGCTCACAGGATTGGAGCTGGATGAGCAGGGTTCCCTGGCGTTGGCGAGTGGCGTGATAAGTGGTGCAACTAGCATTAATCCAATGACAGCCGTGATTGGTTTTTCAGTACTAGCGTATTTATGGCTTATTAGAAAACATGGTAAGACCTTGTTTACAAAACTAGGACTGCCTGAAAAAGTCGCCGCTTTGTCTGTAAAAGCAGCGCCTATTGTCGCAATTATCGTGACCATTGTTTTAGCAACAGCGTTAGGCTTGGACGGGAAAGGGGTGACTATTGTTGGAGAAATTCCAAGTGGGCTGCCTCCATTAAGTGTGCCCATTTTTTCTTCCGGGTTATTGGGCGAATTGCTAGTGCCAGCTTGTTTGATTTCGCTTATTGGCTTTGTGGAATCAGTTTCTGTTGGTCGCACCTTGGGTGCAAAAAAGCGCGAAAGGATTAATGAGAACCAAGAGCTTATAGGCTTAGGCGCGGCGAATTTGGCTTCTTCGATGAGCGGCGGGTTTCCAGTTACCGGAGGATTCTCTCGATCAGTTGTCAACTTTGATGCAGGTGCGGCCACGCAAGCATCGAGCTTTGTCGCAGCGTTTTTTATTGGACTGGTCTCTGTCTTTCTGACGCCTTATCTTTATCATCTCCCCATTGCAACTCTTGCTGCTACCATTATCGTTGCTGTGCTATCGCTTGTTGATCTTTCCATATTGAAGAAAACTTGGAAATATTCAAAAAGTGATTTTTCGGCAGTAGCTCTTACTTTGATGGTTACTCTGATGTTTGGTGTTGAAGTAGGAGTCAGCAGCGGAGTTTTCTTGTCGCTTTTTCTTCATCTCTATCGAACTTCAAATCCTCATATTGCGGAAGTGGGGGTCGTTGATGGAACAGAGCATTTTCGAAATGTGCGCCGTTTTAAAGTGGACAGCTTGCCGAATGCCATTATGCTTCGAGTGGACGAGAGTTTATTTTTCGCGAATGCGGTCGCTTTAGAAGAACGTATTCTTTGCGAAGTATTTAGTCGTGACGAGATAGCTCATGTTGTACTCGTGTGCAGTGCCATAAACGAAGTGGATTTCAGCGCGTTAGAGGTGCTGGAGCTACTGAATCGCCAACTGCATGAGCAGGGGATATGTTTACATTTGGCTGAGGTAAAGGGGCCGGTACTTGATCGGTTTCGCAACACACATTTTTTTGCCGATCTCACTGGGAATGTCTATCTCAGTCAATTTTCTGCATTTGAAGATATAAGATCTTTCTCAGGCTACCGTGGTTCTAGTGAGTAGTAAGCTATTTCGTTATGGGTAGGCTTTTCAGAATAGAATTGATCTAGTCACTGAGCTACACTCTGGTCCAATCCGTAAAGTTTATTGTGTCTGTAGGTCGTTAACACACTAACTCAATAAGCCTCTACCATTAGAATTTAAACTGAACCCGATTAGCCTGAGTTGGAGTCGATTGCCAGTTCAGTGGAGCAGAATTTAATGCTAAGCAGAAGAAACCTTACTAAGCTCATGTCAGGATTATTTGTGTCTGCTGGCACCTATTCTTTGCATTCTACAGTAGTGGCACAAACTGATCCCATTGTCGCTAGAGCAGTGGAGGTAGAAGGTAGGCTTAACGCGCGTTTGGGGTTTGCTGCTGTTGATTTGGATAGCGGTCGGCGCTGGTCATATCATGGTGAGCAGCGCTTTCCGCTGTGTAGTACCTTCAAGATAGTGGCAGCTGCCGCCTTTCTTGAAAAAGTAGATCGGGGAGAGGACAGTTTGAGTCGTCGAGTTGTTCTTAAGAAGTCAGACTTAGTATCGTATTCCCCGCTCACTGAAAACCGCATTGGAAGTGAAGGCTTAAGCATGGCAGAGATCTGTGAGGCAGCCGTCACGTTAAGCGATAACACCGCGGGCAATACTATTTTAGCTTCGCTAGGCGGGCCCGCAGGGGTGACTCAGTTTGCTCGGGAGTTAGGCGATGATGTTTTCCGTTTAGATCGTTGGGAAACTGATCTTAACGAAGCCTTGATTGGTGATGCTCGTGATACGAGCTCGCCGGCAGCGATGATTGCTACGTTGGAAAAATTACTCTTCGGCGATGTGCTTTCTCAAACGTCCAAGCTGCAACTGCGAGCGTGGATGATTGGCAATCAAACCGGCGACGCTAAATTGCGTGCCGGTTTTCCCGAGTCTTGGGTAACTGGAGATAAAACTGGCGGCGGTAACAACGGAACCATGGCCGATGTTGCTTTCACTCTAAGGAATGCCAACGCTCCGCTTTTGGTTGCAGTTTACATGACGGAAACAGCGGCTACCTTTGATCAAAGAAACGCCGGTATTGCCGATATCGGTCGAGCAATCGCTGAGCTCTATGCTTAAGTAGCCGGACTAAGATTGACGTTAGGCTTGCGTGGCTTTAAGGCGGCGCCGAAAATCATGAAGCACCGGTTCGGTATAACCGTTTGGCAGCTCCCCACTTTGGAAAATTAGCTTTCTCGCAGACTGAAAGCCCATGCTTTCGTTTGTGTTGTGGGTCATGGGAAAATAGTCGGTGCTTGCCAAGTTCTGCTGATCAACAACGGCGGCCATTTCGAGCAGTATGTTTTCTATTTGTTCTTTCGAGCAAAGTCCATGATGAAGCCAATTGGCAACATGCTTGGCAGATATGCGAAGCGTCGCTCTGTCTTCCATTAGGCTCACGTTGTGCACGTCTGGAACTTTCGAGCAGCCAACGCCTGCTTCAACCCAGCGCACTACATAGCCAAGAATTCCTTGGATATTATTTCTCAGCTCATTTTCGATCTCTGATTCAGAGGGCGAGTCTCCGGCTGGTATAAGCGGAATAGTAAGCACATCTCTCAGTTGAGGTGACTTCCTGCCTTTAAAACTAGCCTGAATGTGGAACACATTCACTTGATGGTAATGAAGGGCATGGAGAACGGCTGCGGTTGGCGAAGGCACCCAGGAGGTATTGGCCCCCGCTAGCGGATGCTGGACTTTTGCGCTCATCATTGCGGCCATTTCATCGGGCATAGGCCACATTCCTTTCCCTATCTGGGCTTTTCCTGACAGCCCGCATTCAAGACCAATATCAACATTTCGATTTTCATAGGCGCTTATCCATGGCTGTTGCTTGATCTGGTCTTTTGGCAAAAACGGACCCGCTTCCATGCTGGTATGAATTTCATCTCCCGTGCGATCCAAAAACCCAGTGTTGATAAAAACTAAACGATGACGTGCTTGTCTTATGCACTCTTTAAGGTTGACCGTGGTTCGGCGTTCCTCATCCATGATGCCCAATTTGATCGTGTTGATCGGTAAATTCAGCAATTCTTCGATGGCAGTGAATAGGTCGCATACAAAAGCCACTTCGTCAGGACCGTGCATTTTAGGCTTCACGATATAAATGCTGCCTGTTTTGGAATTCCCGTAGCCTTGGCCAGGGGCAGACTGTAAATCGACCATGCTAATGAGCGCGGTCACCACACCATCGACTAGGTGCTCGGGTACCTTTTGGCCAGCTGAGTCTAAAATCATTTCTGTGTTCATCAACAGGCCTACATTTCGATTAAACAGCAGGCTTCTTGTTGGGGGGCAGTACTGGCCTCCATTCGCGGCTTGATAGACCTTTGCTGGGTTAAGGCGTCTTTGTAATGGTTGTCCATTTTTTGAAAACTCGGCGGTCAACGTTCCACGCATGAGGCCGAGCCAGTTTTGATAGACTTCAATTTTGTCTTCCACATCAACCGCAGCTACTGAGTCTTCGCAGTCCATTATCGTGGTGATGGCTGCTTCCAGAACGATGTCATCAATCCCGCAGGAGTCCGATCTACCGATTGCTCCATCTGGGTTAATGCAGAGTTTGATATGAAGGCCGTTGTGTAAAAAGAGAAGGGCAGTGGGGGACATAGCAGTGCCTTCAAACGCGACTAATTGCGAGGCGTCTTGTAAATAAGAGCCGTCTCCGTTTTGTAGCTTTGCCTGCAGCTTTCCTTCAAAGATTTCATACTTCGACACATTTTTGTGACTGGCATCCAGAAGAGGGATTGCCGAATCAAGAAAATCACGGCCATAGGCAATAACCGCGTTCCCTCGTGTGGGATTATAGTCTTGTCCAGGAGCAGTCGCGCCAGTCTGAGGAATAACATCGGTTCCATATAGAGAATCATATAAGCTGCCCCAGCGAGCATTGGCTGCGTTAAGAGCGAAGCGGGCATTTTTCAGTGGGACAACTAATTGTGGACCAGCAACCTTGGTTATCTCATCATCAACAGGGTTCGTTTCAATGTTAAAATCACCACCTTCGGGCATAAGATAACCAATCTTTCTCAAAAAAGCCTCATAGGCGTCTTGGTCAAATTTCTCTGACTTATGCAGGCGATGCCAATGATCAATTTCTTTTTGAAGAGTGACTCGTCGCAACAAAAGTTTTTGATTTAGTGGGCTGAATCTTTCGATTAGTTCGGAAAACCCTTCCCAAAAAATTTCATTGTTCAGCTCAGTGAGAGGCAACACTTTTTGGTCGAGGAATTCTTTGAATTGGGTATCGATCATTGTGATTCCGAGATTTTCGTCCGCGACTGCTACTGTCAACATGCTGCTGCGGAGTTAATTGAATTGGATGAAGAAAGAACTGCTGATTGAATTTTATCTTAGTTCAATGAGAGCGCTAAGTTCAACACTGCTGTGCAGTGTTGAACTTAATCAAAATGCTAGCTGAACTGATTCATTGTGTTGTCTTTGCCGCCAGCCTTTAGCGCAGCCTCACCAGAGAAGTATGACTTGTGATCATCCCCCATGTTAGAGCCAGCCATGTCTTGGTGCTTAACACAGGCTAGTTGATTACGGATTTCTTGTCGCTGAACTCCGCTTACATAAGCCAGCATCCCTTCATCACCAAAGTAACCTTTCGCCAAATTGTCAGTGCTTAGTGCTGCCGTGTGGTAAGTAGGCAGTGTAATCAAATGATGAAACACGCCCGCCTCTCGAGCGGCATCTTGCTGAAAGCTTCTGATCTGATTATCTGCTTCAAGCGCTAGTTCGCTTTCATCATACAGTGCACTCATGAGTCGGTCCCGGTCGTAGCCCGACACATCGCGAGACTCAGATTCCCAACGGTCGAAAACCTGTTGGCGAAAATTGAGAGTCCAGTCAAACGATGGGCTATTGTTGTAGACAAGCTTAGCATTGGGAACTTCGGCTCTTATGCGCTTAACCATAGAACCAATGTTCTCAACATTCGGTGTCGATGTTTCAATCCAAAGCAAATCAGCTCCATGTTGCAGGGATGTAACACAGTCAAGAACTACACGGTCTTCTCCTGTGTTTTCTTTAAATTTGAACAAGCCATTGCTGAGGGTTCGGGTACGTTGAAGTTTTCCATTGACCTTAACCGCAATGTCGCCGTTCTCCATAGTCGACACATCGTTCACCGGCTCGAGTTCTAGAAATTGATTGTATCTATCTCCTAAGTCTCCGGTCTGTTGTGTTACCGCGATTTTTTGGGTCAATCCTGCGCCTAAAGAATCTGTTCGCGCCACTATAATTCCATTTTCTATACCCAGCTCAAGAAAGGCGTAACGCACTGCACGAATTTTTGCCAAAAACTCTTCATGGGGAACAGTAACCTTGCCGTCTTGGTGGCCGCACTGTTTTGCATCGGACACCTGATTTTCTAACTGAATAGCGCAAGCACCTGCTTCAATCATACTTTTGGCGAGTAAATAGGTGGCTTCTTCGTTCCCAAAACCTGCGTCAATATCGGCGATAATTGGCACAATATGAGTTTGATGATTAGCTACCTCATTCTGAGTTCGCTGTACTGCGACCGAGTCGCCTTTAGCTGCCGCTTCATCCATGCTCTTAAAAAGATGGCCTAGTTCTCTGGCATCTGCTTGTCTAAGAAATGTATAAATTTCCTCAATAAGGTCCGGCACGGAGGTTTTTTCATGCATTGATTGATCGGGTAGCGGGCCAAACTCTGAGCGTAAGGCGGCAATCATCCACCCCGAGAGGTAGAGATAACGCTTGTCAGTAGTGCCATGATGCTTCTTTACCGAAATCATTTTTTGTTGGGCGATAAAACCATGCCAGCAGCCCAGAGACTGTGTGTATTGACTGCTGTCTAAGTCATAGTCAGCCATGTCTTTGCGCATAATATCTGCAGTATAGCGGGCAATATCGAGGCCAGTTTTAAAGCGGTTTTGCGTTCGCATGCGAGCAGCGAACTCTGGATTGATTGAGTCCCATGGCTGCCCAACATTTTCTTTGAGTGCACTTAGGTGATTAATGTCGTCTTGGTAATTGTTCATGGTGAGTTCCAATAGTCCTAGTCTATGAGTTCAATTTGTAGCAAGGTGATATACACCAGTGATTGCTTTAAAGGGTTAGTTCAATCTGCTGAGCACCGTTGCTTAATACGATTGATGAAGGGCACTCTTTGTCCCCGCCGAAGCTGAGGAATTCTGCAGGCTTATGGAGTCCTACACATCTTCCGGACTTCAAATGAGCAAGCAAGCAATCGAAATAGACGCGATACTGAGCCACTTCCTGATGAGAACCCTCATTCAATGGAAACAGTGTGTCCAGTAATCCTAAAAAAGTGTCGTTGCTGCCTTCATGCTGCAAAGAAAGAGTAAGCTCTTCAGGAAGATATGCGTTATTTAAGCTGTTCATGGTTAACCCTCTGGGTTTTGTCCGTTAGATATCAGTCATCCGACTGCGCGGAAAGCGCTACTTAGCCGGTTGTTCAAAGTACGGAAGAGAGTGTACTGCAAAAATTTGTGAAAATTTAACTACAAAATTTCACAGTGTAAATTTCACAATCAATAAAAATAGGTATACCATTTCACCTTGTTTTCTCAAGAGTGCTTTTGCAGTGAAATCCAAATCTCAGCCCCTTTATCGTAAAGCCCATTTCTTAGGGGCTAAGATTCGAAAGTTGCGCAAAGACAATGGACTTACGTTGGATGATCTTTCTGTCCGCTGTATTCACGTCGATGCTGAATCGGCGCCGTCTGTGTCCTATCTATCGATGATTGAAAACGGCAAAAGAATGCCGGCCGAAGACATGCTCGAAGTCATTGCCAGCGTTTTTCAAAAAGACATAGATTGGTTCTTTGATGAGTCGTCCGAGCAACAGCCTTTGGTTAGTCCCAAAAAGACCGCAGGTGGCATCGCCGGTGTGGCATTGGAACCGGGTTTTCTTTTCTCTAAGGATCATTTGCAAATCGCCATTCCCGAACTGCTCTCGCAAGGAGGTATCACCGGGCGGCAGTTTGGACATTTACTGATTCGGGCCCATCAAGAACATCATCAGAACCGGTTTCCTGATTTGGAGAAAGCTGCAGAGGACGTAGGCAAAAAGGTTATGCCGCTTTCCGCAGAAGACACATTGGGTCTTTGCAAAAAGCTGGGGCTCAAAATAAAGTGGTTCGATCGTGCGCCTGACATTATTGAAGATCCTGATAACACCGGCTTTAAAACGTTGGTGCGATCGTTTTTCGATTCGCCAGGAACTATTTATTGCAACGAGCGCCTCAAGAAACATCCAGCCCGACTTAAATACGATCTTGCTACGCACATTGGACACAGTGTCTTGCATGATAGAGATGGACTACGAAGTATCTCTGCGGTGGGTGGGAATACTTTTGATGCTAAATCTTGGTCGAAACAAGCTCAAACGGTCGAGTCAAAAGATATCTTGCATGCTTGGCGTGATTTTGAATGCAGTTTTTTTGCCGGAGCATTGTTGTGCCCTAAAATACCGGCGCGCCAGTTTCTAGGCAGGCATGCGTATTCTCTGGAGAGTGCAAAACTTCTTGATGTGTCCACTGCAGTGCTCATGCGAAGAATGACGGCAGTTTCGCCTTACCCTCACTGGCACTATTTTGATGCCTATCCTCCGGGTAAATTGAGAGCGGTCTATCGGGGTAACGGGATTCCTCTGCCTTGGGGAAATCTGCGGGAAATGAATGATCCATGCACCCATTGGTCAGTGTTCAATATGTTAAATGCGAAGACGAGAAAGCCGGCTTCTCAAATATCAGTGTTGAGAAATGGGGATGATGCGCGCTTATACTGCTGTGAGTCTTTGAGAGTTAAAGACGCAGCAGGCAATTCCCATGTGGTGTGCGCTGGTATTGATATCGGTCCTGCTATAGAGGCGCAAGGTGTGGAGCCAAGTGACGTAATCGACGAGGTTTTTCAAGCCTGTCTAAATAGCAATGGCTCTGCTAAGGTGCCAGCCAGAGCGGCTAAAGTGATCAATAGTGTCGCCAATATTTTGAGTATTGATTGGGTAAAAAAAGGCTTGGAGAACGAAGCGAATATTATTTGCCCTCGAAGCTCTAACTGTCCTCGAGACCCTTGTTGCGTGACCAAGCCCGTTAAGAGGCGACCGGTAACAGAAGACATTAGAGACGCGATTATCAGCCAAGCCAGCTAACGGGTTTTTGCGACTTACTGATTATGAGCTTTCGAGTAGATTTCGCTCATCATGGTCGCTGCGTTATTAAAGTCTCGTTCAAAAGCAGAGTTGAATAAGCGTCTGACAATGAAAGCGGTGAGGCGAGAGCTTGGTTGATAGACCACGGATATTTTGACTTGGGTTTTATTGCTGCTCAGACTCACAAAATCATATTTAGCGAGTGAGTATTTTAAGGGCACCGATAAGGTTGATTTTGAGATGTCTGTAAAATAAGCATAGCTGTTGTAGGCATCCATTTGTAAAAAGCGCTGGACCAAGGTTTCTCCACTCGCCATAACTGTTGTGCGCTCTGTCCCCACCGCTGCACTTATTTCACCTGTTCCTTTGACATCAAAAGATACAGAAACCGCATCTTCGGTGTAGAGGTCCAGTCTTTCCATTAGAAATTTAAAAACGAATTCAACTGGTGCGTCGACGAGAATCGTCACAGAATTTTCGGGATCAGTGCCGACCCGCTCCAGTTCCTGCTGAATAAATTTCTCTTCAACTTGTGCAGCCGCCATTTGACTGGAAACCACACAAATGATCACTAAAAGCCAGCAGCAAACAGCGTTGAAATTTGATTTTTTGTGCACAGAATCTGCTCGCTTAGTTAGGCAGGCTGTATGCGATAACATAGCCTCCCTCTGTATCCCCATTATCGATCGCGATGTTTTCTGACGCTTCCGCTTCTAGGCTTAAGCCGCCGCCTTCGGGAACAGTAACTAATACATACTGCTTGCCGCTGGTTGGGCTGATGTAGCTCATGGGGGTAGCAGTAGATGAACTTGGAAGTGGGTCAGTCCATACTTCTTCGCCGGTATTGATATCTATGGCCCTCATAGTGCTGTCGACAACCCCGCCGGTAAAGATAAGTCCACCGCCAGTGACAATAGAGCCGGCGGAATAGAACATTCCCATGGGTAGAGGCAATCCGCTTGGAATGCCAAGGGGGCCCTGTTCTTTGGCTGTGCCCAAAGGTCGTCTCCACAGAGTTTCTTGTGACGCCAAATCCACAACTGCCAGTTCACCATAAGGTGGGCGCAAGCATGGCGCAAAAATTGGGGATAAGAAGGGGAATGAAAATACTCCGTACGGAGTTCCGGTTTGAGCCCCGCCGATACCAAAAGATTGATTTTCCTTTATCTCATCCCTCGGAAATAGCTTTACAACAAAGGGCATGTGCAACGTGTTGACTACCATCAAATTGTTAACTTCATCGACAGCCACGCTGCCCCAGTTCATGCCACCAGCAACGCCGGGATAATACAGAGTTCCTTGGGTGCTAGGAGGGGTCAAGGGTCCTTCATAGCGCAGGTTGTTAAATTGAAGCCTACAGGCTGCTTGGTCAAAGGGCGTAATGCCCCACATGTCTGATTCCCGCAGTCTCTCATGGGCGAAAGATGGCATGCCTACAGAGAAGGGCTGGGTCGCATTTGTTGTTTCGTCCGGCAGATCCGTCTGCGGGGTTGGTATTTCAGCAACTTCTGCAATGGGCTCTCCAGTGATTCTGTCGAGCAAAAATAGCTCAGCACGTTTGGTTGGCACTACAACTGCTTTTCGAACTACGCCATCAATCGGAATATCAACCAGCGTTGGTTGGGATGGCACATCGTAGTCCCAAATATCATGGTGAGTGGTTTGAAAGTGCCAGCGCACTTTGCCAGTTTTAGCTTCGAGCGCGACTACAGAGCTCGCATATTTTTCCATGGCTTCGCTTCTATGTCCGCCATAGTAATCAGGAGTAGCGTTACCTGTCGGCACGTAAACAAGACCAAGCTCATCATCGGCACTGGTTAAACTCCACACGTTGGGTGTGCCTCTGGTATAAGTATCTCCGCTTGCTGGCAGCCCAGTCCTGTCTTCT
Organism: Pseudohongiellaceae bacterium; assembly: GCA_045106275.1. GTDB lineage: Bacteria > Pseudomonadota > Gammaproteobacteria > Pseudomonadales > Pseudohongiellaceae > UBA9145. The sequence goes on along the minus strand of JBGCEK010000033.1, from coordinate 8,193 downwards.
CGGCCCATATCCCACGCCCATTCAAGACTGCCAGTAATAGGGTTAAACCCGCGCACTACTCCGGAGGGCTCTTCGGTTTCCTGATTGTCGGCAACCCATCCACCAAGGACCAACACATCGCTGGCGATAGTCGGAGGCGAGGTTACGAAATAAAACCCTGGTTTAACCTCACCCATTCCAGGTAGTAGGCTTATTTCTCCGTTGTCACCGAAGTCACTGCAACGCTGGCCAGTCTCGCTATCCACAGCAAACATCCGAGCATCAGTTGTGGCTGTAAAAATCCGTTTTGGACAAACCGATGATTCAGAATCTTCTGGCAGTTCGTAATAAGTTACACCGCGGCAGGTATCCCAGAACCCAAACATGGCTGTCTTGATTTTTGGATCAAAACGCCAGCGCTCTGTCCCGGTGTCTGGATCGAGAGAGACGATAATATTTTGGCCGGTACACATGAACAGTCCATCATCAATCTGAATGGGTGTGCCTTTGAACTCACCAGGCACTTTTGTTCTAAACTCCCAAGCGACTTCCAGCTCATCCACATTGTCCAAATTAATTTGGTCCAAAGCCGCATAGCGAGTCCCTGCCTTGGAAGACCCGTAGTGGGCCCAGCTGCCATCACTGTTGTTAACACGCCCTGTGCCTGCAGCGGAGGGCGTACCTACGTCGTAACTCATGTTGGCGATAAAAAGTGCGGCTGTGAATAGAGCGAATACACCCATCACCGGTTTAGTTTGTGGTAACTGAAACAAGGGAGTGGGCTCTTGCTGAGCAAGGCCTCTTCTCACCCTAGGGAGCAAAAACCAGAGGCCCAGCACTGAAAACATGGCGAGACGAGGCATCAAAGCCCAAGGGTCTAAGCCCGCTTCATACAACGCCCAAATATAGGTGAGCGCAAGAAAGATGCCATAGAGCTGAGCTCCACGTGGGTCGCCCCTAAAAAGAAGTGCTGCACTCAACAAGAGGGTGATGCCTGCTACCGCGTAGTAAAGCGACCCACCGGCAAGCATTAAATAGCTGCCTTGAAGCAGCAATGCGGCACCAATCAATCCAATGACAATCGCCAAGAAACGGGGTTTAGGAAAAGTTGTTAAAGATGTTGTCACTGTGATGCTCCGTGAGGCTGAACTGAAGGGGCTTAGAGCCGCATGTTCTCATAAATCTGGGCCAATAAAAAATGAACAGCAAGAGGAATTGAGGTCAGTGGCCGCCAGTGAATAGTCATGCTAACTGCCTTTTAGGTGCTAATCCGTCTTAACAAAAGAAGCCCTTGCTTAGCTAGGATAAACTAATAAACTCTTTATATATCAATAATTTAAGTAGGATTTAAGGAGGCTTGCCTTGTGAGACAATTCGTCACATGCATTCTGACTGGTGAATGGTTAAAATTCAAAGCTGGTAAACAACCAACTTAGTAAGCGATTAGGCAGCTATGATATTCAGAAATGGGGTTTATTTGATGAAACTTGCAACCAACAAGTTGAGCGGGGGGCTTATTGTCGCCGCCTTAGTCTTTATAAATCCACAGATTGTGAATGCACAAAAGCCAGCGCTTGAATCAGTGTATCCGGACTTGAACGCACTGATGGCCGCTCATGAAATACTCCACGCTCGAATTTTTGAAGAAATAGATGCAACTAACGACTCCCCGACTTCGACTATCGGCAAACGTTTATTGGTTGAGGCCATCGTCGAACTCGCCGAGGCAGCGGGTTCTCATTACCATTCGTCAAACAGTCATTTGGCGATGCTGGGCCCTCACCGAGTCTTTGAGAGTAGAGCAACACCAGGCCTGGTTACCCTGATTAGGCGGGAACGAGATGTTGAAGCGGCAGCAACAGCTTTCGCTGATGTTGAGTTACTGCCTGATGTTGCTGTTAAGACCCTGGAGAGAGGCAGATCGTTTATTTTTGAAGTCATGGAAATCTATCTCAATGACAATGTAAGTGACAAGGAAACGGCAATTAATGAAGCTGTAGCGGTTTACCTCAGTGATGATACCCATTCGGTGGCCTCCCAGCCGAAGTCAGAGGAATTGCTGTCTGAACATCCAGCGGCTTACGCCTATCGGGTTGGCTTTCCTCAGTTTAGTGGGCTCACATGGGCGTCACAGTGGCTAAAAATCGCAGTGTTGGAAATAGCCGCAACCAGCCCCGATAGAGAGAGTCTCTATCAAGATATAGCCTATGCTCTTGGGACCTATGAAGAAAAAATAACTCGTTTGCACGGGAGCTTGGTTTCACTACCCAGCGATATTCCTGGCATACCTGTAGTGGCACCAAACTTTTATACGTTCCATCCTGAAGCCTCAGCAATCATCGATAACATTGAAGCATTGAAAGTGGTTATAGGGGATATCCTTGCTCATCCTGAGGAGGAAGACAGAGCCAGTGCCATCGAGGCCATGGTCGCTCAGTACACCAGTAAGACAGACCACCTTATAGACAACATGGATTACATGATTTTTGTATTGCGAGGGGGTATCTACGGTGCTGGCGGGCCGGCAAGAGGCGGTATGACTCAGCCTGATAGAAATTATTCTAGAGATGTTCAAGAAAACCCCCATGTCAGTAAATACCCAATGGCTCAATAAGAGTCTTGATAGACGCAAAGTTGGATAACGTAGATGCGATTTAAAAATTTGCCTAATTCAGTTCTCGCAGCCGCTTTTCTGCTGCTTGTTTCAATTAATTCTTTTGCGGCGATAGAGCGAGTTGGAGATTTCGCTTTGTTGGATGCTGATGGAGAGTTTCACCAAATTAGTCGTTATCTTCATCGCAATGCGGTGGTGATGATGGCTTACTCATCGAGCTGTCAATCCATCGATGAAAAACTGCAAGACTTCGCCGAACTTCAAGCACGTTATGCTGATGAGAATATCGAATTTCTAATTATAGATTCTTCGCCGCTACCGAGTAACGCCTTAACAAGATTAAGTGCGCCGGTTCTACAAGACGAAGGGCAGTTGGTGTCTGAGGCTTTAGAGATTTCCCATGCCGGTGAGGTCATGGTCTTTAACACGGAGCGGCTGTCGTTGTTTTACCGCGGACCTCTTGATGACAACTTACCTGCTACTGTTGATGGTGTCATCAATGGGGAAATAAGGGATACAGTTAATGGGGATTTAAGCGGTTGTGAAATTGAGTATGCGATGCGAGACCAGCATCTAGCGAACCCGCCGGACTATTCAACTGAAATCGCGCCCATAGTGGTTAAAAATTGCGCCGAGTGTCATCGCTGGGGTGGGGTAGGACCATTTGCGTTGGACAGTTATGTCTCATTGCTAGGGTGGTCACCCATGATTCGCGAGGTTCTGTTGAACAAACGGATGCCTCCCATGCAAGTTGATCCTGCTATAGGCCATTCTGAGAGTGCCCAATATATTTCGACAGCAGAAGTTCAACAGCTAGTACATTGGATGCAAGCTGGAGCGCCGCGAGGCGAAGGTGAAATTGATCCTCTTGAGCAAGTGCCTCTCGAAAAGGTGTTCGAGTGGGAACTAGGGCAGCCTGATCACATTGTGAATGCGTCATCAAACGATGTGCCCGCCGTCGGAATTCAAGATTATGTTTACAGTGAATCAATACTCACTTTTGATGAAGATAAGTGGATCAAAGCCTATCAGTATAGACCTGGTAAAGAAGCTGTGTTGCACCATCTTATGACGTTTGTATCGCCGCCGGACGAGGACTTTTGGGGAGCAGAGAAGGATTCAACCAGTGTTTCTCGTCGTTTCCTAGGCAGTTATATTCCCGGCAAGAATGCCGCCACGGTTTTTCCAGAAGGGACTGGGGTATTCATCCCTAAAGGTTACAAGCTTTCAATGCAATCTCATTACGTTTCAAACGGTGTGGCAACGACGGATGAAACATCAATAGGGCTGTACTTTGATAGCAGTCGAGGAAACAAAGAGATCCTAACTCAAGCAGTATCATCTCGTTTTGTCATTCCACCCTATGAAAACAATCATCCAATGAGAGCGAGCTACCAGTTTGATAAAGATGTCGAATTATTGGCAGTCCGTTCAAGAATGAATTTTCGCGGGAAGAAAATGAAGTTTGTGTTAGAGCAGCCAAGCGGTGAGATGACAAATATTTTTAGTATCCCTGCCTACAATTACGGTTGGCAGCCTAACTATATGTTGGAAGACTCTGTCTTGGTTCCTGCTGGCAGTACTGTGCATGTCATCGGAGCCTTCGATAATTCTCTTTCTAACCCATTCAACCCAGACCCGACCCAAGAAGTGGGGTTCGGTCTAAATAGCTGGGAAGAGATGTTTACAGGCTATTTAAGTTACTACGAAAAATAGCCCTCGCCAGAGGGCTATTCAGGACAAAATAGTAGCGCGTGTATACAGTGTCGCAATCGCTGAAACTTACTTTTTGCTTGTATGGCACTGTCGAATTGAAGCTACTTTGCTTACTTATCTGCTGACTTTGCCTTGTTAAACTGCGTTACCAGATTTTGTGCGTGGTGGTGAAATTCTTTACTAACTTTCAACTTGAGTTTACCCGCTGAATTTCCTGGGACACTGCCAAAGACCCTCATATTCTTTCCTTGAAGGACCAATTCAGAACTCCACAGCTTATGTTCCAGGGTTGTGGCGGTGATTTCAGCCATGTTTACTTCAACAGATTTGACATTGGTTTTAAGCAAGCCAAGTACGGAGTCGCTTGTTTGGTATTCGATGACTATCTTGTCATCGTCTGCATAGATTAAGCCTTCTGATTCCATTAGACCTGATGGATCGGAGACGGTGAAGCTAACGTTCGCATCATCGGTTGGCCGGATGGGTGCGTAACCAAATGCGTGCACCCGAGTGCGTTCAGTGGCCATTTCAACAAAGTCAGGAGCATATCTTAGGCCGGCGTAGTGGCCCAGTAAGAACAGACCGGTTCCGAATAACACATAACCCGCCCAAAAGGTCTCGGTGCCTGTAAATATATTAATGGAAAGACAAAGCAGGTTGACCATCACAAAGCTGATGCAATGACCGCGAAACTTTAACCATAGCAGCCTTTCTTTTTCTTTGGTTTGATGTTCATCTTCCAAAAGAAGTGAGGCGCGATCTATTTGATCTTGGCTTACACCCATCTCTTTACCAATTGTCAGTAGTTCCTGATAATCGATGTTGTTTTCTGGGTTGCCACCTTCATCTTGTAGACTAAGCCTGATGATGTCCGCCACTTCATCGCTACTGTAGCGCCTCTGAGACGTTGGTTCTGATTCTGTCATGTCGATTTCCCTTTTTCTCTGTCGATGCCATGGGTAATAGCATTATGCCAATGTAGTGTGAGCAATAATTGCGCCAATTATGAGCAGCGCTAAGGAGTTCCCCCAGAAATCTTTCCTAGCCCAACAGATTAAAGGCCTCTAGGGATTTGGAGCATGGCAGGTGGGCCCATTGAACCAATAAGTCGTTGGTGCGGACACTAAAAACTTGGTGAATTTGACCATGAGAAAAGGCCGCGGTTCCTATCATCGGTTTCCCTTTCCAGCGGGATTTAGAAAGTGAATTTTAGTCATTGCACATCCCTGTTTGCTGGCGCAGAATGCGCGGCTGTAATCGGCTGGCGGCAGTCAAACAAAGTTAAGGAAAGTAACCCAATATGGATATAGTTTACAAAATAGCAGAAGAATTAAGTGTCAAAGTACAACAGGTAAACTCGGCAATAGAGTTGCTGGATGAAGGTGCTACGGTGCCGTTTATCTCTCGCTACCGTAAAGAGGCAACCGGTGGTCTTGATGATCTTCAGTTGCGTGACTTAGAACTTCGACTTCACTATTTAAGGGAGATGCAAGAACGCAAGCAAGCAATTATTAGTAGCATCTCTGAACAGGATAAGCTGACTCCGCTGCTAGAGAAACAGGTTTTAGGGGCAGAAACTAAAGCGGAACTGGAAGATATTTACCTTCCCTATAAGCCCAAACGTAGAACCAAAGCTATGATTGCAATGGAGGCAGGATTAGAGCCATTGGCTGACGAGCTTTTTGGGAATCCAGAGTTAAGCCCAGAAGCTACTGCTGAAGCTTATGTGAATAAGAGCAGTGGTGTTGAAGACTGCAAGTCTGCTCTAGACGGCGCAAAGCAGATTCTGATGGAGCGCTGGAGTGAAGATGCGACACTCACGGGGCAGTTGAGACAATATCTTTGGGATTTTGGGTATCTACAGTCCAGAGTGTTTGAAGACAAGCAAAAAGAAGCCGAAAAATTCCGTGACTATTTTGAATACGATGAGCAGCTGAAGAAGATCCCACCTCACCGCGCGTTAGCTGTTTTTCGTGGAAGGAAAGAAGGCTTTTTGGCTGTTTCACTTACCTCAACCCTTAAATCAGAAGGGACTGCTGCGCCAGCACTGGATCCTTGTGAAGGGATGATTGGAAAGAAGTTCGGTATCGAAGATAAAGGTAGACCTGCAGATAAATGGCTGGCAGAGACCGTTCGTTGGACATGGAAAATCAAACTGCTGACTCGGTTGGAGTCAGATCTATTAGGCCAGCTCCGAGATAGTGCGGATGAGGAGTCCATTCGAGTTTTTGCGGAAAACATGAAGGCGATACTACTGGCCTCACCAGCAGGTAACAAAATAACTATCGGCTTAGATCCAGGGCTTCGCACGGGTGTCAAAGTTTCAATCGTTAATCAAACCGGTAAATATTTAGAAGACACGGCAATTTATCCACATGCGCCGAAAAATCAATGGGACGAATCCATTGATGTGCTAGCTAAGTTGGCCAAAAAGCATTCGGCTGAGTTGGTGAGTATTGGAAATGGCACTGCCTCCCGAGAAACCGACAAATTAGTCGGGGATTTGATAAAAAGACACTCGGAGCTTCGCCTTAAGAAGGCGATGGTCAATGAGGCTGGAGCTTCTGTTTATTCGGCCTCGGATATCGCAAGAGAGGAGTTCCCAGATTTAGATGTCACCGTCAGGGGCGCAATTTCTATAGCGCGACGGCTGCAAGATCCTTTGGCTGAGCTGGTTAAAATTGAGCCTAAATCAATCGGAGTAGGCCAATATCAGCATGACGTGAGCCAAGCAAAGTTAGGGCAATCATTGAACGCAGTGGTCGAAGACTGTGTGAATGCGGTGGGCGTTGATGTGAATATGGCATCTGCTCCACTACTACAAAGAGTGGCAGGACTCTCTTCCTCAATTGCATCGAACATCGTGAACTATCGGAATCAACATGGTGAATTTAAGCGTCGTGAAGACCTAAAATTGGTTCCCCGTTTTGGTGAAAAAAGTTTTGAACAATCCGCAGGGTTTTTGCGCATTGTTGGAGGAAATAATCCTTTGGATGGGTCTGCAGTGCATCCGGAGTCATACAGCGTCGTTGAAAAAATCAGTAAAGCTAGCAATAAGACGGTTGACCAACTGGTTGGCGATGTACCTTTTTTGAAAAAGCTAAAACCCGCTGAGTTCACCGATGAGAGGTTTGGACTTCCGACTGTCGTCGACATTTTGGCGGAATTGGAAAAGCCAGGTAGAGACCCTCGGCCTGAATTTAAAACCGCAGATTTCAAAGAGGGAGTCGAGGTTATTGCCGATCTAAAATCAGGTATGGTTTTAGAGGGCGTGATAACCAACGTGACTAACTTTGGAGCATTTGTTGATGTAGGTGTTCACCAAGACGGCTTGGTTCATATTTCTGCGCTTGCTAATTCCTTCGTCAAGGATCCACATGCAGTGGTAAAAACAGGTGATGTGGTAAAAGTTAAAGTGATGGAAGTTGATGTTCAAAGAAAACGAATTGGCCTGACTATGCGACTGGATGATGAGCTGCCAGTGGCAGGAGCCAATGACAAAGGAAAGAAGCCCTCTTTTAATAGGCCTAATCAAAAGTCGACTGCCCATACAAAACCATCTGGCACAGCTAAGGTGAAGCCGGGCACATTGGGTGACTTGCTCAAAGATGCGATGAAAAATAAATAAATTTTATTACTGTAAGTAAAGGGCCTATTCTTTTACTAAATCGTTCTAAAATCTAGTTTAGAGATAACGAGTTCTATGTCAAAAACTGACGTCAAACAAGGCATAGTGTTTGCACTAACAGCTTACATTTTTTGGGGGCTGATTCCGCTTTTTTTTAAGCTGTTAGATGCGGCTGGGCCGGGAGAAATTCTTGCTCACCGAATTATTTGGTCAGTTTTATTGTTGCTGGTCTTGCTTAAAATTTTGGGTAAGTTCG
>JBGCEK010000032.1:0-180866 GCA_045106275.1 Pseudohongiellaceae bacterium | reverse complement strand
GCAACTGGCGCTCATGTGGGAGGGTTACTTGCTGGATTAGTGATTGGAATTTTTGTCGTATTGATTAATCGCTTTGTGCTCCAGACCGCTGCTGTTGGAAACCCTCCTCGGCGTCGTTAGTTGATAAATACCAATCGGTTTAATATAGATTTTCATTAAAGATCAAAATTTTGAGGGTTAGTTCATGAGCAATACCACTAGACTTGAAGATTTTCCTGCGGACACGCCAGACAGCGTAGAAAAATTGGTCAGAGAAATTACCCCCAGTGTCTATGAGACTTTGAAAACTGCAGTTGAGCTGGGTAAATGGGAAGATGGCAATAAACTTTCTCCGGAACAATTAGAAAACTGTCTGCAAGTGATTATCTTGTATGAGGCAGAGCACGTGGCTGAAAGTGAGAGAACTGGGGCGCTTCTCAATTCAAATTGTCAGTCTAAAAACAAGCACTGATAAAAGTCTAACTCTTATTAACTTTTAATCCTCAGGGATTGTAGAAATTAAGGTGTCAAACAAACTATGGAATCGTTGGGAAAGGGTGGCATTCGAAAAATGCGGAGTAGGTTGGTATCCCCAGTGGAATACTCGCTTCCATTGGGCGAGCTTGAAGTGCCTTTAAATCAGTTCTTAGAAAAAAGAATAAATTTGAAATTCTTAGGCGAAATCCACTGTGTTAATTGTGGAAGGAAAACGAATAAGAGCTTTAATCAGGGTTACTGTTACCCTTGTTTTCAAAGACTTGCTCAGTGTGACTCCTGTATTATTCATCCTGAAAAATGCCATTTTGAACAAGGTACCTGTCGTGAGCCGGGCTGGGGCGAACGTCACTGCATGCAAGATCATATTGTTTACCTAGCTAATTCTTCAGGTTTAAAGGTTGGAATAACCCGAGCGACTCAGGTACCTACTCGATGGATCGATCAAGGCGCTACGCAGGCTTTGGCCATAATGAGAGTTAGAACAAGGCTACAATCCGGTGCTTTAGAAATGATGTTTAAGCAGCACGTGGCGGACAAAACTAATTGGCGGGATATGTTGAAGGGGACAGCAGACGCTTTAGATCTTAAGGCAAGAGGCGAGTCTTTGGTGGCGGAATGCCGAGATGAAATTGCAGAGTTGGAAGAACGGTTTGGTTTTTTTGCGATCAGTATATTAAGCGGAATTGAGCCAGTTGAAATTCAATACCCAGTTGTTCGATATTTGGAAAAAATCAGCTCTTTTAATTTCGATAAAGATCCTATCGTAGAAGGAACCTTATTGGGAATTAAAGGACAGTATCTGATCTTCGACACAGGCGTTATAAACATGCGCAAATTTGGCGGCTACGAAGTAGAACTGTCAGCGTAACACTATTATCTAAAGCTAAGACACCAGAACAAGGTTTAATGACGAATGAAAAATGCTCAAGCTAGAACCACTTTTTTAAAAGATTACACTAAACCATCTTATTTGATTGACAACACGGCCTTACATTTCGATCTTTTTGAAGATCATGCAATTGTTAATTCCACATTGGATATGCGAGTCAACAATGAAGCAGGCTTTAACCCTGAGGCTGATTTGCTGCTAAATGGCAGTGATCTTACTTTGGAGTCAATTTCTATTGACGGCGTTGAGCTAGAAAAATCTTTGTTTACGCGCGATGAGGATAGCCTGACAATTTTAAACGTACAAAAGCTTATCGCAGATCAAGAAGGAGGACGCTTTACGCTTAGCTGTCGTACTAAAATCGAACCCCAGAATAATACTGCGCTTGAAGGGCTTTATAAATCTAAAAAAATGTTTTGTACTCAGTGCGAGGCCGAAGGGTTCAGACGCATTACCTATTATTTGGATCGCCCGGATGTTATGTCAAAATTTGTGACTACGGTTGAAGCTGATAAAAAGAAATACCCAGTATTACTGAGTAATGGAAACAACATCGCGTCTGGTGATTCCGAAAAAAGTTCCAGCCGGCACTGGGTCACTTGGGAAGATCCCTTTAGAAAACCTAGCTATTTGTTTGCTCTAGTGGCCGGTGATCTTATTAGCCTTGGCGATACCTTTGTCACCATGAGCGGTCGCAGTATAGAGCTTAAAATTTATGTTGAAGAAAAAGACTTAGACAAATGCGGTCATGCAATGATGTCGCTGAAAAATTCTATGCGCTGGGACGAGCAGGAATACGGCAGAGAATACGATTTAGATATTTTTATGATTGTAGCCGTTGACGATTTCAACATGGGCGCGATGGAGAACAAAGGTCTAAATATTTTCAATACATCATGCGTTTTAGCGAACCCTAAAACTCAATCAGATTTTGCTTTTCAACGAGTAGAGGCAGTTGTTGCCCATGAATACTTTCACAACTGGAGCGGTAACCGGGTTACCTGTCGTGATTGGTTTCAGTTGAGTCTGAAAGAGGGATTTACGGTGTTTCGTGATTCCGAATTTTCTGCTGACATGGGTTCGCGCACTGTAAAGCGTATCGAAGACGTTGCATTTTTGCGGACGGTTCAATTTGCTGAAGACGGTGGACCGATGGCTCACTCGGTCCGCCCAGACTCATATATGGAAATTTCTAATTTCTACACGGTTACAATTTATGAAAAGGGTGCAGAAGTGGTCCGTATGATCCAGCTTTTGGTAGGACCTGAAAACTTCCGCAAAGGTTCAGATCTTTACTTCGAGCGGCATGATGGCCAGGCAGTAACCACCGAAGATTTTGTAAAAGCCATGGAAGACGCCTCGGGAGTAGATTTAACCCAGTTTAGACGTTGGTATAGCCAAGCTGGTACTCCGCGCCTTTCGATCTCATCCTCTTTCGACGAAAGCGCTGGCCATTGGAAGATGAAAGTGTCACAAACTTGTCCCGATACCCCCAGCCAAACGAATAAAGATCCGTTCCACATACCGCTGCGGTTAGGCTTGCTCAACAGTACCGGCGAGCCTCTTCCTTTATCGTTAGTAGGAGAGGAGGGGGAAAACGTTTATGACCGCGTGCTTGATATTAAGGGTGCCGAGCAGGAATTTGTTTTTCAAGGGATAGAGTCGAAGCCGATTCCTTCTCTGCTTCGTGGTTTCTCTGCGCCGGTGAAGCTAAGCTATGACTATAGTCATGATGAGCTTTTCTTTTTAATGGTCCACGACAGTGATGGTTTTAACCGTTGGAACGCATCGCAAATGCTAGCCACCGCTTATATTGAGCAGTTACTTTCACAATACAAAAACGATCAGCAATTTGAATTTCCTGAACTGTTAGCTACAGCTTTCTCTGTAGTGTTAGATTCTGCTTTACACGATGAGGATTTGGATAAGGCAATGGTAGCTCAGTTGCTGTCGCCTCCCGTTCTGGGTGCTCTGATTGAGCAGTCGGAAGTGGCCGATGTGTTTGGTATGTACAAGGTAAGAGAATTTCTGTTGGACTCTCTTGCTAAACAGTTACAGGAAAAATTTGAACAGGTCTACGCTACGGTCTTAGATTCAAGTGCCTACTCGCCAGACGCGGATTCTATTGCCAAGCGATCACTGAAGAGTCTGTGTTTGAGCTTTTTAGTAAGAACTGGCGATGAGCGTTGGATAGACAATTGCTATGATCAATTTGTCACCGCAACCGACATGACAAACCAGTCGGCGGCCTTGCGCATTTTAGTCAATTCTCATTCGGAAAAGGCACGGCCGCTAGCGTCTGAGGCGCTGGCAAGTTTCTATAAACAATGGAGCCATGAGCCTCTTGTGGTTGATCAGTGGCTTGTTATTCAAGCGACGGCTCAAGTTCCCACTGCGTTGGAACACGTAAAAGCATTGTTAAAAGATGATGCCTTTGAAATACGCAATCCAAACAAAGTCCGCTCGCTGATTGGTGCCTTCTGTTCGCAAAATCACACAGGTTTTCACCATGCCTCAGGTGAAGGTTACGAGTTTTTAGCGGACCAAGTGTTAGTGCTGGACAAGTTGAATCCGCAAATTGCCTCTCGGCTTTTGACACCGCTGACTCGGTGGAAAAAATATGATTCGAAGCGTCAGGCTTTAATGCAAGCTCAGCTGCTGAGAGTTAAAGCGGAAGAAGGTTTGTCAAAAGATGTTTTTGAAATCGTTGAGAAAAGCACGGTTCTTTAACGTCGAGACTGGTTTACCGCAAATAAAAAAGGCCGTTGATCTTAAGGATCAACGGCCTTTTTTGATGAGCGAACTGCCCGTTTTTTAAGCTCGTTACACTTCCACTATGTTGGCGAGAGGGATGCTCTTAGCCCTATCAGCGGCTTCCATGAAACTTTGAATTTCATTGAAGTTAAGGTAACGATAGATATTGCTGCTCATCGTGTCTAGCGTGTCCATATAGCTCATGTATTCGTCCATAGTAGGTATTTTACCTAAGGCAGAACAAACAGCCGCTAGTTCAGACGAGGCAAGGTATACATTAGCGCCTTGTCCCAACCGATTAGGAAAGTTTCGGGTTGAAGTGGAAACCACCGTAGAGTTTGGCGCAACTCGTGCTTGGTTGCCCATACAAAGTGAGCAGCCTGGCATTTCAGTGCGGGCACCAGATACGCCGAAAATGCTGTAGATGCCTTCTTCGGTCAGTTGGTGTTCATCCATCTTAGTCGGTGGCGCAATCCAAAGCTTAGTGGGTAGCGCACCATCAACCTGTTTTAATACCTCACTAGCCGCGCGGAAATGGCCTATGTTAGTCATGCACGAGCCGATGAAAACCTCATCAATCTTTGTGTCTTGAACTTCAGATAAGGGCTTAACGTCATCTGGGTCGTTAGGGCAAGCCAATAGCGGCTCCTTGATTTCATTGAGATCGATTTCAATGATTTTGTGATACTCCGCGTCAGCGTCTGGCTCCATAAGCTCAGGATTCTTTAACCATTCTTCCATGGCTTGAGCGCGTCGCTCCAACGTGCGGGCATCTTGATAACCGTTATCGATCATCCAGCGCAGCAAGGTGATGTTGGACTTAAAGTACTCAACGATAGGCTCTCGGTTTAAGCGAATAGTACAGCCGCCCGCGGAACGTTCTGCCGACGCGTCTGAAAGCTCGAATGCCTGTTCGACTTTTAGATCAGGAAGGCCTTCAATTTCAAGGATGCGACCTGAGAAAATATTCTTTTTACCTTTTTTAGCGATGGTGAGATCACCAGACTGAAGGGCTGCGTAGGGAATAGCATTAACCAAGTCTCTCAGGGTGATTCCAGGCTGCATCTCACCTTTAAAACGAATGAGCACTGATTCAGGCATGTCTAGAGGCATAACGCCTGTAGCGGCGGCAAACGCAACCAAACCGGAACCGGCTGGGAAGGAAATTCCTATTGGAAAGCGAGTGTGGGAGTCTCCACCGGTACCGACCGTGTCGGGCAATAACATGCGGTTTAGCCACGAGTGAATAATGCCGTCGCCAGGGCGCAGCGATACGCCACCTCGGGTCTGGATGAAATCCGGCAAGCTGTGCTGGGTGTCAATGTCTACCGGTTTTGGGTAAGCAGCAGTGTGGCAAAAAGACTGCATGACCAAATCCGCGGAGAAGCCAAGACACGCTAAATCTTTAAGTTCATCGCGAGTCATTGGTCCAGTAGTGTCCTGGCTGCCTACAGTGGTCATCTTAGGCTCGCAATAGCTTCCAGGTCTCACACCGGCAACGCCGCAGGCTTTGCCTACCATTTTTTGGGCAAGGGTGAAGCCTTTGCTGGATTCCTCACCAGAAACAGGAGCCCTGAATACATCAGAAACGCCTAAACCTAGCTCTTCCCGCGCGCGCTGAGTTAATCCGCGGCCGATGATGAGCGGAATACGGCCGCCAGCTCGCACTTCGTCCAGTAACACTTCAGTTTTTAACTCGAACTCGGTGATGAGTTCGCCGCTATCGTGGCGAGTAATTTGACCCTGATAAACATCAATATCGATGATGTCTCCGGTGTTCAAATCGTCTACGTCACACTCAAAGGGGAGTGCGCCTGCATCTTCCATGGTGTTAAAAAAGATAGGTGCAATCTTGTTGCCGATACAAATTCCACCATCGCGTTTATTAGGAATGTGAGGAATGTCATCGCCAATAAACCAAAGTAAGGAATTGGTCGCTGACTTACGCGATGATCCTGTACCCATCACGTCACCGACAATTGCTACTGGAAACCCCGATTTTTCGAGCTCATTGATTTGTTCTTCCGCATTGGTAACGCCTTCCCTAGGGTTTTTGTACATGGCTTTGGCATGCAAGGGGATATCAGGTCGGGACCACGCATCTTGCGCAGGGGAGAGATCATCAGTGTTAGTTTCTCCCGGCACCTTGAATACTGCGACAGTCAGTTTTTCGGGGAGAGTCGGTTTCGCTGTATACCATTCCGCATCAGCCCAAGACTGGAGGACTGCTTTCGCCTGTTCGTTGCCCGCTTTGGCTTTTTCAGCCACGTCGTAGAAGGCATCAAACATTAGCAAGGTGTGTTTAAGCTCCTTTGCTGCAGCCTCCGCGAGGTCTGCATCTTCGAGCAGTTCAACGAGGGTAGAAATATTGTAGCCACCTAGCATAGTACCAAGTAACTCTACCGCATGAGTCTGGGAGATAAGAGGTGAGCTCGCCTCACCTTTCGCAACCGCGGAAAGAAAGCCTGCTTTTACATAGGCGGCTTCGTCAACTCCTGCGGGCACACGGTTTGAAATGAGGTCAACGAGAAACTCTTCTTCGCCTGCCGGTGGAGTTTTTAGTAATTCGATGAGCTCAGCGACTTGCTCGGCTGAAAGCGGCTTTGGAACAACTCCAATCTCTGCTCGCTCTGCGACATGTTTTCTATAGGCTTCTAACAAGGTGTTTTCCTCTTGATTAGTCAACAAGTGGTTGAGTCTAAAATTTGCCAGAGTCTGCTACCCTGCCGTGGCTATCGCCACCGCTGGTATTCCTCTGACGGTCGGAGAGCCGACTCTCGATGCTTGACAACCCTTGGTGAGGACACCTTAGACAGCCAATGCAATGAATAAATTTTAGTCCTGAACGTCAATTTTGCGAGGGCGAATTTTACTGTAAATCGCCTAAAATAGCCAGTTGAGGCCAGTTTTGCTTCGGGTTTTATTGGGGCGTAGCTGCTGTACTTTGAAAACGGAATTCTAAATTTCATTGCAACTGCAATCTGCCGATCGGTGCTTCTGTGTTATTCTGCCGCCTCTTGGAGACTCGGCTACAAAGGATGGTGAGAGCACATCTGCCTCTAGTCATTTTGGCGTATTGTCTTGGGTCGATGGTGGATTACTCCCACATCGCTCTCCAACTAACAAAGGAAACAGAAAATCTAATCATGAGTCCGGTTAAAACTCCTTGCATCGGTATATGCTCTACCACATCCTTCGGTGATTCCGTTTGTAGAGGCTGTAAGCGCTATCTATTCGAAGTCATTGACTGGAACGCCTATGATCCGTTTGAAAAAGAGGCGGTGCTTCGGCGGCTTGAAAAGCTTGAGATTCAGATCCTCGATAGCAAACTTCATATAGTGGACGAGGAGCTTTTGATAGAAGGTATGCGTAAGCTTGGCTTAGGCTATGATTCGTCGCTTTCTCCTTTTTGCTGGGTGCATAATTTACTCGCCAAATGCCATCAGCAAATTCCATCATTGGCCCATGTGGGATTGCGAGCTCAACCAGAATTCGCTGGATTAACAGTTTCAGCCTTAGCGAAGCTGATGGATGAGGAGCTCTTGACCCTCAGCGCCGCACACAGTGACCGCTACATTGGTGTGCAATACAATGTGGGACAGTAGACGTTAGGGCGAGGTTTTGGCGAGACTGCCAAATTCAAAACTTTCGAGCTTTAGCCCCGTACTGTCTATCGACGCATACCACCCAAGTTTATCCCAGTCCCCCAGTACTATTCTTTTACCGCCGCTGTTATCAAGCTCATGGATTGCTGGCCGGTGCGTGTGTCCGTGGAGCATTGTGGTTGCTTTAGCTTTCTCAAGATTTTGAGATACGGCCAGTGCATTCACATCCATAATCTCATTTTTTTTGCCTGCGGTTGCGGCCGCGCTTTGAGCTCGCGCCTGTTCTGCAAAAGCCTGCCTTTGAGCCAAGGGCTGATCTAGAAACTGTTGTTGCCATTGCAGGGTTCGAACCATGCGGCGGAAATCTTGATAGTCAGTGTCGTCCACACAAAGACTATCGCCATGCATAATGAGGAGGGGGCCGATAGCCGTTTCTATAACAGTCTGTTCCGGTAAAATTTGCGCCTTGCAACGACCCGCATAAACGTCACCTAGCAAGAAGTCTCGGTTGCCATGAGCAAAGAACAGTTCTGCGCCGGCGCTAGCAAATAGATGGAGGGATTGTGCCACCGCGTCGCTAAGTTCGCTGGGGTTGTCATCTCCTATCCAAGCCTCGAAAAGATCACCTAAAATGTAGAGCTGGTCGACCTTGCCGAGGTTGTGGCTTAAAAATTCATCGAGGGCAGCGGTAATATCTGGTCTGGATTGATCCAAGTGGAGGTCAGATATGAAAAGCTGCCGAATCAAAACAATTACGCTTCGCTGATGTCCACAGACTCGATCGTCACTTCTGTGACAGGTACGTCCTGATGTCCGCCCATTGAGCCAGTTTCCACTTCTTTGATCTTGTTGACGACTTCCATGCCCTCAGTGACTTTTCCAAAAACTGCGTAACCCCAGCCTTGATCGGTTTTGCTGCTGTGATTCAAGAAATGGTTATCTCCAACGTTGATGAAAAACTGAGACGTAGCTGAATGGGGAACTGCAGTTCTGGCCATTGCGAGGGTGCCGACCAAATTTTGCAAGCCGTTATCAGCCTCGTTTTCGATTGGGTCACCGTTATCTTTTTGGCTAAGTCCACTTTCGAACCCACCCCCTTGAATCATAAAGTCATTGATCACACGGTGAAAAATAGTGCCGTTGTAGAAGCCGGATTTAGCATAGTTTAAAAAATTTTCTGCCGACTTGGGGGCCTTGTCAAAATCGAGTTCAACTGTGATTGGGCCGTAGTTTGTATTTAAGACAATCATTATTACTACCTTGTGGGATGAAGATTGATTTAACTTTGTTATCAATGGTTTTGAGGCGTTATAATAAGGGTTTTGGCGAGCGCTAGATAGCCCTGCTGGTTTCAAAGCGGGAAAGAGTTTGCCGTTGATTAATTCATGCAAGTTTTTGCCATAACTGTGCTTGGCTTGCCACCCGCTACAATTTAAGTAGCACTCAAATTATATAGCAATCAAAGAAGATCTCCTTTAATGACAGATTCTAAGGCAGCTGATGCTGCGTCAAATTCCAACTTCATTCGAACCTTAGTTGCCAACGACCTTGCCAAGGAAAAACATCAAGGTAGAGTTCAAACCCGTTTCCCTCCAGAGCCCAACGGGTTTCTGCACATCGGTCATGCTAAGTCCATTTGTCTGAATTTTTCTATAGCTGCCGAAAACGGCGGCCATTGCAATCTGCGTTTTGATGATACGAACCCGGCAAAAGAAAGTACGGAATTTGTTGATGCGATCAAGAAGGACATCAACTGGCTTGGTTACAGCTGGCAGGGTGAGGTCAGATTTTCCTCTCTGTATTTTGACCATCTCTACGACTTTGCCGTAGAGCTCATTAAAAGTGGCAAGGCGTTTGTTTGTAGCTTGGACGCTGAGCAAATGCGGGAATTCAGGGGGTCGCTCACTGAAGCGGGTAAGCCAAGTCCAGATCGAGACCGGCCGATGGAGGAAAACTTAGCACTGTTTGAAAAGATGCGCAGTGGTGATTTCGCTGATGGCGAGCTAAGTTTGCGCGCACGAATTGACATGGCGTCACCTAATATAAACCTGCGTGATCCCGTACTCTATCGAATTCGCCATGTACTGCATCATCAAACCGGCGACAAATGGAAGATTTATCCAACCTACGATTACACCCATTGTATAAGTGATGCGATTGAGAATATTACTCATTCTCTTTGTACGTTGGAGTTTGAAGATCACAGACCATTGTATGAATGGATTCTCAATAACTTAGATGTTGATCAATTACGCCGAGTCAGCGACCTCGCCGCAACAGACTTTGCCTATGTGCTGCCTCAGCAAACAGAGTTCGCAAAGCTCAAACTTAACTACACCATGATGGGTAAGCGAAATCTTAAAGAAATGGTGGAAACCGGCGTAGTAAATGGCTGGGATGATCCTCGTATGCCGACTTTGGCGGGTATGAGAAGAAGAGGGTTTACCCCTGCTGCAATACGGAATTTTTGCGAGAGTGTGGGGGTGGCCCGCAGTGACAGCGTGGTAGACGTGGGAATGTTGGAGCACGCTATTCGTGAAGATCTTGACGCGAATGCGAGCCGAGTTATGTGCGTACTACGACCGTTAAAAGTCATTTTGAGCAATATTGAGGAGGGGGAAATCACTCAGCTAAGCATGGCAAATCATCCCAAACTTGAATCTATGGGGCGGCGTGAGGTTCCTTTTACGCGAGAGATTTTTATTGATCGCGCTGACTTCGAAGAAGAGCCGCCAGCGGGTTTTAAACGGCTTATTCCCGGAGGCGAGGTCAGGTTACGGGGCTGCTATGTGATTCGCTGTGATGAGGTGATCAAAAACGAAGAGGGTGAGGTGGTGGAGTTACACTGTAGTGCTGATCTCGAAACTTTAGGTAAAAAACCTGAGGGAAGAAAGGTCAAAGGTGTTGTTCACTGGGTTTCTGCCTCAGAAGGTGTAACGGTTGATGTAAATTTGTATGACAGGCTATTTACTGTGGAGAACCCCGTTTCTAAAGAGTACGAGGACTATCGGGAAAATCTGAATCCTGGATCCTTAGTGCAATTGAACGATTGTGTCATAGAGCCTTCAGCAGCTGCGAGTGTTGAGAGTAGAAGTTTTCAATTTGAGCGGGAAGGGTATTTCTGTCTAGATGCACTGGATTCTGCGGCGGATAAGAAAGTATTCAATAGAACCATAACCCTTCGAGATTCTTGGACGGCAAAATAAATTAACACTATGCAAATTTATAATAGTTTTACTCAGCGCAAAGAAGAATTTAGCCCACGAGATGCCAATAATGTTGGTGTCTATGTTTGTGGCATCACCACCTACGATTACAGTCATCTTGGCCACGCCAGAATGCTGGTCGCTTTCGATGTTGTGGTTAGGTATCTACGGAGAAAAGGTTATGGCGTTAACTACGTGCGTAATATCACTGATATCGACGACAAAATTTTAAGCAGGGCGGCTGAAAATGGAGAGCTTTTTTCAGACCTGACAGACCGCTTCATTGAAGCAATGCACGAGGACGAAAAAGCACTTTCAATCCTGCCCCCTGACTCTGAGCCTCGTGCGACTGGGCACATCGACGAAATTGTGCAGATGATTGAACTGCTAGTTAGCAAGGATGCCGCCTATCGAGCGGACAACGGCGATGTGTATTTTTCAGTTCAGAGCTTTCCTGACTATGGACGATTATCAAAGAAAAAGCTCGATGAGTTATTGGATGGTGCGCGTATTGAAGTGGGTGAGCTAAAAAAGATCCACGGGACTTTGTCCTTTGGAAGGCTTCTCCTGATGAGGGAGTTGGCTGGGATTCGCCGTGGGGCTACGGGAGACCAGGATGGCATATTGAGTGCTCGGCCATGTCTACCTGCTGCCTTGGCAATACTTTTGATATCCATGGTGGTGGCTCCGACCTGCTTTTTCCTCATCATGAAAACGAAATTGCTCAATCAGAGATGGCAACCGGTGAAAAGTTTGCGAATCTGTGGATGCATAACGGTCCATTGCGGGTAGATAACGTGAAGATGTCCAAATCATTGAACAACTTCTTTACAGTTCGTGATGTGTTAAGCGTTGTAGATGCAGAGGTTGTTAGGTATCTCCTTATCGCAAGTCACTACCGCAGTCCAATTAATTATTCTGAAGTAAGTTTGCAGCAATCAGCCGCGTCCTTGGAAAGGTTGTATATCTCTTTGCAGGGATTAAATGTGGAGAGCGCCAAGTCGCTCACTAACAGTCGTTTCGAGAAAGCATTTTTGCTTGCCATGGATGATGATTTTAATACGCCCGAAGCATTCGCTGTCTTATTCGAGCTAGCCAAGGAAATTAACAAAGAGAAAGCAAATGGCACAGACTTGGCAGGGCAGTTAGGGGCGCTTTTGGTTAAACTGGGCGGAGTGTTGGGTATTTTGCAGCAAAGCCCTGAGCAGTTCTTGCAGTCTACAGCAGGGTCGGAAGTGGATAGCGATGAGATAGATCAGCTTATCGCTGACCGCAAGCAAGCTCGAACAGATAAAAATTGGGCGAAAGCTGATGAAATTAGAGACAGACTGGCGGAGCTAAAAGTCATTGTCGAGGATGGAGCAGACGGCAGTAGTTGGCGCATAGATCGCTAGAAGCGGCCTTCATGCCTGTTAATTCTTAAGTTATTCAATCATGGATTGACTGATAAAGGTGACGCGAGTATTATGCCGTCCTCTTGAATTTGACGCGGTGAATGCGTTTTCAAGGTTGAAATTCGGGGTATAGCGCAGTCTGGTAGCGCGCTTGCTTTGGGAGCAAGATGTCGGGAGTTCAAATCTCTCTACCCCGACCAATTTCAACGGTTCAAGAGTCCTTGCTGGACGATTTATGGTGACTGTAGCTCAGTTGGTAGAGCCCTGGACTGTGACTCCGGCTGTCGCGGGTTCGAGCCCCGTCAGTCACCCCATTATCCCTCTGAAAGCTCCAGTATCAAGCCTGTTTCCCCACGCTTTATCCTTGTTTTGGTTCCTGTGAAATAATCTGAGTTGTACATGGTCTTGTAGATATAAGACTATGTGGGCTGCGCTTCTAACAGGAACGACCATGGAAACTCCCAACGCCAAGACCCTTAATGGGAAACCAACGTCTGTTGCACAATTGAATGTCCTTTCCGATACGCCTGATCTCGGAAAATCAGGACTTTGGGCAAAATTCTCTAACTTTTTTAACAAAGCGAATCTCGTGTTGGCGGGCATGTACACGGGAGTCACCTGTTACGGGGTGCCACACGAGGAGCATGGTTTTAGTGAGGGTGAGCAGGAGGAGAAGTTAAAAAAGACAACGGACGGGGAATGAGGAGATACTGACCGGAGAAGCTAGGACTGATTCGAGTTTTGACTAGGTCAAAAGTCTCACCTTTCGGGCAGCTACGCTGTCTTAATTGATTCACTTAGCTGCGAAGCCGCTAAGTTCACCCAGTGGGTCGATTGCATCGGTCTGCGCCGCTGCGCGGCTTTGCTGCGCGATTGATCGAACGCAGGTTCTCGTTTAGGCAAGCGCGCCATAGACTAAAAGGCCTCGCGGTGAGTGGGTAGCGATTTGTGCGGGGAAGGAAGTGTAGTCCAGGACTGATTCGTGTTTTGACTAGGTCAAAACTCTCACCCTTCGGGCAGCTACGCTGTCTTAATCGCTGCGCGATTGATCGAACGCAGGTTCTCGTTTAGGCAAGCACCCCATATACCAAAAAGCCCCGCAATGCGGGGCTTTTTGGTATATGGCGCGCCCGCCAGGACTCGAACCTGGAACCCCCGGCTTAGAAGGCCGGTGCTCTATCCGGTTGAGCTACGGGCGCCTATCTGCTGTTGAAAACCGGCGGTATTGTACATTAATTCTGGCGTTGAGCCAGTAGGGAAATCACCGAGGAGTGGTATTTATTTCGCGATGAAGGAGCGGGTGCTACGGTGGATCATATTAGTAGTGATGTTGCTTAAGGTTGTTAATAATTAATAAAAACAGCAGTTTACTAAAGGTATCTATAGTTATACCGACACTATGGAGTGTAAGATACTTATATTATTGGCCTACGTTAGGATTGAATTCTTAGCGCTAGGCCGTTTTAATTTCTGGGGGCATGAATACCCGTGAAGTAAGCTTTACGCTGACTCAGTCGCCAGTTGCCATCGGAAGTAGTGCTAGCTTTTCCTCCGGGCAGGCGATGAGGTCATCTTGACCCTTTTCTTGCCAGTCTTCATGGCGGATCAGTCGATACTCGCCGCTGCGTTTTTGTTTGGCTCCACGGCGGCGAGCCTTGCTGCCATCTGATTTACGGATATCAAATACAAAAAGCCTGTAATTCTCGGGCAACGTATCTACGAACTCCTGCCTTGATTGAAACGAGAGCTCTGCGCCGTAACTTACTTCACAGACGATAATGGGGCGATGGTCTGACAAG
The DNA here is from genome assembly GCA_045106275.1 of Pseudohongiellaceae bacterium. GTDB lineage: Bacteria > Pseudomonadota > Gammaproteobacteria > Pseudomonadales > Pseudohongiellaceae > UBA9145. The sequence continues at coordinate 166,742 of JBGCEK010000032.1, read as the reverse complement.
GTTTGTTTAAGTCCAGTCAGGGTGCGCTTTTCAAATCCTTCTACATCAATCTTCATCAAATCGATTTGTTGAATCTCCAATTCATTGAACAGCTCATCACCTTTCCTCAAAGTTAACTTGCCTAGAGCTTCATTTCCTTTGCTCACTGTGTTCGCATCAAACGAACCAATCCCTTGGTTGCTGCCGGTGGGCGCATAGAAAGTAAGTTCTTCGCTGGCGTCACTAAGGCCGACTTTATGCAATTGAATATTGCTTATTCCGTTTAATTTGATTTGGTGTTCTAGCTTGGCGCTGACGCCGTCAAAAGGCTCGAATGAATGCACATTTTCACTACATTGCGACATGAACAAAGAGTGTTGGCCTATGTTGGCGCCGATGTCGCAAAAACAGGTGGTGCTGGGTTGAGAAGCGTTCTGTTTCAGATTTTTTAGTGTGTCTCTAAGAAAATACAGCAGGGGCTTTTCGAAAGCGCCGTAGTAGAAAATACTGAACTCTATGTTGTTGTTAAGGTTTCCCTCATAGTCTAAGCCGAAGAAATTGCAGCTGAAAGGAGCATCCGGTGGGTTTCCGTTTTTCGAAAGTGCTTTGTAGGCAGATTTCTTATATTTAAGCCCGAGCCAAGGAGCAGACCAAACGAAGTTAGCGAGAGAGGTTTGGATGCTCATTGGGTTGTGCTCCCTAAAGAGGGCATGGCAAAAGGAGTTAGATTTGCCCGCAGATAAAGAGGGTGTGCAGGGTGGGCTGTGCTGTTGATTTTCAAACAGTGCAGGTCAGGGTAGCGATTGATAATCACTTGGCTGCGGTTCATAAAATCACCGTCATTACCCCAACAGCAAATGGCGATATCGCTGCGTTTGATTGCTTTGCTTAACCATCGATTATTAGCTGGGCCAATGGGATCTACCGCTCGCTTTAAGTCGCTGGGATACGTCGCTCGGAAAGCGAATAGGTTTACAATTTCCATCGCCTCATAACCCCATGACTTTGCAAAGCCGACACAGCGCCGTATGGTAGGGTCATCATGCCGATGATCAGCAGTCGATGGGTTTAATCCGATAAAAAGAGCTCGTCCTTCGCCGAGTTTCCAGCTTCGTTCTAGGCTATAACGATAGCGGCGGCAGCGAGAAAAGCGCGCTTTTTGTGAAATGTATTGCAATTATTTAATCCTTTTGAGACCTACGACTGGATATTTCCATAGATTAGATAATACTTGATATAGCTACTCGATAAAAACAACCTTCGCCAAACCTTGGCTGGTTAGCTTAGGTATCGAAACCGTCGCCGATAAGATCCATTGTGACTCGTCAACTCATCGTTGTTGGCTACCGACAGTGGCTCAGTCACCGTTGGTCTTATCAGGCGCTGTAGCGTCCTCTGCCAGTATCGCTCTTACCCTGAAAATAACGTATCTGCCCCTTTGTGTCGCCCTAGTTGCGTCCGCACAAATCCTAGTTTATGGTCCACATTTACGTTGCAACGCAGCACAATTCAAGGTTTGTGCAGGCTTTCAAGGAAACAGACTATGTTGGCAATTATTGGGGGTACTGGTTTAACGACTCTAGATGGCTTGGAAGAGGTGGGTGACGAAAACGTGCTCACACCCTTTCAATCTGAGCCAATAAAGGTGGCTATGTTTCGCCGCGATTCGAGTACCGTCGCATTCCTGCCGCGCCATGGTCAGGGCCATAAAGTCCCACCCCACAAAATTAATTACCGAGCAAATCTGTGGGCCCTCAAGCAACTTGGTGTTCATGAGATAGTCGCTGTGAATGCGGTAGGCGGGATACATGAAAAAATGGGGCCAGGTGTCTTTGCTGTTCCAGAACAGCTTATCGACTATACGTGGGGACGAACAGGGACTTACTTTGAAGATGATTTGGATGAGGTTACTCATATTGACTTCAGTCGACCTTTTTCAGACAGCTTGAGAAAGAGATTGATTAGCTGCGCTCAGGCAATCAAGGCACAACAGGGCAGTGAACTTCAGCTTGCGGAGTTTGGTGTCTATGGCTGTACCCAGGGGCCCCGACTGGAAACCGCTGCCGAAATTACAAAGCTACAGCGAGACGGCTGTGACTTAGTAGGAATGACGGCAATGCCAGAAGCCGCGTTAGCGAGGGAACTTGATCTTGACTACGCAATGCTCGCTCTCTCTGTGAACTGGGGGGCGGGGCTAAGTTGCGAGGAAATTACTATGGCTGAGATTAATAAAGTACTCGCAGAGGGAATGGCTGTCATGCGCTCAATTTTGGCCCGAGTAATAATGTGCTAGTGATAAGCGGAGTTTTAGGGACAACTGATAAAGCGCGGCTTAATTGCTTGGCTGATCAGTGATGCTAATAGGGTCGTTGGGCTCTAATACAGGCAATGGCGGTATCTCATAAGGTTGAACTAAAACCACAATACCCAGTGCAGGGTGATCCAAATAGTGAAACTCATTGCTTCTCATGGGTCTGCTTTGCTGCATGTGAAAAACATTCTCTGGAACATAGCTAGTTTCAGCGCGCTCAGTTCTTTCTCGTAAAATTTGAAGAGGCCCTTGAGGAAGAGAGTTTGGTATCTTTGGCAGAACCCATTTTGTGTGCTGCAATTCTTGGTCCTCAGCCGAGCCCATAGCCTCTTGCTGGTTTGGAGCAATGCCGGCAGCAGGTGAGTTAGCAGTGAACTGTGCCTCCACCGCCTGTTCTACAAATTCAGTGAGCCAAAGATCAGCATCTAAGACTACTCGGTCCTCGCTATCATTGAAGCGGATGGTGAGATTGCCTTGCAGTTCAGGCTGATTACCAAAAAAATCGCCTCCCTCTATGAAGACAGAGGTTGCCTGGTCCATTCCCACCACGGGCTGCTGCCAAACAGCATGAAACAAAAGTCGGTGATCTGCTGATCTTGTTAAGGCCCGGTTTGTTTGAGCGAAGTCACCCTGGCTCGCCGCTTGAACTAAAAAACTATCTCTTACTGGATCAAAAAACTTAAATGTCGGGCCTGACTTTGGGGGAAAAGGGCCCACCTTTTCAATTGCCTCTTTTCTTAATTCTGCGGGAGAGGGAGGATCAGGCTCTCGAGGAGAAGCATTGGATTCAGTAGCCGCGCTGGTGGCTGTTTGCTCTGAAGCTTCGATTTCCTCTGGGAGAGGATCAGGTAGCATGGAGTCGAGAATTAAAAGATCAGTAAACTCAGCCAGACGCACTATTCTCTCAGGGTGATCGAGCCGGCTACGGCCTGGTAACCATTGTTCCTGAGCCCTATACGACCTATCTTCGTTGCTAAAAACGCTTAGCTCAACCCGGTACCAAGATTCCTGTCCCAGACCAGATTGGCAAACTCCGAGCAGCAATAATCCAGCCGCCAATTTGTTTGGCAGGCAGGTTAAAGCTGAGTTGTTTGTAACTGGCCGTTTGTGCATCGCAATAGTGTTCCTAAGCTGCTTTTTTACTGTCGAGTTTGATTTTATCAAGTAGCTGATCAATGAAGTGTAACTTGTCTTCAGGATCTTCGCAGTCATGATTGAATTGCAATTGATTGGCGCCCGTAAGTTTGAAGGTCAGCGGGTCGTGTTGAATTAACTGCACTAGGGACATAGGATCGACTGTGGTCTCAGGTGAAAACTCTATTCTTCCGCTGCGCACATTAGCATCTACCTTTCTAATTCCCAGGGTTTGAGCTCGTAATTTAAGGGCTGTGACTCTGACCAAGCGCTTCAAAGGTTCCGGCAATAGGCCAAACCGATCAATCATCTCAACCTGCAAATCTTCAAGTTCATCATTGGTTTTGGCTGTCGCAAGGCGTTTATACATGATTAGTCGTGTATGGACATCGGGAAGATAATCCTCCGGGATAAGCGCCGGAATCCGTAAATTAATATCTATGGTCTTGTCTTGATCAAGAGCTATATCAGGGGATTTACCTGATTTTATTGCGGCCACGGCTTCTTCAAGCATTTCTGTATAAAGTGAAAAGCCAATTTTCTGCATATGGCCGCTTTGATCGTCTCCTAAAAGCTCACCCGCGCCGCGTATCTCTAAATCATGACTGGCAAGGGTAAAGCCGGCACCTAAATTACTTGCCGCTTGGATAGCATCGATTCGTTTATGGGCATCAGCATTGAGTTTAGTTTGGCTGGGCAGCATCATGTAGGCATAAGCTTGGTGATGGGATCTACCAACTCGCCCTCGAAGTTGATGGAGCTGGGCCAAACCAAATTTGTCGGCCCGACGAATGATAATCGTGTTGGCGCTGGGTATGTCTATTCCGGTTTCAATAATCGTCGTACAAAGCAAAATGTTGTACCGTTTGTGATAGAAATCAGCCATCACTTTTTCAAGGTCGCGTTCTGCCATTTGTCCGTGAGCAACACCAATCCGAGCTTGGGGGATAATGTCGTGAAGATGGCTGGCGGCTTGATCGATGGTTTTTACTTCATTGTGCAGATAAAAAACTTGGCCCCCTCTTAGTAATTCTCGAGAAACGGCTTCTTTTATGAGGCTGTCTTGCTCCTCTCTTACAAACGTTTTTACCGAAAGCCTTTTTGACGGAGGTGTCACGATCAGGGATAGGTCCCTTATGTCCGATAATGCCATATTCAGAGTGCGCGGTATGGGGGTCGCCGTTAGCGTCAGGATGTCCACGTTTGAACGCAATGACTTAAGTTTTTCTTTTTGGCGAACACCGAAGCGATGCTCCTCGTCAATAATGAGAAGCCCTAGGTCGTTGTATTCCACTTGTCCGTGAAGCAATTTGTGCGTGCCAATCAGCACATCAACTTTGCCAGTTTTAACTCCCTGAAGGGTGGCGTTTTGCTCCGCCGTGCTTTTAAAACGCGACACCACATCCACCACGAATGGCCAGTCAGCAAATCTATCTTTAAAGCTTTCGAAGTGCTGCTGCGCGAGTAGGGTGGTGGGAACTAATATAGCGACCTGCTTATTGTTTTGGACGGCAATAAAAGCGGCACGCATGGCAACTTCTGTTTTTCCGAAGCCTACATCTCCGCAGACAAGTCGGTCCATTGACCGGCTGCTTTTCATATCCTCCACTACGGCGGCAATGGCATTTTCTTGATCTGCAGTTTCCTCAAAGGGGAACGACGCAGAAAATTTTTCATACTCTGTTTGCGCTAATTCGTAAGTGTGACCCTTCTTGGCCTGCCGTCTTGCATAAATGTCCAAGAGTTCAGCCGCCACATCGCGAATTTTTTCTGCTGCCTTACGCTTTGTTTTTTGCCATTGATCGGTGCCAAGTGTGTTGAGGGGGGCGCTGTCTGCATCAGCGCCGCTATAACGGCTGATCAAATTAAGTGAAGCCACAGGTACGTAGAGCTTGGCTGCTCCCGCATATTCCAACATCAAAAACTCATTGGTCTGACCTTCAGTGGTGATGGTCTCCAAGCCTCTGTAGCGTCCGACTCCATGGTCTGAGTGCACAACTGCATCGTCTAACCTAAGTTCCGTCAGGCTTTTTATTATGAATTCGGTGTTTGTGATCGTTCGTTTACGGCGTCGTCGCTGAGCCACTCGATTGCCAAAAAGCTGCGCCTCGCTGATCGCGACAAAATTCTGATGAGGTAACCAAAGACCTTGGTCTAAAGGGGCAACCGTGATTTGGCATTTTTCATCGCTGGCTAAAAAGCTTTGCCAGTCTTCACAGACAGCAGCGGAGATTTCGGTTTGTTTTAGCAACTCCAACAAGGTTTCCCGTCGACCCGCGGATTCAGCACAAAAAAGAACCCGAGGTTGGTGCTGATCGATGAATTGTTTGACCGCCAGAAAGGGTTCCAATGACTGGGTGCTGCTGCCAAAATCCGGCAACGGTGAGGTTGCTAGGCTAAAGGCTTGACTGTGGCTCTTAAATTCAATTTGACGGAACTCTTTCAGTTTCGTGAGAATCTTCGCCACGGGGATGAATATTTCAGCAGGCTTAAGTATTGGTCTGAAGCGATCAATTTGTCGATCAATATAGCGATTTTCAATATCCGCCCAAAATTCGGTACCTGCTTTGCTGATATCTCCTATCCTAACCAACGTTGTATCGGCAGGTAAGAACTCGAATAAGGTATCCAGCTCTTTAAAAAACAGCGCAAGATAATATTCCAGCCCAGGTGAGCTGATGCCATCGCTGACATCTTGATACAAGGGGCACTGACGTAAATCGATGTCAAAGAGTTCCTGAAAACGGCTGCGAAACGCTGTTACGCCAGCAGCATCAAGGGGGTATTCTCTACCCGGCAACAGACGAATCTCAGAGACTTTCTCATGAGAGCGCTGGCTTTCAGGGTCGAAAGTGCGCAGGGTTTCTATTTCATCGTCAAACAAATCAATTCTAAAAGGATGACTGCTACCCATTGGATAGATATCTAGGATAGAGCCTCTAACCGTAAATTCACCGTGCTCTAGAACGGACTCAACTGCTTGATAACCTGCAAGCACAAGTTTTTTCCGCATAGCTAGCAGGTCAAGTTTTTGGCCAACTTCCAGGCGTAAACTATTGCTGTCGATGTATTGGTGAGGCGGCAATTTGTGCATTAGGCTGGTGATGGACAAGACTAATACGCCGCGCTTGAGATCGGGAAGGTGGTATAGCGCATTTAAGCGATCTGAAATGATGTCTTGGTGGGGAGAAAAATTATCGTAAGGCAAGGTTTCCCAATCAGGCAAACTGAATATCTCGAGGTCGCCGTCGCTGGAACAAAAGTAACTTAGTTCACGTTTGAAGCGCTCCACAGATTCATTATCTTCACATACCACTAAAATCGGGCCGGGGGACTTACAGGCTGCTTCATAGATAGCAAGGCTTGGCGCAAAACCGTGGGCATCGCTCCAGTAGCTGGCACTGTGGGTATCTTCTGGCAGTGTAGGGTCAAAAATTGTTTGCATGAGCGGCCGTGGGATTCCTTAAAACAGAGATCATTTATGTGTGGTTTGATGGCTAAAAATTAGGCGCGAGATTGTATCCTAATTCATCAGACTAATTCAGGGCTAAATAATCGAGATTTTATGCGCTTTCACTGAATGTGTTATTGCACAAGAAAAGCAGAAACCAGATAATATCGGCCTTTTCATCGTGGCTAAGATTAAGGGGTATTTGTGAACCGACCGAACGTAGACGATTACTTTGGCGACTGGAAACAGCGTGAAGCATTAGTACAAGAAATGATACCCGTTTTGGGTCGGTTTTTTAGCCAGAGAAATGTTGGTACATTTATCTACGGCCGGCCTTTGCACAATCGTTCGGTCACTTTCATTATGAAATCACACCGTTTCGTGCGCCAAATTGAGCGCAACGAAATGTCAGAATTTGAGTCTCATCCAGTGCTCATGGCAATGGCAAAGCTTGATCTCTGGAATGCTCAAATTGATCTGGGCAAACTCACTGTTCGCTTTATGCAGCACCAAGAAGAAATGGGTGATAAAGCGATGGATGTGGATTCCTTCGTTCGCAGCGAAATTGGTCACTTAGACGGCGTTAAGAACCCACCGATTGAGAAATCTCAAGACGTAGTGCTTTATGGTTTTGGCCGTATCGGCAGACTCATGGCAAGACTGCTCATAGAGCGAACCAGTACCGGTGAGGTAATGCGCCTGAAGGCGATCGTGGTTCGACCTGGAGGAGAGGGTGATTTAGAGAAAAGAGCGAACCTTTTTACCGCTGATTCAGTTCACGGCGCTTTCCAGGGAACTCTGCGAGTAGACCAAGAGAATCGCTGTCTGATTGCCAATGGCAATGTTATCAAGGTTATTTATGCCAATGGCCCGGAAGAAATTAACTACAACGATTACGGAATAGACGATGCGTTGATTATTGATAACACGGGAAAGTGGCGCGATGAGGCGGGTTTGTCATTGCATTTGAAGGCTAAAGGGGCGAGCAAAGTATTGCTTACCGCACCTGGAAAAGGGGATATTAAAAACATCGTTTACGGAATAAACGATGATCAGATAACACCGGAGGATAAAATCCTCACTGCGGCATCGTGCACGACCAATGCTATAGCCCCGGTATTGAAAGTAGTTAACGACAAATTCGGCATCGTGCACGGTCATGTTGAGACTGTGCATGCTTATACCAATGACCAAAACTTAATTGATAATTACCATAAAGGTAGCCGGCGGGGACGCAGTGCTGCCTTGAATATGGTGTTAACAGAGACGGGCGCCGCCAAAGCTGTGGTCAAAGCGATACCAGAGTTAGAAGGAAAGCTCACCGGAAATGCAGTACGAGTTCCTATCCCCAATGTGTCGATGGCAATAATGACGCTTACGTTGGAAAACAAAACCAGCAAAGAGGAACTCAATGAGTTTCTTCGTAAAATCGCACTACATTCAAAACTGCAGAACCAAATCAGTTTTACAGAGTCAGCGGATGCAGTTTCCTCCGATTTTGTAGGCACTCGCGAAGCAGGAGTTGTGGATTCATTGGCGACAATTGTCGACGGCAACCACTGCGTTTTGTATCTGTGGTACGACAATGAATTTGGCTATTGCTGTCAGGTAGGTCGCATGGTCTACAAAATGGCTGGCGTGACCTATCAGGAATACCCTGTAGAAGAGTAAGTTATATACTCACAAAAACTGTCCAGATGTTGTCGTTATAGCTAGTAAATCTAAGGGCTGGGCCGTATAATGCGCCCGCCTAAATAGGCTATGACCTGACGACGCTGTAGTCCAGTTCCATCGTCTATACTCAACCTTGTCATGAAGCTTTTTGTGGCGAAAGCCCTTTAGTATTTTTTCTGAGAGCAGCTCCCTCAAGGGAACTGGATATGAGTGATGATTCGAATTAAGCGTGGCTTGGATGTGCCAATAACTGGGGAGCCCAAGCAACACATAGGGGAAGCCCGTAGCGTGCGCACAGTCGCAGTTCTCGGACGCGACTATATTGGCATGAAGCCAACAATGCTTGTGGCAGAGGGGGATCGAGTTAAGCTTGGTCAAGCACTCTTCACCGACAAGAAAAACCCATCAGTTAGCTACACCGCTCCAGGATGTGGGGTTGTTAGCTCCATAAATCGCGGTTATCAGCGGGCATTTCTCTCCATCATCATCGATCTTGATGGTGACGACGAAGAAACGTTTGATGCCTATAGCAGCGAACAGGCAGTCCAACTGGACTCAGAGGCGGTAAAAGCTAATTTGCTCGCTTCAGGGCTTTGGACAGCGCTGCGAACTAGGCCATTCAGTAAAGTACCGGCGCCCGAATCTAGCCCCTACGCGCTTTTTATCAATGCTATGGACAGTAATCCCCTCGCTGCGAATCCTGATATTGTTATGGATGGCAAGCAAGAGGACTTCGTTCTTGGCGTGAAAGTCCTGAGTAAATTGCCTGAAAACGGCACTCATCTTATTTTAGCGGCAAAAGATGCCCTTGGTTTGCGTGAAAAAGACTACGGTGACGGGGTTAAGGTAACTCAGTTCCAAGGGCCTCATCCGGCTGGTTTGCCCGGCACGCATATCCATACGCTAGAACCTGCTGGGCCCAACAAGCCTATTTGGACTATTAATTATCAAGACGTTATCGCCATTGGCCGGCTTTTCACCTCAGGAAGGCTTAACACGGAGAGGGTTCTGTCTTTGGGCGGCCCACAAGTGGTCGAACCTCGGCTCGTTAAGACGCGAGTCGGTGCTAGCTTAGATGAATTGTTGGCAGGAGAGTTAGTCGGCAATGAAACCCGAATTGTGTCAGGCAGCGTATTGGGGGGAAGAAAGGCAGAAGGTGTCGAGGCCTTTTTGGGCCGCTATCATCTCCAAGTTACGGCCCTTAGAGAAGGCCGAGAAAGGCCTTTGCTGGGCTATTTGTCGCTGGGTGCTAACAGACACTCTGCAATGGGAATTTATATTTCTCAGTTCTTTAAGGGGCGAAAATTTCCTCTATCTACCAGCACTCAAGGCAGTGACAGAGCCATGGTGCCTATCGGGGCTTACGAGAAAATAATGCCACTGGATGTTCTTCCGACACAGCTCCTGCGAGCTTTGATAGTCGGAGACATAGAGTCAGCGACTAATTTGGGCGCGTTGGAGTTAGATGAAGAGGACTTAGCTCTCTGTAGCTACGTGTGCCCTGGCAAATACGAATACGGACCTATACTTAGAGACAATTTGACGCGCATTGAAAAGGAAGGATTGTAGTGGGTTTACGCAGAGTTCTTGACGATCTAGAGCCACATTTCAAACCGGGTGGTAAATACGAGACATGGTATGCCTTGTTCGAAGCTGTAGACACAATTTTCTACAGTCCCAGCAGGGTTACTGTTGCCGAACCTCATGTGCGTGATGGGATAGACCTTAAACGGGTAATGATTACCGTCTGGCTGGCGGCCTTTTTCCCCATGTTCTATGGCATGTATAACCTTGGTTTACAGGCTAATTTAGCCATTGATGCGATGGGCCTGCAAGGCAGCGGTGATTGGCACGAGGGGTTAATAAGCTTAGTAGCAGGGCATAATCCGGCCAGCATTTGGGATAATGTTATTTACGGCGCTGCCCACTATGTTCCCATCTATGCGGTTGTCTTCGCCGTTGGCGGATTTTGGGAAGTGCTATTCGCAACCAAGCGCGGCCACGAGATTAATGAAGGTTTTTTTGTCACGTCTATACTTTTCACGCTGATCGTCCCACCTGATATTCCATTGTGGCAGGCTGCCCTGGGGATTACTTTCGGCATTGTTGTGGGCAAAGAGGTTTTTGGTGGAACCGGTAAGAATTTTTTAAACCCTGCATTAACTGGCAGAGCTTTCTTGTATTTCGCCTATGCGCCACAGCTATCCGGTGACGCAGTTTGGACAGCTGTAGACGGCTATAGTGGAGCTACTGCTCTCGGTCAAATAGCAACAGATGGCCTGCCAGCTATAGCGATGAATACCGGATTAGAACTAACTTGGATGAATGCCTTTTTAGGCCAGATGCAAGGCTCAATTGGAGAAACCTCCACTTTAGCCATCCTTCTCGGCGGCTGTTTTCTTCTTTTCACCCGAATTGCTTCTTGGCGCATTATGCTCAGCGTATTCCTCGGGATGGTCGTCACAGCTACGCTGTTCAATTTCATTGGCTCTGAAACCAACCCTGCCTTTGCGACCCCTTGGTATTGGCATTTTGTCTTGGGTGGTTTCGCCTTTGGCATGGTGTATATGGCGACAGACCCAGTATCTGCATCGATGACTAATACCGGAAAGTTCATTTTTGGTGGTTTGATTGGTTTTATGACCGTTTTAATCCGGGTGATAAACCCGGCCTATCCCGAGGGAGTGATGCTGGCGATTTTGTTTGCCAATCTGTTCGCCCCAACCATCGACTATTATGTTGTGAAAGCTAATGTAAATCGCAGGAGAGCGCGCGGTGTCATCTAAAGACTCAATTAAAAGCACACTGTTTGTCGCCTTTTTTCTATGCGTGGTTTGCTCAATTGTAGTGTCTGGTACTGCGGTTGTTCTTAAGCCAATGCAAGATGCCAACAGGATTCTAGATCGCAATAAAAACATTCTTAGCGCAGCAGGTTTGTTTGATTCCGCTAAAAACACTGACAGCGAGGTAGACGCGCTTTTTGAACAGTTCACTACCCGCCTGGTTGATTTGCAAAATGGCACCATACTTAGCGAAAGTGAGATCAACAATCTCGGTATCGATGTTCAAAGCTACGATCAAAGACTCGTCCTTAATGACCCGGATCTTTCAGAGGCGATAAGCCCTGAGATGGATCAGGCTAATGTTAAAAGACGAGCTCTCTATCAGACTATTTATTTGGTTGAGAACGAAGCGGGGCTCGAAACTATCGTTCTGCCGATTTCCGGCTATGGTTTGTGGGGAATCCTTTATGGCTACATCGCTTTGGAAGGAGACGCCAATACGGTTAAGGGTTTGGCGTATTACGAGCTAAAAGAAACTCCGGGGCTCGGAGCGGAGGTGCGCAATCCACGCTGGATGGCGCTCTGGCCTGGCAAAAAAGTTTATGCCGATGATGGAGAAGTAGGGCTATCTGTAGTGAAAGGAGCGGGAAGCGGGGATTATCAAATCGACGGTTTGTCCGGTGCGACCCTCACTAGCCGCGGTGTCGACGACATGATTCAGTACTGGCTTGGTGAACAAGGTTTTGGTCCAGTCTTAAAAACATTGGCTAACTAGTTAATAGATGTATTTTTAGGAAAGAGTAATGGCAACAGCAAAAGAAGTAATCCTCACGCCTTTATTTGAGAATAATCCCATTGCCTTGCAGATTTTGGGTGTGTGCTCAGCGCTTGCTGTGACTACGCAGCTGAGCGTGACTTTGGTGATGTGTGTGGCCTTAACTTCAGTCACAGCGTTTTCAAATTTGTTTATATCGATGATTCGTAATCATATGCCTTCTAGCATTCGTATCATCGTGCAAATGACAATCATTGCTTCATTGGTAATTGCAGTGGATCAATTTCTACAAGCGTTTGCTTACGAGATAAGTAAAAGCCTCAGCGTGTTTGTAGGACTTATCATTACTAACTGCATTGTTATGGGACGGGCGGAAGCGTTCGCTATGAAGAATCCACCGTTGATCAGCTTTTTTGACGGTGTAGGAAACGGATTGGGATACAGCTTGGTATTGATTGCAGTAGCTGTGGTTAGGGAGTTATTCGGATCTGGCAGTCTGCTAGGGTTCGAAATTATGCCGTTGGTGGGTAACGGAGGTTGGTATCAAGGCAACGGTCTCATGCTTTTATCACCGAGTGCATTTTTCATTATTGGTTTTCTGATTTGGGGTTTGCGTAGCGTACGTGTAGAGCAGGTTGAAGAAAAAGAATTCAAAATGGCCCCCCATAGTCGCCCACAGGAAGGGGCTATCTAATGGAACAATTACTCAGTCTTTTTGTTAAGGCGGTTTTCATTGAAAACATGGCCCTGCAGATGTTTCTTGGTATGTGTACTTTCTTAGCTGTTTCAAAGAAAGTAGAAACAGCCATCGGTCTTGGTGTTGCTGTGGTTGTGGTGCAAAGTATTACTGTGCCCGTAAATAATCTGCTGTTTAACGGGTTGCTGAGAGAAGGTGCCTTGGCATGGCTGGGCTTACCTGAGTTATCACTCGTGTTTTTGGGCTTTCTTTGCTACATCGGTGTTATTGCGGCGATGGTGCAAATTCTTGAAATGTTTCTGGATAAGTTTGTGCCAGCTCTCTATAACGCGCTGGGCGTTTTCCTTCCGTTAATTACTGTTAACTGCGCAATTCTAGGCAGTTCTCTTCTAATGGTTGAGCGTGATTACTCGTTCCCTGAAAGCGTTGCATTTGGTTTAGGGTCAGGGTTCGGCTGGGCATTGGCGATTGTGGCGTTGGCAGGTATACGAGAAAAACTAAAATACAGCGATGTGCCGGATGGGCTGCAAGGTTTGGGAATTACTTTTATAACAGTCGGTTTAATGTCTTTAGGATTTATGTCGCTGGGCGGCATATCTTTGTAGTAGGTTGAATTTATGATCGATTTAACAACCATCGTTGGTGGTGTTGCACTTTTTACTGTCGTTGTAATGCTGCTAGTGGGCATCATTTTGTTTGCTCGTTCTGTGCTAGTAAGCAGCGGCAACGTAGCTATAGAAATAAACGGAGACCCGGAAAAAACAATTCAGGTGCCGGCCGGAGGAAAATTACTAAATACACTAGCAGATCAGGGGATTTTCTTGTCGTCAGCCTGTGGCGGCGGCGGTACTTGTGCTCAGTGTAAATGTCAGATTTTGGATGGCGGCGGGTCTATGTTGCCGACGGAAGAGGGGCATTTCACTCGAGGCGAAGCGAGGGATAATTGGCGGCTTTCTTGTCAAGTGGCTGTGAAGCAGGATATGAAAATTGAAATCGCACCTGAGTTTTTTGGTGTGAAGCAATGGGAATGTGAAGTCATATCAAATGACAACGTGGCGACTTTTATTAAAGAGTTGGTGTTAAAAATACCCGAAGGCGAGAGCGTAGACTTTCGCGCCGGTGGCTACGTGCAGTTAGAGGTGCCACCTCACGAAGTTGCATACAAAGACTTTGATGTGGCTGAAGAGTATCGAGGCGATTGGGAGCATTTCGGCTTATTTGATGTTGTTTCAAAAGTGCCAGATACAACTATTAGAGCCTATTCGATGGCCAACTACCCTGAGGAAAAAGGGGTAATTAAGTTCAATATTCGTATTGCCACACCGCCTCCTGGAACAGATTTGCCTGCGGGTAAGATGTCATCTTATGTGTTCAGCCTTAAGCCTGGTGATAAAGTCAAAGTGTTTGGACCTTACGGGGAATTTTTCGCTAAGGAAACCAAGAATGAAATGGTCTTCATAGGCGGTGGTGCGGGCATGGCACCAATGCGGTCCCACATTTTTGATCAGTTACGAAGGTTGCACAGCGACCGAAAAATCAGTTTTTGGTATGGCGCCCGTAGCTTAAGAGAAATGTTTTACGAAGAGGACTACAACGAGCTGTCTTCGGAAAATGAAAATTTCGATTGGCATGTGGCTCTTTCTGATCCGCAGCCCGAAGACAACTGGGACGGAATGACCGGGTTTATTCATAATGTGGTTTTGGAGAATTACCTTAAAGACCATCCCGCTCCAGAGGACTGTGAATATTACATGTGCGGACCTCCAATGATGAATGCAGCAGTGATAAAAATGCTCAAAGATCTCGGAGTGGAGGACGAAAATATCGCACTTGATGAGTTCTCGTAATGACGAACCGGCGCAGACACGTAATTCCGTTTGCGTTTCTCGCGGGATTAGCTGTTTTTGTCTTCTTCAGAACTCCCACGCCGGATCAGCTAGCCAGCATCTCCGGCCTTACCATGGGCACAAGCTATCAAGTTTTGTTGCCTGAGTTACCGAATGGGAAATCACTTGCGCAGCTTGACTCGGAAATAGAGGCTTTACTGAGCGAAATGGACAAGGTGATTTTTTCCACCTATGTACGCTCCTCAGAGCTTTCCCAGCTAAATAATTACCCTGTTAATCAGCCTTTTGAAGCATCGAAACATCTCGTTAACGTGCTTCTACTTGCGGCAGATATTTCCTCACTGAGTGATGGTGCTTTTGACGTGACAGTTGGGCCCTTGGTGAACCTTTGGGGATTTGGTCCAAGCATCACTCCGTTAGACAGAACTCCTTCTCAATTGAGCATCAAAGCGCTGTTAGAGCAGATAGGTCATACTAAAATTGCGATAGATGCCGCTAATTCTCATATCACCAAGCTCAATGATGTGACAATTGACCTTAGTGCAATTGCTAAAGGGTATGCGGTAGACCAGCTTGCGGCCTACTTTGATGAGCTAAATGTTTCGAGCTACTTTCTTGAAGTGGGAGGCGAGCTTAAAATTAAAGGACTGAAGCCGGGGGGCTTGAGCTGGGTTCCGGCGATAGAAGCACCGGTAGATTCTGTGTCTCAAGTCTATCAGGTGTTTTTTAGCCAGGGTGATTCAATTGCAGTAGCAGGCTCCGGTGATTATAGAAACTATTTTGAACAAGACGGGGTTCGATATTCACATGAGATCGACCCTCGTACTGGCTATCCCATAGAGCACAGGCTTGCCGCTGCTTATGTTATTGACAACTCAGCGGCTAAAGCAGATGCCTTGGCAACGGCTTTTATGGTGATGGGTTTTGAAGAATCGAAAGTGTTAGCAGAAAAATTAGAGCAAGCAGTTTACTTTATTTACAAAGGCTCTGAGGAAGGGTTTGAAGACTATGCGAGCCCCCAGTTCGCAATTTATTTGGAGGATTAGATCATGGCATTGGTATTAGTAAGCTTCATCTTGATAGCAACAGTTATATTGATCATGTCGGTAGGTGTGATTATGGGGCGAAAGCCTGTGCAAGGTTCTTGCGGAGGGCTTAACACCATTGGCGGTATGGACAAGTGCGAGCTTTGCGGAGGAAGTACGACGAAGTGCGAGGAGTTGAGCGCTTGAGCTCCCGTAGCCTGATTCGGGTTAGATAAGAATTACATTTGACCATCTTAAAAGTGGATATCATGACAAAACAAAAAGAGCATTTCGACCTTATAGTGATAGGAAGCGGCCCCGCCGGAGAGGCGGCGGCAATGAATGCGCGCAAGAAGGGGCGCACTGTTGCGGTTATCTGTGATTTTGAGCAAGTGGGCGGTGCCTGCACTCACTGGGCCACTATTCCCTCAAAGGCGCTACGTCATTCGGTAAAACAAGTGATGGCGTTCAATGAAAACCCAATGTTTAGAGATCTAGGCGATGCAAGAAAGTTAAGTTTTCAGCAGATTCTTAATCATGCGGACAGAGTAGTGTATGAGCAGGTTAGAATGCGCTCGGATTTTTATGAGAGAAATGCAATTCCTATCTTCACTGGTAAAGCCAGTTTTATCGATAAACATACAGTCAAATTATTAGGTAAAAGGAAAAAGCTTTCCGCTGATAACTTCATCATCGCCACAGGCTCTAGGCCCTATCGTCCGCCTGTTGTGGATTTTGATCATCCAAGGATGTTCGATAGTGACACGATCCTTGGTCTTGATCATTCTCCCCGCAAGGTCACAGTCATCGGTGCGGGCGTTATTGGCTGTGAATACGCATCGATCTTCGGTGGTTTGGGGGCGAAAGTAGAGCTTATAAACCCATCCTCAAGCTTGCTCAATTTTCTAGATACGGAAATCAGTGATGCCCTAAGCTATCACCTCCGTAATGTAGGTGTCCGAAGCCGACATGGCGAAGAGTTTTCAAAGATCGAATATCACGATGACAGCATTGTCACTTACCTCCAGTCTGGTAAAAAAATAAAAAGCGATATTGTGCTGTGGGCTAACGGTAGGACTGGCAACACGCAAGATTTGGGATTGAAGCCTTTAGGCATTGAAACCAATAGCAGGGGGCAGATTGCTGTCAACGACTGCTATCAGACCAAGGTAAAGCATATTTATGCTGCTGGAGACGTTATCGGTTGGCCAGCGCTGGCTGGCGCGGCTTATGATCAGGGTCGAGCTGCTTGCAATGCTATCTTTGAGCCTGATCAGTGTCATCCGGTCAAACAAGTAGCAACGGGTATTTATACAATTCCAGAGATTAGCACTTTTGGTAAAACCGAGGCTGAGCTCACAGAGGCCAAGATTCCCTATGAGGTTGGTAAGGCTTTCTTCAAAAACACCGCAAGAGCTCAAATAACCGGTGAGCAAGTTGGTATGCTCAAATTAATATTCCATTTCGAAACGTTAGAAATTTTGGGTATTCATTGCTTCGGAGACCAAGCGTCAGAGATTGTTCACATTGGCCAAGCGATCATGCTGCAGCCAGGAGCCGCTAATACAATGAAGTACTTTTTGACCACTACATTCAATTATCCAACAATGGCAGAGGCTTATCGCACTGCCGCTTTGGATGGACTGAATCGTATTTTTTGATGGCAGTTTGGTTAAGTCTCGTTGAAACCGTACCTTGTTATGTAAGAAATTTCCTTATTATTGCCGCTTGCCAATTATTGCAATCGAGGTTAGCTTAATGAGCTAAATACAAACCTTCCTAAAACCAGCGTACATCAACCGCTGAGTCGGTTGTTCAGGAGAGGAATATGATAAGAACTGCCAAAGATATTTTAAATGAAAAAGGCGGTCATTTAGTTACGGTAACCTCCGATGCTACGGTGCATCAGGCTCTCACCGTAATGACCCAAAATAAAGTTGGAGCCATTGTTATTGTCGATGATGAAAAAATTATCGGCATCTGGACAGAGAGAGATCTAATGTTCAGAGCATTGGAAGAAGGCTTTAACCCCAAAACTGCGAAGTTAAGCGACAATATGAGTGTCAACTTAATTTCCGCCAATGTCGATGAGCAGGCCTATCAGCTCTATGATAAATTCCTCGGTAGACGAATTCGTCACCTGCTAATTGAAGAAGACGGAGAGTATATCGGTCTTCTTTCGGTTGGGGACGTGATGAAAGCCAATCTGCAGCAAAAAAACGAAGAGTTTGAAGAGCTCAACCATATGGTGAGCTTGGAGTACTATGAGAATTGGAAAGGCGCTCGATCTGAGAGCTAGCTTCAGTTTGAGTGTGGCAGTTTTTAAAATTTTCTTTGTTGCCACAAACTGCTTGCCAAGCTTAATCTATCCATGTAAATATCAAGATCTAAAAGGTAGTCATACTTTTAACTAAACGTTAAAATTTTAGAAAGTTGTAACATCAGGAAAATAAAAGTTGGTACATAAGCTTTGTGCCATGATAAAAGAGCCGTAGTCTCTAATCTGATTAACAATTTGCTTCTTGAAATTGCACTAACCGCGATTTCAAAAATTGACAGTTTAAAGGGCTCCCAGCGTTGAGTGGTTTGCGTTATGGGAAGTGTCAGAAAACGTCGTTCTATTTGCTTGCTTCAACGAGCCGTTGCCGGTTTTGGTTTAAGCGAAGTTTCTTCCTCATTACGCACTATTCTCAGCATCCTGCTGTATCCGCTTACGCGACTTAGTTTTCAATCCGATCAAACGTTAGCACGAGCTCGATTTATCTCATTGAGTCTTATGTGCTCTGTTTTACATTCTTTTGGTGCTACTGCAAAAGGTGAGTTTTAGGGTTTATAGACATAGGATTAAGCGAGAACGTCAGTTTCAAAATGACGCTCTTTGGGATTATGGAGAATGTGAACCTTTTTAGGGGTGCATTTTTCAGATCAGCGCCAATTATTATCGCTCAACCTGGCAAGAATAGGGCGAAAGGTTGGAAATGAGGTTATAGGCTTGGAAGTAACTAGTGAATTATTGAACGACTTGCGACCTTTTTTGTTTTATGTGGCATTAGTCTTAACTGTCGTGGCCACAATGCTAGGCTTGTCCTATTTCTTAGGGCAAAGAATTTCCCGCCCTTACAAAAACACACCCTTCGAATCCGGAATCGTGTCTGTTGGCAGTGCCCACTTTCGAATTTCCGTACATTTCTATTTATCAGCCATTTTGTTCATTATTTTTGACTTAGAGGTTGTCTTTCTTTTTGCTTGGGCAGTTGCAGTTAAGCAGGCGGGATGGCCCGGTTTTATAGAAATTTCTGTGTTCATTTCTATTCTTCTGGCCGCATTGTTTTATTTGTGGCGTATAGGAGCATTAGATTGGCGAACCCAAACACAAAAACGAGAGCTCAAAACAATGGTAGGACCGGGTGGTGTGACTAATAAAAAGGAGTTTGTCTTATGAATTGGGAGCTGCAGCGAGCAGATGAGGCATCTTCAGTGAAACCAGGAGGCAGCTCCTTTGATGAGTTTATCCGCCGAAATGTAATGATGGTAAATCTTGAAGACATGATTGCTTGGGGTAGAAAAAATTCTATTTGGCCCTTCAATTTTGGTTTGTCTTGCTGCTATGTGGAAATGGCAACAGCGTTTACTTCGCGCCATGATTTAGCGCGTTTCGGTGCAGAAGTGATTCGTGGTACGCCTAGGCAAGCAGACATGATTGTCATTGCCGGTACTGTATTTAGAAAAATGGCACCGGTGGTTAAGCTGTTGCATGAGCAATTATTAGAACCTAAATGGGTCATATCGATGGGTTCATGTGCCAACTCTGGCGGCATGTATGATATTTATTCGGTAGTGCAAGGAGTAGACAAATTCTTACCGGTTGATGTGTATGTCTCAGGCTGTCCGCCTCGACCGGAAGCGCTGTTAGAAGGCCTGATTTTACTGCAAGAGAATATCGGTCGGGAAAGGCGTCCATTAAGTTGGGTGATTAACGATCAAGGAATCATTGAGAAAGAGGCCCGACCGGTTCAAAGGGAGGTTAAACATAGCGATAGAATAAGTGCGACTGAACTGAGGTCGCCTAATGATGTTTAGTCACCAAATTTTAATAAAAAGAAATCAACTTATCGGATTCAAAAAACCGGAATGAGAGAAACCGTCAACATACGGCCTGACGCAGCAGAAAACGCAGCTGAAGCAGCTAGTCACAGCGTGTATCTGCTTAGTCAGATACGTCGAGATTTTGGAGACAAAATCCTCGCCGAGCAGTCGACGTGCGATGGCATTCCAACGGTTTGGGTCGATCGAGGAACCGTAAAATCCTTGCTTAATGCATTGCATGAAGAGATGCAGCCAAAATTCGAAATGCTATTTGATATAACAGCAATCGATGAACGATTACGGTCAAACAGGCAAGGTCAACCGGCGAGCGAATTTACTGTCGTCTATCATTTGATGTCTTTCAGTGGCAATTGTGATGTGCGAGTCAAAGTGCCTCTACAAGACAGTGATTTGTTACTCCCTACGGTGATAGATATTTGGCCAAACGCCAATTGGTATGAACGTGAGACATGGGACATGTTTGGTATCAGGTTTGACGGTCATCCAAACTTAATCCGTTTGGTGTTGCCGCCTACTTGGGAGGGCCATGCGTTAAGGAAAGAGCACCCGGCGCGAGCAACAGAGATGGAGCCGTTTTCCCTAGATGACGATAAAGAAGCATTTGAACAAGAAGCGTTGAAATTTAAACCGGAAGAGTGGGGCATGAAGCGAGAGTCTGAGAACTCAGAGTTCATGTTTTTGAATTTAGGCCCAAATCACCCTAGCGTGCACGGTGCTTTCAGAATCGCTTTGCAGTTAGACGGTGAGATCTTGGTAGATGCCGTACCGGATATTGGCTATCACCACCGGGGTGCCGAGAAAATGGGCGAGCGCCAGTCCTGGCATACATTTATCCCCTATACAGACCGGATAGACTACTTGGGCGGAGTTATGAACAATTTGCCCTATGTACTTGCAGTTGAAAAAATGGCGGGCATTGTCGTTCCTCCTAGAGTTCAAGTGATTCGGGTGATGCTGTCTGAAATGTTTCGTATCTGCAGCCATCTATTGTTTTATGGCACTTTCGCTCAGGACGTGGGGCAGCTATCTCCAATATTCTATATGTTTGTTGAGAGAGAACGAATATTCAACATTATTGAATCTATTTGCGGAGCTAGAATGCATCCTGGCTGGTTCCGAATCGGTGGAGTAGCGCAAGATCTTCCTGTGGGTTGGGAGAAAAAAATTCAAGAACTGCTCGAGTTTATGCCGGACCGGCTTAAAGAATACGACAGCATGGTAATGAATAATGGAATAGTTAAACGCCGCACTCAAGGTGTGGGGTCTTATAACACAGAAGAGGCCTTTAATTGGGGTGTAACCGGGGCCGGTCTTCGTGCGACTGGCCTAGAATGGGATTTTAGAAAGCAACGACCTTACAGTGGCTATGAAAACTTTGATTTTGACATTCCGATCGCCCAGAACGGAGACTGTTACGACCGCTGTGCGGTGCGTGTTGAAGAAATGCGTCAAAGTCTACGAATTATAAAGCAGTGCATGGAAAATATGCCCTCTGGTCACTACAAATCAGACCATCCTTTAACAACTCCACCAAGAAAAGAAAAGAGTTTGCAAGATATCGAAACTCTCATAAATCATTTTCTTAGTGTGAGCTGGGGGCCTGTGATTCCGCCAAATGAAGTGACTGTCGCGGTAGAGGCGACGAAAGGAATTAATAGTTATTACCTTGTGAGTGATGGCAGTACAAATTCTTATCGGACCCGTATACGAACGCCATCTTTTGCTCATTTGCAAATGATTCCAGAAATGAGCCGAGGATTCATGGTGGCGGATTTAATAGCCATTATTGCAAGTATAGATTTTGTTATGGCGGATGTAGACCGATGAGTGTGCATATGTCTTCTGACCCCTCTGTGATTGCGAGCACTGCTACGCAGCCTAGAAAACTAAACGAAGCAGAGGTGGCGGAAATTGAACATGAAATGACTCTTTACCCTGACAAAAAAGCAGTGGGTTTAGAAGCACTTAAAATTGTGCAGAAACATCAAGGCTGGGTATCAGATGAAAGCCTGCTCGGCATCGCCAAATATTTGGAATTACCAGCTAGTGATTTAGAAGGCGTTGCTACATTTTTCAATCTGGTCTTTAGACAACCGGTTGGACGAAATGTGATTCTATTCTGTAATAGCGTTTCATGTTGGATTATGGGTTGTGACGATCTACGTTCACATTTTCAAAAAACACTAGGAATAGATTTTGGTGAAACCACAGAAGACGGCGAATTTACACTAATTCCAGTGCCATGTTTAGGGGATTGCGATAAAGCTCCTGTCATGATGATAGGGCAAGACATGAAACGTAGACTAAGTCCGGACTCTGTTGATGAAATAATTGCAGAGTATCGCTCTAAAAAAGCGAGCTAAAGACTAAAACAGGGTTAACAGATTTAGAACGTAATTTCATAAAGCAATATCGCGCATTTGAGCTTAATAGGAAAAGCTGTGACAGATAGACCGCTCACAAAAAATATCGATTTAAATCGGGGTCCTCTCGATATATCCGGCTATGAAGCGGCGGGCGGCTATCAAAGCATGCACGCCATTGCTAAAGGGTTAAGCCCTGATGATGTGTTGGACATCGTTAAGAGCTCGGGTCTCAAAGGGCGTGGCGGTGCAGGTTTTCCAACGGGACTAAAATGGAGCTTTGTACCACGGGGTGCAGATAGCCCTAAGCAGAAATACCTTGTGGTCAATGCCGATGAAATGGAGCCAGGTACATTTAAAGATCGCCTGTTAATGGAAGGTGACCCACATTTACTTCTTGATGGAATGTTTGCGGCGGCCTACACGATTCAAGCTAATACAGCCTATATTTTCCTCCGCGGCGAATACATTGACTCTGAGAACGCTCTTAAAAAGGCGATCAAAGAAGCTTACCAAAAGGGATACCTGGGTAAAAATATATTAGGGACCGGCTTTGATCTGGACATTATTTTGCACACCAGCGCGGGGCGTTATATTTGCGGGGAAGAAACGGCTTTGCTTAATGCTTTAGAAGGCAAACGTGCGAATCCAAGAGCGAAGCCTCCGTTTCCACAAGTTAGTGGTCTATGGGGTAAGCCCACAATTGTTAACAATGTGGAAACCCTTTGTAATCTGCCCGGTATCTTGGCCCATGGCATCGATTGGTATCAAAGTTTAGGTTCGGGTGTTGATCATGGCACTAAGATGTTTGGAGTTAGTGGAAAAGTGAATAATCCCGGTTGCTGGGAATTACCTCTTGGTACCTCAATCCGAGAATTGCTGGAAGGCTACGCTGGAGGCATGAAGGATGGTCTCGAACTGCGCGCCTTTTTGCCAGGTGGGGGTTCTACAGATTTTATGCTGCCAGAACATTTAGATTTAAATCTTGATTATGACGAGATTGGTAAGGCCGGTAGTCGGTTAGCAACGGGGACTATGATTGTGCTTGATGACCAGACTTGCCCTGTAGGAATGATTGGGAACCTGATGACCTTTTTTGCTCATGAATCTTGTGGATTTTGCACACCATGTCGAGATGGACTGCCGTGGGTTGATGAAATTTTTAGAAGCTTAGAAGCTGGAACGGCTAATGAAAGCGATATAGAAATTTTGAAAGAGCATGTGGAGTATTTGGGACCAGGGCGCACTTTTTGTGCGTTGGCCCCTGGCGCTACTGCTCCTTTAGGAAGTGGTTTGAAATACTTTGCGGACGATTTTGATCGGCATATTCAAGAGAAGCGCTGTCCGTATAAACACTGATTATAAATTGAATTAGAAAAAGCCGGAGAACTAGATGGCCAAAATTGTTATCGACGGAGTCACTTACACAGTGAACCCCAATAACAATCTATTGCAAGAGTGCCTTTCTCAAGGTCTCGACTTGCCCTATTTTTGCTGGCACCCCTGCATGGGTTCGGTAGGCGCATGCCGGCAGTGTGCAGTGAAACAGTACCGTGATGAAAATGACCAAAACGGTATGTTGGTAATGGCCTGCATGACGCCTGCGACGGACGGAGCAATAATTTCTATTGATGATGAGCAAGCGCAATCCATGCGTGAGCATGTGATCGAAAGCTTAATGATTAGTCATCCCCATGATTGTCCTGTGTGCGAAGAAGGAGGGGAGTGCCATCTCCAAGATATGACGTTAATGTCAGGGCACAATTACAGGCGCTTTGATAAGAAAAAAGTCACCCACCATAATCAGTACCTTGGGCCCTTTATTAATCATGAGATGAACCGGTGCATCACTTGTTATCGCTGTGTTCGCTACTACGATGACTATGCCGGTGGAACTGATCTTTCTGCTCAAGCGTCCCATCATCATGTGTATTTTGGTAGGCAACAAGACGGTGTATTAGAAAGTGAATTTAGCGGTAACCTTGTTGAAGTTTGTCCCACTGGGGTTTTTACTGATAAACCTTTTAGTGAGCGTTATTCAAGGAAGTGGGATTTGCAAGTAGCGCCCAGCGTCTGCACAGGCTGTGCAGTGGGTTGTAATACATCCCCAGGAGAACGTTACGGCGAATTGCGCCGTGTTGTTAATCGATACAACAGCGAGATCAACGGCTATTTTCTGTGCGACCGTGGAAGGTTCGGTTATGGTTTCGTGAATAGCGATGACCGAATTACCCAGGCATTTAAGCGCAATCAAGACGGCAGTGAATGGGTTGAAGGTGTCGGAATAGACGATGCAAAAGCTGCAATAGGAATCTTAAAAAAGAAACCCATTCTGGGTATTGGTTCTCCCAGAGCAAGTAATGAATCGAATTATGCTCTTCGTGAATTAGTTGGCGCTGACAACTTTTATGCTGGCTATTCAGACGCAGAACACGAGTCAATGCAGTTAATAAAAGGGTTTTTACAGGAGGAAGCTTTTCATTGTCCGAGCGTTCGGGAAATAGAACAAGCTGATGCAATAGTCATAATTGGCGAAGACGTTACCAACGTGGCCCCTCGGATTGCATTGGCTCTCCGACAAGCGGTGCGTCAAAGAGCAAAAGAGTTAGCTGAAGCCAATAACATTCCTCAATGGCAAGACGCTGCCGTCAGGGAATTAGCTCAACATGAGCTTAGTCCGATGACGTTGATGACACCGTATGCAACAAGATTGGATGATGTAGCTAGACACCGGGTTGTGGATTCAGTTGATCGTTTACTTGAACTGGCGGAAAGTGTCGCCAGTAAAATTTCTGCTGATGCTCCTGAGTCAAATATAACTGACAAGGCTGATGTAGAACTGGTCGATGAAATCGTCGGAGAACTCAAACAGGCGAAACGGCCGTTAATAGTTGCCGGCAGTTCTTCAGGAAATCCTGAGACTTTGAAAGTGGCGGCCAATCTTGCTAGAGCGCTCTCCAAATCAAAGGGAAGTGCAGTAAATCTTTGCGCACTCTGTCCTGAAGTGAATTCCGTTGGGCTAAGTTTAATGGTGAATTCAGACAACAGTCTTGGTAAAGCACTAACAAGTCTGAGTGCGGGTGAGTATGAGTCTGCTCTAATCCTAGAGAACGACCTGTTTCGTAGAGCAAGTACAGAGTTGGTTAAGAAAGCGTTGGACAACGTTCAAACGGTGGTTGTGTGTGATCATCTTCCTTCTCAAACTACCTCTGCGGCGTCTCTTGTATTGCCTACCACTGCCTTTTCGGAACATGAGGCGACGTATGTGAACTTCGAAGGTCGAGCGCAGCTAAGCTACCAAGTGCATCGTTGTCACAGTGAGGCACAGCCGGCGTGGCGTTGGTTTACTCAGGCAAACATTGAACATGTGAATGATTTAATCTTGGAATGCTCCAGAAACATTCCGGAACTAAAAGCGCTTATGGATTTGCTGCCGAACGACGAAATCATCGAGGGGATAAAAATACCACGTCAGTCACACCGCTACAGCGGGCGCACTGCAATGAAAGCGAACGTTAACGTTCACGAGCCTAAACAAGCACAAGACACAGAATCGTCAATGTCTTTTTCAATGGAGGGCGTTCCTGCAACAAAGGACGCGAACATACTGGCCTCATCTTGGGCGCCTAGTTGGAATTCTAATCAGTCAATCTCGAAGTTCCAAGAAGAAGTTAACGGGGAGCTAAAGCAAGGACACGTGGGTTCCTTAGTGTTTGAGAGAAACCGATCTGACGGTACCTACTTTAAGATTGTTAATGAGTCCGTTACAAGAGGCGTAGGATTACTCGTCAGCGTTGCTCATCAAATATTTGGCAGTGACGAGCTGAGCGCTAAAGCTGAGCCTATTCGGGAGAGAATGACGGCATCGTATATTGGACTCTCAGTTGAAGATGCAAACGCCCTAAATGTTCGGCATTTAGAACGGGTTCAACTTGGGGATAGCCAATCGACTGCGTTGGTATGTATCCGAACCCAACAGTCTACGGGTACAGCGATGCTGTACTGTGCTCCCGAAGAGATTAATCAACATGATATAGGTTCACAGGTTCAAATAGCTAAGATGATCGAAAGTGGACAGCAAGGTAATTTGCAGGGTCTGCACCTCAGTGATCTATGGGAGGCTGATCTGACATGAATTGGGAAGTGGGCTCCGGCCTAAACATAGGCGTTATTTTAGGGACAGTTATAGTCGTTGCCGCTATGTTGATTTGGCTCGAACGGCGACTACTCAGTTTGTGGCAAGAACGACTCGGGCCAAATAGGGTTGGACCCTTTGGCCTTCTTCAAGTCGTTGCAGATATGATTAAAATTTTCACCAAAGAAGACTGGGTGCCGCCGTTCGCTGACAAATTTAGTTTCGTGTTGGCTCCAGCCATAATAATGGTGGTCATTTTATTGAGCTTCGCTGTAATTCCTTTCGCACCTGGAGTAGGAGTGATCGACTCTAATATTGGTGTATTGTTTGTTCTTGCGATGGCGTCGATCGGGGCTTACAGCGTAATGCTGGGTGGTTTGTCGTCAGATAACAAGTACGCATTATTAGGCAGTTTGCGTGCCGCAGCGCAAATGGTGAGCTATGAAGTATTTATGGGGATTTCACTGCTGGGTGTAGTGGCCTTAAGTGGCAGTTTTAACCTTCGCGAAATTGTGCTTGCTCAATCCGATGGTTGGTATGTTATTCCTCAATTTATTGGTTTCGTGATCTTTCTGATCGCCGGAATTGCTGAGAGTCATCGACTGCCTTTTGATATCCCTGAAGCGGAACAAGAAATATGCGCGGGTTATCACACCGAGTATTCGGGCATGAAATTTGGAATGTTTTTTGTCGGGGAATATTTGGGACTTGTTCTAATTTCTTCGCTGATCACTGTACTCTTCTTTGGTGGTTGGCTAGGTCCTAGCTTTCTGCCGCCGATTGTATGGTTCTCACTTAAGGCATTCTGCTTTATTGCTTTTTTTATATTGCTCAGGGCAGCAATACCTCGTCCCAGATATGATCAATTGATGAGCTATGGTTGGTTGTTTTTATTACCCGTGTCGTTGGTGAACCTTCTGGTCACCGGCGCAATTATATTGAGTACTTGAGTTTATGTTGGCAAATTGTACTGGACTAGTATGGCTGCAACCGACTGGGCTTGAGTTGAAAATCGGAGTGTCCTTTAGATCTCTGAGTCATTGGTGTTTTTTATGTTAAAGCTGATTCAAGATACTTTGCTGAGTCAAGTCCATACGCTTTGGCTCGTATTCAAACACGCGTTTGTTAAAGCCGACACGGTGCAGTATCCCGAACAGGCCCCTTATATGTCTCCGCGTTGGCGTGGGCGCATCATTTTGAGCCGTGATCCAGACGGTGAAGAACGATGCGTAGCCTGCAACTTATGCGCAGTAGCATGTCCAGTGGATTGTATTGCGCTTCAAAAGACAGAAGACGAAGAGGGGAGATGGTACCCTGAATTTTTCAGAATTAATTTTTCTCGCTGCATCATGTGCGGCTTCTGTGAGGAAGCCTGTCCAACCAATGCAATTCAACTAACTCCTGATTTCGAAATGGCTGAATACGTTCGGCAAGATATGGTCTGGGAAAAAGAAGATTTGCTTATAAACGGGACAGGAAAATATCACGACTATAACTTCTATAGAGTGGCAGGTAAGTCAATCGGTGGGAAGGATAAAGGGCAAGCAAGGAACGAGGCTGAGCCTGTCAACGTTCGGAGTTTGCTGCCATGACACTCTTATTTTATTTAAGTGCTGCTGTCGCTGTAATTTCTACTTTGGCAGTTATTTTGCAAAGCAATATCGTTCATGCGCTTATTTATTTGATCTTGTCTCTGCTTTCTGTGGCTGTAATTTTTTACGTGTTAGGAGCGCCTTTTGCGGCGGTGCTAGAAGCAATAGTTTATGCCGGTGCGATTATGGTTCTATTCCTTTTCGTTATTATGATGCTGAATATGGGGCAGCACACTGTTGATCAGGAAAAGCGTTGGATGAACCCTAAGAAATGGTTGTTGCCGGGGTTTCTTGCGGCAGTTTTGCTGGCTCAATTACTCCACGTTTTGAGTACTTATGAAGCTGACCTGACTCCGAATACTGTAGATGTTTTTGAAGTGAGTGCACTACTGTTTGGACCCTATGTTTTAGCTGTAGAGTTGGCTTCAGTGCTATTACTCGCTGGGCTTGTTTCAGCCTATCACTTGGCAAAGAAGTGAGTTGCTAATGACCGTAGGATACAAATGATGGAAACGATACCTACTGAACATGGCCTAATTTTAGCAGCGGTGCTTTTTGTTTTAGGACTTATTGGCGTGCTCACTAGGCGGAATATTGTCTTTGTGCTTATGTCATTAGAAGTCATGCTCAATGCTAGCGGGCTGGCTTTTATTGTTGCTGGCGCGCGTTGGGGGCATGCGGAAGGTCAAATTATGTTCTTGATGATTTTGACCCTAGCGGCTGCCGAGGTCGCTGTTGGTTTAGGCCTAATAATTCAAATGTACAAGAAATTTCATACCGTTGATATTTCGGTGTTAAGTGAAATGAAAGGTTAGATGACTCCAGTAAGTAACGTTAACTAAAGAGTAATAGAAGAAAAAGTGCAACACTATATTTGGCTACTACCTACATTTCCACTGCTGGGCTTTCTAAGCCTAGTGCTATTGGGTGGATCGTTTTCTAAGAAAGCGGTTGGGATAATTGGCGCAGGTAGTATCGGACTTTCCTTTATTGTCGCCGCGTTAATCGCTACAGAGTTTTTGAATTCGGGCGCCGAGGTGTTTCGTTACCAATCTTGGGTATGGATGTCAGTTGGATCTTTTCAGCCTGGAATCACTTTTTATCTAGATGGTCTTTCGTTGGTAATGATGTTGATCATTACTGGCGTTGGATTTTTGATCCATTTGTATTCCACCGGCTTTATGTTTGAAGACCCAAGCTTTAGCAGGTTCTTTGCCTATATGAATCTATTTGTAGCTGCAATGCTGATGTTAGTGTTAGCGGACAATTTGGTTCTGCTGTATTTGGGATGGGAAGGGGTCGGCCTTTGCAGTTACTTACTGATCGGATTTTGGTACGAGAACCCAAGTAATGGATATGCAGCTCGCAAGGCCTTTGTTGTCACTCGGGTTGGCGACACTTCCATGGCCATTGGACTGTTTCTACTTTTTAGAGAGCTGGGCACGTTAAACATTCAGGAGTTGATGCATGGTGCTCAAGCAACTTGGGAAATTGGCTCAGGCATGGCCTTTGCTTGTAGTCTGTTACTTCTTGGGGGTGCCGTAGGGAAGTCGGCGCAGCTACCACTACAGACTTGGTTGCCCGACGCAATGGCCGGTCCCACGCCAATTAGTGCGTTGATTCACGCAGCAACAATGGTAACGGCGGGGGTTTATCTCATTGCTCGAACTCACGTACTTTTTGAGCTAGCTCCAACGGTACAATTATTAGTTGCTTGGGTCGGTTTAGCCACGCTGTTAATGGCTGGATTTACTGCTCTCACGCAACATGATATCAAGCGCATTCTCGCTTACTCAACAATAAGTCAAATAGGGTATATGTTTCTAGGTCTAGGGGTCGGAGCATGGTCGGCATCTGTGTTTCACCTAATGACTCATGCGTTTTTCAAAGCGCTTTTGTTTCTTGCTGCGGGCACTGTTATTTATAGCCTTCATCATGAACACAATATTTTTAAGATGGGCGGCAAGCGTAAACAGCTGCCGATCGCATTCTGGTCATTCATGATTGGCAGTCTTGCGCTAGCAGCGTTTCCGTTGACTTCAGGCTATTTTAGTAAGGATGAAATTTTACTGGCGGCTTTAGAATTAGAAGGGGCAGGTATCTGGCTATGGCTAGGGGGTGTCTTTGGAGCATTTTTAACGGGGATATACAGTTTTAGGCTGGTCTTTGTGGTTTTCTTTGGTGAAAGCAATGGACATCATGACGATATAGAAAGCACCGGTTTTGCAATGGCAATCCCTTTGTTTATTTTGATGATCCTTTCGCTGCTCGGTGGGTGGATTCAAATACCAGTTCAATCCGTGTTCCAACACGCTGCAACACATGAAGAGCATCATGTAAGTGCGTTACTACACGGAATTATGATCGCGGTGCCTTTGCTGGGTATTGGAGTGAGCTATCTATTTTATGTAAGAAAAAGTTTTTCCATTGAACAGTTGATGTCAAGTAGTGCTGCAAAAATTTTGCATACATTTTGGTTTAGTGGTTGGGCAATGGATGCGTTATATGAACGCCTTTTCGTGAGACCGTTTGTTTGGTTGGCGCGGGTGAATCGAAATGATTTCTTTGATGCTATCTACAACGGGACGATATCCGTTTCAAAATTTAGTTACAGTGCCATTACCAAAACCCAAACTGGTTTGCTGGGTTGGTATCTTCTTAGTATGGTCATCGGGGCGGTCATCGTTTTAACAGTAGGAGTCTACCTATGATTCTTATTGGTCTTATATGCATTTTATTCATCGGTGGTTTGTTGGCGTGGGCCTCAGAAAGTTTAGACTCTGCTTACCCTCGTGTCGTTGCTTTGGTTACGGTAGTTCTTGAGCTAGCCATCATTGTTATGCTGCTTTTGAGTGGCTCAGATTCATCTACGTGGTTTGCAAGCTTTAGCGCTGAATGGATTCCTAGATTTGGTGTTTCGTTTTATGTGGCTGCCGATGGCTTAAGTGTATTAATGATCGCGTTAACCGGTATTTTGGGATTAATAGCGATTGGGGCTGCATGGTCAGAGATCAGTGAGCGCACGGGGTTTTTCTATTTTAATTTGCTGTGGACTTTAGCGGGTGTGATTGGAGTGTTTACAGCGCTAGATTTATTCTTGTTTTTCTTTTTTTGGGAAGTAATGTTGATTCCCATGTACTTCATTATCGCTATATGGGGGCACGAAAATAAAAACTATGCAGCGATGAAGTTTTTTATTTTTACTCAAGTGTCCGGCATGTTGATGCTTATCGCGATTGTGATGATGGCCTACCTCCACTTGGGACAGTTTGGCAATATAAGTTTTAACTACCATGATTTATTGCGAGTGGAAGTGTCTAGTCGTTATGAATTTTGGATCATGATGGGATTTTTTATTGGGTTTGCGACTAAGTTGCCATCTGTGCCATTTCACTCGTGGTTACCCGATGCTCATAGTCAGGCTCCGACCGCAGGCAGTGTCATACTGGCCGGCATTCTTCTCAAAACAGGAGCCTATGGCCTGATTCGATTTACCTTGCCATTATTTCCTGAAGCGTCACTAGATTTTGCTCCGTTTGCTATGGCCCTGGCTGGGTTTAGCATTTTGTACTGTGCAAAGGTCGCATTCGGACAAAATGATATTAAGCGATTGATCGCATATACAAGTGTTAGCCATATGGGGTTCGTGACTCTAGGAATTTATGCATGGAACGAGCAGGCTCTCCAAGGTGCCTTGATGACGATGCTGGCTCACGGTCTCAGTGCCGCTGCCTTGTTCATGTTGGCTGGAGGTTTGCAGCACCGAATTCACACAAGAAACATGGATGAGATGGGAGGTTTTTGGGTGTATGCGCCGCGGATGGCTGTTGTCACTCTTTTCTTCTCTGTTGCTGCGTTGGGAATGCCAGGTCTGGGAAATTTTGTCGGTGAATTTTTGTCACTACTGGGTGCGTTTCAAGCCAGCGTAAGTGCGACGGTAGCTGCGGCCTTCGGGTTGATTTTCGCGTCGGTGTATTCTCTCTGGGTAATACAAAAAGTTTTCCAAGGTGAATATAAAGAAGGAAACTTTGAGCGCTCTAAACTGAGTGACCTCAATAGTCGAGAGATGAGTTACTTTGCGATAATGATTGTTGGTTTGGTTTGGATGGGTATGTATCCTCAAACTTTTATTGATATAGCGGAGCCGGTATTCGCGCGGTTGCTAAATGATACGGGAACTACGATTGGGATAGTTGGAGGAGGGGGATAATGATTTCTTTCGCTGACTTAATTCCGCTTTTACCACTTATTATTGTTTCGCTTACAGTAGTCGTTGCCATGGTGACTATAGGCATACGGCGTAGTTTTATTGCTTCGGCTGCGATAACTATTCTCGGATTATTAATTGCCATTGTTGCTGCGTCGACTCTGTTACCGACCGCAAATCAACAAATCACTCCTTTAATGATTGTTGATGAGTACAGTTTGCTGTTTACAATTGTGGCTTGCGTAGCGTCTCTCTTTATTGCAATTTTTTCCTTCCCTTATTTTTTCAAGTTGGATGACCACAAAGAGGAATTCTTTCTGCTTTTGGGACTCGCGACCGTCGGTGTAATCGTAATGGTGAGTAGTAACCATTTTGTGAGCACTGTTTTAGGCTTAGAAACTTTAAGTATGTCCCTGTATGGAATGTTGGCTTACCCAGTTCACAGTAAGGCTGCTGCAAATTTTCCTCTTGAAGCCGCAGTAAAGTACTTAATCCTCTCTGCAGCGGCTTCTGGTTTTATTCTCTTTGGCATGGCGCTTATCTATGCTCAGACCGGCAGCTTGAGCTATGTGGTTCTTAGCGAAATTGATTCTGCAACCGGACTCGGTGAAGGTTTGACAACCGCCGCCTTACTCATGGTTATTATTGGGATGGCTTTCAAACTGTCTTTGGCGCCATTTCATCTATGGACACCCGATGTTTATGAGGGGGCACCATTGCCGGCCACAGCCTATCTAGCGACAGTGGGAAAGATGGCAATGGCAGTAGTCCTGCTACGTTTTTTGACTACCACCGACGGGATGGCGGTTGGCTCCACGACCGTGGTTTTTTCAGTGGTGGCTGTTACATCGATTTTGCTAGGCAACATTCTTGCTCTACAGCAAGAAAACATAAAACGGATATTAGCTTTCTCTTCCATCGCTCATATGGGCTATTTGCTAATCGCTATCCTGGCAGGATATTCGGTTGCCGATGGAATAAGTATTGAAGCGGTAAGTTTTTATTTGATCGCTTACGTTGTTATGTCTTTGGGCGCATTTGCAGTGCTCAGCGTTGTCTCCTCCAGCGAACACGAAATAGAATCGGTAGTGGATTATCAAGGCTTGTTTTGGCGTTCTCCAGTGCTCGCTACTATTTTTATTGCGATGCTACTTTCCTTGGCTGGGATTCCTTTAACCGTTGGTTTCATCGGTAAGTTTTATATCTTCTATGCGGGTGTCGAGTCTTCTCTTTGGTGGCCTCTTGCTGCGTTGGTTATCGGCAGCGGTGTTGGCTTGTACTATTATTTACGCATTGTCTACCGAATGCTTCAGCCGATAGACGAGCAGCGAACTAATGTTTTTCCTATCGCAGGTATCGAGAGCCTCAGTTCTTATGGGGTGGTCGGACTTCTGTTTTTGTTGTTGTTATTTCTGGGCGTTTATCCTGCCCCGTTAATGGCGCTTATTGAGTCCGCCGCAACCAATCTATAAGCTGCTTGTTGAGCGACCTTAGTCACTAAGACTTGGTTTGCGCTACAATAAGTCATGTTCGGACTTAGTGTTTCTCAAATTCGCCGCTTTACCATCCCCGTTCTCTGCTGCGTCATGTTAGTGCTAGTGGTGGTGTCTTCAGAACTTAGCCGTTCTCAAATTACCGAGAACCAAAAAGAATTAGATCGAACCGCATTGGTAGAGCTCTTGCCACCGGGCAGCTATGACAATGATCCTCTACGCGACACTGTGTTGTTAGACAGTGACGAAGATACGAAAGATTGGGTTGGCATAGAATTATTAGGGCTGCGCCGAAACCGATTAGCTTACATCGCTAAATCTGATGATGATGTCACTGCGGTAGTGGTGCCAGCAACCGCGGAAGATGGATTTAATGGCTATGTTGATTTGTTAGTGGCCATAAACATGTATGGCCGCTTACAGGCTGTTCGCGTAATTAAAGAGTCAAGCAGCAGAGACAGTTTCGGGGTTTTAGAAATTATTCAGTCAAGCTGGATAAAACTGTTTTCAGGAAACACATTTAGAGATATCAAGCGCCTGAGTTGGCAAAAAATTTCTTCTGATCAAGAGTATGATTTGTTCGTGGGTGCTTCGGTGACGCCGAAAAGCGTATCAGCGAAAATTTATGACACTCTGATTTTTTTTCAACCAAATCGCATCGCGTTTATCGAGGCAATACAATGAAGTCTTTTCAGGACCATTTTTCCGGTCACGCACAGGTGTATTCTGATGCAAGGCCCAGCTATCCAGATGAGCTCTTTCGTTTTTTAGCCAGTAGCGTCAGCTGCAATAGACAAGCATGGGACTGTGCCACAGGCAATGGTCAGTCCGCCATTGGTTTAGCCGGTTATTTCGATCACGTGGTTGCAACAGACGGCAGTAGTGAGCAAATAGCTCAAGCGCCGAGTCGTCCGAATATTGATTATCGAGTAGCGGTAGCAGAGGAGCATATCCTGCCACCGGCGAGTGTAGATTTAGTGACTGTCGCACAGGCCCTGCACTGGTTAGATCTAGAGCGTTTTTTCCCAGTTGTTGATGCGGCGCTTAAACCAGAAGGGGTTTTGGCAATTTGGTCCTATGGGATTCACACAATAGACCCTGCTGTGGATACCGTAATCAACCGGCTTTACAGAGAAACTCTTGATGGCTACTGGACCCCGGAAAGGGCAATGGTTGAGGAGGGATATCGGCACATAGAATTTCCTTTTTCGCCTGTCGAAAATCCAGGGTTTTCAATGTCCTTGCAGTGGAGCCGGCCTCAAGTGGAAGAGTATTTGCGAAGTTGGTCTGCAGTTCAAAAGTACTTAAAGGTTAATAGGGTCGATCCAGTAACAGAGCTATCTTGCCCGTTGGCCGCCGCATGGGGCAAATCGGAATTTAAGACTATCACCTGGCCGTTAACCCTAGTGCTGCGCCAAAAACCTGGGCTTTAACGACAGAAAACACTGCTGTATTTTCTCAATATATTGTTTCTGCAGCTTGGGTTTGGCCCCCCGTGGCATTATTATAGCTTTTCTCTACTCTTTTCCTTTTAGTCACAGCGACATAAAGACTATGCAAAATCAGAAAATCTCGGTCATCGGTGGCGGCAGCTTTGGCTCCGTCATTGCTAATATTGTGGCAAGTAATGGTTACGATGTTGATTTTTGGATGCGCAGCGAGAAGCAAGTAGAAGAAATTAATAGCCATCACCAAAATTCACAATATCTGCCGGATTACACGCTCAATGAGCGAGTTAAGGCAACTGTGAACATGGCAAGTGCTGTCCGTGACAGTAAGGTAGTTTTTGTTGCTGTTCCAAGTCTTTCATTTAGAGAAGTTGTCAAAGCGGTAATGAGAGAAGCTAATTCTGATCCGATCTTGGTCAGCACAACAAAAGGAATTGAAGCTGGGTCGTTTCTATTGATGAGCCAAGTGTTAGCAGAGGAAGCGCCGAATTCTAAAGTAGGTGTATTGAGCGGCCCGAATTTGGCGAAAGAAATTGCTGCAGGGCATCTGACAGGGACGGTGGTGGCCAGCAGCCATGAAGAAGTCCGAAGCACCGTCAAAGAGTTGTTGAGGTCAGAAACCTTTCGGGTTTATACCAACGACGATATTTTTGGAGTAGAACTGGGCGGTTCACTCAAAAATATTTATGCAATTATCGCAGGTATCGCGGCTGCACTGGGAATGGGGTTCAACACGAACAGTATGTTGGTGACACGCAGTCTCACAGAGATGGCAAGGTTTGGTAGAGAGTTAGGTGCGGATCCGATGACATTTCTGGGTTTAGCGGGAGTGGGTGATCTTGTCGTAACTTGTTCTACGCCCTTAAGCCGGAACTATCGATTGGGTTTTGCACTTGGCAATGGACAGCCTTTGGATAGGGCAACCCAAGAGATAGGTCAGGTGGTAGAGGGTGTTAACACTGTTAAGCACGTGGTAGAAAAAGCCAAAGAGCTTGGAGTCTATATGCCCCTTGCCAGTGGCCTGTACGAAATAATTTATAAGCAACAGTCTATTCGAACTATGATAGCCTCTCTAATGCTGGGAGAGCAGGCCCTGGATGTGGAGTTCGAAGCCAACCAGAAAAAAGTATTAAGCAATGAGGAAACAGAATGACCGATAAATTCGACGATATTGTAGATAACCTAAAACAGCCGTCACACTGGGTACGTTTGCCGTTTATGCTGGCCTTTGGTTTTGTGTTGTATTTAATTTTTGTCCCAGTGGTATTGGTAGTGATGGCTGCGCAGATTCTGTTCGCGCTGTTAACAGGTGAGAGCAACCGAAATCTGAGGAGCTTAGGGTCGGTGGTTCAACAATATGTTTCTCAAATTGTCGAATATATAACCTATAACTCGGATACGCGCCCTTATCCCTTCGCCGATTTTCCAATGGATGGATTTGACTCAGAAGAAGTTGCTGAAGACGACAAAGAAAAAACCTCTGCATCGGCGAACAAGCAGGCGAAATCAGAGCCGACTAAAAGCCCTAAGAAAGCAAAGAAATCTGACACGGAAGAAAGCAGCAGCAGCGATAAAGAAGACACGCCTGCACCTAAAACAGCTGCGAAGAAAAAACCGGCTAAGAAAAAGGCAGCAGTTAAAAAGAAGCCAGCAAAGACTAGTTCTAAGTCTACGGCCAATGCTGACGCCAGTGCCTCCCAAAACATTGCTTCAGACGAGGGCGCGACAAAAGAATAGTAGCTTGAACGGCTACTGCGGAAGTAATCGTGAGGTGTAGCAAGTGATTGTTTATCTTATGCGCCATGGTGAAGCTGAAAACTATGCTGTGTCGGATGCCGCTAGAAGGCTGACTCAAAAAGGCATCGAGGATTGCCAAGTAGTTGTCGCTCAGCTCAAAGCTAAACTGCCACCGATCGACAGGGTCATTACTAGCCCTTTTCAAAGAGCGGTAGAAACCAGTGCCATCGTGTCGGCGAATATGTCGGTTCCAGAATTTGAAGTGAGTCGCCGGTTGCAGCCGGAATCAGATGTTCTTGAGCTTCTCAAATTCATTGATCAGAGTAACGCAGGCCATCTTCTTCTTGTAGCTCACAATCCTTTGCTCTCACTTCTGGTGGCACTTATGGTAGACGGGGTGGTGCAGGGAACCCGAGCTTTAGGTACAAGTCATCTAATGGGTGTGTCTATGGAAGTGGTCGCGCCGGGTTGTGGCGAGCTTCTTTTTACGTTGACCCCATAAACATGAGGCAAGTTAAGCGAATGATTCGATCTTTGGTATGGGTATGCATTAGTCTGTTAAGTTTCGAGGCGCTAGCGCAATCGGAATCTCCCGTACACACCGAGTCTCTGGTAACCCCCTTTCCCAACTCTGCCGTTCAGTCCTCATCTTTTGTGCCAGATCTTGTTCATGAGGTGGCGCTGGGCATTTTGCAAAGAGAATCTGGTGTGGCAAGACCAGAGCAAGCACGCATTGTAAACGGTAGTTTGAGCAAAACACTTTATGAAATACCCAGAGAGTATTCAGAAGCGGCGGTTTTCGAATTTTTTAATAGTCAATTTGTGGAAAGAGAGTATGAGCCACTATTCAGCTGTTCGGGTCGCTCCTGTGGCAGCAGTAATGATTGGGCAAATGATATTTTTGGCAATAGGCTACTCTACGGACCAGTTCAAAATCAGTTTTATGGGGTTTATCAAGAGAACGCAGACGATTCATCGTCTCCCTACATTTCAGTCTATGTCATCAAACGAGGGAATAGGCGTCTGTATTCTTATATAGAAGTAGTTGAGCCTATGAACCCAAGGCCTGACGAGGTGCCTAGTGAAGGCCCTTCATTGGAGGCTGAGCTTTTGGAATTGGGCTTAGTGACGCTTGGTGAGCTGCAATTCTCTAATGATGTGGTTAGGCAGGCGGGTCAGTTTGAAGAGTTGGTTGCTGTGCTTAATGGGAATCCTGAATTAGAGATTTATATAGTTTCTCATCTTGCGGATTCTGAATCCTTGCCTCGCCTTTTGGAAAAGTCTCAAAAACGAGCAGAGTCCGTTATGAATGTGTTGCTTAACGAAGGGGTCTCAGGTGATCGATTATCGGCTCACGGGCTCGGTCCATTGGCGCCTTCTTGCCAGAGCCCTTCGTGTCGTACTCGAATCGATATAGTAAGGCGCTAACTATTTAATCAGCGACAAAAACTCATTGCGAGTTTTGTAGCTGTTTCTGAATGCCCCAAGCATGCATGAAGTTGTCATCGTAGAGCCTTGTTTTTCAACGCCCCGCATCATCATGCACATATGTTGAGCTTCTACGATCACTGCTGCACCTTTACATCCGGTTTTTTCTACAATGCAATTGGCGATTTGGGTAGTAAGGTTTTCTTGAATTTGAAGCCTTCTAGCGAAAACATCCACTAACCTGGCGAC
Source organism: Pseudohongiellaceae bacterium (assembly GCA_045106275.1). Lineage (GTDB taxonomy): Bacteria > Pseudomonadota > Gammaproteobacteria > Pseudomonadales > Pseudohongiellaceae > UBA9145. Next base: position 128,307 of record JBGCEK010000032.1, on the reverse strand, counting down.
TTTTGACAGGCCAATGACTTTCCCGTCGGGGATGTAGGCGATATGGCACTTTCCTATAAAAGGCAGCATGTGATGTTCGCACATTGAATACATTTCAATGTTTCTTACGATCACCATCTCATCATTATCTGTTGGAAAAAGAGCACCATTAATGACTTCATCAAGGTCCATATCATAACCTTGCATGAGAAAGTTCATGGCTTTTGCTGCACGTTTTGGAGTGTCCATTAAACCGGGGCGGTCGGGATCTTCACCAATGGCTTGGATGATTTTAAGAAAGGAGTCTTCCATTGCTTGCTTACCTTAACTTCAGATTTTAATTAATGGGCGCTACCCTACGATAACAGTATTTATTGGTAAAGCATTTTATAGGTTCTTTGATGGACAATAGAGTTTCGGTGCAAGCATACATAGAGGATTTGGCAGGGCGTTTTGACGCGGCTGATTTGTTTTTTGGTCACGGTACTGACAATGCCTATGATGAGGCGGTGTACTTTACCTTCGTTCTGCTCGGGTTGAGTTTCGCTGAGCCTGTGGATACTGCGCAAGTATTTCTTAGCCAAGATCAATTACATCGTTTGCAAGAGGCTGCTACTCGGCGCATTAAAGACAATGTGCCGGTTGCCTATTTGGTGGGGAAGGCATGGTTTGCAGGGCATGAGTTTATCAGCGATGAAAGAGCGTTGGTGCCTCGCTCACCGATAGCGGAGCTTATAAATAACGAATTCTCTGGGCTGCTTCACTCTGAGCCTCAGCGAATATTAGACATGTGCACTGGCAGTGGCTGTATTGGTTTAGCGGCGGCGCTTCAATATCCACAGGCTAAGGTGGATCTGGTGGACGTGTCCGAGGATGCATTGGCATTAGCCAAGTCAAATATCCAACTGCATAAACTGGGCGGGCGCGTCTCCGCGATAAGTTCAGATTGTTTTGCTGAAGTGTCGGGAGAATACGATTTAATACTCTGCAACCCTCCTTATGTCTCAGCGGAAGAGTATGCAGATCTGCCCAGCGAGTATATGGCAGAGCCACAATTGGGCCTGGTATCTCAGGACAATGGTTTGCAGCTCCCGACCCAGTTGTTAGAGCAAGCTGGGAACTATCTTTGTGATAAGGGTGTGTTGATTATGGAAGTAGGTTTTTCAGATCAGGCCTTGGCAAACGCACTTCCGCAGCTGCCGTTTCTATGGCTAGAGTTTGAGCACGGAGGCTCTGGAGTGTTTTGCCTGAACGCGTCTCAACTGCGTGGTTTCAGCGAAACTCGCAAATAGTGTACAATCTCCCGCTTTTCGCGCTCTAGGGCGCTAATTTATCAATCAAAACCGGTTGCTGCCGGAGACCGAGTGACTCAATGTCGGGAAATACATTAGGAAAATTATTCACTGTAACAAGCTTCGGTGAAAGTCATGGCCCTGCTTTGGGTTGTGTGGTGGATGGTTGCCCTCCGGGTATGGAGCTAAGTGCGGCCGATATGCAGCACGATTTGAACCGGCGGAAGCCGGGCCAGTCCCGATTTACCACCCAGCGCCGCGAAGATGATGAGGTAGAGATCCTTTCAGGGGTGTTTGAAGGTAAAACCACCGGCACTCCGATTGGCTTGCTGATTAGGAACACCGACCAGCGCTCAAAGGATTACAGCAAAATTAAGGAACAGTTCCGGCCGGCTCATGCTGATTTTAGTTATCAGAAAAAATACGGGATTCGAGACTACCGTGGCGGCGGTCGCTCTTCGGCGCGAGAGACTGCAATGCGAGTGGCGGCAGGAGCAATAGCGAAGAAATATCTAAAAGAGCAGTGCGGTACGTTGGTGAGAGGTTATCTCAGTCAGCTCGGGCCTATTGTTGTGGAAAACATCGATTTCGATGAAGTGGAGCGAAATCCGTTTTTTTCTCCAGACGCATCAAAAGTCAAAGAAATGGAAGATTTCATGGCGGCGCTCAATAAAGAAGGTAATTCCATTGGCGCTAAGATATCAGTTTTAGCCAGCGGCGTGCCGGTGGGTTTAGGTGAGCCGGTGTTCGATAGATTAGACGCTGATTTAGCCAAAGCCTTAATGAGCATCAATGCAGTTAAAGGGGTGGAAATCGGCGCGGGCTTTGATTGTGTGACCCAAAAGGGCAGCGAGCACCGTGACGCAATCACCCCGGATGGATTCATTGGTAACAATGCTGGAGGAGTTTTAGGTGGAATTAGCAGTGGCCAAGACATCTTTTCTAGTATTGCGCTAAAGCCGACTTCCAGTATAAGAATTCCCGGTGACTCTATCACCGTTGACGGGGCGCCGACGGAAGTGATTACGACAGGTCGTCATGATCCCTGTGTGGGTATCAGAGCGACTCCTATTGCTGAAGCAATGGTTGCCTTGGTGCTGATGGATCATTTGCTAAGGGATCGAGGACAGGTACCCCGCTAACTGATAAGCGAATTTATTTTCTAAAATAGTGTATTTATTACAAAAAGTTATCTTAATAAAGTAACAAATAGGATTAATAGGAATTAGCATGAGCGGAAAAACACTTTACGACAAAATTTGGGATGCCCATCTTGTAAGTCAGCGAGAGGATGGTACCTCGCTAATTTATATTGACCGGCATCTAATCCATGAAGTGACCTCACCGCAGGCTTTTGAAGGACTGCGTCTCGCGGGTCGTCGCCCTTGGCGTGCGGATGCAAACTTTGCAACTCCTGACCATAATATTCCGACGACAAAGGATGAACGTGATCAAGGCTTGGAAGGGATTAAAGATCCCGTCTCCAAGATTCAAGTGACAACACTTGATGATAACTGTGACGAATTTGACATTTTTGAGCTGAAAATGACAGATATGAGGCAGGGTATTGTTCATGTGGTAGGGCCCGAGCAGGGCGCTACGTTGCCCGGTATGACTATTGTTTGTGGAGACTCCCACACGTCCACTCATGGAGCCCTTGGTGCTTTAGCTCATGGCATTGGTACCTCGGAAGTAGAGCATGTGCTTGCAACGCAGTGTCTGATGCAGAAAAAAATGAAGAACATGAAAGTGCAGGTTAATGGCACTTTAAAGCCTGGCGTTACCGCTAAGGACGTGGTGTTAGCGATTATCGGCCGTATCGGCACAGCCGGTGGTACTGGCTGTACTATAGAATTTGCTGGCGAAGCCATCATGTCACTAAGCATCGAAGGGCGCATGACTGTGTGCAATATGGCTATCGAGGCGGGCGCAAGAGCAGGATTGATCGCTGTCGACCAGGCCACTATCGATTACATCAAAGACCGGCCTTTCGCGCCAAAGGGAGAGCTTTGGGAGCAGGCCGCCGCAGCCTGGAAAGGGTTGGTGAGTGATCCTGACGCGCATTTTGATGAAATCGTAGAGCTAGAGGCAGCAGATATAGAGCCGCAAGTCACTTGGGGTACTTCCCCGGAAATGGTTGCACCCATCAGCGGTGCTATTCCTAAGCTGGAAAATGTGCCTGATCCTACGCGCCGAGCAAATATCTCTCAAGCCCTTGATTACATGGGACTTGCAGGTGGAACCAGTATTCAGGATATCAAGTTAGATTGTATTTTCATTGGCAGTTGCACTAACTCCAGAATTGAGGACCTTCGGGAAGCCGCTAAGGTGGTTGATGGAAAACGGGTATCGCCAACAGTGGAGTTGGCCATGGTAGTGCCAGGCTCGGGATTAGTTAAACAACAGGCCGAAGAAGAGGGTTTAGATAAGATTTTTCTCGCTGCAGGGCTTGAGTGGAGAGAGCCTGGCTGTTCTATGTGCCTGGCTATGAATGCTGATCAACTTGGTGAAGGAAAGCATTGTGCATCCACTTCGAACCGTAACTTCGAAGGAAGGCAGGGCTTTGGGGGAAGAACCCATTTAGTGAGCCCAGCAATGGCCGCTGCGGCTGCTATTCACGGGCACTTTGTTGATATTCGAAAACTCGACTAACAGAAGGCTCCGCCTCGTATACAGTTCCCGATTTTAGTCGGGATATTAGGAATCAAAACAATGAAAAAATTTAGTGTTGAGAAAGGCCTAGTTCTGCCATTAGATCGGGCCAATGTGGATACAGATTTCATCATCCCTAAGCAGTTTCTTAAATCTATTAAGAGAACCGGTTTTGGGGTCAATTTGTTTGATGAGCACCGTTATCTGGATAAGGGAGAGCCGGACAGCGACAATAGTCAAAGGCCAATTAACCCTGATTTCGTGCTTAATCAGCCGCGCTATCAGGGCAGCAGCATTTTGTTAGCAAGGGACAACTTTGGTTGTGGTTCAAGTCGCGAGCACGCGCCATGGGCTCTCGATGACTATGGCTTTAGGGTTGTGATTGCTCCGAGTTTTGCTGATATTTTCTTTAATAACTGCTTTAAAAATGGGCTATTACCTATTGTTTTAGATAAAGATATTGTTTCCAAACTTTTCGCTGCAGTCGAGTCCGAAGAAGGCTACTCCCTAACTGTAGATTTAGAATCTCAAACTATTCACAGCCCCGATGGTGGTGCCATAAAGTTTGAGGTCGATACCTTTCGAAAGCACTGTTTGCTAAACGGTCTGGATGATATCGGTTTGACTCTCGAAGAAGCCGATAAGATTCGTGAATTCGAAGACACTTGGCGGCAGACCTCTCCTTGGTACTTTTCTACGACCACCTCCTAATAGCGACGGTTTCTAAGCCGCTTACCTTGTGGCGTTAATATCTCCCGCTTTTTAAGCCCATAACATGGGCTTAAACCATTTATTTAGTAAAACGAAGCAAGCAGTTGAGGGCGCAAGCCCACAGAAATTTTGGAAGAGAATAAAATTATGAGTGAATACAGTGTAGCAATAGTTGGAGCCACTGGTGCCGTGGGTGAAGCATTGATCGAGATACTTGAGCAGCGAAATTTTCCAGTCTCAGAGCTGTTTCTGTTAGCAAGTGAGCGATCGGCAGGTAAGACACTTATGTTCAATAATAAATCGGTTAAGGTCACGGACCTTGCCGAGTTTGATTTCTCTCAAGCTCAAATTGCTCTTTTCTCGGCTGGTGGGAGTATTTCAGAGAAATACGCACCAATTGCCGGTGAAGCAGGCTGTGTTGTTATCGATAATACTTCCCATTTTCGCTATGACGACGATATACCGTTGGTGGTCCCTGAAGTTAATCGTGAGCGAATTGCAGACTATACAAACAGAAACATCATCGCTAACCCGAATTGCTCCACGATTCAGATGCTAGTCGCGTTGAAACCACTGCATGCGGCAGTGGGCATCAAGCGGATCAGCGTGGCGACTTACCAAGCGGTGTCAGGCAGTGGTAAGTCTGCGATGGATGAGTTGGCAAAACAAACTGCCGATCTTTTGAATGGCAGGGACACCGTTTCTGAGGTTTATCCTAAGCAAATAGCCTTTAATGCACTGCCTCAGATAGATAAATTCATGGAAAACGGCTATACCAAAGAAGAGATGAAAATGGTGTGGGAGACTCAAAAGATCTTTGGAGACGAGAGTATAAAGGTTAGTGCTACCTGTGTTCGCGTTCCTGTGTTTTTTGGCCATTCCGAGGCCGTGCAAATAGAGACCAATTCTCAACTAGATGTTAAAGATGCGAGGGAACTCCTTGAAAATGCACGGGGTGTGACTGTTATTGATGAGCACAAAGACGGCGCGTATCCAACTGCAGTCACCGATTCTGCGGGCCAGGACGCAGTTTTCGTTGGCAGAATCAGGCAGGATATCTCACTTTCGAACGGATTAAGCCTATGGGTGGTTTCTGATAATGTGCGCAAAGGGGCGGCGCTTAACTCTGTTCAGATAGCTGAAGAGTTGATAAAAACCTATTTATAATGAATACTTGCAGGCACAATTGAAGAAACAGTATTAATAATAAAGTGGCTGTATGACGAGAAGACGGGACCATTCTATTTTCCCGCAATCTCAAATATTAAGAACAAGCCATTTTGGGTGAATTAAGAGAGTTGAGAGTCATGCTGCGTAAGACCGTTGCCATTCTGGTTTTGTTTTTATCCTTTATTGCTACCGAAGCCTTCGCTCTTGGTCTTGGCAGGGTTAGTGTAGAATCTTCGTTAAATCAGCCGCTTAGAGTCCGTATCGAAGTTTTGCAATTAGGTGATACACGGCTAGAGGATGTTGTCATTCAGCTGGCATCACCTGAAGATTTTCAGCGTTTCAACATCGAACGCGCTTCCTTCCTCAATAATATTCGATTTACGACAGAAGCAACGAATCAGGGCGATTTCGTAATTCTAACTACGTCTCAAATAGTTAGAGAGCCTTATTTAAGTTTTATCTTAGAGACGCGGTGGTCCAACGGTCGCTTGCTTAGCGAACACACAATCCTTCTGGATTTGCCGGTTTATGAAGAGCAAGCAGTGCCAACTGCTCCCGTCAGGCGCCCAATCAGTGCGACGGTTAATTCGCCAGCCACAGGCCAAGCACCCTCACAACCTGAGATAACCCCACCTTCATCGACGCCGGCGACTACCAACGCGCCGTCCGTCCAGCCTGTTCTTGAGCCGGAAGTAATTGCGCCGACCGCGGATGATGCTGCATCCCCAGAGCCGCAATCCCAGCTGTTGACAGAGGACACGGCAGAAGAGGTAGAGCTAGATCAAGAGGCGACTGAAGACTCAGCGCTGCAAAACAATGACGAAGAAGCTGCGGATGATGCTGGTGCTGAGGAGCTACTTGAACAATCAGCGTTGCCTCAAGAGGACTCCTCAGATCAAAGCGAAACAGATCAGCTTGCTGATGCCGCTGAAAGTGAAGCTGAGCCTGCTGAAGATCAAATTGAAAATGAATTGCTAGAGGCAACTGAAGAAGCAGCAGATCCGGCAGTGGAACGAGACGCTGACCAGCAGCCGGAAAGCGTTACCGTTGGCGCAGCCGACACTCTGTCGAATATTGCTCTGCAGGTGAGACCAAACACCAATGTGAGCATCCAACAGACCATGCTGGCTATTCAAGAACTTAATCCGGACGCGTTTGCTGGTGGCAATATCAATCGCCTGCGCCGAGGTGAGGTGTTAAGAATTCCGACCCTCGAAGATATCCAAGCCATCGGTCAGCGAGACGCTATCGCTGAAGTTAGCCGGCAAAATCAGCAGAATGCAGTAGTCGATGTTCAGCCCTTAGCCGCGCCAAGCCAAACGGTCGCTGAGCCAGCGGATTCCAGTGGTCAGCTTAGTGTGGTAACGGCAGACCCAGACGCAGACAGCACTGATGGTAGCGGAGTCACTGAGAACTCGAATACCGACGTATTGGATCAGCGCATTGCTGAACTTGAAGAGCAGTTAGCTCTGCAAGAGGAAGAAGCCGATAGAGCCCGCATTGAGAAAGAAGAATTAGAGTCAAGACTGGCAGAATTGGAAGAGCAAATTGCGGCTGCTCAAGAAATCATCCGACTCCAAGACTTGCAGCTTGCTCAATTACAGCAATCTCTAGCGGATGCGGCGGCTGACGCAGCGGAAGCGGCTGATGCAAACAGAATAGCTGAAGAGCAGGCTGAGATGGCTGCTGCAGTTGAGCCTGCTCCAGTGGCGGCGCAAGCACAGAGCAATGAATCCTTTATTGATAGCCTACTCCGTTCAATCATGAGCAATTCTTTGCTGCTAGCAGGCGCAGTGGCAGCACTGGTTCTCCTTCTCGTGGGTGTCTTGGTTATGAGAAATCGGGCAAACCGTGAAGATGAAGAGCGCCTAGATGTAATCTCTGATGATGAATTTAAAGGAGTTACAGACACCTTAGAATCGGAACAATCTGAAAGAGACGATGAATCGTTCGACGACGTATCGGAATTTGAAGATTATAACGAGTCAGAGTTAGACAGCGAATTAGATGCGTTCATCAGCGCCGGAGGTGAGTCTGCAGAGAATCGAGATGAACTCGTTCTGGACAATGAGCAGTCAGTCGCTGATCAAATCGATCTTCTAATCGAGCATCAACAGTTCGAACAGGCAGAATCTTTAACAGATGAAGCAATGGCTTCGAATCCTGACGATCTTCATTTGCAAATGAAGAGGCTTGAAATTTTGGCCGCTCTTGGCAACCTTTCCTCTTTCGAAGAGCAAGCCGAGTCAACCGAATCTCTTGTCGAAGACGATGAAAAGAGCAAAATTGCGACATTGCGCGCGGGACTAACATCGGCTGAATTAGACGCTGCATCTCCCGCACCGACGATTACTGAGATTGATAGTCAACGACAGAAAGACGACACGGCGTCGTTCCTCGACGACTTAGGTATTGATTTAGACTCATTTGAAGACGATGCCTTTCATCTGAGTGATGAAGAACCTAACAATGAAGAACCCAACAGCGCAGAATCCCATGACGAAGAGCAGGGTGTAGAGTCTGGCCTTTCGGAGGTTCAAAGCCCGCTGGAAGAAGTAGAAGCGGATACCGGTGATGTGACGTTTGATCTGGATTCGACGGCAGAGGTCGAAGTCACTGAGGGCATTGTCGATGAAGAGGAAAAGAACTCTGATTCGGATGACTCAATTGAGATTGAGCCACTTTTGGCTGATAGCTCTGGTGAAGAGGTTGAAGGTGCGTTCTCGCAAGGCGATAGCAAAGAACTTGACGACTTAGACATTGATACGTTGGAGTTTGATGTTGAAGCTCCAGAGCCTGACACATCTGATTCTAGTGCTAAAGATGAAAATGAAGAGGAATTGGAGCTTGAAACGTTCACCTTTGAGTCTCCCGAAATTGAGGCTGGAGAGGAAGCAGAAGACAGCGATGAGCAGGCATCAGAAGAAGATGACAATTTATTGGATTTCGATTTTGACAAATCGGAACTAGCCACCGAAAAACCAAGTGAGGAAATTGCGGACGTTGAAGCGTTCGATTTCGATCTTGAAGGTGATTCAGCTGATACAGTCGTGGAAAAATCTTCGACCACTGAAGCTGAGCTAGATTTAGGTGTCGATACTGAAACGCCGAGCAACGTAGAGTTGGCTGAAGATGAGTTTGATTTTGATCTCAGTGAACTGGAAATTGATGGGGATGATGATGCCGACAACAATATAGAAATCGAGCTTTCAGATGATGATTTCCTAGATCTAGATGAAGAGCTTCTTATGGATGAAAGCTCGGATGAACCTGCAGGGAAAGAAGCTGACGATGCTATTGAATTCGACTTCGATGAGCCACTTAGCGCGGCGACCGCAGCTGCTGAAACACAGGACACAGTGTTAGAAACTACGACTGATTCGCCAACTTCGGATGACGATTTGGATTTTCTGGCAGACGAAGATGTAGTTATCGAGATGCCGGATCATGAGGGTGACCCAGAAAGTTTATCGGCGGAAGAGGAAACTGCGACTAAATTAGAGCTAGCGTATGCATATCAGAAAATGGGTGACGCAGACGGCGCTAAGGAAATCTTGCAAGAGGTTATTGCAGAGGGTTCAGAAAGCCAAGTGAAAGAAGCTCAGGACTTAATTTCGGCGATCGACTCAAACCCAGAATAGAATTTCAAACGACTCCCATTCATATTGAAGCTCCCTTGCCGTGACTTAACCAGCTATGCAGGATGATCCCGATTTTTCGTGCTCTGAAACTGTGCCTTTGAAAAAAGTGGCTCTTCGAGTCGAGTACAATGGCTGCCGATTTTCCGGTTGGCAAAAACAGCGCTCAGCGAATATCGCTACAGTTCAAGATGTACTCGAGACAGCGCTTAGCGCAGTGGCAAATCATCAAATAGAACTGGTTTGTGCCGGAAGAACCGATTCCGGCGTTCACGCCACAGCCCAAATTGTCCATTTTGAAACGACTGCAGATAGAGGTAAGAAAGCGTGGGAGCAAGGTGTTAACAGCCTTCTGCCTAATTCAGTCAGCGTGACACAGGCCTTAGAGGTAGACTCGGCTTTTCATGCACGGTTCAGTGCAGTTTTTAGACGTTATAATTACGTAATTCAGAGAAGACCCACGCCTTCGGCCCTAACAGATGGCTTGGTTGTGCCACTCCGGCACGAACTAGACGTGCGGGCTATGAATAGCGCTGCTGACTATTTGTTAGGTGAGCAGGACTTTAGTAGTTTCAGGGCAGCAGGCTGCCAATCTAAGACAGCTAACCGCTGCGTTTTGGAGGCTGCATTCAGCGAGCATGGAGAGTTTCTCGTCTTTTCCATCCGTGCCAACGCGTTCTTACAACACATGGTGCGAAATATAATGGGCTCATTGCTAGTAGTAGGCCGCGGTGACAAGCCACCCAGTTGGATAAAAGAGCTAATCGATGAGAGAGATAGAACAAAGGCCGCGGCGACTGCTCCACCGCAAGGGCTCTATCTAGTAGAAGTCGGTTACCCTAATGCTATGCAGACTCCAGCTGCTTTTGTTCTGCCGCCTTATCTGGCTTCGTGAGCTAGGTTAAACGTCCTGTTTTTGCTAGACTCTCGCTACCAATTTCTGGGCACCTGTCTTGGTGCTAACTTGCTGTGAATCCTGAAACCACCTTGTCAAAAACATGGATCAAAATATGCGGCATCACTCGTGCTGGAGACGCTCTTGTGGCTCAACAGTGTGGGGCAAATGCAATCGGCTTAGTGTTCTATGAACCTAGCTCCCGGGCAGTTACTGTAGATCAGGTTGCTGAAATAGTTGGACCTGTGGATGATTCTTTGGACGTCGTAGGTTTGTTCGTTGATCCGACTGCTGCGGAAGTAGAGCGCGCTATAAGTACGGGCGCAATCGATATCTTGCAATTTCATGGAAATGAATCGCCTGAGTTTTGCCGGTCATTCGGTCTGCTGGTGATGAAAGTGTTTAGAGTAGGTGCTCAGGCAGATCTAAATCGGTCAATTTCCCGTTACGGACAGTGTGAATTCATTCTTTTGGATGCGTTTGATAAAGCGGCACCCGGTGGGACTGGAAAGGCATTCGATTGGCAACTTGCCATCGGTGCAGCTCAAACCGAGGGGGTTAAGTTGGTGTTAGCTGGCGGCCTTAATCCTAGTAATATCCGCGAAGCAGTAAAGGTGGTCAAGCCGTTTGGTGTCGATGTCAGCACTGGTGTTGAGTCTTCACCAGGATTAAAGGACGAGAGTCTTGTTAAAGAATTTATTGAAGGAGTTAGAAGTGGCGCAAGCTGAAGTAGAACTAGATCAATTTGATGGGCCAGATTCTTCTGGGCATTTTGGGCCTTACGGTGGCGTTTTTGTTGGAGAAACGCTTATTGCGGCAGTAGAAGAACTCGCAAATGTTTATAGCGAGTTGTCGGAGAATAAAGAGTTTTGGCGCCAGTATGACTACGATTTGAAGCACTACGTGGGCCGTCCTTCGCCGCTTTATTTAGCTGAGCGATTAACAGCTCATTGCGGTGGGGCAAACATATACCTCAAGCGGGAAGATTTAAACCACACCGGTGCGCATAAAGTAAATAACACAATCGGCCAGGCTTTGTTGGCTAAGCATATGGGTAAGACTCGGATAATCGCTGAGACTGGCGCCGGCCAGCACGGAGTGGCGAGTGCCACAGTCGCCGCGCGGATGGGTCTGGAGTGCCATGTATACATGGGCGCTGAAGATATTGTCCGCCAAGCCCCCAACGTCTATCGAATGAAGTTGCTTGGCGCTAATGTAGTGTCAGTTGAGTCAGGGTCTAGAACACTTAAAGACGCTATGAACGAAGCGTTGAGAGATTGGGCGACTAATGTGGACAATACATACTACATTATCGGAACCGTGGCAGGCCCACACCCGTACCCACAGCTGGTCCGAGATTTTCAATGCATTATAGGGCGAGAGACCAAGGAGCAATCGATCGAACAAATTGGACGTTTGCCAGATGCGCTAGTTGCCTGTGTGGGTGGTGGCTCCAATGCGATTGGTATGTTCCATCCATTCTTACATGACAGTGAGGTTGCTATGTACGGGGTGGAAGCAGGTGGACTCGGTTTGGAATCCAATCAACATGCCGCGCCCTTAAGTGCCAACGGTAAGCCGGGTGTTTTGCACGGCAACAGAACCTATCTGATGACCGATGAAGGGGGGCAAATTATGGAGACCCATTCAGTTTCAGCAGGCTTAGATTACCCTGGCGTTGGTCCGGAGCATGCTTGGTTGAAAGACTTAGAGCGAGTGAATTATGTGGCTGCGTCCGATACCGAAGCTCTTGCTGCTTTCCACAAGATGACAAGGCTAGAGGGTATTATTCCAGCGCTTGAAACTAGCCACGCCATTGCCTATGCCATGGATCTTGCCGGGCGTATGTCGTCAGACCAGAATATTGTGATTAACTTATCCGGACGCGGCGACAAGGATATCCAAACAGTTGCCGACCTTGAAGGGATAGGACTTTAGCTATAATGAGTATCTTAAAACCAGTAGTTGATACTGCCAAAGAAAATAATCGCAAATTGCTAATTCCCTACCTTGTAGCAGGGGACCCGGATCTCAAAACAACCTTGGCCCTCATGCATCAATTGGTGGACGAGGGCGCAGACATTATAGAGCTTGGAGTGCCATTTAGTGATCCTTCTTCTGACGGGCCTGTCATTCAGCGGGGAGTTGAAAGGGCTTTAAAAAAGGGTACAGCCTTGAATGACGTACTCACTCTAGTCGAGCAGTTTCGGCAAACTAATCAGACCACAGCCATCGTTCTCATGGGGTATCTAAATCCAGTTGAAATAATGGGTTATAAGTCCTTCAGCATGCGCTGCGCAGATGTCGGCGTAGACGGGGTGCTTCTCGTTGACATGCCGCCAGCCGAGTCGGCCGAGCTGCACCAGCATCTGCGAGAGGCTGAAATCGATACTATTTATCTGGTTGCTCCAACCACTACGCAGGAGCGAGCGCGCAGTATTGTCGAGCATTGCAGTGGCTACCTCTACTACGTCTCATTAAAAGGTGTAACCGGCGCCGCATTAGTTGATCATGAATCGGTTGCGAGAAAAATAGACGGCCTACGGGCAATGACAGACCTTCCGATTATGGTCGGTTTTGGTATCAAAGATGGGGAAAGTGCCGTGGCGATGGCAAAGCAAGCGGATGGTGTGATCATTGGCAGTGCTTTGGTGTCCCAGATAGCAAATTTAAGTGATCAAGAGAGTAATTCCGAGTTTTCAATTGGCCGCGCCACCGCTATGATTGGCGACGTGAGAAAGGCCTTAGATACTTCATTTTAATTGTCTAACGTAGGGCAATTTTTCGATTAGAGATCGGCAACTGACAAGCAGGGAAATATTGTGAGCTGGATAGATAAAATTTTACCTTCAATCTCCACTTCTGGAGCTGATGCGAAAAAGAAGGGCATGGTGCCTGAGGGGGTTTGGAAGAAATGCCCGCGCTGCGACGCCATGCTATATCAAAAGTCATTGTCCGAAAACCATGACGTATGCCCTAAATGTGACCATCACTTGCGCATTACGGCTAGGCGTCGGCTTGAACTATTTCTAGATACAGATGATCAGCTCGAGCTTGATGCTGACTTAGAGCCCGTAGACCTGCTCAAATTCAAAGATTTAAAGAAATATAAGGATAGACTGAGCGCAGCTCAGAAATCCACAGGTGAAAAAGACGCGCTGATTTCCTTGAAAGGCACTATTAATGGTGTGCCCGCGATTGTGGTTGCTTTCGAATTTGGGTTCATCGGCGGCTCTATGGGAGCTGTGGTTGGGGAGAAATTCACCCGGGCTATTAACACTTGCATCAAAGAAGGGCTGCCCTTTGTGTGCTTTTCCACCAGCGGTGGGGCGCGGATGCAGGAGGCCTTGCTGTCATTGATGCAGATGGCGAAAACCTCTGCGGCATTGGAAAAGCTCCGTGAGGCGCGTTTGCCTTACATTTCAATTATGGTCGATCCCGTTTACGGAGGCGTCTCAGCCAGTCTCGCTATGTTGGGCGATGTTAATATCGCCGAGCCCAATGCCTTAGTCGGGTTTACCGGGCCAGACGTCATTCGCCAAACTGTTCGAGTGAAGTTGCCAGAAGGGTTTCAACGCAGCGAATTCTTATTGGAACACGGTGCTATCGATATGATCGTCCATCGACGAGATCTGGCAGCGAAAGTGTCAGCAATTTTGCAGAAACTAATGGATTTGCCTGCTGCAGAAGTGACTGAAGTTATTCCTGAAGAGATCGTCACAGAGCAACTCGACGACGTTGTTGCAACAGACGCCACCGATGCTTCAGCGGAGCCCGATGAACAATGACAAAATTAGCTGGTGCCTAAGCGAGTGGCTCGACTATATCTCCGAAGTTCATCCTCGCGAGATTGAACTGGGACTAAGTCGCGTTAAAGCTGTAGCGTCGGCCCTCAATCTAGAACGGCCTGCTACTAAAATTGTGACCATCGCCGGTACCAACGGGAAAGGGACCTGCGCCGCTTATCTTGAAGCATTGTTAGCAGGGAAAGGCATCCGCACCGGGGCTTATACATCTCCCCATATCCACTGCTTTACCGAGAGGGTTCGGGTTAATGGCAGCGACGTATCTGAAGCCAATATCTGCGAAGCCTTCTTGGCCATCGACACTGCTCGCGACACTGTATCTCTAAGCTATTTTGAGTTCGCGACGTTGGCTGCTCTGTGGATTTTCTCTCGTCAAAACATCCAGGTAGCTTTGCTTGAGGTTGGTCTTGGCGGCCGCTTGGACGCCGTTAATATTGTCGACGCCGACATAGCCTTAATCACCAGTATTGCGTTAGATCATGAGGATTGGCTTGGGTCTGACTTGGAGGTTATTGGTTTCGAGAAGGCAGGTATTATGCGTTCGGCTAAACCGGCAATATTCGCCGATGGTGCCATGCCTGTGAGCATCGAAAGCCGTGCGAAAGAGTTGGATAGCCCGCTTTATCAGCTGGGTAAGGATTTTAAGATGCAGCTCTCTGAGGACAGACCTCAGGGTGAGCTAAAGAGTCGCGCTGCACTTTGGCAAAGTAATCTTCTTGCGGAGGATGTCATAGTAGACCTTTCCAACGCATCACCATCGTTACATCTGGGTAGTCTCGCAGCCTGTTTACAAACTCTAACGCTTCTCGAAATAGGGTTGGCTGGCTTTGATGTTGGAGCAGCCTTGGCAAAAACTAATCTTCCCGGCCGCTTCGAACGAAGAATTCACTCTGACTCTCAGAGAGAGATAATTCTCGATGTGGCTCATAACCCAGCAGCAGCTGAACTGCTCTGCATCCGCATTCAGAAACTTCGCAAGATGACCTCAGAAAAGGGAAGGGTGATTCTGGTGCTGGCAGTGCTTGCCGACAAAGATATCGAAGGTATAGTGGTTTCTTTACAATCTAGTGTCGATATCTGGTATATTGCGCAAAACGATAACGATCGAGCACTCCCAGTGAATGAAGCATTGGATAGACTAAATAAAGTCTGCCCTCAGAAAAATTTTCACTCATTTGAGTCGGTAGAGGAAGCTTGCTATGCAGCTTGCATGCAAGCAAAAGACGATGATCGAATTATTATCGCCGGTTCATTTCATACAGTAGCTATTGCCAGAGAGCATTCGAGAGCAGCCTAGATTGCAACAAGCAACGAAACAGAGGATAGCCGGCTCAGTGGTGCTCATCGCCTTAGCGCTTATTTTCTTGCCCATAATTTTTGATGGCGAAGGCAGTTACGAGTCGGAAATCAGCAGTCGGATTCCCGCAGTTCCCATCATCACGCCCATGCAAGACCCTGTGCCGACGCGTCCGGTAGTATTGGCCAATCAGCCTGGTTTTGGTATCGCAGCACCAGTTGAAGAAATCACCACGCCGGCAGATGAATCAAACGCAGATGAGCGGATTGATGATACCCCTAGTGAAATAGAGACCCCACCAGAGTTAGCGGAAACTGCAGCAGTTGGACTAGCTGAAATACGAGAGTCGCAGCCCAGTTTTCAGCGTGAAGCACCTCAGTTGGGGGCAGATGGACTCCCCCAAGGCTGGAGTGTTCGCTTGGGGACATTTTCGGATGAGAATAATGCGAGTCAACTGTTAGAGCGTTTGCTGGAAGCAGGCTACAAGGCATATTCTCGGGAAATCGATCGTGGTCAAGATACCTTAACAGCAGTCTTTGTTGGCCCCTGGTTAGATAGAGCCCGTGTTGATTCCTACCAAAGCGAATTGCAAAATGAATTTAACCTTGCCGGTTATGTTGTTAAGTACACAATCGGTGATCTCTAAAAGAGGGTTTGACTAATCGCTTCCATGAATGAAATTGATGCAGTGATCTTGGTGATTGTTGGCCTGTCCTGTTTGTTTGGTCTTTGGCGAGGCCTGATTAAAGAAGTATTGTCTTTAGTGACGTGGATCGCAGCTCTGGCTTTAGCTCGCCTGTACAGTGGAGTCGTCGCAGATTTTTTGGTGAATATTATCAACAACGAAAGCGCTCGCTACGTGAGTGCTTTCGCGCTGGTGTTTGTTGCAGTCATGATGATTGGTACTTTAATCAATCATCTGATTTCTAAATTATTAACGATAACTGGTCTGAAGCTGGTTGATCGTTTATTAGGCGGCGCCTTTGGAGTTGTGCGAGGGGCGATCATAGTGGTGGTCATTATTTTCATCACAGGGGCGTTCGTCAATGAAACAGAACAATGGCAAGGATCACAATTGATCCCTCATGGACTATCGTTAATAGAATGGATGCAATTGTATATTGATGTGGAAAATGTGGGCGCAGTTGAGCCTGTTGTTTAAGTCAAACGTTCGCAATCGGAGCCGAGTATGTGCGGGTTAGTAGGGGTAGTTACAAGCGAAGATGTGGGAGTCTGCATCTATGACACCTTAACGGTTCTTCAGCACCGAGGTCAGGATGCTGCAGGTATTATGACTTGCGATAACGGCAAACTTAATTTGCGCAAGGATAATGGGTTGGTGAAGGATGTGTTTAGTACTCGCCACATGCGCAGACTCACCGGCCAAATGGGTATAGGTCACGTCCGATATCCAACGGCAGGGGGCTCTAGCCCAGCTTTAGCTCAGCCGTTTTATGTGAATTCACCCTATGGAATTTCTTTAGCTCATAATGGCAATTTGACCAACAGCAATGAGTTGAGTCGTGAGCTGTTTAAAGAAGACTTGCGGCACATGAACACGGATTCGGACTCTGAGGTTCTGCTAAATGTATTTGCTCACGAACTCCGCTTAGTTGGTCAAATTGCACCTGAGCCCAGCGATATTTTTGCCGCGGTGGCAGGCGTTTTAGGTCGTTGTCGTGGCGGCTATGTGGCTGTGGTGATGATCACTGGTTACGGTATTGTTGGCTTTAGAGATCCAAATGGTATCAGGCCGTTAGTTATCGGTTCTCGTATTACTGACTCAGGCAAGGAGTATATGATTGCCTCTGAAAGTGTTGCGCTGGACTCTCAGGGCTTTACGGTGGAGCGAGATGTGGCGCCGGGTGAAGCTGTTTATATCGACACTAACAACAAACTGCATACAAAAATTTGCGCTGAACCTGCAGTTCATTCTCCATGCATTTTTGAGCATGTCTATTTTGCTCGCCCTGACTCACTGATGGACAGCATATCTGTCTACAAGGCTCGCCTTCGCATGGGGGAAAAATTAGGAGAAAAACTACTCCGTTTGCGCCCAGATCACGATATCGATGTAGTGATACCAATTCCCGACACAAGCAGAACCTCAGCATTAGAGTTGGCAAATCGCTTAAAGCTGAAATACCGTGAAGGTTTCGTTAAGAATCGGTATATAGGCCGAACCTTTATTATGCCGGGCCAAAAGCAGCGGCGTAAATCTGTCAAACAGAAGCTTAATGCTATTGATTTAGAGTTTAGGGGCAAGAACGTCTTGTTAGTAGACGATTCGATTGTACGTGGCACTACCTGTAAACAAATTATTCAGATGGCAAGAGATGCAGGTGCAAAGAAAGTTTATTTTGCATCGGCTGCACCAGCCATTCGGTTTCCCAATGTCTATGGCATAGATATGCCTTCCGCAACAGAGTTGATTGCAGCAGGGAAAACGGACGATGAAGTGCAGGAGTTAATAGGCGCTGATTGGCTTATTTATCAGGATTTGAACGATCTGATCGCTGCCGCCTCAGAGGGTAATCCCAGCATAGAACGCTTTGAGTGTTCTGTGTTCGATGGCGATTATGTGACCGCAGATGTGGATGAGGTTTATTTAAAGCGTTTGGAGTTTACCCGCAGTGATGCAGCCAAAAAGTCTCGAAAAAAAAACGGACAGAGTAAGCAGCAAAATTTAGTAGCGGATTTTCATAACGACAGCTGATCGCTGGTCCTTCCTGCATATTAAAAATGTAGTCTCAGGTCGGCGCGAACAATGGCAAATTATGTTTTCTACGGCATCAAATAAAAACACCGACCGATCTGCCGCCCGAGTAGAGAACGACTCTTCCAAAATGGTTGATTCTGTTGTCGCAGAAATCTCAAAAGCGGTATTCGGAAAGGATCATCAAATACGTTTGGCGCTTTGCTGCCTTTTTTCTGGCGGTCATCTCTTAATAGAAGACTTGCCAGGGATGGGAAAAACAACCTTATCCTATGCCTTGGCAAAAACGTTGGGTCTTGACTATAACCGGATTCAATTCACAAGTGATTTGTTGCCTGCTGACATTCTAGGAATCTCCATTTTTGATCAGGCATCTTCAGAATTTAACTTCTTACCTGGGCCTATTTTCAATCAGCTAATTCTGGCAGACGAAATTAATCGCACAACACCCAAAACTCAAAGTGCTCTCTTAGAAGCAATGGAAGAGCGCCAAGTCACCGTAGAAGGCCAGACCCGTGATTTACCTGAGCCATTCTTTGTAATTGCGACCCAGAATCCGGTGACATTATCTGGCACTTACCCTTTGCCCGAGTCCCAGCTAGATAGATTTTTGATGCGCCTTAAGTTGGGTTACCCTGATCAGCGTGCAGAAAGAGCATTACTGGAGATGTCTACAGAGCGAGATAAGGTGGAAGAGGTTAGTCGCTGTTTATCGTTAGATCAGGTGGAACAATTTCGCAAACAATCAGCGCAAGTCATCGCCAGTGAGTCTTTATTAGACTACGCTCAGCGTCTAATTGCTTTTACTCGTCACAAGGATAATTATAGTTTTGGACTTTCGCCGCGCGGAAGCCTCGCTATGATGAGATCCGCAAAAACGTGGGCGCTGATGAGCGGTCGTAACCATGTCATTCCGGAAGACCTTCAAACTATTCTGCCGGCAGTGGTAGAGCATCGAGTTAGAGGTGCTGCTGATGAAGAAGGTGCAAGTGGCGCGGCATTGGTTCAACGTATGTTGAACGAAGTGGATGTTATCGAGTAGACACTTAAGATTCTATTTTAGAGAGCTTTTCGGGCTTTATGATGGCGCAAACACCTAATAGTCCCAGTCTCAACTTGCGAGCACGATTTCATCGCTGGATGGCATCAAGAATTTCAGCGAAACCGCAAGTAACCCTAAATCGTAAAATCATTTATATTCTGCCCACTAAAAACGGTTTGCTTTTTATTTTTGCTGCTAGCCTCGTGTTTATTGCAGCGATTAATTACGCCGTTAGCTTAGCATTTGGCTTGGCGTTTCTGATGGTTAGTCTTTTTATTGTGGCCATTCTCCATAGTTTCGATAATCTCAATCACTTAGAGCTAGCGAGTTTGCCCTCGCTAGCCGTATTTAGCGGAGAGAAAGCGTGCTTTAAAGTGGAGTTAAAAAGAAAGAAGGGGCGAAGCCATCAAGCTTTGGAACTAAGCTATGGCGATGGTCATAGGACGTTTGTAGATTTGCTGAACTGTGACACAGCGGTAGCTGAAGTTTTCACTCAAGCTAACAAACGAGGTAATTACAAAGCCCCTTTGCTTCGAATTACAACCTACTTTCCGCTTGGCCTTTGCCGCGCTTGGTCACTGGTGGATCTAGCTCAGCATTGTATTGTTTATCCAAAACCATTGTCGGTTTCCATGAATGATCTACATGGAGCTGCCCTCAATGAAGAAGAGTCTAGGTTTGTGGTCGCTGGAAGCGAAGACTATTACGGACTCAGAGAATATGTACCTGGAGATTCACTGAAGCAAGTTGCTTGGAAAAA
Source organism: Pseudohongiellaceae bacterium (assembly GCA_045106275.1). Lineage (GTDB taxonomy): Bacteria > Pseudomonadota > Gammaproteobacteria > Pseudomonadales > Pseudohongiellaceae > UBA9145. Next base: position 108,349 of record JBGCEK010000032.1, on the reverse strand, counting down.
TGTTGCTCGTGGTCAGGGCCTGCAATTGAAGCAGTTTGTTGATTATGTAGACAGTAAAACTTGGCTTAGCTGGACTATGTTTGAGGGCTTAGGTGTTGAGGAAAGACTTTCCAGACTCTGTTTTTGCGCGCTGAAGTTGGATCGAGCTGGCACGGCATATGGGCTGAGAGTACCTGGTTTTGAACTGGCTCCTAATTCAGGAAGCGAACATAGGACGAAGATTTTGACAGCGTTGGCTCTTTTTGATGGTTCAAGTTAGACAGCTCTTGTGGTTTAAATATTTACTATGAATTTAACCTATCAGATACCTCGTGCTTCACTGATTTGGTTACTCCTTTCAGTCGCTCTGGTATTGATTCCTCACAGTGCCCGTATGCCTATTTGGGTGAGTGCTGTTGCGGTTTCTTGCCTATTATGGCGGCTGCTAATTTTTAGCGGAAAATTAGATTACCCTGATCGATGGCTTAGGGTATTGGTTGTCTCACTGACAGTTTTGCTTTCTATTTTTCAGTTGCGGAATCTAGGAATAGGTCTAGACAGCGCGGCCTCTTTTCTTGCTCTAGGTTTTGTATTCAAACTCATAGAAATGCGAGAGAAACGGGATGTATACGTCGTTGTATCCCTGTGTTTTGTAATGATGATGGTTGGGTTTTTATACTCGCAAAGCCTTATCACGACAGTGTATGGTTTGCTTGTTGTCGTTGTTGTTTTAATGGCAATGCTTACATTGAATAAAACTGCTGGCGCGAATACTAGTATTGGAAAAGAGGGTTTTGGAGCTGCTGTAGTAGCGGTAAAGATTCTGCTCCAAGCCTTGCCATTAACAGTGGCGTTATTCTACGTTTTCCCCCGAATCGCACCTCTTTGGGCTGTTCCTATTCAAAGCACGGGTGCATCCACAGGTGTATCCGATGAAATGTCTCCTGGCGACATAAGTAGCTTGGGCCGCTCGGCGGATTTGGCTTTTCGAGTTCAATTCAATGAATTGGAAACTCCGTCTCATGAAGCGCTGTATTGGCGAGGGCTAGTGTTGACTGAATTTGATGGTGAGACTTGGCGTCGCAGTCAAAGCCGTTCTGGGTTTGTATTAGGTTCTGCCAGCAGTGATCGTCAGTTGCAATGGGACGGCAGGATAGAGAAGGAAGGGAAAGCCTTAGACTACAATGTCATTATGGAGCCCACTCAAAAACCTTGGCTTTACGGCCTCCATTTAGCGGAATCTCTCACTACTGGACTATTTCAGAGCCGGAACTTCGAGCTTTTTAATAATGATGTGGTGAGCCAAAGACTAAGCTATGACCTGCGCTCCTACGTAGAGCACAGCACGGATGTTGTTTTATTGAATCGCCAGCGTAGCCAAACGGTTAGTTTACCCAGCGATGGAAACACTAGGAGTCGCGATTTTGCCTTGCGGTTAAGACAAACTGTAGTTAGTGATCGAGATTATGTAGAAGCTGTGTTGGACTATTTTTCTCAGAACGAATTTTTCTACACGTTAAATCCATCGTTGCTGGGAGAAAATAGAATAGATGATTTTCTTTTTGGGACGCAAGAAGGATTTTGCGAGCACTATGCGAGTACCTTTGCTTACTTGATGAGAGCCGCTGGAATACCCTCAAGGGTTATCATCGGCTACCAAGGGGCTGAGGCTAATCCCTTTGAAAACTATATGATGGTCTATCAATACAATGCTCACGCTTGGAACGAGGTTTGGTTGGAAGGAGAGGGGTGGGTGCGTTTCGATCCAACGGGAGCCGTATCTCCAGAACGAGTGAGACTAGGGGTAGAGGCTGCTTTGAGAGACGACCCTGCGTTCAAAGAAGAGTCGCTTTTTTCTGTCTCTGGACTAAGTGGTATCAATTGGATTAACTCTTTAAGACTACGGTTGGATGCGCTTGAATATGAGTGGAATCGTCGAGTTGTGAGTTATGATGAGGACAATCAGTTTGAACTGTTCGAAGAATTGTTTGGTCAAGTGACTGAGCAGAAAGTAATCGCTTTATTGCTCGGGTTGGCGAGTGCGGTTGTGCTTTTTATTGCGGTTATCGTTCTTCGTTTTGAGCCGAGAAGGAATCGTGGGCCGATAGTCGAGTTGTACAGCAAGGTTAGTCGCGATTTGGCGAAAGTCGGTTTAGCCCGAGAAACAGGTGAAGGTCCGATTGATTACCGAAATAGGGTGGCTTTGGCGAGGCCTGAATTGCATGGTGTGATGTGGCAAATTACTCAGCTCTATATGGAGGTGAGTTACCAGAGAGACGGACTGGATAAATCTGAAGTTGCAGAATACGTTCGAAAAATGAAATGGCACTCTCGGCAATTGAAAAAAGGTCTATCTAAAACATCGGCTTCCGTTTCGGTAGGTTAAGAAAAAGCAGGGTGGTGGACAATCATCCGCCCGCGAGCTTTACGATATAGGATTTTTCCAATGCGCTCTTTAAGGTGACTCTATGATCACCTTGTATCTCGATCACCTGATCTCGAACTGTCCCTCCCGAACCGCATAGCGCTTTAAGTTTCTTTGCCAAGGCTTTTAGCTCTTTTTCATTAAGGTCTAGCCCACTAATCAGAGTGACTCCTTTTCCTTTGCGACCTTTGGTTTCCCGTGACAGTCTGACTATACCGTCGCCGCTATTTGGTGGCCGTTGAGTTTTCTGGCATTTGCATTTTGCCAGTGCTTTACCGCATTTATTACAAAGGTTGTTACCAGCGGTTGAATAAACTAAACGTGAGTTGGAGGTCATGGTGTGGCCGGATCCTGAAAAGCTGGAAGAATACCCCGAAGCTTTATACTCTGCTTAAGGGGTTACAAAGCGCTAACGAGGATTTCCAAAATACAATCTAAGTTCTATAGAGAGGGGGTAGTGCATATTTCTCGTGAAGAGCTTTCTCTTTATTGTATTTTTTCTTTTTGTTTCGCAGGTTCTGCACTATTTTAAGTAAGTTCTCTGTTTTCCAGTTAGAGTTCTCTGGCGTAAAAAGAGCAGTTTGAATGGACTTCGCTTGGTGAGCCAAGTCTAACTCTTCCTCCTGGTTGAGAATGTCTTCCATTGTGCGGATGTGCTGACCGTCAAAATAGTGATTGCACCAGACAATTAAATCTGTGCGTATCTTCTTTAAATCGCGCTTCGCACAGGCGCTTTTTAGCTGATTAAATGCCGCATTTTCGTTGTTCGCCGGTATAAATTTTTCATTTATTTGATTGGCTTGCCGACTGAAAAACCCGCCTATTTCTTGCTGACGAGGGCTAATAACGATTTTGTAGATGCTCAAGGCTACGATGGCCAGTGCCCCTGCTATAAGGGCATTGAGCCAAAAAGAGTCTACCTCGATGTATTCTGCGTCTGCTTGTTCCTCGATCGTCTCGAGATCAAGTACAGGTGTGTTATCTAAAACCTCTTCAATGTTTGCCGTACTGGCGACGCTTTGTTCTGCAGGAAGGTCACCTTCAGTAGTGGGAATAGTTAATCGAGTCGCCGGTATTACAGTGACCTCTTGCTGGTCCGACTCTACATTCCACCAAGGAATAGAAACTTCAGGAATATCTATAAACCCTGACTCAGTAGGCACTATCGAAACAGTTTCAATGCGCGTACCTACGATGCTCCCATCCACAAATGTCCTTTGAATATCGGCGGGTTCGGGGTATTGGTTTACACCTTCAATATCTGCCTCTAAGAACGGGGGCAGGACGGCGCCGTCTAAGCCATCCGCAACCATGGCAACGGTACGCACTGCTGATTCACCAATTTCCAGATCGTTTATATCTGTGCTCCAGCTTTCTTCAAGGCGGAGGTCGGTGACTGGCAACCAAAATTCGCTGTTCAGTGCGGCGTTAGGTCGCTCTTTAATATCAACAGTAATACCATCGATAAATGCGGTTACTCTGCGCGTATTTAGATTTCGGAATACAAAGTTGCTAGATCCGTCAGTAACTTCTCCTCTGAATAAAATATCAGGGATTTCTAATGGCCCGCTGCGTTGAGGGAATATAACGTAGCGTTTTTCATAGACACCGTAGCGAACGCCATCGATGAGTTTTTCATACTGATTAGGAGAGCCAATAAGTTGGATGACTGAGTCTTCCATTTCTAGCTCAGTGAACTGGGGATTTCTTATTCCGTTTATGGTGTAGAAGAGTCTGACACTAAAGAGTAGCTGCTCCTGCACGTACACAGATTCTTTGTTAACTTCGATTTCAAGAAAAAGCTCTTCGCTTGCTTGGTTTGAGCGAGGACCTTGATTGGAAACTGTAATATCTACGGCGTCGGTGATGATGTTATTAATGGTCAAAGAAGGGATCGTAATCACCCCTTCTTCAAGCGGGAAAAGGGTGACTATATAGTCTGTCCAAGCCTCAACTGCACCATTTATGCTGCGAATTTGGCTGGAGGTTCTAGTGCCTAGCACGTCAAAATTTTCAGTCAAAGGAGTCAAGTCTAATTGCATACCTTGCCGCTGATCGAACACGCGGATAGTGAATACAAGAGTTTCACCTCGGGCAAGTTCGCTTCGATCTACCGAGACTTCAACGTCTTGGGCGAAGCCCGCGCTGCACAGTAAAAGTAGGATTAACGAACTGAGAAAACGCCTCGTAGTCATCACCAGATCTGTCCTCCGCTAGCCGCTCCTGCAGTGCCATTCAATTGGCGCTGTCTGTATTGATAGCGAAATTTGCGACGCAAAAGTTCACCTGGATCATCTTCAATCCTTCTGAGCCATTGTTCTAATGCCTGCTGTTCTTCAAACTCCTCATTGCTGGATTCAGAAGGGGTATTTTGTTCGCTGTTAGATTCGGAGCTTTCCTGTTCTTCAGGAGGTTGATTCTGCTGCTCTTGTTCTTGCTGCTCTTCATCGCCTTCCTGGCTTTCTTGGTCTTGTTGATCGCTATTTTCTTGTTGTTCGTCGGATTCGCTTTCAGAGTTTTGTTCTGACTCGTTCTCCTGACTATCGCCTTCTTGATTCTCGCCTTCTTCTGCTTCCTGTTGCTCTAGTAGCTGTTCAACTATTTCCTTGTTCGCAATGGCGTCATTGTGATTCGGGTCTAGTGTTATTGCGGCAGAGTAGGCGGCAATAGCTTCTTCGTAGTTTCCAGAAACTGCTAAGGCGTTGCCTCGATTATAGTTGCCGTCTGCGGAGGGGTCGGCAGAGAAGGCCGCGATAGCAGCTTCGTAATTGCTCGACCTGTAATTCGCCGCACCTTGCCAGCCAAGAGATTGGAAAAGCGAGGCGGCTAAGGAGTGCTCCTGCGCGTCGTAGGCTTCCGCGGCTTGCTGATCTTTGGTTTTCCAGAGGTCGCGCCATTCAAATGCCTGAGCTTGTTGAGGTGGGAGAAGCAAGCCTGCACCAAAAACGAATGACAATGAAAAAAGCCAACCACGGCGAAAGCTCATCGCTGCAACTGGCAGCACTAATAATAAAAGCCAAGGCCCGGCTTCGTACCAAACGTCAAATTCTTCTTCTACATCGCTCAATTGTTCATCATCCAATAAATCGAGATCGCTAAGTAAATAAGCAAGATCTGAATCTGCAAGCTGAATGTCGTGATACCGTCCATCCACGCGATTCGCTAAGGATTGCAGAACATTCTTGTTTAGCCGAGGTACGATTATAGTTCCTGCGTCGTCAGTTAACAGGCTGCCATCATTGGTTCGAATTGGTGCGCCTTCTTCGGTACCGATGCCCATGATTAATAGTTCGTAATCAGTTTCTTGCATTTGAGCTGTTATGAGAGATTCTTGGTCAAAGCCGCTAATACCGTCAGTCATTAGTAGAATTTTTCCGCGACTTGCTTCCACATCATCTAACAGGCCAATTGCCGCGTCGATGGCAAGCATTGGGTTACTGCCGAACAAGGGCATTATATTGGGGCTAAGAGAGGGTACCAGGGCGGCTATCGTGACGACGTCGTCGGTAAGAGGTGTCACAGTATGGGCGTCGCCCGCGTAGACGACTAGAGCCGTTTGACCTTCTTCTCTAAGGGCTAGAATGTCGCGAAGTTTGCGTTTAGCTAGATCTAAGCGACTTGGCTCGTGGTCGGGTGCAAACATGGATAGAGACAGATCCATGACAATGACTAAAGCGTCTTCCCGTTTTTGAACCGGCTGAGGTAATTTTTCCCAAACTGGGCCTGCCATGGCCAATATTGCCAATGACCATGCGCAAAGCAACAAAAAGAGGGGGGTGCGCTGAGAGGCGTTTTTGCTGCGATCTAGCAAGTAGGGTAACAACGACTTGTCTATGGCTTTATCCCAAGCGGTGACCACGGAATTGATTCGCCACATGGCAAAAAAGCAAAGTAGCGCGGGGATTAAGCCCAATAACCACAGAGGCCGAAGAAACTGAAATTCTTCGAACAAATTGCTAGGAATCATTAATTCCATTAGAGAGCTCCCTTTGATGAGCCTTCAGCATGCTCAAGCTCTTCATCACTGGACATTCGAGCTCGGCCGCTAAGAGACAGCCAAGGAATTGAAACCATTGCGAGTAGTAAGCTTATGATAAGAGCCGCTCCTAGCGGCCAATAGAAAAGCACTCGAGTAGGCCGGTAGGTCTGTTCATCTTGCTCGATGGTTTCGAGTCGGTCTAACTCTTCATAGATTTCCACCAGATCGTTAACATCTCTGGCACGAAAATAGCGACCGCCAGTAGATTCGGCGATTTCAGTGAGTACGGCTTCATCTAGCTCGGCGGAAGGATTAATGGCTCTGGCACCAAAAAATGTCCGTTGGACCACTTGGTCAGCACCGATGCCGATGGTGTAAATTTTTATGTTTTCCGTTTGAGCGAGTTGCCCAGCTTGTTCCGGAGAGACAGCGCCGGCATTGTTTACACCGTCGGTGAGCAGGACCAAAACCCGGCTGTTTTCAGGGCGATTACGTAAATGAATGACGCCGAGGCCAATCGCATCGCCAATGGCGGTTGCAGATTCCTCGATAATTCCGATGTCTGCTTCTTCAAGGAGGGCACCCACGGTTTTCCGGTCAAACGTTAAAGGAGCCTGGATATAGGCATGCGCGGCGAAAAGTATCAGTCCTAATCGGTCGCCTTCACGGCGCTCAACAAAATCACCTACTACAGCTTTAACCACATCAATTCGAGATGCTTGCCTGTTGCCCACGACCATATCTTGGGCTTCCATGCTGCCTGAAATATCAACAGACAGCATTAAATCCCGACCAGTAGACGGGAGCTGAACAGGATCACCGAGCCACTGAGGCCGGCTCGCCGCTAACACTAGCAAAAGCCACATTGCTGTGCAGCAAATTAGGTTTAACAAGCGGCCACTCGAGATGTTTTCGTTGTCTGATTGCAGTCGAGTTAAGACACTGAAAAAGGGCACATAAAGGGCAGCGTCCTGTCGAGGCGCGCGGGACAGTAGCCGATAAACGATGATAGGTAAAGGCAATGCCAAAAATACCAGAGGCCAAGTGAATTCCAACATTATTGCGCCACTTCCTTGAATTTGCCGACAATTTCTGTGTCTTTCTCAGAATTTTTTGCTTTCGGGTTATCGTAAAGGCTAGTTATCCAAACCAGTCCGAATTCATGAAAGGCATCCACATCAACCTCAATTGTGGTCTTAAACCTTCCATGGCTCAGAGCGTCGGCAATGGCTTCATCTAACAATGATGCATTCCCGTTTGCGCGAATAAAATTGACCCATTCAGATCCACCCAGACCAGCAACGGCATTGTCTGAAAAGTGCACGAGCGCGACTCTTTTAAGAACTCCATTCGCTTCATTAACATAGCGAAGCTTGAGGGAGGCAGGTTCTTGACTGGAGCTATTACTGTAGCGCTCATAGCACGCGGTTAGCTCGGATATTGCCTGAGATTTGATTCGTTTAAGTACCGTCCTCGTTCTAACTTTGCGAATTAGCCAAATGGCAGCGATTAATAGCAGTAGCGCCAATACCCACCAGCCAGGCGCGGGAGGCCAGAAGCTTACTGGTTCGGGTAGATGAATGTCAGCCAGTTGGGCTAAGAGTTCTTCGCTATCCATTGTCTCACTTGCTCTAAAACTAGTTGGTTCGTGCGCATTTTGATCAGTCGAATTTGTAGCTTATCCAGTTGGCTTTCTAAACTGGCAACTCGTTTCTGAAATTGCTCGCGATAATTGCTACGAGCTTTGCTGTTATGAGTGTTTAGTGCGCCTTTACGGCCTCCGTCAGTAATACTGTAAATACCGGGTACTGGGAGTGTTTCCTCTAATGCATCATAAATAAAGCAGCAAACCACATTATTGTGTTGTGAAAGTTGATTGAGGTACTGCAGAGCCTTCTCATCAAGGGTGAGGAAGTCTGAAAGTACGTAAAGGGTGCTGCCGGGTTTGGTAATGCGTCTAATCTGCCCCAGCGCATGAGCAAGCCCCGGTTTAAAAGTTGGGTCTTGAGGTACAAGCGCCTCAGGCTCTTTCATCTCTTGAAGCTGCTGATTGTACTGAAATACTTGATTCAACAAATGCAGAGCAGAGCGTCGGCTTCTTTTGGGCCGCACTAGACTGGAGCTCACATCGTTAAAAACCAATCCGCCAACTCGATCTCCATTATCTATGGCCAGCCAGCAGAATAGGGCAGCAGCTTGCGCGGCAATCACTGATTTGAAGGCAACTTGGCTGCCAAAGAACATATTGTGGGTTTGATCTACCGCTATTATGACGGGGCGCTCCCGTTCTTCTCGGAAGACTTTGGTAAAAGGACGATTGGTTCGAGCGGTAACTCTCCAATCAATCAGCCTAATATCGTCGCCGGCTTGATAGGGACGGAATTCTTCAAAATCTAAACCGCGGCCTCTCATTTTTGAGAGATGTAACCCAGAAATTCCCGCTATAGAGCGAGAATGTATTAAATAATCCAAGGTCTTCGCCGCGTATCGCTGTATTAGCAATTGTTGCAGGCTAATAACTGCTCCCTCAGCTTGATAGCGAGGTTGTGCAAGTTTAATTGTGGCTAGTTCTGACATAGCTTCGCCTAACGGGATTAGGCTGACGGTACGCGTTCGCGGATAGTCTCCAAGACCTGGTCTGGGGTAACACCTCCAGCCTCAGCTTCGAAGCTGAGCAGGATACGGTGTCGTAAAGCGTCAAAAAGAACTTCTTGAACATCGTCCGGGCTCACGAAATCCCTGCCCTGAATCCATGCATAGGCTCTCGCGCAGCGGTCGAGCGCGATTGTGCCCCGTGGGCTGGCTCCGTATTCAAGCCATGTTGCTAGGTCCTCACCGTACACTTCTGGCTTTCTGGTCGCCATGATGAGTTGAATAATGTATTCCTCGACTTCCGGTGCCATGTGCATTTCTAGAATTTCTTGGCGCGCCGCAAAAAGTGCTTCCTGAGCCACCTGATTTGGGACTTCAGGCGCGTTGTTTTGAGCTTCATTGCGGACCAGATGAAGAATGTCACGTTCGGCATCTGCTTCAGGGTAACTAATAGTCACGTGCATCAAAAAGCGGTCCAGTTGGGCTTCGGGTAAGGGATAGGTTCCTTCCTGCTCGATGGGGTTTTGCGTGGCCATCACTAAGAACAGGGGAGGCAAGTCAAAAGATTCACGCCCAACGCTGACCTGATGTTCAGCCATTGCTTCCAGCAGGGCAGACTGCACTTTGGCGGGTGCGCGGTTTATTTCGTCAGCCAGCACAAGGTTATGAAAAATGGGCCCAGGTTGAAATCTAAAGGAACCATCCTCCGGCCGATACACTTCTGTGCCGGTGATGTCGCTGGGAAGTAAGTCTGGTGTGAATTGGATGCGATGGAAATCGCCTTCAATCGCTTTTGACAAGTCTTTGATGGCTTTAGTTTTTGCCAGACCAGGAGCACCTTCTACGAGTAAGTGCCCGTCAGCGAGTAGTGCGATAAGAAGGCGATCAATCAGCCGCTCTTGTCCTATAATTTGTTGTGATAACCAATTTTTAAGGTCTGTTATTATAGCGTGGTGGCTCATAAAAGGAGTTCTCTTTATATCGGGCGCGCGTAAGGCAAAGTCATGGATTGTAAACGTTTTGCATGGGATGTCTAGGCGAACATTGTAGCGGAGTGTGGCAGATTTATTTGAAAAGACAGTAGCTTGCGAGCTGTTAACATGCTTCATAATTATGGAGCGAATGAACAAAATCAAAGCGATAGCCTAAGAGAGCTTTTTGCTTGGAGAGAAGAAATGAATGCAAAGCAAAATTCGGACAATAGCCTGTTATTGCCCGTAATGAAGATGATTGAGCAAGAATATTCTAAAGCAGAAGCGGCTCGTCTAACCCTATTCGCCCAACGCTATTTCGCCAGCACTTATAAAGCGGAGCTTAAAAGGCAATCTGACGACCAACTGTTGGAAGCTGTGGTGCAGGCATGGGAATTTTTGAAGGAGCGCAAATCAAGCGCTGCCAAAATTCAATTCAATCATTTGCAAACCACTGAGCAAGGAGACAAGCCTGCAGGCAGTCGGATCTACGTTCTCACCAATGACATGCCGTTCTTAGTGGATTCTATTCGTCAAGGTGCCAGCAGAGCTGGCGTGAGCATTCGAAGCCTCAATAATGCAGTTATGCAGGTGAAACGCGAACCCAGAAGTGCAAAAAACCCAGGCAGATTGAGCTCTATAAGCGGCAGCAGTAAGCCGTATCACAAGGCAGAGGCTATTTGTTGTATCAACTGCGGTGTCATCAGTGAAGCTCAAGTTGCACTTATTGAGAAAGAGCTTAAAGACACGCTTAAGCACGTTGCATCTGCGGTTAAGGATTATTTGCCAATTTGTAAAAAGGCGGAAGATATCAAGACTGCTTTGCTCAACAGCACTGATGCGCTTCCTGTGAGCGATCAAGAGCTGCAAGAGTCTACGGAGTTTATTAGCTGGCTACTTGATAATCATTTTACGTTCTTAGGTTATGAACAATACAAAATTAAAAACCTAAAACAAGGTGCGGTCGTCGATTTGCAGGAAGACAGCATTTTGGGAATTTCCAAATTCAAGTCAGGGCTGAAGAAAAGAGTCAAACTCTCCAGCTTACCTAAAGGAACAGTCGATCATATTTTAAAGCGAAAAATATGTAGTTTCGCCAAGTCAAGCAACCGGTCTAAAGTTCATCGATCAGTGCATCTAGATTATGTGCTTCTTAAAGAATTTGATGATAAGGGCAGCGTGGTTACCGAGCATAGATTCGTTGGGCTTTACACCTCTTCGGTTTACTACCGAACTGCACTTGAAATTCCACTCATTCGAGACAAAGTAAATCGTGTTTTGGATGAGTCTGGTTTTTCGCCTAACGGCCATAGCATTAAAGACTTGATGCAAGTGATTAATGTTTTCCCGAGAGATGAACTTTTTCAAATTAGCACTGAGCAACTTTATTCTACGGCGCTGGAAATTACTCAGATACAAGAAACTCGGATATCAAAGTTGTTCGTGCGAAAAGATTCGTACGGCAAGTTTTTCTCATGCTTAGTTTATATGCCGCGAGATATTTACAACACAAAGGTCAGGCAGCAAGTTCAACATTTTTTAAAGACAGAGTTGCAAGCGGAAGAAGTGGAATTCAATACCTATCTTTCTGAATCTATGCTAGTTCGCATCCACTTCATTTTGCGGGTTCCAGAAATTCAAAACGTGAAATTTAATCGGGCCAAGCTAGAGACTGAAATGGTTCAGCTGGTTAAGCCATGGGATGATTATTTTCGCGAGAATTTGCAGGCCAGCTATGCTGATGCTGACGCGGATGAGTTGTTTTCTGTTTACTCTAGCTGCTACCCCACATCATACAAAGAGACCTACAGTGCAGGCGAAGGCGTCAAAGACATAGCCAGATTGGAATGTGTTGTTAAAAACAAAGAAATGGCGTTGGATCTTGAAGTTTGCGATACCGATCAGGCTGCAGAACTGAGCTTCAAAATATTTAGTTACCAACAACAGCTTATATTGTCTGACGTGGCGCCTATTTTAGAAAACCTAGGTTTGAGTATTATTGGTGAAAATGCTTTCCGTCTGCAACCAGACTGTAAAGAACCTATTTGGCTTCACGATTTTTCACTTTCTCGAAAAAACGCAGATGGTAAAATGCCGCCTGATTTGGAGCAAAATTTCGAGAGCGCTTTTGATGCGATTTGGAAGCAGAAAACTGAAGACGATAGTTTCAATCAATTGGTGATTGCTGCTGAGCTACCGTGGCGAGATACAGCGTTGCTTCGGGCTTATGCTGCTTACTTAAAGCAAATCCAATTTGGGTATAGCGCTCAATACATTGCTGATACCTTGGCAAAGTACAAAACCATTTCTGGTCAGTTGGTTGACTATTTTTATGCCCAATTTGACCCTTCGTTGCAGCCGGCCACAGGATCTTCCGCACCTAAAATTAGACGGAAGATCGTGAGTGCCATTAACAAGGTTTCTAACCTAGCTGAAGATAGCGTACTAAGATCAGTGCTTGAATTAATGGATGCCACGTTGCGCACCAATTATTTTCAGGCCACTGCCAGTGGAACTCCCAAGGAGTATTTTTCATTTAAATTTGATGTTAGCAAAATCGAAAACATACCACTGCCTAAACCAAAGTTTGAAATATTCGTATTCTCTCGTCGAATGGAAGGCGTGCATTTGAGGGGCGGTAAAGTTGCACGTGGAGGGCTTCGATGGTCTGACCGTAGCGAAGATTATCGTACTGAGGTCTTGGGCTTGGTTAAGGCTCAGCAAGTCAAAAACTCAGTGATCGTGCCGGTAGGAGCAAAAGGCGGCTTCGTTGTTAAACAGCGAGTATCGAACAATGACCGAGATGAATTTATGCGGATGGGTATTTCCTGCTATAAGACTTTTATCAGCGGCCTTCTGGATATCACGGATAATATTGTCGATAACAAAATTACCTATCCTGAAAGTGTAGTTCGAAAAGATGAAGATGATCCGTACCTTGTTGTTGCAGCTGACAAAGGAACTGCTACGTTTTCGGATATTGCCAATGGTATAGCAGAGGAATACGGATTCTGGTTAGGAGATGGATTTGCATCAGGTGGTAGTAATGGCTACGACCACAAACAAATGGGTATCACAGCCAAGGGAGCATGGGTTTCTGTGCAGCGCCATTTTAGAGAAGATGGTATCAATATTCAGAAACAGGACTTTTCTGTGATCGGCATTGGGGATATGTCTGGGGATGTGTTTGGCAACGGCATGTTGCTTTCGAAACATATCTGCTTAGTGGCGGCATTTAATCATTTGCACATCTTTGTCGATCCTACGCCAAATTCTGCATCCAGTTTTAAAGAGCGCCAGCGTTTGTTCAAATTGCCTCGATCTGGATGGGGTGATTATGAGAAAAAGTTGATATCTAAAGGTGGCGGAATCTTTGATCGCTCGGCCAAGTCGATTGCTATATCTCAAGAAATGCGAGATGTGTTTTGTATTGAGCAAACCACTGCAACACCCAATGAGTTGATTTCTTTATTGCTTAAGGCGCCGGTCGACCTTCTTTGGAACGGAGGTATTGGTACCTATGTGAAGGCATCTACAGAAAGCCATGGAGAGGTAGGAGACAAAGCGAACGATGGTCTAAGGGTCGATGCTAACGAACTACGCTGCAAAGTGATTGGTGAGGGGGGTAATTTAGGTTTTACTCAACGCTCACGTATCGAGTTTGGCCTGTGTGGTGGTGTTTCTCTGACTGATTTTATTGATAACTCAGCAGGAGTGGATTGTTCTGATCACGAAGTGAATATCAAAATTTTGCTTAACAAACTTCAAGCCGAGAAGCAGATTAGCGTTGGTGCTCGGAACAAGCTTTTGGAAAGTATGACTGGCGAAGTCGCTAATCTGGTGCTGGACAATAATTACAGTCAAGTGCAGGCGATTGGAGTCGCTCAAGCTCAAATGGAAGCGCGAGGGAAGGAGTACATAGGACTTATTGGATTCCTTGAGAAACATGCAGATTTAGATCGCAAGATCGAATTTCTTCCAACTGACGATGTTTTAGAGGAACGTATTTCTAAGAATAAATTTTTAACTCGTCCCGAAGTTTCCATCGTAACTTCATACATGAAGATGTTTCTGAAGAGAGAATTGCTCGGTGTTGGCTACATTGACGATGAGTACTTGCTACCATTTCTGTATGGAGCGTTTCCCCAAAAGCTGCGGTCAACTTATAAAAAAGCGATAGAGGGTCATCAGCTTCGCAGAGAGATAATTTCTACGCAGTTAGCCAATACCATTGTTAATTTATTAGGACCTAGTTTCGTTTATAGGTTAGTGGATGCAACGGGAACGCTACCCTGTGAAGTCGTCAAAGCTGCTGTCATTGCGTTACACATTTATCGAATTGATGACACATGGACAGAGATTGAAGCGCTCGATTATAAAGTGGATGCAGCGATCCAAGGCGATATGATGTTTCAGTTGATTCGCTTAGCTCGACGGGCAACCCGGTGGTTGATTCGAAATCGACGAAACAATTTGAGCTTTAAAGAATGCTATGATTTGTATGCGGGTAAGATTGATAGCGCGCGGGGGATGATACCAAGCAAGCTTCCTGAAGCCTCTCAAGCTGTCTTTGATCGGAAACTGAATAGTTTAGTGGAAAGCAAAGTGCCTAATGCTCTTGCGGTTCAAATTGCCAGTTGCCAATTTTTAGTTCCTATTACGAGTTTTGTTGAGATTTCAAAATCCACGGGGCAGGGTTTAGGAACAATTTTTGATGTGTATTACTTAATGGGTGAAGAGTTGGAGCTCAACTGGTTGGGAGAGATGATTAATCAGCTCGATGTCAGCAATTATTGGGAAGCCTTGGCGCGAGAAAGCTACCTTGATGATATGTCTTGGCAGCAGCGAGCTCTTACACTGAATGCTCTCACCGCCACCAACAAGAAAGTGACGCCTAAAGCTGCGGTGACCCAATGGTTGCAAGAGAACGAAGAACCTTTGTCACGGGTGCGCTCAATGCTAGTGCGTCTGCAGGCCGAAAGCCGCCCCGATTACTCGATGTTTTCAGTCGCTTTACGGGAGTTGCTAAATCTTGCTCAAACCACAGATGCGGTTAAAAAGAGCTAATGGCTGTCCATCGAGTTTATCTATCTATCCCCGCAGAGCGTTACGTCGCTCTGTATGGGGGGGCAGTTAAATCTGTGAGGGCTGTGACCGACAGCGGGTTGAGAATTGAATTCCCCGGTTCGATTCTTAATCGCTTTGTCACCCGCAGTGGTGTCGAGGGTGAATTTGAAATTCATATCGATGGCCGCAATAAACTACAGTCGATCCGGCGCTTACATTGAGTCTAAGTTATGACATCTCTAGTTTTTTATACAACGTTAGGCTGCCATTTGTGTGAAGACGCAGAACAACTTCTCGAACATTTAATTTCAGCTAACGATGTGACCTATAAAGCAGTAGATATTAGCTCGTCAAAGGAGTTGGTGGAAAAATACGGTATTCGCATACCGGTAGTTAAAAATGCTGACTCGGGCGATGAGTTAGGTTGGCCGTTTGATTATTATCAGCTGCTTGCCTTGGCTAAGGTTGATAATTAAGCAGTGCTCTTGGGCAGTGTGAAGGCGGTTTAAGCTAGCGTTAGCCTAATTTAATATGCCAAGGTTCGAAGCGGACACCAAACAAATTATCTGTTGGATAACGAATGTCTACATATCCCAGTCTGGCTATTCTTTTGTATTCTTCAGTGCTCGAAAAGTCTGAAGTGAAATTGCGTTGTCCTAGACCAATTTTGCCAATATCGAAGTCTCCAATGCCGTGATACGAATGCCCGGGAGGAGCCAAAGACCGAGATGCTCTGGAAAGATTGCCCTGAGCTTCTATCGCTTTGGCCAAAAATAAATGCATTTGCTTAACGTTTCCACGGACACCAGAAGTCAAAATGACTTGGTCTCCTACGTCCCTGCGGATCTGATCGTACAGATTTAAAGATTCCCCCTTCAGTAAAAAGTGTCCTGAATTGGATATTTTTGCCACATCATTCTTGGGAATGAAATCGGTAATGTCGCGGCTTATTTTTTTTCCAAAAAAGCCGTATCTGTGGGGGTTGGCGAAAAAGATCTCTTCCAGGAAATTAAGTTCATCCGCTTCGAATAAACCGATTTTAGGGAAGGCACGGCCAGCTTTGATCATTTCATCAAGGCTCATGAGGTTGAAATTACCATGCCCAATGTAGTTTTCGACTCGGGTGAGATGCTGTGCCGTTTTCAGTAACAAGGTCTCATAGCGGGGATCTAAATAAATATCGCTGGCAAAGATAGCGTCAAAGTTGCGGATCTTGCGGAGATACTTCGCCACCTCCATATCGTCGAGCTCAGTAATTTCTAGACTCTTGCTGGCCGTTATGGAGGGAGCAGGCGAAGGGAGCCCTGCGCTCGGTTGGCTGGCCTCTAGCTCAATTTTGGTAAACCGAAAGGACTGGCTTATGTCTTTATTGAGGGCGTCTGACTTGGGCTTGTTGGGAAGGCCTGAGGGTTGGGCTAGTATTAACGGCTGATTGTTAATACGCTCCCACATAAAGAGACCGCCGAATGCGACAGTGCTCGCACTTAAAAACCCTTCAAGAAATGCTCGTTTGTTCAAACTTCAGCCTATCTTTAACTTAGATATAACTATTAATTCTTAAAATATAGCAAAAACCTAGAAAATGGTTAATATTCATTACGCTAAAAGCTTAAATTAAATAGTTTCTTAGCGTTATGTGTCGTCCTCTCAGCTATTTCTTTAACTGGAAGTTGATAAAGTTCCGCTATTTTCTCCAAAACTGCGGTTAAGTACTTCGGCTCATTTCGTCGATGTTTGGGCCTTGGGCGTATATTTCTTGGCAACAAATAGGGTGCATCAGTTTCAATCAATAGTCGGTCTAGAGGAATTTTTGGGACCAAGCGCTGTAAATCTAGCCCGCGGCGTTCATCACAAACCCAGCCAGTGATGCCGATATGCATGTCCAGCGTTAGGTAATCACTGAGCGCCTGCTCATTGTCGGTAAAGCAATGAACAACACCTCCTACAGTGGATGATCGATATCGACTTAATAGGGGAAGGAACTCTTCGTGTGCCTCTCTCTGATGGAGGAACAGGGGTTTTTTTATCTGGCTGGCTAGTTCTAGATGTTGCTCAAAAATCTGTAATTGTTCCTCTTTGCTGGAAAAATTTCGGTTGAAGTCTAGTCCTGTTTCCCCAATTGCCACTACATGAGGCTGACTGCACAGTTGTGAGATCTCATCAAAAGCCTCTGCTGTGCAAGTGCTGGCGACGTGGGGATGGAAGCCAGCTGTACTAGAGTGCAAAGTAGGGGTTGCTTTAGCGATCGTTTCCGCCGCCCGACTGGACACTAAGTCCGTCCCAGTCAGCATAATGTGCGAGACGTTTGCTCGCCGAGCCTCGTCCACAACAGTATCGAAATCTAGAGCAAAAGATTCATGAGTTAGATTTGCGCCGATATCTACGAGCTTCATTAGAAGTTACCAGATGGTTTTTTGG
Organism: Pseudohongiellaceae bacterium; assembly: GCA_045106275.1. Lineage (GTDB taxonomy): Bacteria > Pseudomonadota > Gammaproteobacteria > Pseudomonadales > Pseudohongiellaceae > UBA9145. The sequence goes on along the minus strand of JBGCEK010000032.1, from coordinate 90,918 downwards.
CGGAGTCTAGCCGACAACGAGTGCCAAGGAAAGGGCTCGCACGAAGCACACCGTCTGGCTATTCGAAACTGTTTGCAAGATAATAAATTCTCAATGCAGTCATGGAAATAAACGTGAGCGAACAAATTGCCAAGAAAGACCTGGCTTGGTCAGAGCTGGGATTCAAATACCATAAAACTGATTATAGGTTTCGTGCCATTCACCGTCACGGGCAGTGGCAAGAGGGCGAGCTTATCACTGATGAACAGATTAGTATTCATGAGGGTGCGCCGTCGATCCATTACGCTCAACAGTGCTTTGAAGGGATGAAAGCACAGACCGCAGCTGATGGTCGGGTGCTTTTGTTTAGACCAGAATTAAACAGTGAGCGAATGAACGCTGCTGCCCCTCGACTACTCATGCCGCAGGTGCCACAAGAGTTATTTCTTGAGGCGGTTAAGGAGACTGTGCGAGCAAATTACGCATGGATTCCACCTTATGGTTCAGGCGCTTCACTGTATATTCGGCCTATGCTTATTGGTGTTGGAGAAAATTTAGGGCTTAACCCTGCACAAGCTTTCGAATTCAGGGTTTTTGTGTCCCCAGTGGGCCCCTACTATAAAGAAGCAGGGATGGCGGTTATATCATTGGCTGTATCGAGCATTGATAGAGCGGCTCCCCGTGGCACTGGCGCTTTTAAGGTAGGAGCCAATTACGCAGGAGGTTTGATGGCAACCCGCTTAGCGCAAGAGGTTGGCGCGAACGAGGCGCTCTATCTCGATGCTTTAGAAAATCGTTATATTGATGAGGCCGGATCGGCAAACATCCTTGTGGTCATGAAGGATGGAAGTCTGGTGACACCTAAATCAGACGCGATTCTACCCAGTATTACTCGTCGCTCGATTATGGAATTTGCCAGCGCTCAACTAGGCATGAAAACCGAAGAACGGCCTATTGATTTAAGGAAAGAACTTCCTGAGTTTGTAGAAATGGCTGCGTGTGGCACGGCTGCTGTTCTTTCTCCGGTTGGGAAGCTCTATTTCGATGAGCAATGGCATTCGATTTACGAAGATGGCACCACCGTTGGCCCAGTGGCTCAGCAGGTGTATGACACCTTGGTAGGCATCCAAAAAGGGGAGCAGGCGGATCAATTTGGCTGGGTCCACGAGGTGCATTGCTAGGCGAATTTTGGACTTCAAAATTCGCGGGACCTTTTCTTAATTGGATTACATGGCACCTTTGTTTGTGTCGATTTCATCGTGCTAGATAGTTCAGGGAAAACACTCTTAAAGCCTAGTTTTGCCTCTTTTATAATCAGGCATAACGGGTCGAAGATCAAAGTGCGAGAGGGCTGTCTGGGCTCCTGAGTGCCGTCAAACGAGCAATTATCTCTCTACTTTGTGCGTCTGATCCTGCCTGCGGATTTATCTACTAGATCAATTTATTTCAATAGAAAACTTGACCCACCAGCGCCTAGCCCTTATATATGTGCGCTCCTAAACACCCTCTAAACGGATTTTGAACCCCCTAGATGAGCAAATCTTTAGTAATTGTAGAGTCTCCAGCTAAAGCGAAGACCATTAATAAGTACCTCGGAAACGATTTCGTGGTGAAGTCTAGTGTGGGTCACATTCGTGATCTTCCTACCAGTGGTAGCGGTAAGCCAGTTGATCCTAAAGCACGGGCAGCGGCAGCTGCAAAAACTCGCAAAATGGCACCCGATGAAAAAGTAGCCTATAAGAAGAAGAAGGCGAAACAGCAACTTGTGGCTCGCATGGGTATTAATCCGGAAAAGGAATGGGAAGCCAATTATCAGATTCTGCCCGGCAAAGAGAAGGTTGTTTCTGAACTTCAAAAATTAGCCAAAAATGCTGATCATATCTATCTCGCAACCGACCTTGATAGAGAGGGAGAGGCGATTGCGTGGCATTTGAAAGAAGCCATTGGCGGAGACCCGCAGCGGTATAAGCGAGTGGTGTTTAACGAGATTACCAAGCGAGCGATCACCGAAGCCTTCTCAGAGCCGGGCGAATTGGATATGCGCTACGTGGAAGCGCAGCAGGCGCGGCGTTTTCTAGATCGGGTTGTAGGCTTCATGGTGTCACCACTGCTATGGGCGAAAGTAGCACGAGGCCTGTCAGCTGGGCGTGTTCAGTCAGTGGCAGTGCGCCTTGTAGTTGAACGAGAGCGGGAAATAAGGGCGTTTATCCCCGATGAATATTGGGAAGTGTTTGCTGATTTAGCCACGGTTAAGAAAGAGAAGCTACGCTGCCAAGTTGTTCGTCAAGAGGGCAAAAACTTTCGCCCGGATAACAAGGCTGACACTGATGCCGCATTGGCAACGCTCAAAAGTGCTGACTATGAAGTGCTTAAGCGAGACGACAGGCCAACCTCATCCAAGCCTAAGCCTCCTCTGATTACGTCGACACTGCAGCAAGCCGCGAGTACTCGTTTAGGGTTTGGTGTTAAGAAAACCATGTTGATGGCTCAGCGTCTCTATGAGGCGGGTTACATCACCTACATGAGAACAGATTCAACACATTTGAGTAGCGATTCAGTCGAGCAGTGCCGACACTTTATTGAGAAAAACTTCGGCCAACAGTATTTGCCTGAAAGCCCAATTCGATACAGTTCTAAAGACGGTGCTCAAGAAGCCCACGAAGCGATTCGACCTTCTGATGTAAAAATGGCTGCAGAAAAGTTAATGGGCATGGAGCCTGATGCGGTTCGTTTGTACGCGCTTATTTGGCAATACTTTGTTGCTTGCCAAATGCCTCCTGCTAAATATCTAAGTAGTAGTATTACGATAAAGGCCGCCGAATTTGAGTTGCGAACTAAAGGTCGCATCATGCAGTTTGATGGTTACCTCCGAGTAATGCCCTCAAAAGAAGAAGATGTAGTACTGCCAGATTTAGAGATTGGCAATAAAATGAATCTCAATAAACTGGAGCCTTTCCAAAACTTTACTAAGCCACCAGCGAGATTTACCGAGGCCAGTTTGGTTAAAGAGTTGGAGAAAAAAGGAATAGGCAGGCCCTCTACCTACGCATCTATTATTTCTACTATTCAAGACCGTGGCTATGTTCGGGTGGAGAGTAAGCGTTTCTATGCCTTAAAAATGGGTGACATAGTCGCTGAGCGGCTGCAAGAAAGTTTCGCTGAGCTAATGGACTATGATTTCACAGCTAAGATGGAAGAGTCCCTAGATGCCGTCGCCAGTGGTGATACAAAATGGAAGAATTTGCTGGATCAGTTTTATGATGGGTTTACATCACAATTAGCGATCGCTGAATCTGATGATGGAGGTATGCGTACTAATTCGCCTTCCGAGACTGATATCGAATGTCCCACCTGTGGACGTAATATGCAGATTAGAACAGCCTCTACTGGCGTATTTTTAGGCTGCTCTGGCTATGCTTTACCCCCTAAAGAGCGCTGCAAGTCTACTATTAACCTTACGCCTGGTGATGAGGCGATTAGAACGGACAGTGAAGAAGAAGCGGAAAAACAGGAGAACATCTTACTTCGCCACAAGCGCCGCTGCACAATTTGTAACACAGCGATGGATGCGTACTTGATAGATGAGAAACGCAAGCTCCATGTGTGTGGCAACAACCCGGACTGCTCAGGCTTTGAAATCGAGCAGGGTGAATTCAAAATTAAAGGCTATGATGGTCCTGTTCTTGATTGCGACAAATGTGGCAATGAGATGCAATTAAAGACAGGCAGGTTTGGCAAATACTTCGGTTGTACGAATGACGAGTGTAAGAATACTCGAAAGCTACTGCGAAATGGTGAAGCGGCTCCGCCGAAGATGGACCCTGTGCAAATGCCAGAGCTTCAGTGCGAAACTGTTGATGATCACTATGTACTTCGTGACGGGGCGTCTGGCTTGTTTCTGGCGGCGAGCAAATTTCCAAAGAACCGGGAAACAAGAGCTCCTTATGTGTTCGAGATTCTTCCGCATCAGGATGAAATTGATCCAAAATATGAATTTCTTTTTAGCGCACCTAGCGAAGATGATGTGGGCAATAAGACGTTAATTCGCTATAGCCGAAAAACCAAAGAGATCTATGTTCAATCAGAGATTGACAAAAAGGCTACCGGGTGGAAAGCGTTTTACGAAGGCGGCAGCTGGGTAGTGACGAAGCCAGAGAAAAAAGCATCGGCTAAGAAAAAAGCCACTGCGAAGAAAAAGACTGCAACTAAGAAAAAGCCAGTGAAGAAAAAGGCAGTAAAGTAAGCGCCTAACACCATACGTTGGCTCTTACTTCTCTGAGCCCAGTAAGAAACATAAAAAAAGGCCGTTGATTGAGTTCAACGGCCTTTTTTTATGTTTTGTGTTCTTCTACTAAATGTTCTACTAATTGTTCTGCCGATTGCTCTACTAATTACTTTATTTAGTGGCTCGACCAATTGCTGTTTCTAATCCTAGGCAAATGGTACCTTGATTGCGATTTAGTGAACCCCGCGCCGGATGACTCCGACACTGATACCTTCTATGGCAAAACTTGTGCTGCGCAGGTCCACCACAATGGGCTCGAAGTCTGGGTTTTCTGCTATCAAGGTGACGGTGTGTTTGTCGCCGGATGTATCGAGACGTTTCACAGTAACTTCGTCTTCGATGCGGGCAACCACTATTTCTCCATGATTGGCCTTAGTGGTTTTATGAACGGCGAGCAAATCATCTTCAAAAATGCCCACGTCGATCATGCTAGTGCCTTTAACTGTCAGCAGGTAATCAGCATTAGGGGAAAACATGTCTGGAGGAATTTCACAATAATCTGCGATGGATTCTTCAGCTAGAATAGGACTACCTGCGGCGACTTGTCCAATAATAGGAAGTCCAAGCTGCTCCGTAATAGGCAGACGAATCCCCCTAGAGGCACCGGGTTGCATTTCAATCGCGCCTTTTCTTTCTAGTGCGCGTAAATGCTCTTCTGCTGCATTGGGTGAGCGATAACCCATTTTTTGAGCGATTTCGGAGCGAGTAGGTGGATAACCTGTTTCTTGCAAATAGTCTTTAATATAAGCGAGAATTTCCTCTTGCCTAGCCGTGAGCTTGTTCATAATAAATACCTCGAAATCGAAACAACTGTAATTATATACAGTTATCTGTTGATCTCAAGATATCTTTAGTATTTCTCGAAAGCCTCCAAAACCAAGGAGCGGCTTGATGAAAACTAAAAGCACAAGACGCTGTTCTTAAAGCACGCTGAAATCATCACCGAAATCGATTAAGTCTGGCTCTAAACCGTTTAGCGGACCCGACCAATTTTCTGGAACCATGGCCTCATCGAAGCCAACTTCATCTTCTGAAGGTACTTCAAAAGGGCTCCGCCAGTCTTCTCCTTGAGCGGCAGGGCTAAGAATTAAAGATTTCCAAGTGCCATAGTCGAATTCACCGACTTCTCCGTCAATAAATTGGATTTCGATGGTGTCACTGGTTTCATCAATAGCGACCACTTCGAATACGGTGTCGTTGACTGCGTCTTTGTACCATTTTGAAACTTCTGGGCTTAATTGTTTCACGGTAATTATCCTCGCAATAGATTGTCTTATTTACTCGTTAGTGTGTCCTTTTTGGCAAAAATTTTAGGTGTTAGTAACAGCTAAACTGCTTATCTATGATTCACTATAGTGAGTAAAAGCAAAAAACTACAGTGCTAACTTTGCCTTCAATAGCACATGGCTTCAGTAACTGTGTTAGGTTTTTTTTGTAAGGTATTGAGCTTTAAATACAAAGCTTTGTTTTGTTCTCCAAAAAATATCTGTGATAATTGTGGCTCTACATGATTTGGACTGAAAATGACAACGAACAATACCCTCGGGCCCTTAATGCTGGACTTAGAGGGCTTAACTCTGAGTGTCAAAGAAGCGGAGGCACTGCGACGGCCAGTGGTTGGCGGACTGATACTTTTTTCTCGAAATTATCATGATCAAAACCAGCTGCTAGAACTTACTGAATCAATACGAGCTGTTAGAGGCGAGCTATTGATTTGCGTAGATCAAGAAGGAGGAAGGGTCCAGCGTCTCAGAGAAGGATTCTTATCGCTGCCACCGCTTAATGATATCGGCAAGTTATATGGCGCTGATCACGATCTTGGGCTAGAAATGGCTTATACCTGCGGATGGGCAATGGCAGCTGAAGTTGTTCACCACGGGATAGATTTCAGCTTTGCCCCTGTTCTGGACCTTTTTAATTGTGCGAGTGAAGTAATCAAAGAAAGAGCTTTTGCCGCAGATTTTGAGACTGTCAGTATTTTAGCAAAGGAATATGTTAAGGGAATGAACAGTGCGGGTATGGCGGCAACAGGAAAACACTTTCCGGGTCACGGTACTGTGATTGCGGATTCACATTTTGAATTGCCGGTAGATACCCGTTCAGCGGAAGCAATTTTGCAGGGAGACTATCAGGCTTTTGCTCGCTGTATTGAATTCTTAGGAGCGATAATGCCAGCTCATGTTAAATATCCCTCGTTAGATGACGATTGTGCTGGTTATTCCTCGTATTGGATTAAGCAGAAACTGCGCCAAGAGCTTGGTTTCGACGGAGTCGTCTTTAGTGATGATCTCACCATGGCCGCGGCCCATTCGGCTGGCGATGTGTGCACTCGAGCTGATCTGGCGCTGGACGCAGGGTGCGATATGGTTCTGGTTTGTAACGATTCTGCAGCGGCCCTGAAGGTTGCTGATCACCTTGAGAGCAAGAAAGACAATTCGTGGCAAGTCAGCAGTGAAAGATTGAGCTCCATGAGAGCAAAGCAGAAGTTGCTAGGGGATGTTTACTCTAGTGATGAATGGCGGGACGCCGAAGCTAAAATCACCGAATTTCAAAAGGGTGCAAGAGGATAAAATGGAAGACTTTATAGGGCTAGAAAGTTTGCAAGAATTGGGGTGGGGCGTTGAGCTATTTGCGGTAGTGACACTCACTTTACTGGCTCGCTTTATTGCAATCAGGGCGCTTAACATCATGGGGCGTCATCTAGAAAAAACCAGCAACGTTTGGGACGACGCTTTGTTCCAGGCAGCACGCGGTCCAGTTAGCTGGTTAATTTTAGTCATGGGGTTGGTTTGGGCGGTTCAGATCAGCGGTGCCTATTTAGATGCAGAGCTCTTTTCCGCGGCTAATCTCGAAGTCGTTCGCCAGCTCACCTTCGTGATATTGATCGCGGTATTTCTGGTTCGCTTTGTAACGTTGTCAGAAGCGAGGATATTGGAGACGTTGGCGGTGCCGGAGTCCTCGACCCAAGCTAAATTAGACCCAACCACCTTACATGCGCTGGCCAAGCTGATACGCCTTTCAATTTTTATATCGGCAGTCTTGGTGGCATTGCCAACTGTTGGAATTGAAATAACAGCTTTGCTGGCTTTCGGTGGTGTTGGTGGCATTGCGGTTGGTTTTGCGGCTAGAGATTTGTTGTCGAATTTCTTTGGTGGCTTAATGATCTATTTGGACAGACCCTTCGCAATTGGCGATTGGGTAAGATCTCCAGATAGAGAAATTGAGGGAACTGTTGAGAATATAGGTTGGCGACTTACTGTTGTGCGCACCTTTGATAAAAGACCACTTTACATCCCCAATGCAGTTTTTAATACAATTGTTCTAGAAAACCCTTCCCGCATGAGCAATCGCCGAATTTACGAGAAAATAGGCATACGGTACATGGACTCCGACAAAATGAGCGATGTGGTCCGAGATGTGAAAAAGATGCTTCAGGAACATCCAGATATAGACACCAAGCAAACACTCATTGTGAATTTTAACGGATACGGTGCATCTTCATTAGACTTCTTTATCTATACGTTTACTAAAACAACTAATTGGATTCGTTTCCACGAAGTAAAAGAAGATGTGATGCTGAAAATAGTTCACATCGTTCACGCTGCCGGCGCCGACTTTGCGTTTCCTACAACTACGTTGGATGGTCTAAGTGAGTTGCAAGGTTTAGCCGCCCCAGAGAACTTGGCCCAGGAAAAACGGCAAGAGTCACAGGAGGGCAAGTAATGGAAATGTCCGTGGCTCAAGTGCAAGGAGTGTTCGACAGGGCCACTCTACTTCATCCTAAAGAAGAAGTGGAAGCGGCTATTAGTAAGATGGCGAGAGCAATCACCGTGAAGCTTCATGACCAGAACCCTGTTGTGCTCTGTGTCATGAACGGAGGGCTGATTACCACTGCTAATTTGGTTACCGAATTAGAGTTTCCATTACAGTTGGATTATTTGCACGCTAGTCGTTATCGAGGCGAAACCTCAGGAGCTGACCTACAGTGGCAAAGGGTTCCCCAATTGTCTTTAGAAGGTAGAACCGTTCTAATTGTTGATGATATTTTCGATGAAGGTACAACTCTTGAGTCAATTGTTAGTCATTGTAACCAAGCAGGGGCCGCACAGGTTTTTACTGCGGTGTTAACCGATAAGCTTCACAGTAGAAAAAAAACATCCCTTAAGGTTGATTTCGTGGGTTTGGCGATTGCCGATGCCTATGTGTTTGGTTACGGGCTCGACTACAAGGGCTATTTAAGAAATGCAGCAGGTATATACGCAATCAGCGATAGGGATTATTAAAAGCGAGTCCGCAGGTGCTAATTGATTTGAACATGAAGTTGGTTGGCAAAACTAGAAAACGAGCCTGAATTGAAATCAAGACCTTGCTTGTTCATCGGGCTCAAGTACTACCAATTTTTCGAGATGGGTGAGGTAAAGGGCCAGCTTAATGGGCCGCTGTTCCATCGCCGAAAATAAATTGCCGTAATTCTCCAGTTGCTTTCGGTACCTGCCAATCATGAGTTCGACGAAGTGAGCGTCTGATTGAGAGTGGTTCGCCCGCCCGGTCTTGAAATCTATGATCCATCGAGTACCTTGTTTGTCCACGAGAGTTCTATCAACCACAAATTTTAAATTGAATTGATTGGTGATTTCTAACTCCGATGCGGCTTGTTCTTGGGTGTGATCGAATATCCAGGCATTTTCGATGTTTTCCACGTTTCCCTTTACCGTCTTGCGAATAGCGTCTAGCTCCTTGTCCAGTTCACTTTCTTCATCAATATGCTGCCTTAAAATAAGGCGCCAGTAGTTAGCCTGTTTGTCTAAATTTTCTCGCCAGAGTTTCTTATCGGCAGTTTTGGCATAGCTTTCAAGACTACTGTGAATGAGGATACCAATGGCGGCCGCTCTGTCATTGTCTTCTGGATATTGATCGAATGTGGAGTTCTCATCAATGTCTACGATGGCTTGTTCGAGAGAATTTTCAGTCTGTTCCGGTTCCGGGTTTAAAAGCGTCAATGTGTTTTCTAGTAAAGTTTGTTCAATGGGTTCTAGCTCCCTCGGTTTTTCGAATCTTAGCAAGGGGGTAAGCTCAGGAAAAACCCGATTTGAACTATTGGAGTATCCTGAGTCAGCACCTTGGGTTTCGCTATTTTGGATGTCAGCTGCTCGTTTAAACTGTATTTGGCGGGGACCGCTCGCTAACTGAGGCCATATGCGACCTATCAAACTGCTGTCAGGAGGAGAAGCCTCTCCTTTGGCGTCTATAGAGACCGTGGCAAGAAGTAGAGCCGAAGTGCGAGCTCGAGTGACAGCGATATACAGCAGGCGCGTATCTTCAAGGCGATTCTTTTGTTGCTGCTCAAAGCGCATTAACTTGTAGAGTTTTTCTTCTTCTTTGCCCGCAGCCGCTGCCGTGGTAAGAAAGAGCCGATTCTCTCCAGAAACATTGAGACGCTCGTACCACTGCAACAGAGGTTTGTCATCGCTCACTGGTGTTCTGCTTAATCCAGGTAAAATGATGTGATCATATTCAAGACCTTTTGCTTTGTGCATAGTCAAAATGTTTACAGAGTTTTCTGATTCCAAATCTTTTGGCGGACTAACAAAGGACCGCCCAACTCGCTCTGCAAACTCTTCTATATTTAGCAAACCGTTGCCATGTTCATATTGTTCTAAAAGTGAGAAATAATGGGCAATGCTGGCAAACTCATCCGCATTGCTTGCTGTCTCAAAGCCATGTAGATAAGTCCAAGCTGTTTCGACTAAGTCTCTAAGCCCCACCTTATAACGAAGGCCCATCGCTAATTCTAAGGCATTGGTTGTGGTGCTTAGACGGAGAGTGCCTTCAGCTGAAAGAGGGTCTATCCCTGATTTTTCACTATTCTTTGCTATCTGACTTAAGCCTGACCAAATGCTGTCTTGCTGGCAAAGATTAACAATTGCCAGTAGGTCCTTGCTGGTGAGACCGCACCAAGGAGCACGAAGAACTGCCAGCCAGGCAACTCGATCAGAAAGATTAAGAAGAGCTCGGGTAAGGCTGAGCAAATCTTCGATTACCGGCAGGGTACCAAGTCTGTCTATATCAGTGGCAAGCCATGAGATACTCTCTGCTCTTAGCTGAGGAATAATTTTTGCCAGATGAGAACGGCTTCTTACTAAAATTGCTATCGACGCTTTTGGGTCTTCTTTCTGCAGTGTTTTTATCCGCTGGACAACCTCCAGAGCTTCCAAATATTGGGCTAACTCACGATCATCACGCTCGTGAAGAATAGCTGTACTGGTAACACCAAATTCAGCTTCTGGGCCGTGCATTGGAGTGGAGGGAGAGTAGGGGACTGCACCTCTCGAGCTGTTCGCTTGTGCAGGAAAAGCTTCTTGAAAGACGCAATTCACCCAACTTACGATTTTTTCTTGGGAGCGGAAATTGGTTTCTAGTGTTAACGATTCGAGATCTAAGTCTCCAATACCGTGCTCTCTTACGTTCAGGTAAATACCAACATTTGCATTACGAAAGCCGTAGCACGATTGCATTGCGTCGCCGACGAGAAAAAGACTTCGAGAATCTTCTGTCGCCCAAGTTGTGGTGAGTTGCTGCAATATTTCTAACTGTAGCTGCGAAGTATCCTGAAATTCATCCACTAAAATGTGTTGAATCCGATGATCTAACGACAAAGCTAAATCGGTAGGATGCTCTTCGTCACCTAGAGCGTTTCGAGCGGCGGAGCCCGCTTGGGCATAGTCCATCGTGCCAAACTGACTGAAAGAAAGAAGTAGTTCACCGCTGAGATGAATCAGAACGCGGGTGAGCGCAGAGAGAAAATCCCATTGTTGATCTTCAGACTTAGGGTCAGGTAGCCTGCGTATATAGTTGAGCAGTTCCAGTGCTTCATCGTTCTCTTTTAACCGAGCCACAACTTCTTTGAATTGTTTTTTCCGTTCGACACAGAGACTTTTGAATTCCTTGTCTTTACTGTCTCCGGGGGGAAACCCGTTCTTTACGGTAACTTGCGCGCGCCAGCTTCCTTTCTGAACAAGAAGCATATCGGCGATGGCGTTCCAAAGCGGGAGGCAATCAACCGTGGGTTCGGGTAATTCGGTGAGTTCTTCTAACGCTTGCCAGTTAGGATTCTCATGTCTTTTGTTTTGTGCTGCAAACCGCAGCAGCTGAGTTAATGTGGAGGTCTCTGGTTCTAAACATCCGTAGAGTAACTCAAGGGATTCTTCTGCAAGCTCTGTTAAATTGTCGCGTAAATAGGTCTGAGCATCCTGATTAGAATGTTTGATAAACAGCACGTGGGCTACCCATTGATCTCTTTGCTGAAGCAGATCCCCGAGTAACTTTTCGACTTTGCCAACATTGTTATCTACATGCTGGAGTAACATTTGAAGATCTAGAGCCAGGCTGCCTTCCTGTTCTAAATGACTTAAGGTATTGGCAATCGCGTGAGTGTAAATATGGCTTACATCTTCGCTTAATACTGGGTTACCGCCGACGTTGGAAAGAACGGGAAGTTGGTTCGCGAGATAAAAGCAAAAGCTGTCGATCGTTTGCACTCGCAGACGCGACGGGTTTTTTAGTAAATTCCAGTTTGACGCTTGGTCGTGTTCTATAACAGATTTTGCAATGGCAAAGCGTTGCTTTTCGAACTCTTCTTTAATAGTTGCCCGCCCGAGCTCGACGTCATCCACCCACGCTAAAGTGGATAAAATTCGATCCCGCATTTCGCTTGCAGCTTTTCGGGTGAAGGTAATCGCTAACACTTCTTCAGGTTGTTCGGAAACGCTTAGAAGTTTCAAATACCGAAGTGTTAATAATTCAGTTTTTCCAGAACCCGCTGGGGCTTGTACAATGCACGAAATACCAATATCAAGCGCTCGCTGTCGAGCATGGCTATCAGCTAAAAGCATCTTCTTCATAAAGAGCCTTCTTCAATAGCGGCGCCATTCGGGTCTTCATCTCTGTTTCTTAGGTACTGAACTCTACATAGAGGTTGGAGGCCGCAGTACAGGCATGTTTTTTCATCATTCACTGGATTGACGACGTTTTTCCCCTCGACGAATTCTTGAGCAACAGACCTTACTCGTTCTTCCCAATGCTGAGTTAGTTCATCCCAGCTGTACTCTATTTTCTCGTCTTGACTAACTGATTTGAGTTTTTCATGGAATTCGTTCGTTCCCGTTAGACCGGAGTATTCAATTTTTTCTATATTGACGTGGGCTATTGCGAGAGTGCTAACCTTATCTTCTTCGACGGCGCTGGCGGCTACAAAATAAAGAGGCAGCTGCATATCTTCCGGGCGTTGTTCCAGCCATGAAGACTTTGATGCAGGGTGCTTACCGGTCTTGTAGTCAATTAGCGCTAGAGAGTTGTTGACCAGTTGATCTATTCGGTCGACTTTCAGAGTGAGATTCAAGTTGCCATGTTGCCATTGATACATCTTCTCTTGAGCTACAACACTAAAGTCTTTCCTGTTTTTATCAAGGTCGATAAATAAGGAAAGTAATCCCTCTAGTCTAAGCTGCTCAATTTCGGAGAAGCGCGGTGTCATGACTCTCTTAAATCTGGTCTGAAGGAAATCGACAGCCTCTTTGCATGCTAGATTGATCGCGTCGGCTAACTGTTCCGGTGGTAACGAGTTCAAACGTTTTAGATCATCAACTTTTGAGTAAAATGCTTCCATCGCAATATGCAATGCAGTGCCCCGTGTCATGCTGCTCAAGCCACTGGAAAATTGATCCAAAGGGTTTGCCTTTAAGCGGTGTTTTGCAAATCCTCTGAACGGGCAACTGGATTGATTGCTTAATACGCTTTGCCCGCCCTTAACTATTTCTGAGCCGGCCAGAGAGGGCGGAGATATGTCTGTATGTTCAACTAGCGTGGATTCGAACTGGTTTTGACAGTAGCTATTCAATAACCAGATCTCGGCGCTCGGAGCCTCTGCTTCGGGAATGGGTTTGATAAAACTGCTGGCTCTTAACTCTTGATCGTTCTCACTCTGATGGTGACTTGTGACAATTTCTCGATCAACGTTGCCAGTCAGTGCGGCGAAACTTTGAGTGGCGATGATGAATTGATTTTCTCCGTGGCTTGCCGGCATATTGTGATTGCGCTGTAGTTCATAAGGCAAAAAAGGTGAAGGGGATGAAGGCTGGGGCCAACTTTGATCATCGAAGCCTAGTAGCCAAGCGTAGTCGAATCGAAGCCCGACGGCTTCGCTAACCGTATATAGAGAAAGCTGACGTCGAGAAGAAAAGCCAGGGCGAGGAGCGAGGTTTTTGAGAATACCGCGGAATTTGCTAACAGCTTGTTGATAGACTATTTTGCCAAGGCTGACATTAGATTTAGCAAACAGATTTAAACCTTCTCCCCACAGTGTAAGTAGCTTTTTCTCGTCCATCGAAAACGAGCTGCCTGGCCAATTGAAAATCGTTAAAATTTCCTCAAATAAAGAGGCCCATTGCCTTGGAGTCAATTTTCTCCCGCTTCTTCTAATAAGAGTTTTTGCCTCTAAGAGAGCGCTCCCGAATTTTGGACTATATGCTGGGTGTTCAGGGTTATCTAAGAGGCCAGCCAGTTCAGAAGCATTACAACTAGCGCTGAGATGTCTTCGTGCTAGTAGTTGGGCATGAAGTAGAGATTCTCTTTCGTCATTGTCTGAAACTAAGAAAGGACTCTGCAACAATCTACACACTTCATTACTGTCTAACTCTGAAAAAAGAAAACTCAACAATGAGAGAGCATCGTGCACGACCGCAAACTCAGTTAGGGGAGCGCTATCACCCGTACTATTAAAAATGACTTCTTTATCCAACGGACTTAACACGTGATGGGAATTAAAGGTCTCATCAAAGCGTCTGACTATTGAGCCTTTGTCTGACACAGCAGAAGGCATAATGATGCCAATATGCGCGTCTGGGTTTGCTTTACTGATGTCTAATGCCCATTGGGAACAGCATTTCAATTCGTGATCTCGATCCGAAAAAACATACCGAACGGAGTTGCATCGCTGGGTTTTTGCCTGGCCGACGCCACTGTTGAGATTCGTTACTGAGGCTAAATTTTCAAACAGCTTTTTGTAAAGCGGCGGAGGATCGTCAAAATTCGAAAGGAAGATTTCCCTTGGCAAGAATAGGGTGTCTGCCGCAGTAAAACTTTTGGCTAGTTCACGTGTGCAGTCTACTAATCCTATCAGTTGTTTCTCTGCACAAATATTTTGGAATTCTCTTGCCCAACCAACAAACGTTTCCACATCTAGATTCGCTTGATAATGAGCTTCGCTCTCGGTCAGTGTTTCCCATAGGTCCCACTGTCGAATATCTTGGTAGCTTTGACTTACCTGAGCGGCAGTTTCATCTGGGTTTAGCAAAGGAATACTGGTTTGGCTGCTTTCTACTATTTGGGCCCAAATAAAACGTTCTTCAGCTGCATCCATAAGTTGCCAATTGCAGCAGGGCTCATTCCCAGCGACGCCTCGCAGCTGCCAGAGTTCTTTGATCCAAACATCAATCGGGTGGATGATCGCTGTTGGATAACTCGATCTGGTTTCATTCCCATGAATTTCAGCGAGAATAGCATCTTTGATTCTTAGACTTGGGACTAAAATCGTGGCGCCGTTTTTTAACGCGGATGCCATTGGAGTTAAGTCTATTCTTGAAATGGGCATTAGTGATTTTTCTCGCTAAGGTGTTTTGCCCAGTCTATGAATTCAATAGAATTTCCACGAAAAACTATCCGGTCGGATTTTTTACCTAGCTGATAATCATACATAGGATCGTAATAGCGAATCAGTAATAATTTGATCCAGTCTCGATGAAGAATCCCGTCGCCTGAGGTGGAGTGATGATTGAGGGCAGCCTCCATCAGTTTTTTTATTTCGCTATAGAGTTCACCGCCAAGCCTTCGTTTGATTTTTTCCAAACTACTAAGCAGCGAATCACTAAACAAGCGATAACCATTGACAGAGTCACCAGCAACAAAGTCCATATAATTGTCGTGGATGTAATCATTAAAAATCACTGACGTGCGTTCTTCAACAGTGGATTCAATTATTGCTAACGGCGATTTTTTCATTTTTTCATGGAGAACAGGAGGGAGATGGATTGATCCGATCGAATGACTTTCATCTTCGATGAAAATACGCTGTGGCTCGTGCTTTGCCAAGGTTAAAAAATCTAGGGCAAGAGTATTTTCGAAATTGATTTGATTCGGTTGAGCGGAAACTCTTCGGCCAAATGCAGACCCTCGATGATTAGCACGGCCCTCTAAATCGATGCTAGATTTTAGCTTGTTGATTAGATGAGTTTTACCGCAACCTGTTTTCCCACCGGCGATAAGGAATTGATGTTGCTGGGTGGCGCGCTCTATTTCTTTGATGAGAAATTGCCTTACTGATTTAAACCCGCCTTCGATTCGGGGAATGTCGAGACCCCTTTCTTTGAGCCACAGCTGGGTAATTTGTGATCGCTGGCCGCCCCTAAAACAATATAAAACAGAGTCAGGGTGTTTTTCTATAAAAGCTTCCCATTGGGCGATACGCTGAGCTTTCTTGTCTGAGTCAATGAGTTTATAGCCTAGGGCTATCGCTTCCTCTCTCCCTTGTTCCTTGTACACTGTGCCAACTCGCTCCCGTTGCTTGTCATTTAGCAGTGGGACATTAAATGAGTTCGGCAAAGCGCCGCGGTCATATTCAATGGCCGCTCGAACGTCCAAAAGTGGAGTATTAGAGCAAAGTAAATCTTTGAATGAGGAATGAGATATAGAATCAGGCATTAGACGAGGCGATGAGCAACCTAGGGTAGATTATCTACCTTTAGTGTACCACCGGCCCGCCTAGTTCCCTAGCTTAGCGCGTCTCCCTATCCTTGGGAGGCGTGCCCATCG
The DNA here is from genome assembly GCA_045106275.1 of Pseudohongiellaceae bacterium. GTDB lineage: Bacteria > Pseudomonadota > Gammaproteobacteria > Pseudomonadales > Pseudohongiellaceae > UBA9145. The sequence goes on along the minus strand of JBGCEK010000032.1, from coordinate 74,789 downwards.
GGTATCCAGTTGTGATTGACTCATCTGAGCCAAACGCTTCCTTTGCCACATCCTGTGGCACCGACAATCATCCTTGAACAGAACTTCCCTGTAGAGCTTAATATGCAGTTGAACTGCTTCGTAAGCGTCGGCTTTCCTATCGCGAAAGCTGATCTTGTAATTAACTATAGCAGCTGATTTCGATTGTGATAAAAAAATTGATAGAGAATTAAACATTTTTTGATCTTACTTTTTCACCGCTAATTTTCAGACTTTCACCTATACTTTTCGGGTAGAAGAAAAGTGTCTTGTTCACAGGCAGCCGGTTTGGAAAATTCATAATTGACGAGTGTTCGTTGTTTCTAACGTATGTGCGCGCCGTTATGCTATTTGAGTTCTAGGGATGGATTTAATATGAAGGTTTATGTCTTGATTGGCAGCTTGCTATGGTTGAGCTGTTGCACAACGGCGGCTGAACTCTCTGTTGCGGTAGAGGAGGCTGTGGGAGAAAACTTTTTATTTGACCATGGTCAAGTAACTAGGAGCCAGAGTTGGCTGCTTACTCCCGATACCGTGTTCTATTTAGCCCGTAACAACCGATTAACCGTTTTAAACTCGGAAAACTCTGATGTATTAACCAGCTTGTTATTTGAAGCCGTCTCTCGACATTTTTCTCGCACTCAGGTGGGAATGATGCCTGAGTCTTATTCTTTAGCACTTCAACGGGCGAAAATGTTAGGTGCAGATTTCCTGATTTACCCAAGCATTAATGTCTGGGACAGTAGAGTTGGAGGGAAACCTGAAAAACCACAGCTCTCTGAAGCAGGGGGTGTGCCTGCCAGCGAAAGCAAGTTTGGCTTGGATAGAACCGAAGTGCAGCTTATGATAGTTCATTCAGTCACCGCTAGGGTGTTTGATGTGGTGAGTATTGAGGCAGAAGCCGGCTTCTTAACTACGTTGAATAACAGTCCCCAAGCAGTTCTCAAGCCGCAATTACAGACACTGTTCGCAAGTTTGGTTGCGAACGGGAGGTGAGCATATTTCGAAGGCAAAGTCAGACTCGGATCAAGAAAAAAACTCTCTTGACCCTTTCGCTATAGTAAGAGAGATCAAAGGCAAGGGTCCTGCGCCTGTGCATTTGTGGAACCCTCCTTTTTGCGGTGACATAGATATGCTTATTTGCAGAGATGGCACCTGGTTACATGAAGGTAAGCCAATTCGGCGGCCAGCCATGGTGAAGCTTTTTGCATCAATTCTTAAGTTGGAGGCGGATGGCTGCTATTACTTAGTAACGCCGGTAGAGAAAGTTCGTATCAAAGTAGCAGACTGCCCCTTTGTGATAACGGCAATGACTGTTTCTGGGGTTGGCCAAGACCAGCTTATTCAATTCACAACTAATACTGAAGAGTCTGTGGATGTTAACAGGGATCACCCTATAAGCATCGGCTCGCAGTTGGATGATGATGAGCCGCATCCCACGGTTGAGGTGCGAGAGGGTTTATTAGGGCTTTTATCTAGAGCAGTCTTCTATTCCTTAGTTGAGGTGGCTGTTGAGTGGAAAGGGAAACTGGGTGTTTGGAGCGGGGGAGTGTTCTTCTCATTTGATCCTGCTGACCGTGCCAATTCCTGAAAGTTGTTAATTTCATCAATTGATCCGCAGAAAGGCCAAAACACGTATCTTTAGATAGTAAACGTCGCCGAAATAGCAGAATTATAGCTGAGTCACTGGGAGGGAAGCCCCCGTAAATATTGACCTAGATAGGCAAAAACGGCATCATTAGCCCCCTTTTTTTGGCCGCTTGTAGCGCTGTGTAAAAATTTCAATTATTTGCTCAGTAAAACAAGTATTACGAATCTAATACCCTTTAGTTTTATTAATTTGGAGAATCCATGAAGGTTCTTGTTGGAGTTAAGCGCGTCGTCGATGCGTATGTCAGAGTCAGAGTGAAATCTGATGGCACAGGAGTTGATCTCAATAACGCTAAGATGGCAATTAATCCTTTCTGCGAAATCGCGGTAGAAGAAGCTATCCGCATGAAAGAAGCAGGTACTGTCGATGAAATCATTGCAGTATCCGTAGGGCCGACAGCAGCGCAGGAGCAAATCAGAACCGCGTTAGCACTGGGTGCAGACCGAGGAATTTTGGTTGAATCAGAGGAGCAGGTTGAGCCTTTGGCAGTGGCTAAACTGTTCAAAGCGATTGTCGAGAAAGAAGGAATCGATTTGGTTATCTTGGGCAAGCAGTCTATTGATACCGATAACAATCAAGTGGGCCAAATGCTTGCCGCTCTTTGCGACTATCCTCAAGGAACATTCGCCTGCAACGCTGAAGTTAAAGACGGCAAGATTGAAGTCACTCGAGAAATCGATGGTGGGGAACAAACAGTGCTTCTTGACCTGCCTGCCGTGGTTACTACCGATCTACGTTTGAACGAACCTCGGTATGCATCTCTACCGAATATTATGAAGGCGAAGAAGAAGCCTATCGACACGATGTCAGCTGCTGATCTTGGCGTGGACACCACCTCCAAGCTGGCTGTACTGAGCGTTGCTCCGCCGGCAGAACGAAGTGCCGGCATCATCGTTGAATCAGTTGAAGAACTGGTTAGTAAACTTAAAACCGAAGCAAAGGTAATTTAGGGAGCAATATGTCAATTCTAGTCATCGCTGAACACGATAATAGTTCACTAAAAGCTGCAACATTGGTTGTGGTTTCTGCAGCCAAGGCGATAGGAGGCGAAGTCTCTGTGTTAGTCGCTGGGTCTGATTGCTCTGGCGCTGCTAACGAAGCTGCTGAAATTGCAGGGGTTAGCAAAGTGATTGTTGCAGACGCTGCATGCTTTGAACATCAACTGCCAGAGGCTGTTGCGCCCTTAGTGGTCAACGCAGCTCAAGGTTGCACACATATCTTGGCAGCAGCTTCCACCACGGGTAAGAACGTTGCTCCACGAATTGCTGCTCTCTTGGACGTCGCACAGATTTCTGACATTGTTGAAGTCAAATCGTCAGACACTTTCGTTCGCCCGATTTATGCGGGTAACGCCATGGCTACGGTGCAGTCTGCAGACGACGTCAAAGTAATCACAGTAAGAACAACAGCTTATGATGATGCTGAAAAGGGTGGAAGTGCTGAAATTGAAGCCTCTAGCTTCACTTCAGAGCAAACCGGTTCTGCATTCGTTAGAGAGGAGCTTTCTGTCTCTGAGCGTCCTGAACTGACGGCAGCGTCAATTATCATTTCTGGTGGTCGTGGCATGCAAAATGGCGAAAACTTCGTCCTGCTTGAAAAAGTAGCAGATAAGCTGGGTGCAGGTATCGGCGCATCGCGGGCAGCAGTGGACGCGGGTTTTGTTCCAAACGACTATCAAGTGGGACAAACCGGTAAAATTGTGGCTCCAGACCTCTACATAGCCGTGGGAATTTCAGGTGCTATCCAGCATTTAGCGGGCATGAAAGACTCTAAAGTTATCGTTGCGATAAACAAAGATGAAGAAGCGCCAATTTTTCAGGTTGCTGATTACGGTTTGGTTGCCGATCTCTTTAAGGTTCTGCCTGAACTGGAAGCGGCATTGTAATTAAGCGGTAAAGTAGATTCGAGCATGAGCTATAGCTCGAGTATACAAACACGGCTGATCAGCTGTGACACCTATTAGATCTATAATTTAATAAGATCGATGGTTTATTGAGATCGATTGCTTAATAAGATCGATAGCTTAATGAGGGCCGCTGTATTGATAACCTGGCCCGATTAGTAGACACAAAAAAGCCCGGATTCCCGGGCTTTTTTGTGTCCAGCATAAGCTACGCTGATTTAAGGTTGCTTGTTTTCCTCAGCTTGTTGGCGCTTTTTAACTTCCCTAGGATCGTTGGATGCTCGGCCCTTAGGTTTGGGCGCTTCCGGAGTTTTGCTAGGCTCTGGCGTTGAGCTGACTTCTACTGTTGCTTTTGGCTTTTCTTCTTTGGAAGGTGCCTTTTCAGTAGGTTTCGTAGTCTCCGCTTCAGGAGCCTTGGCCTTTGGTTCTGTCTCTTTAGGTGATGGCTTAGCTGCTCTAGGTTTGTCAGTTCCGCCGTTTTCAGGCTTTGCCTTTGCCTTTGCTTCCCCAGCGGTGTTGTCTTTTTGAGACGGTTGCTTATCGGCGACAGCCTCTTTTACCGGTTCAGTGGTTCCAGCACTTGGGGCCTTATTGCCATTGACCTCAGGTGTTGGTGTTGTTGATTCAGCTTTGTTGCCTGATGCTGACTCTGCTTTCGCAGGTGCTGAGCTAGCCTCAGATGGCGCTGAATCAGCTACCTTTTCATGAGAGTTTGCTTGCTCGGAAGTCGTATCCTTTTTAGGTGGACGTCGTCTTCTAGGAGCAGATTGTTTAGCTTCGTTAGCATCCTCTTTGTGCTCATTGTTTGTTGGTGCGGCGGAGGGTTGTTCGCTTACAACAGCTGTGCCGCTTTCTTGTGCACTTTGAACTGTAGTCGGGTTCTCTACATTGTTCTCTGTCGCTGCCTCTGGACGAGGTCCACGCCGGCGTTGGTTGTTATTGCGAGTGCGTTTCGAAGAAGGGCGCCTTTCCGCGCCGGATTCAGAATTGCTGTCAGAGCTATTTGTTTGTTCTTTATTAGCTGGAGCATTCTTATTTTGCTTATTGCGGTCTTCTTGATTGCGATTACGGTTTCTGGATTCGCCCTGCTTAGAATTGCTGTTGCGGGAAGCATCCTGATTTTGACGTTTGTCATTATCTTTCTCGCCACGACGGCTATTCGCTGATTTGTTTTGCTGGTTTCTACCTTTACCTTGGCCTCGTTGATTCTGGCGGTTACGGTTACGGTTTTGCGGAGGGCGACGATTAGGCTTTTCTTCGACCACAGGTTCTGGTGTGCTACCGAAAACAGCTTCGACAAGCTTGGCGAAAAAGCCTTTCTTGGCTGCTTTTGGAGCTGAAGTACGTTGAGGAGGTGCGCTGGCTATAGTTGGCTTCTGCACTGCTGCAGCTTCCTGTACCGGCGGCTTGATATTAACTGATGGTTCCGGTTCAGAGGTCGCGTCTACCTCATAGCTTTCCGCATTTTGATTAATGCCAATGATTTCATAATGTGGAGTGAGTAGGTCTGGGATTGGGTTAACAATTACCTTGGTCTTACTCTGCTCTTCTATTTCTGCGAGGGCTGTGCGTTTCTCATTTAGCAAGTATGAAGATACAACCAAAGGAACGTTTGCTTTCACTTCTTGGCATTTCTGCTTGTTTGCTTCTTCCTGCACGATTCTTAAAATTGAGAGAGCTAAAGACTCTACATCTCGAATGCTGCCTTGCCCAGAGCAGCGAGGACAAACAATTGCGCTAGTTTCGCCTAGAGAAGGGCGTAAACGCTGTCTCGACATTTCAAGTAAGCCAAAACGTGAGATCCGACCTACCTGAACCCGCGCTCGGTCAGGCTCTAAAGCATCTTTCATACGATTTTCGACTTCACGCTGATTGCGGTTCGACGTCATATCAATGAAATCGATAACGACTAAGCCGCCCATATCCCTGAGCCTGAGTTGTCTCGCAATTTCATCAGCAGCCTCTAAGTTGGTGTTTAGGGCGGTTTCTTCGATGTCTGCACCGCGGGTTGCTCGTGAAGAGTTGATGTCGATAGAGATCAACGCTTCGGTGGGGTCGATAACTACTGATCCACCGGAGGGCAGTTTAACTTCTCGCTCAAAGGCGCTTTCAATCTGAGTTTCAATCTGATATCGATTGAATAAAGGCAATTTGTCTTCATAAAGTTTTATGCGATTTTCATATTGAGGCATGACCTGCTTAATGAAGTTAAGTGCTTCTTCATAAGACTCTTGAGTGTCAAAGAGAACCTCGCCGATGTCTTTTCGTAAGTAGTCGCGAATCATACGGATAATGACGTTACTTTCTTGATAAATAAGGAAAGGCGCGGCTTTCGCATCTGATGCTTCTTGAATGGATTCCCACAGGGCAAGTAAATAGTTTAGATCCCACTGCAACTCTTCTGGATCTTTGCCAACGCCAGCTGTGCGTACAATCAGCCCCATACCGTCAGGAATCTGGAGAGTTCGTAGAGCATCTCGTAGCTCAGATCGATCATCTCCTTCAATTCGGCGGGATATGCCCCCAGCTTTCGGGTTATTAGGCATCAAAACTAAGTAGCGACCCGCTAAACTGACATAGGTCGTAAGCGCTGCTCCCTTATTACCGCGTTCTTCTTTTTCTACCTGAACAACGACCTCGGTCCCCTCTGGAATAAGGTCGCGCATATTACCGCGATCACCAGATTTGCCGCTTTTCGAATGATATTGCTTGGAAATTTCTTTGAGAGGAAGAAAACCATGCCGTTCAGCACCAAAGTCGATAAATGCGGCTTCGAGACTGGGTTCAACTCGAGTCACCTTGCCTTTATAGAGGTTTGCTTTCTTTTGAATTCGAGTGCGGTTTTCGATGTCCAAATCGTACAAACGCTGGCCATCAACGAGGGCAACTCTAAGCTCTTCTTCTTGAGTTGCATTGATTAACATTCTTTTCATGATTGTTCACTTACCTGTGTGAGGCAGATCAGTAAACTCAGGGGGCAGGGATTCGAAGCAGTTTGAAAGGGCTCTGGAGTTAGTTGTCAAAAATAGAGAGTAAAACTAATAATCTTTTGACTAATTAAACTAGATAGTACCTTTTAAAACTGTGGCCATTTACTAACTACGGCCTTTCAAGCGGTGTGAACGTTCTACAATTAAATATCACGAAAATTGAGGGGGTTGCCGCCACTTTTTGTGTTTTTTCTATCCGTTGAGGCTTTGTAAGGCATCTAAGGCTCTGTTTTAACTGCAAAATTAATTTATGCGCTTGTTTGGTTTTTCACGACTGCACTTTCGCGCTGAATCGAAAAAACGATCGAATACTGTTTCCTGAATGCTGTTCTGCTGCTGTATTCACGTTAATAAAGAGTGAATTACAAATATTTAATTTTCATAGCGGAGCTTTCGCCTTCTGCTTGTTGTAGCAAGTCTTAAGAGGGGTCGCTTCCGCTTACCGGGCCAGAGTCTAAGCTCAGGCAATTTACACATCGTACCGTTCACCATTTGCAACTTTCAAAAGCGCATTCTTGGCGTGGCACGTTGCTGAGAAAAGCCGCGTTAACCGCTTTCTTCTTTAGAGGGCATGAACTACGGTTCTCTACGCTCTTGGCGCTGGAATATAACAGTAATGTTAGTGAGACTCAATTGACTGAGAGGTTTTAAGGAAAAAATTAAAATAAAAACAAGTAATTGGAGGCGTAATCGAGATATTTGCCTAAGTATCCAAGGAATCGACGAAGGAGTTGGTTTACGACTTGATTAAAAAAAAGTCAGAGGGTTAAAATGCGAATCCACGTGGCTTTGCCATTGCACAGACACATGCGAAAAGACATGACCCGTGCAGCTATTTCGACGAGTGCAGCTACTTTACACCGTTTCTTTGGGTGCAATTGGGCTATGAAACAGAGGGTTAGCAACAGCACGCTGGCGCGATCTTAAAGGCGCGGTAAGCTGGAAACGTGGCGATTCTCGGCCATCGGTGCCTACGAATTGGAATCAAATTAGGGGCTAATAGGAACAATAATAATGACAATCTATTCATATTGCCGCACGTCGGAGCTTGAAGCTAGCTATGGTGGATCTAAGCTAGAAGATATTTTAGAACCTGAAATGCTGGCAAATCAGACATATTGTTTGCGCCAACAATGGTTTATGACCGAGTCGTTACGGGACGAGGACTGTAACTGGAACTTAGAGTTCCATAAGCGCCTGAATGGTAAGCGTTTAATGACCACACTACAGGCTGGAGATGTAATCTTATGCAGCAAATTAGAGCGAATTGTTAGTTCCGGCAGCGAAGCCTTACAGCTAATCCAAAAGCTTAAAGAAAAATCTGTCCAACTGCATATTGCCGAATTGGACGGTGACATCACCAGTCCTGAATTTAGTGTGAGTTTCGAAAAAGCGGCCAGCTTGTTCGCAGCCCTTGAGCGAAGGAAGGCCGCTGAAAGAATTAAAGGGGTTAAACAGAAGCAGCGAAAGCAAGGTCGCTACCTAGGTGGAAGTCGTCCTTTTGGTTACATGATCCATGAAAACGGCCGATTAATCGAAAACCCGATGGAGCAGCGGGTTCTGAGAAAGATTATGGAACTCAAAAAACAGGGTAAATCGTTGCGTGCGATTTCAAGCGAAGTTTCAACACCAGTCATGCCTATCAGTTTTAAAACCGTTCAACGATTATTACAAAGACACGCTGAGCTGCTTTAAGTTAAGCAATATGCACCATAACTAGCTTGAAAGTGGGGGCCGATTAAAGGTGTGCGCTTTTTCAGGTGATCGGTAATTCTCATTGCTGATGTGGCGCTGGCATTGCTATAGCGGAAAGTAATCCAGCATTTAAAGACGGCCTGGCCTAGTAAGGTGGCGCCTAAATTTGGTATTTACACTATGGCACTGCCGCTTTCGTTTTGGATAGGCCTGCGCTTTACGCTGGCGCGTAAAAAAAACCTAATTCTCTCCTTTGTTTCTCTTGTTTCTATGCTAGGCATTAGCTTGGGCGTGCTAATTCTTATCGTTGCACTTTCCGTAATAAACGGTTCAATCACAACCCTAAGGGGTGAGGCATTAAAGGCTGTACCCCACGTCACCGCTGAAGGTCAGGCGATCTCGAAAGCGTGGCCAGAACTGGTTGACTCACTAAAAAACGACGAAAAAGTGGTGGCCGTAGCCCCATATATCGTGGGAGATGCTACGCTGAGATTTCAGGGTAAAAATGCATTCGTCCAAGTGCGAGGGGTAGTGCCCAGCTTAGAAAAAGAAGTGGTTGAAAACCCAAGTATCCAGTATCAAAAACTGCTAGATGAGCTAGCTAAAACAGAAAATGGAATAATTCTCGGAGTTAGGCTGGCCAGTCAATTAGGGATTTATAATGCGGCCGATGTGAGCGCTACAGCCCTGCAAAGTTTGTTGAAAAGGGCACTGGGCGATGGGAATAGTTTTCGAGTTATAGGTTTCGCTGATTTTGGGCTTTACGGGAACAGCAATTTAGCGCTGATTAATTTAAACAGTGCGGAGACTCTCTTCAAAGAGGATCTGGCGGCGGCAGTTAAGCTCAGGCTGAAGGTCGCTGACGTATTCGCAGCAAGGCAAATTGCTCAAGAAGCAGTGTCGAATGCTAATCTGGGCGATGAAATTACACTGGAGACCTGGGATCAGGCCCAAGCAGGGCTTTTTAGCGCCCTAAACATGGAAAAATATCTCACTGGATTCATGTTGCTAATGATCGTAATGATCGGCGCAGTGAATATTATTAGCACTCTGGTGATGGTGGTTTCCGATAAAAGTGCAGATATCGCTATTTTAAGGACAATGGGTGCAAATAAGAGCACGATAACCCAAATATTTGTTGTTCAAGGCATGGTCGCCGGGGTTGTCGGTACCTTTGTTGGGGCTTTACTGGGCGTTTTCCTAGCCCATACAGTCACTGATATAAGCCTGTTTATTGAGAACGGTATAAACGCACTCATGCCAGATGCGAATGTTTATCTCATCTCACATCTACAGACTTCAATTAGCTACCAAGAAGTGATTACAGTTAGCTTCGCCGCGTTACTAATTAGCTTTCTCGCCACGATATATCCAGCGTTTCGGGCCAGTAGAATCAAACCCGCTGAGGTTCTCCGTTATGAATAAGTACGTTTATCTTAGGCACCCAGTGATTAGGGGGACGTCTGTCCCTTTATTAGAGGTTTCTTTATGAATGATCGAGAAACAGTTCTCGCGTGCATAAAACTGTGCAAATGCTATTCGGATGGCCCCGAGCCTGTCGAAGTATTGAGTGGCTTAGATTTGACTGTGAAAGCTCAGGAGCAGGTCGCCATTGTGGGTAGCTCGGGTTCCGGCAAAACCACATTACTGAATTTGCTCGGCGGGCTCGATACGGCTACTGAAGGACAAGTTCTTGTTGCCGGACAGAACATTGCAAACCTCAATGAAGTGGACCGGGGGAAGCTGCGAAACAGTTATTTAGGCTTTGTTTACCAATTCCACCATTTGCTTAGAGAGTTTACCGCTCTTGAAAATGTGTCTATGCCGTTGCTGATTGGTGGCGAGAAAAAAGCGAACGCGTTGGAAAAAGCGTCTGAAATGTTAAGTAAGGTAGGTTTGAGCCACCGACTATCCCATAAACCTGCTGAGTTATCCGGAGGGGAAAGGCAGCGGGTAGCTATTGCTAGGGCCTTAGTGACTGAGCCTCGCTGCGTTCTATTGGATGAGCCTACTGGGAATTTGGACCGACACACGGCCTTGGACATACAACAATTAATGCGGGATTTAAATCAACAATTGGGCATTAGTTTTGTCATCGTGACCCATGATGAAGCGCTTGCAGACTCATTGGATAGAAGGCTGACATTGAAGGATGGACAGCTTGTCGATTAACAAGGAAAGTGCAGGAGCGATAGCCATACCAAGGTTTATCGCGGCACGCTACGTTAGCGTGGGCAAGCGCAGTCAGCTGGTGTCGTTTATGTCGGCCATATCAATCTTCGGGCTCGCATTCGGAATCGCCATACTCATCGTTGTGTTGTCGGTAATGAACGGTTTCGATAGAGAAATGAGGGAAAATATTCTAGGTATCGTCCCACACTTGTCGATCAAAACCGAAGAAAATTTGTCTACAGCACAGTGGGATGAAATTCAGCAGTTTATTGATGGCCAAGAGCAAATTGTAGCTGTCGCACCGGTGATTGAAGTGCCAGCTATTGCTGCAACACAAACCAGCAGCAAAGGAATTCTCATTAATGGCATTGAGGCGGCTTCAGAGTCAAAAGTCTCAGCAATAGGCCGGTTTGTGCGGCAAGGTAGTTTGGATGCATTGGCGGAAACCAAATGGGGGGCCGTTATTGGTGAGCCGCTGGCAGAGCAGTTAGGAGTGGGCCTTGGTGACCAAATAGATCTGTTTTCTTCCTCTATTTCCATAAACCCTATAACACCACGACCTATTTTCAAGAGTTTTACGGTAGTGGGTTTGTTTAAAGTGGGTTCCCAAGAATTGGATAATGGTTTAGTTCTGACTAATCTCGCGGCTGCGAAAGCACTCTTCAAAATTAGGGCGCCGTTCAATGGCCTTCGCTTAAGGAGTGAGGATGTTTTAGCTGCCGATCAAACCCGTCTGCTGCTTTATAATGGCATGCCCTATGGTGTCACCGTAACCAGCTGGACACGCCAGTTCGGCGCGATTTATCAGAATATTCAGTTCTCTCGCACAATCATTGGTTTCATGCTTTGGCTGTTAATTGGAGTCGCTGCGTTTAACCTCGTCGTAAGCATGATTATGATTGTGAGGGACAAGACCGGTGATATCGCTATTTTGCGGACAATGGGAGCAAGTCCCGGGATGATAAGCGGCATATTCATGTGGCAAGGACTCTTTATCGGCGGTATCGCCATCATTATTGGCGTCGGGCTTGGCATTCTAGGTTCATTGCAAATCTCTAATTTTGCTTCTGCCCTAGAAACCCTGTTGAATGTTCAACTTCTCAACGCCGATGTGTATCCCATTGATTTCTTGCCTTCAGAACTACGTTTGTCTGATATCTTTTGGGTGGTATTGGGGGTCATAATTCTAACCCTGACTGCAACGGTCTATCCGTCGCGAAAAGCAGCTGGCATCCAGCCTGCCGATGCGCTGAGAATGGATTAATTTCTCCGTAGTTTTGTTCTAAATCTCAAGTCTGTCTAGATTAAGTGTTCTCTCTATCTCTCTTGCCTGGGATCACTTTACCGTGCAGCTAGCTCTCATCGCTTATTCTCTGGGAATTTATGCTGGCACTTGGGGACATCCACGCTTTCTTTCGGTAACTGTGTTGGTGGCTGTGCTGCTGGGTAGCGTATGTATCGCGTTACAAGTGAAGTCTTTTCGTCGTTTTCTGAAACTTAACAGCCTCTCTAGTCCAATTTTTCTTACTTTTTTGGCGGTGACAGGGCTGCTAAGGCATCTAGCTTTTGCTCATTCCGGTTTGGAGGCTCAACTCCCTAGCCACTTAGAAGGCATCGACATACAGGTATCTGGCCACGTTGCGAGTTTGCCGAGATCAACTGATTTTGGTCTCCAGTATGTTTTTAACATTGACGCCAGCGATCAAGGCTTCGAAGGACGGGTATTGCTGAGTGACTATGGCGATGATGCGTCAACCCCGTTGGCAGGGCAGCAGCGGGTGATGCTCGTACGGCTGAAAAAACCTTACGGGACCGCGAATCCAGGGGCTTTTGATAGGGAGGCAGATCTGTTTCGCAGGAAGATAAGGGCATCCGGTTATGTGCGAGAGTCTTTATCTGTGGGGGATAGGCTAGAGCATAGTCTGCCAAGGTTAAGAGATAGTCTGCTGAGTCGGCTCCGTCGGTTTACTGAAATTTCGACGGTTGGGGGCATAGTTGAGGCTCTGGTTCTGGGAGTGAGAAACCGTCTTCCGGCCGAGCAGAAGAAGCTCTTCGCTGCTACCGGAACGTCTCATTTAGTCGTAATTTCTGGCTTACACATAGGCTTGGTTGCCGGGCTAGGTTATGGCGCTGCCTCTTGTGTATTATTACTGTTCCCCTCGTTGGGTCTTTGCCTGCCACGGCAAAAAGTAGCGTTGGTGTTTTCCTTAATGGCAGCGTTCGGCTACAGCGGCTTAGCTGGATTCACGCTGCCCACGCTCCGCGCGTTGGTGATGCTAGTTGTTTTTGTAGTCGGTCAACTTGTGAATCGAAAAATATCAGTTTCCCTTCGGTGGCTGGTCGCGCTGGCCTGTGTGTTAACTCTCGATCCTTTAGCAACTCAAAGCGCTGGTTTCTGGTTTTCCTTTATCGGGGTTGCTGCGCTGATGTTTCTTAATGATGTGCAGGGTTCAAAGAGCGCTGTGAACGTTCAGACAAGTCCCCCAAAACGAGATTCGCTGCTAGTTTTCCTGAGGCCTCAGTTTAAAGTTTTCGTGGCGCTACTCTTACCCCTGGTGCTACTGGGCTTTCCGGCTTCGATGTTGGCGCCTTTTATCAATTTAATCGCCATTCCCGTATTGGGATTTTTGCTTGTTCCTTTGAGCCTAGCTTTTGCCACGTCGACATTCATCAGTTCAAGTCTTGCCGCGGGCCTATTCTTGATTTTAGAAAACTGTTTGTTGATGTTTATAACGGCTCTGAGCGTTATTTCTAATTCATCAGTGGGAGAATTCGCTGCGGTTAAAATTAATGTGTATCCACTGCAATGGCATGCGCTGGTATCAGCTGGGTTGTCGATTGGTCTACTGTTGTTTCCTGCTTTGGGAGCCGTTCGATTATTGGCCATTCCGATGGTGCTGCCAATTCTTTGGCCGCTGCAAGAACAAACCGATTCGTTTCTCAAAATCGATGTGGTTGATGTAGGGCAGGGGTTAGCAGTCATCGTTCGTACTTCACACCATGCCCTAGTTTATGACACAGGTAATGGGATAGAGGGAGGCTTTAGTACCGGTGCTGCTGTGATTGCCCCGGTATTACAAAAAATGGGTGTAAGCAGTGTGGATAGAGTGATAATAAGCCACGGTGACACTGATCACGCAGGGGGACTTGATGGTCTTCTGGCGGCTTTGCCCACAAACTCCATAATTGCAGGCGAGCCTGAACGGATTCAGTCGATCAATGCGATGTCTTGTCATGACTTCGGAGCGTGGGAATGGGACGGGGTGCTTTTTAACTTTTTCCAGCTCAGTGAGCGAAACAGTTCCAGCAATTCTAACTCTTGTGTGCTGCGTATTTCAGTGGGTCGAAGCGCTGTACTGTTACCCGGTGATATAGAAAAAGAAATAGAAAGGGGTCTTGTGCATCAATTTGGTGAACGGCTTCAGAGTTCTCTTTTAATTGCGCCCCATCATGGTAGTAAAACGTCGTCTAGTTATCCTTTCATAAAAACGGTTAAACCGGCTCAGGTTGTATTTTCCAGCGGATACCGGAATAGGTTCAACCATCCTGCTGAGGAAGTTTCGCAGCGCTATCGGCAAATGGGAATCGCAACCTACAACACAGCACGAGACGGGCTACTCAGTTTTGAGCTAATAGAAACCAAAGTAGAGGAGAATGATCCGAGCAAAAATCACCTGAGCTTTGGCTTAGGGCGCAGCTACCGCAATACCCAAATCCGGTACTGGCGTTGTCATCAAACTTGCCGATATCAGTACTAGGTTGTAGCGGGTTTATGTTAATCTAACGCGCTGATTTATCGGAGAAAAGTTGTGGTTGAAATCATAAGAGCGGGTGGCTTGCTAATGCTGCCTATTATTCTTTGTTCAATAGTAGCGATTGCCATTGTCATAGAGCGTTTTTGGACTCTGAGTAGTTCACGGATCACTCCGAAATACGTGCTGGCTCAAGTCTGGACTTGGTTAAAAAATAATCAGTTAGATTCAGCAAAACTGAGAGAGCTGCGTTTGTCGTCGCCATTAGGACAAATATTGGCCGCAGGTTTATTAACCTCCAAATACGGGCGCGCTGCCATGATTGAGAGCATAGAACTTGCAGCAGCACAGGTGGTTCATGATCTTGAGCGGTATCTCAACACCCTGGGAACTATCGCCGCGATAACCCCTTTGCTAGGTCTGCTTGGAACGGTAGTTGGCATGATCAGAGTGTTTAGCGAAATCATGCTGCAGGGAACAGGCAATGCCAATGCCCTTGCTGGCGGCATATCTGAAGCCTTGATCACGACCGCCGCGGGCTTAAGTGTTGCTATCCCTACCTACATGTTTCACCGCTACTTTGCCCGTAAAGTTGATTCCCTAGTATTGGGTTTAGAGCAAGAATCAATAAAGCTCGTGGATGCTTTGCACAGTGATAGAAAGGTGGAAGTTCAGTGATTCCTCCAGTGAACAGTTCTGAGTTTGGTTTGTTCTCATGAAATTTAAGCGGACAGTACGAGAAGAACTGGCAATCAATATTACACCTCTAATTGACGTGGTGTTCTTGCTGTTGATTTTTTTCATGGTCACCACAACGTTTAGCCGAGAGACACGTTTGTTAGTGAACCTGCCTGAAGCCAATGCGGAGGTGGCGGACACTGAGCAGGAGCAAATCGAAATTGTGGTTTCTTTGGAAGGAAGCTACACAATCAATGGAAAATCTTTGGTGAATACTCAGGCCGATACCTTGGCGAGAGCGCTCGCTATTGAGTCCAATGGAAATTTGAATTTACCGGTAATACTGGTGGCGGACGCGCAAGCAACCCATCAATCGGTGGTGACAGCTATGGATATTATCGGCCAATCAGGTTTTACGAGGCTTAATATCGCCACCCAGCGGCCTACTGAAGAAACGCAGACTCCGGTGATCAATTGAGTCAGCGAGATCACCCAAAAACTGCCACGGCAGCTATTTCTGATGCTGACGGGTGGTCCCTTTACAAGCGCTTATTGAGCTACGTGAGCGGCCAGCGCCTTGCGATTTTTGCCAGCGTTTTTGGTTTTATTGTGTTTGCTGCAACAGCACCAGCAGCTAACGCATGGCTGGGTTGGACAGTCGACGCAATCGAGACACAAAACTACGAAGCCCTGCGAATATTGAGTCCATTAGCACTAATTGCCATTGTAATAGTGCGGGGCATTGGCGGCTTTATGGGCGGCTATTCTATGGCTCATTTAGCCAACTTTGTCATGCATTGCCTGCGGGGTGAGTTAATCCACACCATGGTAAAACTGCCCTCAAGCTTTTTCGATAAAAGCAATTCCGGAAGATTAGTCTCTAAAGTGACTTATGACGTCACTCAAGTAGCTGCTGCAGCCAGTGATGCGGTTGCGGTTGTGTTTCGAGAAGGGCTAACCGTCATCGGTTTAATGGCTTTTTTGCTCTATATTGATTGGCAGTTGACGCTCGCCTTCATTGTAATTGGGCCGGTGGTTGGGCAAATCGTTAATTACACCTCTAAGAAATTTCGCAAGTACAGCACTCGCATTCAGGATTCCATGGGAGATGTTACTCAAATCACCACCGAAGCGATTAAAGGTCAACGGGTAATTCGAACTTTTAACGCTGACAGCTTTGTGGCTGACAAGCTAATTTCGGCCAGTGAAAGAACGCGTTTACAGAACATGAAGATGGCGCTTATTAGAGCGGTGAGTGCTCCAATCGTACAATTGATTGTTGGCATGGCTTTGGCGTTTTTAGTGTGGCTAGCCATGTCACCTAACTTTTTTGCGGATAAGTCCGCAGGTGACTTTGTCGCTTTTATAGGAGCATCCGCTCAACTGGCAAAACCTATTAGGCAGTTAACCCAGGTCAATGCAGTCATTCAACGAGGCATCTCGGCAGCGCAAAGCATCTTCTCCTTGATCGATGAGCCCTTAGAAAAAGACTCTGGGCAGGTTCAGGTTGAGCGTGCTGCTGGCAAATTTAAATTTGAGAACGTGCAATTCGCTTACGATAGCCGCGCGGTTGCCTTAAACGGGGTTAGTTTTCAGGTGGAGCCGGGTCAAACCGTAGCCTTAGTTGGGAGATCTGGGAGTGGGAAATCGAGTTTGGTAAGTTTGATACCTAGGTTTTATGATTTCGATAATGGAAGTATTACCTTAGATGGCATTGATATCGGAGAGTATGAGCTACGGAATTTGCGCGACCAGATATCGTTAGTGACTCAGGATGTAGTGCTTTTTAACGGCACGATTGCTGAAAACATAGCCTACGGTGAACCTGAGATAGACATGGAGCGCCTCGTTGCAGCGTCGAAAAATGCCCATGCTTGGGAGTTTATCTCCCAGTTGGAAGAGGGATTTGATACGCAAGTTGGAGATGAGGCAAAGTTATTATCTGGTGGCCAACGCCAGCGACTAGCCATTGCGAGGGCGTTGCTGAAAGATGCCCCGATTCTCATTTTGGACGAGGCCACGTCGGCGCTGGATTCTGAGTCTGAATTAGCTATTCAGCAGGCGCTTGAGACCTTGATAGTAGGGCGAACAACGTTTGTTATTGCCCACAGACTTTCAACCATTGAGAATGCCGATCAAATATTAGTGATGGACGATGGCAAGATCATTGAAGCTGGAACCCACAGTGAGCTTCTATCTCTAAATGGACACTATTCAAAATTACATCGTATTCAATTTTCAGAGACCGGCTAGACTAACTGACGATGAGTTTTTTAGAAAAATCTTGGCTCAATAAATCCCCATGGCTCTTGCTGTTAACACCACTGTCGTTTTTGTTTAAGTGGGTTGCAAAAGTTAGAAGGCAAAAGCTTGAGGCAAATCCTAATCGACTAACTTTGAGCGTTCCTGTGATTGTAGTGGGTAATGTAAGTGCGGGAGGCACGGGCAAAACACCGGTGGTGATGGCATTAGTGAAGGCTCTAGAAAAGAAGGGCTATGCACCAGGCGTCGTAAGCAGGGGCTACGGCGGCATTGAGCGGGAAGAACCTTTGTTAGTGAACGATGAAGTGCCTGTCACTCAAAGCGGAGACGAAGCAAAATTAATAGCACAGCAGTGCGGTGTTCCGGTCGTGGTGGACGTCAAAAGGGACAGAGCATACAGCTACTTGGTCAATGAAAAACCGGTAGACGTTGTAATAAGCGATGATGGCTTGCAGCACTATAATTTGCCGCGCCATGTCGAAATTTCAGTGGTAGATGGACAGCGAATGTTTGGTAATCAACAGGTGTTTCCTGCTGGGCCGTTGAGAGAGCCTGTGGAGCGATTGGTTGAGGTTGATTTCGTTCTGCTCAATGGAGTGGAAGGGCTGGAGGAAGAGGCGGTTAACAGTGCTGTAAAGATGCTGAGCCATTACAAGAAGCCTCAGCTGCTAGAACTGACACCGAATCATTTCGTGAACCACGTAAGCGAGGAAAAGAAGCCTTTTGCTGGCGCCCCGTTTAATATGGGAAACAGGTTGCAAGCGGTAACTGGGCTCGGAAATCCCGAACGATTTTTCTCACTGCTAGAACAACTTCCCTACACAGTGGAGCGCTATCCGTTTCCTGATCATCATGGCTTTAGTAAAACTGACTTTGACGAATTGCAATTAGATGAGTTTCAACCTGTTGTGATGACCGAAAAGGACGCAATAAAATGTACAGAGTTTGCCAAGCCCAATTTTTGGACATTGAAAGTTGAGTTAGAACTACCTCCCGGTTTTGTTGATGAGGTGATTGCGAAAATTAAAACGTCGACTCCTCGTTGAGGTGACTCCATTGAAATTAAGAGTTTACAGATATGTTAGATAAAAAATTACTAGGCATATTGGTCTGCCCAATCTGCAAGGGTGAATTGCACTACGACAAAACCAATGAGGAGCTCGTTTGCAAAGCTGACTCTTTGGCCTTTCCCATAAAGGATGGTGTGCCGGTGATGTTGAGTAATGAGGCGCGAGAAATCAGTTTGGCTGAAAGAGAAAATTTGTAGTGTCCTTCACTGTTATCATACCTGCTCGATATGCAGCGAGTAGACTGCCTGGTAAGCCGTTGCTGGATGTGGCGGGTAAACCGATGCTGCAACATACTTATGAACGAGCGTTACAGAGTGCGGCTAAGACCGTGTGTATCGCAACCGATGACTCGCGAATTCAGAGCGCGGCGGAGGCGTTTGGGGCGAAGGTGATAATGACCTCCAATGAGCACGTGTCCGGCACTGATCGCTTGCAAGAAGCAGCAAAAAAGCTGGGGCTTTTATCTCAAGATATAGTGGTTAACGTGCAGGGGGATGAGCCACTAATTCCGCCCAGCGTGATCAATCAAGTGGCAGCTAACATTGCGTCAATGAAGGACGCGGGCATTGCTACTCTGTGTGAGGAAATTACTGACCCAGAAGAAATTACTGACCCTAACTCCGTAAAAGTCGTGTTTAATTCCAAAGGTCATGCACTGTATTTCAGTCGCGCTACGATACCTTTTAATAGTTCAGTCACCGGAAAAAATTGCTTTCGTCATATTGGTTTATACGCATACAGAGTTGACGTGCTGAACCAGTTTATTGACTGGCCGGTAGCGGACATCGAAAGATCAGAGAAACTAGAACAGTTGCGAGCGCTTCATAACGGTGTCGTTGTTCACGTGGCGGTTTCGAAAGCCAGTATCCCTGCTGGTGTTGATACTGAAAAAGATCTAAATGCGGTCAGACAGTTTCTTGAGCAACAGGCTAGCTAGCTTTGACAATGTCCAATGTGCACGGCCACGACCACGGAAACAGGCAAGATAACATTCAGCCAATACGGGTTCTAATGGTTTGCCTTGGTAATATTTGTCGCTCACCCACCGCTCATGGTGTGTTTGAAGCTCTGTTGCTGCAACGTGGTCTAGCGTCACAATTCTATATCGATTCAGCAGGCACGGCGGATTACCACATTGGCAAAACTCCAGACCTTAGAACTATTGATGCGGCAGCTAAAAGAGGCTACGACTTGAGCCAATTAGTTGCCCGACAGATTAGCTCAGAGGATCTAGAAATTTTTGATTATATTTTTGCAATGGATGCAGAGAATTTGCAGGTTGTAGAGTCATTAAAAAGCCAAACCAACTCCCGGCAACCTAGAGAGCTCGGGCTATTTTTAAGTCTATCGGAGGAGGGCATGGATAATGTGCCGGACCCTTATTACCGCGGCGAAGAAGGTTTCGAATTGGTGCTGGATCTAATAGAAGCTGCCAGTGAGCGCTGGTTACACAAAATCACTGGGGAATTAAATTTATCCCCCATTAAAGGTCGCTGAGTTATCTAATGGAAATTAGTCAAGACATAAACCTCGCTGATTACAATAGCTTTTCGCTGCCATGCAGAGCTGCACATTTTTGTGAGGTCAGCTGTCTTGCTGAGTTGAAGCAGGCGCTTGACTACGCGAACGAGTTAAAGTTGCCTGCGCTAATTCTAGGTGGGGGCAGCAATATCCTGTTTTCAGCGCCATACAGTGGCCTGATAATTCGTGTTGTTCTTAAAGGAGTGAAATGGCTTTCAAAGCCGGGGCTTGTGCATGTGGCGGCCGGAGAGAATTGGCATGAATTTGTAGAAACTACTCTAAGAGAAGGCTTCTTTGGTCTTGAAAATCTTGCGCTAATTCCAGGGACAGTGGGAGCAGCCCCGATTCAAAACATAGGCGCTTATGGCGTGGAGTTGGAACAGTTTGTAGTGTCGGTTTCTGTTTATGACCCCGTTAAAAATGAAGCTCGAGAACTGCTGCATGATGAATGTGAATTTGCCTACAGAGACAGTGTATTCAAGTATCCAGAGGCTGCTCATTTGGTAGTGTTGGGAGTTACCTTGCAGCTATCGACCGAATCGAAACCCAATCTTAGCTATGGCGCCTTAGCCTCAAAGTTTGCGAGTGCTGGTGATAAAACAGTGAGCAGCCAAGCAGTGTTTGACGCAGTTTGCCAGATTCGCCGCAGTAAGTTGCCTGACCCTCAAGTACTTGGCAACGCTGGTAGCTTCTTTAAAAACCCGTTGGTTTCAGAAAGCAAGTATCAGACTTTAAAACAAGAGTTCCCTGAATTACCCAGCTTTGACTCTGGCGAACTGGGGTTCGTAAAAATCCCTGCTGCGTGGCTTTTGGACCAGGCTGGATGGAGGGGTAAAAGGCGAGGTGGGGCAGGGGTGCATGACAAGCATGCGTTAGTCCTCGTGAATGCTGGAAAAGCAAGCGGCGAGGAGCTGGTGCTGCTGGCTCAAGATATGGCGAGTTCGGTTCTAGGCCGGTTCGGTATCGGCTTGGAGTGCGAGGTTCGCATAGTCTAAGTTAAGAAGTTTCCTACCATAAAAGTCGGAAAAACAACCGGCTCCAACACCAGTTTCTATAACTAAATTTTACGATTTTTGAGCAAAATGTGACCCAGTTCCCGTTTTCCCTATCGTAATTTGTGCGCTCAAAAACCCTGTGATACTAATTAAACTCCTTCACCGATTTGAGTAGAACTTAGCTTTTTCAGGAAAGCTGAGGCACCTAAGAATACTAATTATGATTATCCCCAACTCGATTAAGCCCATCACCGTTCTTGTGGTTGATGATCACGAATTGGTTCGCGCCGGTCTTGTGCGAATGATTGATGATGAAGTGGATATGAAGGTTGTGGGTGAAGCATCAACTGGCGAGGAGGCCATTAAGGCCTGTGCAGACTCCCTGCCTGAGATCTTGTTGATGGATGCAAGAATGCCCGGTATTGGCGGTATCGAGGCAACTCTGCGGCTGCTCAAGTTGTATCCTGACCTTAAAGTGATTGCCATGTCATCAGTGGCCAGTGGAGTTATCCCGTCGCAGATGCTCAGGTCTGGAGCTAAGGCATTTATAACCAAAAATATAGGTGTTGATGAGCTGCTGAAATCGATTAGGGTAGTGAACGGGGGGCAGCATTACGTGACCGCGGACGCGGCTATTCGTTTGGCTCTAGATCCCTTCAATCAAAATCAAGAATCTTTATTCGATAAGCTGTCGCGGCGTGAACTACAGATCGCGCAAATGCTTACCGATGGTAAAAAAGTAAGCCAAATCTCTGAGTTTCTCGCCTTGAGCCCCAAAACTGTTTATAGCTATCGCTACAGGATTTTTGAAAAGCTCGGCATCCACAGTGATGTAGAGCTAACCATTCTTGCTGTGAAGTATGGCCTGTCTGATGATTTGAACGACTTAGGCGATTCCCTGCCTGTTGAACGAGCTGCCTGTTGAGCCTAAGCTCCGCTTCCGTTAATCTCCCAGCCCTCCGAGTGCCCAATAGTTGATGTGGTAAAGTCGCTGTTCTTGGCTTCTATCGCTTCTTAGAATGGGTGCCGGTTAAGCGGTCGATAATTTAATGCTCTGCGGCACATGCATGTCTGAAAACGAAAACACCTCTAGCGCTAAACCTACTCAAGAAAAGCCTGTTGTGAGCAACGATTCTGGGGATTCTGAGACTCAATTTGATTCTAAGCACTTTTTAGCAACCTTGAGTTCGCGCCCCGGCGTTTACCGCATGATTAATCAGGCGGCTGAAGTGATTTACGTAGGGAAAGCGCGCAACTTGCATAACAGAGTGAGTAGCTATTTTAGAGCCTCTGGGTTGGCCACTAAAACCATGGCCATGGTCGCGAAAATCAACTCAATTGAGGTGACGGTAACCAACAGCGATACTGAAGCGTTGCTGTTAGAACAGAGCCTCATTAAGACACTGCGTCCGCCTTATAACATCATGTTGCGGGATGATAAGTCCTATCCCTATATTATGTTGTCTGATAAAGATGAGTACCCGCGTTTGTCATTTTACCGTGGAAGCCGCAAGAAAAGTGGCCGCTTTTTTGGGCCTTATCCTTCAGCGAATGCAACTCGAGAAACTCTGCAACTACTGCAGAAAGTGTTTAAGGTGCGTCAGTGCGAGGATAGTTATTTTAAAAATCGTTCTCGGCCTTGTTTACAGTATCAAATTGATCGTTGCACCGGTCCGTGTGTAGGCGCTATTTCTGAGCAAGATTATGCCAAGGATGTCCACTACTCGACGCTCTTTTTGCAAGGCAAAAGCAATGTTTTAAGTAAAGAGCTAACTGCCAATATGGAAAGTGCGGCGGCAGAGGAAAATTTTGAAAAAGCGGCATCAATTAGAGATCAGATTTTTGATCTAAGAAGAATTCAAGAGCAACAGTATGTGGCGAATCAAGGCGGTGACGCAGATGTGATCGCTGCGGAGTTTAATCAGCCTTACGTCTGTGTACATGTTATTTACGTGAGAGCAGGGCGTATTATTGGCAGCAAAAGTTTTTACCCTAAGTTTAAGCTGGCTGAATCTAACGAAGAGGTGATTTCAGCGTTTATTTCCCAAGCCTATTTGGCTAACGAAAAAGCAGCCAGCATTCCAGCGGAATTAATTGTCCCCACCACGTTAGACGACGCCAACGAGTTAGCTGAGGCTCTTAGCTACGTGGCCAGCCGTAAGATCAAACTTTCTATGCGAGTGCGTGGTCATCGGGCGAAGTGGTTGGAGCTGGCTTTAACCAACGCTAAGGAGTCTTTGCAGGGGCATATTAGTAATAAGCAAAACATTCATCAGCGCTTTGCACTGTTACAAGATGCCTTGGCTAGAGAAAATAGTCTAAGCCGAATCGAGTGCTTTGATATTAGTCATACCTCGGGCGAGGGGACGGTGGGTTCTTGTGTGGTGTTTGATGAAAATGGTCCTGTGAAAAGCGATTACCGGCGCTTTAACATTAAAGATATTGCTCCAGGTGATGACTATGCGGCGATGGACCAAGTGCTAAAGCGGCGTTTTACTCGGCTATCCAAAGGGGAGGCAAAAATTCCTGACGTAGTGCTGATTGACGGTGGCAAAGGCCAGTTAACCCAGGCCCATAATGTGATGGAGCAATTTCAGTTGCCGGAGATTCTGTTGCTGGGAATCGCCAAGGGAATTAGTCGGCGGGCAGGTCAGGAAACCTTGTTTTTAAAGAACGGCGACCGCTATAAAGAATTGGCGCTGCCTACAGAATCACCTGCATTGCATTTACTGCAGCAGGTGAGGGATGAAGCTCATCGTTTCGCCATAACTGGCCATCGCGCTCGTCGGAGCAAGGCGAGGCAAGTTTCGCCTTTGGAGCAAATTCCGGGCTTGGGTCCCAAACGCCGCCGAGAACTGCTTAAGCATTTTGGCGGCCAGCAAGGAATTAAAAATGCCAGTGAATCTGAAATAGCGAAAGTGACTGGCATAAGTAAGAAATTGGCCGAAAACATTTACGGACACCTGCACAATAGTTAACCTGAGCAGGTAGAGTTCGAATAATGAGAGAACGCTTAAACCGATTGCTTAGAAACTAGGCAATACCCTTTTGACCTAAACTGAACAGGCGGCTTCGACCATGTTCCTCTTCAGTTTGTTAGTGAAACCCCATGAATGCAGCTAATTTAGCCACCTGTTCTCGTATATTTCTAATCCCCGTTGTTATCGTAATTTACTTTGCGGATTTTCAGTATGCCCATCTTGCTGCGGCGTGTGTATTTGGTATCGCCAGCCTTACAGACTGGCTAGACGGCTATTTGGCTAGAAAATTGGACCTTACCTCCGACTTTGGCGCGTTTCTGGATCCTGTGGCGGACAAGCTTTTAATCGCAGGGGTGCTAGTGATGTTGGTAAGTGTTTATCCGTTAATCCTTGCGGCCACTGTCATTATTATTGCCCGAGAAATATTAGTCTCTGCGTTGAGGGAGTGGATGGCGTCTAAAGGGGCAAGGGCGACAGTTGCAGTAGCATTCAGTGGCAAGCTTAAAACCACAGTGCAGATGATAGCCATCAGTGCGCTGCTGCTGGCGAGCGATGAGCTACCTCTATTGATACTTCAGCTGGGCTACATGGGGACTTATTTGGCCGCTGGCTTGAGTCTTTGGTCCATGGGGCTGTATTTTCAAAAAGCCTGGGATGTGCTGTTTCCTGACAACAAGGATGGCACTTAGAGTTTGCTAGACAAATTCGAGACTTAACTGGCAAACCAAAGCCAAAATATTCTTATTTTTTGCCGCGGATGGTTGACTTGAACGGTTCAGTCATTAGAATACACGCCTCTCTTGGATCACCGAGATTCAAGTACCAAGAAGCCTGCTCAGGGCGCTGCATAGACAACTGGTTATTGCAGAGTTAGATAGATAACGAGCATAATAGGACTTCAGACGCGGGAATAGCTCAGCTGGTAGAGCACGACCTTGCCAAGGTCGGGGTCGCGAGTTCGAATCTCGTTTCCCGCTCCAATTTTTTGCCCTTCGATTTCCATCTTAAACTAGCCAAAATGCGCCACTCACAGCAGCACTTTCGCTGATTTTGCATTGCCCTCACTCAGGCGCGAGCCACTGCACTCCCCGCATTAACTTTCGTTGATTACTTAAGCTGGCCTGAGCTTAATTCGCTCAGAAGAAGGGCATAGTTCGGCGAAACTGAGTATCATTTGAGCAGTGCTGAAAGTAATGAATTTTTAACGGACCCAAAGGGATCGTGGTGAGAGAGCCCAGAGTAAACTAAGTGTTGAGGACTAAACATTGAGTGATTTAAGCAATGGTATGAAAAACGATGAGTGCGACACTAAGCCTTGTGACGGTGTTGAGCTGATTATAAGGCCGGGCAAAAAGGATCTAGGCGGCTTCTCTGTGCGCAGAGCGTTACCCTATCCAACTCGACGTATGGTTGGGCCTTGGATATTTTTTGATCATGCTGGACCTGCAACCTTTGCGCCGGGCAAAGGAATCGATGTGCGCCCCCATCCGCATATAAACCTGGCTACGGTCACGTATATGTTTGAGGGTTCTTTTCAGCATAAAGACTCTTTAGGCAACGATGTTGAGGTAAAGCCGGGTGATATTAATCTAATGGTGGCGGGTAAGGGTATTGTCCACAGCGAGCGGACACCGGACTATTTGCGAAGCAAAGGATCTGTCTTGCACGCACTGCAGCTGTGGCTTGCACTGCCTGAGGCAGATGAAGAAATGGAGCCGGCATTTTACCATTATGACGAATGGGATATTCCCCAAACTACAGTAGGCCAGGTGCCTGTCAGAGTAATGATGGGAAGTGCCTATGGAGTGGAGTCTCCGGTAAAAACCTTTGCAGAAACTCTGTATCTTGAGGCCCATTTGCAGTCTGGACAACGTCTAGCGCTGCCGGAGTGTGCTGATAGAGCGGTCTATGTGGCGGGGGGCGCTGTTGAGATTAATGGTATTGCGATTAAAGAGTTTTGTTTAGCTGTTCTGGATCAGAACGCGGAGATAGAGATAAAAGCCACAGCAGACTCCAGAATCGCTCTTATTGGGGGCGAACGTTTAAGCGAACGCCACATCAACTGGAATTTTGTGTCCAGCCGCAAAGAGCGTATAGAGCAGGCGAGGGCAGATTGGAAGGCAGGGAATTTCCCCAAAGTTCCAGGCGATGAAGAAGAATTCATCCCATTACCCGAATAAGCAGAAAACTCATGGCTTTAGGTGCGATTGGGTTTGCCTCAAGCGCTCGCATCCTCTATCATTCCTGCCGCTTGAGAGATCAAGCTTTCAGTAGTTAGGAAAGCTGGGCGAAAGCTAGAAACAACGATTAATGGCTGGGTGGCAGAGTGGTTATGCAGCGGACTGCAACTCCGTTAACGCCGGTTCGATTCCGACCTCAGCCTCCATTTTTCAACGAACAGTTCAGCCTCAGTGCGGAACTTTCCTCGAAGTAACATCAAGACCATCCTCACAATGCCCGGATGGCGAAATTGGTAGACGCAAGGGACTTAAAATCCCTCGGTGGAAACACCGTGCCGGTTCGATTCCGGCTCCGGGCACCATACTGTTAGACGCTCTTCTATTTCTGCCAAAGCCCATGATGGTTGCCGCCCTGAATATAGATCGCAAATTTGCCAAGCCCCGGTAACTCCAATGGCGGGTGAGCAAGCTCTGCTCCCGCTTCAACTGCTCTTTTTACAGCTGCTTCAATATCCGCTACTAGGTAATAAGGCCTTACTACGGGCTCTTCGGACTCGTGCATCGGCGCTCGAACTCCAATCATTCCCCCGCCTGCTAGCGCTGCTGTCTTTGCGTTGCCTAGCTCAGGCACGCCCTCACAAAAACTGATGGCATGTGCGGCTGAGTAAGTTTGGCAAGTTGCATCAACGTCAGGGGTTACTACTTCGAGATAGTAAATTTGCATTGGGGTTTCTCTTCTTTCTAAACATTAGAAATTTAATCTGGCAGTGGGTTTCTAATCAGCAATTTCCTACGGCGCTTAACTGCAAATTAAGAGTAACGCTGATCAAAGTAAGGCGACGTGTAAAAACGGTTAACGTTATTATTCGCGGGCAGGGTAGAGCCCATGAGTCGCTATATAGTATTGGGTATTGGGATGAGGTTCTTTTCCTCTTAAGTCGGGCAGCGCGAAAGAAACGCGGCCGTCACCACCAAATTGAACACCTAGTAGAGAAAAAAGAGCGGGCTCTGTGGAAATCTCCAATAGCCTGCCATCACACAGAGACCAACCCTGTGGTGCAAACGTGTAGGGGAATAACTGAATCGCTCCGAGAAATGATTCCATGATCTGTCCTTTGTTGTTTTATTTCGTTCAGACTATCATGTTTTTGGCGAGCATTTTTTTGCTGTTTCTCCCGGGATAACGTTTTCCTCTGAACCCGTTCAGGCCGAAAGCTGCAGCGGCTATCTCCTCTCAAATCTGTTGCTGTTTGCTTCATTGGGATATCATGGCTCTTTGCTAATAGCGCTTAACTGAATCAACCTATAAGGCCCTTATCAATGCCCGCACAAGTACTCGATGGAAAAACTCTCGCTAAAAAAACTGAAGAAGAATTGGCCGCCCGAGTTGCTGAGCTAAAAAAAGCCAGCGGTGGTGCCACACCTATTTTGGCGACAATTTTGGTGGGTGATGATCCGGCATCTGCCACTTATGTAAAGATGAAGGGGAATGCCTGTGCGCGAGTTGGCATGGAGTCAGTTAAGGTCGAAATGTCATCGAGTACAACCACAGACGAGCTGCTTGCGAAGATTGATCAGCTAAACAATGATGGCAATGTTCACGGCATTTTGCTGCAGCATCCTACTCCCAGCCAAATTGACGAGCGTCGCTGCTTTGATGCCATCGATGTGGAAAAAGACGTAGACGGCGTTACGTGTTCTGGCTACGGGCGCATGGCGATGGGTGTGGAAGCGTATGGCTGCGCAACCCCTAAAGGGATTATGCGGTTGATTGAAGCTTACGGCATTGAGGTTGAAGGCAAGGAAGCGGTGGTGATAGGGCGCAGCGCCATTTTGGGTAAGCCTATGTCAGCGATGCTTCTCAATGCCAATGCCACAGTGACTATCTGCCATTCTCGTACGGTTAAGCTGGATGAGATTGTAAAGCGGGCGGATATAATTGTTGCCACAGTTGGACGCCCTGAATACATCAAAGCAGATTGGGTTAAAGACGGCGCTGTTGTGATTGATGCAGGTTACCATCCCGGCGGTATTGGCGACGTTGAACTAGAGCCATTGGTCGATAGGGTTGCTGCCTATACACCAGTGCCCGGAGGAGTTGGCCCGATGACCATTAATACTCTGATAATGCAGACGGTGGAAGCGGGCGAAAAGAAGTTGCTAGTGAAATAAGTAAAACCCCAGCTCGAATTAAAAAAGCCTAGAGTAGTTATCTGCTCTAGGCTTTTTTATCGTTTCCATTTTGCTTCGGCAACGCCGCTCAGGTTTTTATCATAAGCCAAATTTAATGGGTTGAGAGCTAGGGTCCAGTTTTAAGGTGACATTTGGGATAGTCTGAGTAACACCATTGTCTGAAACAATAATACTCGGCATATTCAAAATACCAGTGCCTAGATCGGCCGTTGCGCTGGCTGTACCGCTGAAGCCAGAGATCACATCGAACTCAACCAGTTTAAAAACCACGCCGGGCAGGGAAGTCAGCTTAAAGTTTGCTGATACCACAAGGCCACCAGCATCTAGGGTTGGTAAATGGAGGAGTTTTTGGGTTGGAAAATAGGTGGCCGTGTTTTCCGCGGCTGGCATCACAATGTAGCGGCTAAACAAAGCACCAAAGCCTGTAGTTTCTGGCCCTTCTTTTGTTCGCTTAATCCCTGCGTCTTGTACGCCAACAAAGGCCTGAATTGGACCTGAGCTTTGTGCTGTCACATTGAGTGATGAAGCTGCATCCACTAATTCCCCTTGACCAGGGATGTTCCAGCGATAAGAAATAGCGTCACCTTCGGCATCCGATGCAGTTACCGCCAAAGTGAATTGGTTGTTGCCTATGTCGGTTTTGCTTAGTGCGGCCACTGGGTTTTTGTTATCGGAATTGGGTATAGAATCAACAGCGAGTGTAAAAACCCCTATTTGTCGGCCAGCGTTACCCACCGTGATCGTCCAGTTTCCTGCAATTGTCGCCAGGTTAGGTGTCGTTTCTATGAAAAGAAAGCTGGTGGTGGAGTTCAGATCCAGCATTTCGGTGTTGCTGACACTGGTGTGGCCATTGGGGTCTGTCAGGTAGATAGCCAAAGCTGAGTCGGCAGTGGTGCCAGAGTGTTTGAGACCTAAGGTAAGAAAGGATGTGCTGGGAGCCTCGGCAGTTAATCGCTCGATAGGCGCTTCTTCGAAGCCACCGCCTTCTGGATTGTTAGTCAATAGAAGGTTGGTATTTGCTATATCCACAGCAAAACTATCTGAGGCCGCTGTGTTTTCTAAATTGATCGGGTTGTTAGGAAGGCTAAGTACATCCGGAGGCCCATACATGGCTTGGAGGGCATCAATATCGTCTTTGGTAGGTTGGTCCCAACGGCTTAGTTCAGGTCGCATGATGGACACAGGGTCATCCGAGTGAGCCAAGCCTAGCAGGTGCATTAGCTCATGAACGCTAGTCGATACAATTGGATCGCCATGAAAACCGTTGTAACTGAAGCCGCCAGTTACAAAAGGTGCGTAGCCTAGCTGCTCAAGGAGCGCTGGATCTTGTGAGACTGCTGGGCCGGCTACCGCTAAGGTAGTGCTGTCCTCGGTAAACCAGTCCACAACAACTATATTGTTGGCCGCGTCTGCAACAGGGTCAGCTGACACGCCTGAGTACTGAAATTTGATGTCGGCAATGCCTTCGATTATGGCAAAGGATTTACGAAGTACCGCGTCAGTTTCTTCTACTGTAGTGTTTGCAGGTGCGCCAGCGTGGTTGTAAGCAATTTTAACGATACCATCGGGAAAGCGGCCGAACGAAGGGGAGAATCCAACGAATTCAGAGGACTTATCGTAGTATTCACCTTTATCTGGGTTGTAGATACCGTGATCAATGAAGACTGGCTCGATGGCAGTCGCAGTAAGTGATACGGATGTCATCGCGGTTAGGGCGATGATTTTTAAATGTTCTTTGTTTTGCATGGTTTTTTACTCGTGCCCGCAGGTGGCTCAGTGGTTTTTGTTGTTAATAAGGATGATAGGCCCCTAGCAGCTTGGTGTCTAGAAGGCTTGGTTGCGCGGAAAATTGGCCATTCTCGGGCCGTTTTCTGTAACTTTTTCTAACACGCGGCGTCACATTACTAAGCGCAAAACATTTTTCGTTAGTTATTTTCGATAGACAGAGGGCTACCAATGAAAACCATGCAATCAATTCTTCTTGCTGTGACCTTGCTTGCTAGCACTATGGCAATGGCAGCTAATTTCAAAACTATCAATCAATCAATTAATGCGGAGAACTTCTCAGCGCTACAGGTGGAATTTTCTGTGGGCGAGTTGGAAATCGATGTGTGGGATGGCGACACGGTAGAACTCGAGATTGAACTCCGTGCTGAACGAAGCTGGCTTACTTGGCGGCGCAAAGATGTTGAGGATGTGGAGCTAGATATTCAAGAAAAAGGGGGCGCGCTGATGTTGAGCATCGACGAGGGCAAACTCAATCAAAGCTGGGTCTTGAAAGTGCCAGCACGCTTGGCATTGGAGATCGATTTGGGCGTTGGTGAAATTAGCATTGATGGTCTTAACAATAACCTTGTAGGTGAGCTTGGGGTTGGAGAGTTCTCTATCAAAACCTCGTCGGAGGACTTCGATATGATTCAAGCGTCAGTGGGCGTTGGGGATGCCAGTCTTCGCGGCTTTGGTTCAGGTAGCGAAAATGAACGTAGCTTGGTGAGTGCGGATGCGATCTACGTGGGGTCTGGAGAATATGAGGTTGAAGTAGAGGTTGGTGTGGGCGAAGTGTCGATACGTCGCAACTAGCGTAGGGGTACGTAAAGGTAGCGCAGCTAAGCAATTGTGAGGCCTTTTGAAGGTCTCTCTGCCAAGTCATAGGGTGATCGCTATCGCTTAAGAGTCCGACGTATCTTGTTTTTAACTCGCTGACTAAAGCTAGGCGGCGCTTGATTAATCCATTCAGGCTTGTCGTAGTTAATCACATCGTTTTTGCCGTACAGCATTGGCGTGTAATAGCGACAATCTTCAAAGAAATAATGGGTTACCTGAGAATGGCGCGAGCGAGCAGGGTCTTCATGAGGATGACCGCCGTGCAGAAGGTTTGCGTGCCAAATTATAGCGTCGCCTTTTTTTACTAAACCCAGCTCAGGAGTGAGCTTTCTGGCTTCGATAACTTTAGTGATTTCCTGCTCATACTCCGGGTAATGCTCTCGCCCAGCCTCTAAATTTAAATCTGCCATGTTTAAGACGTCTAGCTTATGGCTGCCCGGGTAATAAACTAGGGGGCCGTTGCTTTGGTCGATGTCTTCCAGCGCCACCCATACTCCTGCCATAAACCCGGGCGGTTCCGTGTTGAAATGAATGGAATCCGAATGTGGTTTTTGGCTGGTTCCAATAGGAAAGTTTAGGGTTTGAAACGCTAATGCTTTGCGTCCCCAAAGCTGTTCCAGCGCCGCAAGAACTTGGGGAGCCGCCGCCAGAGACTTTACGCTGTCAAGCTCTCGCCATGCGTTAAGGTAGCGCTCTGGTGTTGTTGGATTGTCCCGGTAGCCTTGGCCGTAAAGAGGGTAGATCTCTTGAATAATCAAATCCAACAGCTGCTCATCAAACCCAAAATCCTTAATTAGAAAGCCATTGGCATTAAAATTCTGAATTTCCGCATCAGTTAGGGGCAGCGCAGAGTCGTTGGACCTCTTGTTCGCAAGTCTTGCCATGGTTATTTTCTCTCAAAACAGTTCTTGTGCTGCTGCAGGTTTTAATTTTTAGCGCGACCTAGCGAGTTAATTGGCAGGCTCAAATCGGGGGAAGAGTTTAGCATTGTTGTGTGCTGTTTAGTGGGTATTTAGTTCAAGCATCTAACGGGTTCGATGTCGTTTGCTCTGGAAAAAAGTAAGGGGTATCACGAGGAATATAGGGAGGTGATACCCCTTTTAATCAAGGAGTTAGGTCAAGATTTTAAACAATAATCTCAGCCTATAAGGGTCACACATTGCGTTCTTAAAAATAGACGGAAGTCACTGTGTCTACTGTTGTTTATTGGGTCGATCCTGATAGTTTCAAGCAGTTTCCATAAATTTGAACCAAATAGGGTAGTCAGCCTGTTCGAGCTTTTGCTGACAAAGCACCGCGCAGGTATTTGATTTTATTAGTAAGCACGAGGTAACTTGCATGTTGCCTGAATTGACCGCTGGGTTTCCCAGTAGCTGTATGCTTACAAACGATCCTTTAAGGGAAAATTATGTACGAAATTAGCTGGATGTCCGTTTTGCCTCCCTTGCTGGCGATTGTGCTGGCCATCGTTACTCGCCAAGTTATTATTTCACTCAGCATAGGAATATGGATTGGCTTTTGCATCTTAGAATCAGTAAACCCCTTGAGTGGCTTGGCACTAGCCATTGATGGGGTAATAAATGTCTTCAGCGACCCGGGTGACACTAGGGTCTTGGTGTTTACTTTGATTATTGGGGGCTTGATTGCGACCATCGAAAAAGCGGGAGGAGTGCGGGGGTTTATCCGCTTATTAGAACAGCGTAAGTGGGTTAACAACCGAACCAGAGCCCAGTGGTTAGCGTATTGCACGGGCATTGTGGTGTTTATTGAATCTAACATCACCTTGTTGGTAGCTGGGTCGATTTCCAGGCCCTTGTTTGATCGCTATCAAATTGCTCGTGAGAAACTGGCTTATATTATTGATTCAACATCCGCGCCCATTTGTATTCTCATCCCTCTGAATGCCTGGGGAGCCGTGGTGGTGGCACTGCTGACGTCTTCAGGAATTGAACAGCCAATTGATGTGTTTGTTGGTTCCATTCTATTCAATTTTTATCCCTTGGCTGTTTTATTGGTGGCTGCAGTGGTTATTGTTAGAGATATAGATATTGGCCCGATGAAAGCGGCGCAGAAACGAACTGAGCAAGGGGAGATGCTATGGCCAAATGCTACACCTATGGTTGACCCGTCGATTCTTGCGGCACTTTCCGGCGAAGCGGGCACTAACGAGCAAGATAAGGCTCGCTATATGATTTTGCCCATCGGGGTTATGATAGTAGCTATGCCGTTAGGCCTGTATTTCACTGGCAATGGGGTCATAAGTGACGGCTCTGGCTCAACTTCTGTCCTGTGGGCTGTTTTAGCCGCACTCTTTACTTCCTGGGCTCTAGTGCTCATTGATGGGCGTGAGAAGATTGACTCATTGATGCAAACGTTTCTCAAAGGCGCGGGAGGCTTGCTTCCGGTATCGATGATTCTTCTTTTTGCTCTGGCGCTTGGGGACGTGGCGAACTTATTAGGAACGGGTCAGTACGTTGCTCAGCTTGCTCAAGATACGATCCCCAGCTTTCTGTTATTGCCATTACTATTTGTTATTTCTAGCTTTATTGCGTTCTCGATAGGCTCCAGCTGGGGTACTTTTGCGATTATGATCCCGCTGGCTATGCAAATAGTCGCCGCGTTAGACGTCAACGCGTCTTTGTTTTTAGCGGCTGTACTTAGTGGAGCGGTTTTTGGAGATCATGCCTCGCCAATTAGCGACACCACAGTTGTGTCGTCTATGGCATCGGCTACGGATCATATTGATCACGTGAGGACTCAGCTGCCTTACGCTCTTATTAGTGCGGCAATAGCGACACTGGGCTTTTTGTTAGTGGGTTTTAGTCTCTGAGTGGCGTGTGATTTAGTCAGTTGTTGTAATGCCCCTAATTTCACTTAGAGGTAACATCTCTATCTCCTTGAATTTGCTATTTTTTAACTCACTTTCGGGCATTAAGTTCTCGATGCTTGCATAGGTGTCTGTGACAAAGACCGACTCATTATTGGGAGTGGTTCGAGTGATGCCAAAACTGACTTTCTTACGATCTGGGGCAGGGATTTGATTTAGCATTGCTTTAGTTGCCCACACAGAACCATTACGAGCATAGTCGCTGATTCTTGCCGCATGATTGATGGTTTGGCCCAGTACTGTAAATTCTACGTGCCCACCCGCGTGATAGCTGCCGAACCATTCCTGTCCTTCATTTACACCTATATTCAAGTACACGTCGCTGAACCAGCCTTTGCGCTCCTGCCATTTGCGAGTAATCCCTTTCATCATTTCTTTAAGTTCGAGGGAGCACTGAATAGCATTGAGTTTATAGTCACAGTCAGGCTGTGGGAAAAAGTAATACACCATGCCATCGCCAACATGTTTTCCGTAAGTTCCATAATATTTGCGATAAATAGGCTCACTTTGCTGCCAAATGTCATTAATGAGTTCGAAATACTCTTCAGCCGGGAGCTCTGAACAGATTCGAGTTGAATTTTGTACGTCAGCTACCATCACAGCCACGTTGGTGAGATAGGGTTTTCTGTTTTTCAACAGCTCATTGATCACAAAATTTCGCTTACTTAAAAACTCCAGTAAAAAATCATCTTCTAGCTGTACTGGATTGTAAGTAAATAGAATTCCTTCTCTATAAAAGCAAACATACAGGTCGCAAAATTCACCGTCTGAACCCTTGCTGGGTAGGATGCAAGGGTAGTGAATCATCGGTTCTTTTCCGATGGCATCAACTGATTCATAGACACTTTTAAGCGTGTTGAGCTGTTCTGACTCTAGTGCTGAGTATATTTTTATCAAAGCCTGTTGATTGAGGCGCTTTTTGCCTGCCGCTATGTGAGGTTTTAGGAGGTCCAATAGCTCGTCATGAGAGCCGACGATCTGTGTATCGAATAACAGCTTAAGTAGGTTGCGCGACTCAAGTTCTCCCGGCATTTCAGTCGTTCCGCCAAAAAAGGTATCGGTCGCTGCATCGTTCCACCAAATTAATTCAAAATTGTTGTTAACCATGTAAGCTGCACCCGGCAGCCCATCAATGGTGTTGTCCAGAGACAGTCTAGGTAGCACGGCTTTGTTTTCTGCCTTAGGCTCCAGTAACTCTATGGCAACTTCTTGGGTCGCAATTTGTGGGCTCTCAGGTGCAGGGGAGGTGGCCTTTAACATTGCTGCTATGGCTGTCATTGAGTGTCCCTGTTTTTTGAGGTCTTTAACTTTTTGAATGGTCGCAACGGCCTGATCTTCAAAGTAGCCCAAACGAGTGGCCCGTCCGGCATCGTCTGGAGAGGTTTTAACAATCGGGTTAGGCAAAATCCCGAGGGCAACATAGTTATTAAGCGTGGCTCTGGAGATGCCAGTGGTTTCAATGATCTGTTTACTGTTCAGCATTTCTATCTCGATGCTTTAATTGGAAGGTAAGCAGTATAAATCTACTGTCTAATTACAGTCAACTGTCCAATTATACAGTGTATTCATGCCTTGCCATGCTTTGTTGCTTAGACAGTATATCTCCTGTAATTAGACAGCTAAAGCATTTACAATGCAGGGCGAGCGCAGAGTGCAAGGTTAGCGATAACTTTAAGCTCAAGTCTAAAACTTAATAATCACCTGGAAATAGACAGTATGAATTTCAAGCGGATAAGCGTCACGGACGCAAAGGAAATACTAAAAGCTAAACCTGCGACGCAAATCATTGATATTCGGGATGAGGAATCGTATGAACGAGGCCATATCGACGCTGCTAAACACGTTTACAACAGCAATGTTCAAAATTTCATTGCAGAAGCTGACATGGATCAGCCGTTAATCGTTTGCTGTTATCACGGAAATATGAGCCAGAGTGCAGCGGCCTACTTTGCCGAGCAGGGTTTTGATGAGGCTTACAGTCTTGATGGTGGCTATGAAGCCTGGAAGGAAGTGGATTGATCACGGCTCGGCTGTGTGATTTATTCCCTCGCGATCAGTAAGCTAACTATGCCCCCGCCGTTAGCGGCTTCCAGCGCTGCACTATGGAGGGAATATTTCCCACGCTCCTCTCACCTTAACTCAGGCCTACGATGGCTATGAAGGCGCTTCTGCAACAGGCGTGAGTTTTATCGGCTGGTGGCTTTATTGCCACGTTGATTGCCATGGCAATGAGAACAATTGGCTTGTCAGTGAGTCAGAGTTAGGCAGCAATCGAACATTTTAAAAAGTAAAACTCGGTGCTACCGTCCCAGAGAAACAGTTTGCCGAGGTTTATGCCTTTGTTTTCCAAGAACTGAAGACTTACGCAGTATTGGTTCCAGTAAAAAGGATTTCTGAGTCTGAAGTCTCAACCTTGAATCCCGTCGGCTTTTTCGAAAATTCGTTTTGTGGTCATTATTCCCACCATATAAATCATGTTAAACATAGACCAGGCAAAGACTTCCAGAGGCCAGAGTGTGTGGGAATCTTTCCCAGCAAATTGGGAGAGGCTTATCATGACCAGCAGGAGGCCTAATAAAAAAAGGGGAAATAGCGAGGCTGCTCGCCAGCCTTTATGTTGCCAGTTGCGATAAGCGGCGAGGCATAAAACACCACTGGCAATCGTTGCGGAGAAGACAATGGCTGCGATGATCCAATTCCACACTGAGGAGCCTCCAGCTTGCCCTAGCGAGCTTGCTGCTGAAATAGGTCCGGATAGCAGGAGTAGCGATGCGAAAATGCTTATTTGGCCTGTCCAGCGCTCGCACGATGTAATGGCAGAGGTAAAGTCAGCAGTGGTGCATGTTAGGAGCTTATACATATTTAAATAGTCGGTAGGAAATGACAGGAGTGCTTTGAGCTGTATTTAAGCAAAGCATAATCACTTCGAAAAGCACTGATTGAAGTTGTCATGTTCAAAATGCGTATAATGCCGGCTGCAGTACAGAGCAGCTAGCGACAGAATACTCCTTGAAATTCAAACTGAGAGCCTGAAATGCCCGAGAAGAAGATTGAAGCTTACGAGAATTTGGTTGAACTTAAATACCAGCTTTATAACGGCTTATTCCTGACCCTGCCACTTGACGCTATAGAGCAAACAGGGCTTTTTTTGCCGCTTTTAGACAAGGCTGCAACCAAGGGCCTTGATGATGGGTTAGATCCGACGGAAATTATTGAAAAGTTCTTTGCTCTGCACCGGCCTAATTTCAGTGAATCAGATCAAATTCAGTTCTTATTTAAGGTGATCCAGTACATTGAGCGCCAGATTGTTCTGGTAGATGCATTGGAAGAAGCTTCTTACGACAAGATTCATCAAACCGAGAAACGTGATGAGTTGCGTAAACTCATTGAGAGGGTTTCAGGGGACTCGCTTGAGGATGCAATGCGATCGGTAATGCAGTCGTTCTCGGCAAGAGTCATTTTGACTGCCCACCCAACTCAGTTTTACCCCGGGCCGGTGCTCGCTATCATCAGTGATCTCCAAGACGCTGTAAACAACGATGACATCGCCTCAGCACGAACGTTGTTACAACAATTAGGCAACACGCCATTCTTCAATAAAACAAAGCCCTCTCCAAAAGACGAGGCTGTGCAGCTCACGTGGTATCTCAGCAACATATTCTACCCAACCATTGGAAACATGCTTGATGAGATCGCTGACCAGGTGGGGGGAGATGAAGGGTTTAACGATCACCTGTTGAGCATCGGCTTTTGGCCTGGTGGCGATAGAGATGGAAATCCGTTCGTCAACGCAGAAACCACGGAAGAGGTGGCAAGCAAGCTTCGAACCCTAATCATCGAATGTTACTATCATGATATACGGTATTTAAAGCGAAGACTTAGCTTTAATGGTGTTCAAGAATCTCTTGATATTATTGAAAAAAAACTGGCTAAAGAGCTTGGCGAAGAGGGAGTGCTAAGCTACATGGATGTAAACGAATTGCTGTCTTCATTAGCAGCAATTGAAGCCACTGTAGTGGAAAAATACCAGGGGCTTTATGTAGATAAATTAGCCTCTTTCAGGCGCAAAATTTCAGCCTTCGGGTTTCATTTTGCAAGCCTAGACATCCGGCAGGATGCCCGCCAGCTTGGTAAAATTTTGTTGGAAATAGACTCCACTCATCCTGAACTTTTCCCCGCTAATTGGCTGGAACAGGACCAAGCAAGCAGAATAGAGACTCTTTTATCGATTACCGGAGAGGTAGACGTCAGCTTGCTCAGTCACGAGTTGGCGAAAGATACTTTGGATTCAATGCAGTCCATTAAAAAAATTCAACACAATAACGGAGAGCTCGGCTGCCACCGATATATCATCAGTAATTGCTCAGGCGTTTACGATATGGCCGTCATGATCGCGCTTTTCCGGCTTTCAGGCTGGGGTGATGATCCCATTACCGTTGATTTAGTTCCCCTGTTTGAGACCGTTTCCGATTTAAAGGACGCGGGTCCAAATATGACCCAACTCTACGAGCTTCCACTTTATAAAAAGCACCTAAGTCGCAGATCCAACAAACAAACTGTTATGTTGGGGTTCTCGGATGGCACCAAAGATGGCGGCTACCTTATGGCAAACTGGGGTATCTATAGAGCCAAAGAAGACATTACTCGAGTTTCCCGTGAGGCAGGTGTTGAGGTTCTATTTTTCGATGGTAGAGGCGGGCCACCGGCACGTGGAGGAGGCAATACTTACAAGTTTTATGCGGCACACGGTAAGAAAATCGAAAGCAATGAAATTCAAGTGACCATTCAAGGGCAAACCATTAGCTCCTATTTCGGAACGCCTGCGGCGGCAAGGCATAACCTCAATCAACTGTTAGCTGCCGGTATAGAGAACAACCTTTATGATCGTCCTGAAAGAGAGCTTGCAGAGGATCAGAGGCAGCTGATTGATAAGCTCGCGAACACTGCGCTGGACAAGTACCTTGCGCTCAAGGGCGACCCTCTGTTTCTACCTTATTTGGAGCAGATGAGCCCTATGCATTTCTATGGCCAATCAAATATTGCGAGTCGTCCGTCTAAACGCGGAGGTGATTCAGCCCTGAAGTTTGAAGATCTTCGGGCAATCCCTTTTGTGGGCGCCTGGGGACAGCTCAAGCAAAATGTGCCCGGTTTCTATGGGGTTGGGACTGCCTTGAAGGCTGCGGAGGAGCAAGGGCTTATGCCTGAGATGCAGGATCTGTGTGCTCGCTCGAAGTTTTTTAAGGCGCTGATGGAAAACAGTATGCAAAGTATGAGGAAGGCGAATTTTAAACTCACCACCTACATGGCTGAGCATCCAACCTATGGTGGGTTTTGGAAAACTCTACTCGCAGAGTTTGAGCTGACCCAGCAAATGATTCTCAAGGTGTCGGGCCAAACTCAGCTATTGGGAGATAACCCTTACAGTAGGGAGAGCATCGATTTGCGCCAGAGGGTAGTGCTTCCGTTACTTGTCATTCAGCAATACGCCTTAATCAAAGTGAATGAGTCCGAGCAAGAGGGGGGTGAAAGCCGCTCTGAAATGGCGAAGCTCTATGAGAAAATGATTATTCGAAGTTTGTTTGGCAACATTAACGCATCAAGGAATTCGGCATAGGTTAAAGTTCTAACCACCAGCACCACCAACCACCTCGGTTGGCAGGTAAGTGCTGTGAGCAACTGCAAGTTTTTGCAGTTCTTAACGAGAAAAGGCGTGAATTAACACGCCTTTTCTCGTCGCGACAGACACCGGCTCGCTACATTGAATAGCCTATTGGCGCATTGGGGCCTAATGGAATGCCCAATACTACCCATGCAATGGTCATCACAATGCCGGCACCCAACATGAGCATGGAGTAAGGAAGCATGGTGGCCGCCAAACTGCCAAGGCCAAACTCTTTTTGCCAGCGCTGACAAAAAATCAAAATAAGCGGAAAGTAAGGCATTAGCGGGGTGATGATATTGGTGGCGCCATCACCGACTCGATAAGCGGCGGTGCTCATCTCAGGGCTAATACCAATTAACATCAGCATCGGCACTAGGACAGGAGCCAATAGCGCCCATTTGGCGCTGGCCGAGCCTATAAACAGATTTATCATTGAGCCAAACACGATGATAAGGCTCAGCAGCATGGCATCGGGAAGGCTAGAACTTTCCAGCACAGCTGCTCCTTTTATGGCGAAGATCAAACCCAAATTGGACCAATTAAACATGGCAACAAAATGGGCTGCAGTAAACGCTAAGACTAGATAGTAGGCGAGATCTGCCATTGCACTGCTCATCATTTTGACGACGTCTCGGTGCGAGCTGACTGATCCTGTGGCAGAACCATAAGCCCAGCCCGCGACTAAGAAGAGTACGAAAAACCCTGCAACCAGGGACCGATAGAAAGGATTGAAGCGAGCCTCAGGTATGGCGCTTTCGTCAATGAGCGGTGTGCCGGGTCCAATGGTCAGGAAAACCCAAAGCGCAACTATGGCGAGGGCTGCATAGCCGGCTCTTTTGAGTCCCCTAATCTCAGCATCGCTGAGGCTGGTGCTGCCATTTTTAGCCACGGAAGCTGTACTTTCATCTAAATCATCGTAGTCAACTGGGGCTAATTTAGGCTCGATTATTCGGTCAGTGACGTACCAAATTACCGGTAAAAACACGAAAGTCATGGCGATAATGAAATAGTAATTACCTGCAATGTTCGGATCCCAGGAGGGCTGGATGGTTTCAGCTGCAGCTTCGGTAATGCCGAATAAAAGCGCAT
Organism: Pseudohongiellaceae bacterium; assembly: GCA_045106275.1. Classification (GTDB taxonomy): domain Bacteria; phylum Pseudomonadota; class Gammaproteobacteria; order Pseudomonadales; family Pseudohongiellaceae; genus UBA9145. Next base: position 34,486 of record JBGCEK010000032.1, on the reverse strand, counting down.
CTAGTTGGCCCGGCAAGATATTCGCGGAGAAACCGCCAGAGACTCCGGCGAATGCGGCCGCTATTCCTGCAATGGGGTGTCTACCTGCGGCTGCAAACACGACCCCTGCAAGAGGGATGAGGACCACATAGGCGGCGTCAGCGGCTAAATTGCCTACGATGCCTACAAACGCTACCGCCGGGGTAAGGAAAAAGGTTGGCGCTTTAGAAACAGCACCACTCATGGCTGTTCCAAAAAGGCCGGAGCGCTCAGCGACGCCGGCCCCGAGCATTACTACAAGCACATAACCTAAGGGGTGGAATCCGGTGAAGGTCTCTGGCATATCCACTAGCAAGCGCTGAATGTTATCTCCCGACAGTAAACTCTCTGCGGTAACAATAACTGCATTGCCCGCAGCATCAACGTTGACTGGGTGCACTGCAGAGACTCCCGCAATGGCACAGATAACGCTAATCGCGACAACTGCCAGAATGCAGTAGATGAAAATAAAAACAGGGTCCGGAAGCTTGTTTCCAGACTTTTCGATCCAGCCTAGAATGCCGGTCATGTTGTTTGTACTTGAGTTAGTCATAGTGTGGGCGCTTTAAGTTGATGATTTTGTTCTTTATTGTGGCTACGATATTAGAGTTTGATGGCTATCTAAACAAGCGGAAAAATTCTTGCAGATCACGAAGATACAGTTCCGGTTCTTCCATCGCGGCAAAGTGGCCGCCTTGGGGCATGATGGTCCAATGCTTAATATCATAGGATTCTTCCGCCCAAGCCTTTGGCGTAATATAAATATCCGCCGGAAACACAGCGGCACCTGTGGGCACCGTAATCACTCCCATTTCTTTCATTGGCGGCGTATCCCGGTTTTCGTAGTAGATGCGCATCGATGATGTGATGGTCTGGGTATGCCAATAAATAGAAATATTGGTGAGTAAGTCATCCATTGCAATTCGTTCGGTTAAATTTCTACTGGTGCTAGGAGAAAGATCGGTCCAGCCGTGGAATTTCTCAACAATCCATGCGGCTAATCCGGCCGGAGAATCATTTAAACTATAACCTAAGCTTTGTGGCTTAGTGCCTTGAATTTGTTGATAAGCGAATTCATTTCTCATTACTGTTTTGCGGTCTTCCCTAAGCTCGTTTTCCAAGACTGTGACAGCGGCTCTTCGATTTGGGTCCGCCGGTGGAGCCGCTAAGATCATGTTGGAATGGAGGCCGATTAATCGTTCAGGGAAAGTGTTTGCCAAATGACGGTTAATCACTGCTCCCCAGTCTCCACCTGCTATGGCGTAGGTTTCATAGCCTAGCGTCTGCATAAGCTCAGCAAACAGGTGGGCAATTTTCTCTGGGCTGAATCCAGCTTCGCTAGGTTTTTCAGAGAAGCCAAATCCAGGTAATGACGGCGCGATGACGTGAAAGGAATCTGTCGAATCTAGGCCATGATCCTCTGGGGAAGTTAAGGGGCCAATAATCCTATTGAACTCACTGATAGAACCGGGCCATCCATGAACTAATAGCAGCGGTATAGCATCGGTTTTTTTAGAACGCTGGTGGATAAAATGTATTTTTAAATCATCTATTTGGGTTGTAAATTGATCAAAAGAATTAAGTTTCTTTTCCTGGGCTCGCCAATCGAATTGGTTTTGCCAGTAGCTAAGAAGCTCCTTTAAATAGGTGAGGTCGGTGCCATAAAGCCAGGGTTCAGCGTTAAGCTGATCTGGTAACCGAGTCAAGGCTAGGCGGTGAGCGAGGTCTTCTAACGAAGAATCTGGTATCTCGATAGTGAATGGCTGAATTTCGGGCATAGTAGATGCAGCTCTCGATGTTAATTGGGGCTTTGATGAAGAAGGGTGTTCAATGCCTGTGCGCTCGGACTTGGATTGAATCAAGGGCGGTTTGTGAGCAGGGGCATTAGTCATTTTTGCTGGGCTTGGAGTATCTGCTATCGCGGAAAGGCCGACAGACGCTACCAAAATTGCGACGCTAAATTTTAGATGCTGACCTAACCTAGGCGAGGGGAACCGGTTCGTCACCAACGCGGATGCTCTGCGGCGCGTTGGCTGTGTTAAGGGGGTCGGTTGTAGTGTTGAGTAACTAAAGAGCGATCTAATTTTTGAGGCGTTTACATTAAAGAGCGGTATCATTGCAGGGTATATCCTTTCAGGGCAGCGCTAAGGTTTAAAGAAGTCTCTAAGAGAGTCGTCCGCTGCGTTTGGTCTTGAAATTGGGACCAAGGCTACCATATTCAAAACCCAGCGGGTTAGAGATTGTCATGAAGCTAAAAATGAGGCTCTCAGGCGGGTTAAGCGGAAAAATTGAAACTATTGAGGTGAGGCATGTTATTTGATTTTGCGAGCAAAAAACTTGAACTAGTAAGCGCTGAAAATGCGGTTGCAGGAAGTAATGAGGCCGTTAGCTTCAACACATCGCATTACGTTAATGGCAATCCAATTGCAGAGCCGGTTCCGGAGCACCTAGAGAAAGCAGTATTTGGGCTCGGTTGCTTTTGGGGCGCTGAGAGGCTGTTTTGGGAGCTGGACGGAGTGTATAGCACCGCCGCAGGATATGCGGGGGGATATACGGTCAACCCAAGCTATGAACAGGTGTGTAGCGGGGCGACTGCCCATGCAGAGGTTGTCCTCGTGTTCTTTGATCCCGCCAAAATTAGCTATAAGGAGCTATTAGTCGCGTTTTGGGAGTCCCACAATCCCACTCAAGGTATGCGGCAAGGGAATGACCTCGGCACCCAGTATCGGAGTGCTGTATACACTTCTAGCCCAAGCCAGGAAGCACAGGCAAAAGAGAGCCAGCTTGCTTTTCAGACCGCTCTTCGTGAGAAAGGCTATTCCGAGATTACGACGGAGATTAGTCCCCTAGAGGAATTTTACTATGCTGAGGATTATCACCAGCAATATTTAGCTAAAAACCCAGCAGGATACTGCGGTTTGGCGGGAACTGGAGCTTGTTATCGTCCGGAATAAAGAGCTCTAGCGCTTACTCAGAAAAGAAGTCGAGTATTTCTTTTTCCTTTGCCATGGCGTCCCGGTAACCCAGTTCGCAGAGGGCTTTGCAAAACCCTGCTTCGAAGAGAATCAGGCTAAGCAGAGTGCCAGAAGAGCCTTCTTTGATGTACTTGGCCATAGGTTTCGGTAGCTCGTCATAATGTTCCATAGCAATCAGGTTTAGCTCCTCACTCGGGGAAATCTCTAATAGCTTGACCTTTGAAACCGAAAGCTGTTGTTTTTCTGCTATTTTCTTAGGCACTAGAGGAACCACTTCATTAATGTGCCGTAGAAATTCCAGATCATTTTCGAGGGTGTCCACGAATGCGCTGTTCATTATATGGCCCAAAATCGCTAGTAATGAGGGCTGTTCTAACATTTCATTTTCTAAGGGCTTCTTGCTCTTATTAGCGCTTACTCCGATTGCTAGAATTCGCTGAGCACCCAAATGAATAGCGGTGCTGGTGGGAGCAATTTGGCGGATAGCGCCATCTCCGAAGTATTGATTGCCCAAGGCAACGGCGGGGAAAATCACTGGTATTGCCGTTGACGCCATCAAATGATCCAAGCCCAGTCGAGTATTGATCCCGATTCGGTGGGGACCTTGCCACTCTGGAATCCCTTGCATTGCTTGGAAGAACGAGACAGATTCTCCGGTGCTGTAAGCTGAAGCGGTGACTGATATGGCATCCAAATAACCAAGGTCGATGTTGCGCTGAATTCTCTCAAAACGGATCACATGCCCTAGGAGCTGCCTCAGCGGCGTATTATCGAGCAAGGCCAGTGCCGAATCTGGCTTTTTACCGTTGAAAACTGATAGTACAAGGCTGGAGGCGCTGGTTAGTAGATTGCCAGCGTAGGGTTTGTAGACCCGGGTACTGTCGATGGTTTGCCAAATATGTTCTAGTGTGCGAACTCCCGTTCTGAGCCGTTGGGCGTTAGCCGCTAAAGCAACGCCATTAAGTGCGCCAGCGGAAGTTCCTGAAATTATTTGGAAAGGGTTGGGGGAATTTTTAGGCAGTAAATTTGCGATTGCCCGCAGAACTCCCACTTGATAAGCAGCTCGGGAGCCGCCACCGGAAAGGATTAAGCCAGTTTTACGTCGCTTCTCGGGGGGTAATAAACTCATTGGGTCCAAAGTTCCGAGCGTCTATGCTCACCTTAGCGTGAGTTTACACTGGCTAGAATTTTCTATTGAAGTCTTGATATCGTCAAAGTTTGATTTTGCATGATTTTTGGAATCGTTCTGGCAAGTATGCAATACACTAATGTGGAGTTAATCAGAAGCTTAGGAAGCGAATCAAGAGCTTACTAGGTTTATGAAGGGCAAACTTATTGAGCGCTTAGAAGCGGGCGGTTTGTCCTCGCTTCTGGTTCGACTACGAGTTGTGTATCGGCATTTGAATCAACTTCGCTAAGAAGTGAATAGGCGATAAAACTGGTTGGGATAAGTAAGGCCAGAATAACCATGAACTTGAAGGTGCCGTTTTTACTGTTCAGAGGCTGCGGCTGAGGATTTTGTGAGTCTGGAAAGCTGAAATCACTTAAAGCGTTTAAATTACCGTTGGTCGGGATTGCGCTCCTTTGGGGCGCTGTAGTCGATTCGGTCTGCATATTCAATTTGCTGGCTAGAATCTTGTTCTCCCGTTCGAGTAGTTGGTTGCGGGTTAGAATCGACTCTAAAGTTGTTTGAGTCCTAATGACTAATTGCTGTGATTGTTCAGTGGTGTGCTGGAAGTTTGCAATCGCTGAGTTAAATTTTCCGTTTTGACCATTAGTTTCCGCCAAAGCTTTAGTCGCATTTTTAAGGAGGGTCTCATTGCTTTCTAGTTTTTCCAATGCTGTGCGGTACTGGTCTTTGTAACGTTCTTGTAACAGCTGTGCATCTTTCAGTTTGGATTCTGTGAGTTGAAGTTTGGACTGGTATTTTTTGGCTGTCTCAAGACAGTTATTCAACTCGTTCCTAAGTTCCTCATGGCGATGCTGGGTCAGTTCTACGAGCGTTGATTGCTCTTCATTGAGCTTTTCAGTTTGTTGAATTTGATTCTTGGTCTGAGTATTTAACTTTACCTGAAGCTGATTTTCCTGCTGCAGTTCTTGCCTTAGGCCATTTAGAGAACCGGCAAGTTCATCGAGTTCAGACTTCTTGTCTAGGTGAGTGCTCAGGGCCTCCTCTAGATTTTTAGCTCCTTCCGACGTTTGTTGATGAAGCACTGTCACATCTTCAAGTAAAAGTGTTGATTTGCTCGCTAAATCATTGACATTGCTAGCATTATCGATAGCCTCGGTTTTAGCGTTGGTGATCTCCTTTATGTCTTCTTGAAGATCATTTAAAAGCGCCGCGCGACTTTGCTGTTGTTCTTTTGATTCTTCACTGAAGCGGTTTAAATTCTCGACTATACGCTCGGACTTCTGCTGGATGGCACTTAAGTTGGCAGTGCTTTCTTCCGTATTTTCCTTGCTGATCTGCAGGTCATGGAGAAGGGATTTTCCTGTATTCGAAAGTGAGATTAGCTCATTGATGGCATTGGATTTGGTGGCTTCTGATTCTTCAAACTCGGATTTTAAGTTGGTTAGCGCTGAAAGAAGGACTGCAGATTGTGTATTAAATTTCTCAGATTCTTTGTTTAAGCTTCTGGTTTCTTTGATTAACTGTCTGAAGCGCAGCTGTTTGGCGTGATTGTCAGTGCCAGTTCGAAGCGCTTGGCTACCCTCTAGCTTGGCTTTGAGTCGATCGACCTGATCTTGGGCTGCGGCATCTTGATCGCAAGACGATTGCGGGGAAGGTGTCGTTTCTTCGCTGCTTCCCGAATCAGCGCTATTGATGCTGCTGGCTGGAGGAATTGAATTAAAGTGCTCATCGAAGTCAGCGGTGGCAGTAAAGACTATTTCTGTTTCGCCGTGAAAGTCATCGTGATCTGTCATATGTTTTTGGCTTGATGCCATCCCTTTAACTCACCCTAAAATTATTAGCTGTAGACAGGACGTGTTGTTTTAGCCCCCTCCATTTAGGTTTAGACTGATTAGGGAAATTCCGCCATCGCTTTGACACTTAATTCACATTTTTAGTTAATTTGTCGTCACCGTGTTCAACCCTGCTCAGGGCAGGAGTACTTTTTTGCGGTGTAGCCCTACGCTGGGCGGTTTTGAGGTACACTCAGATTTCGATCAATCCAAAAATTATCAGATACCCAGTGACCATGAGCAGCAAACAGCCTTCCATCGATAGACTCGTTATCGCAATCTCCTCGCGCGCACTGTTTAATCTCGCAGAAAGCCATAAAGTTTACGAAGAGGAGGGCTTGGATGCTTATCAAAAATACCAAATTGCCCGTGAAGATGAGCCCCTAGAGCCGGGTGATGCGTTTGACTTGGTTAAAAAGCTATTGGGAATGAACAGTCTCTTAGAACAATCTCCCGTTGAAGTGATATTGCTGTCGCGCAACAGCGCGGATACTGGGTTAAGAATATTTAATTCGATTGAGCATTATGGGTTGGACATCACGCGGGCCGCATTTTGTGGAGGAGACAGCCCTTATCGCTATATCTCTGCATTTAATAGTCATTTGTTCCTATCCACAGACGGTTATGATGTGAGGCAAGCACTGGAGTTAGGCGTTGCGGCAGCGACAATACTGCCCTCGAGCAAATCTGATAGAGACAATGGGGAGCTAAAAATAGCCTTTGACGGCGATGCTGTTTTGTTTTCGGATGAGTCAGAAAAAATATTTAAAAACAAAGGTTTAGAAGCCTTTACGCAGAATGAAAGAAAGGCGGCTAATGAGCCAATGACAGGTGGCCCGTTTAAGCACGTGTTAGCAGCACTACAGCAAATTCAGAAAGCGTTTCCTCAAGATGAAGTGCCTTTACGAACCTGTTTGGTTACAGCGAGAGCTGCGCCAGCCCATGAGAGAGTGGTTAAAACCCTACGCGCATGGAATATTCGAATTGATGAGTCGCTGTTTCTAGGCGGAATGGACAAAGGTGAGTTTTTGCATGCGTTTGATGCAGATATCTTTTTCGATGATCAAGAAGGGCATTGTGACTCCGCTCGCAACCACGTGGCCACGGGTCATGTTCCTCACGGTATCGCTAATAATTAATCGAAATCGAGCAAGAACCTTCAGAATTGTTTGAGCCATTGAATAGCCCTGTCAGGGAATCAGATAGTAGACCCCAAGGCTTAGTAGCACTCCTGTTAGCAGTAGTTGCAGTATTTTCTCTGGTATTGCGTTGCTTATCCTTCCGCCTAGATGAATCGCCGGCAGGGAACCTACGAGCAACGCAGTGAGGAGTGTCAAGTCCACTTGGCCCGCGGCCAGATACCCTAAGCCTGCGATGAGAGTCAATGGAACTGCATGGGCGATATCCGTAGCAATGATTTGTGAGGCAGGGGTTTTGCTGTAGAGCGTTAATAATACCGCAGCGCAAAAGGCACCCGCACCCACAGACGACAGAGTCACACATATCCCCAGCACTATTCCCATGAGGAATGTAATTCGATTGCTGTGGCAATGCAGGAAATTCATCACCAGCCTGGGTTTCTCATTGATTGCGCCGAAGCGCAGTTTTTCTTTGAAAACTAGAATAAGTCCAGTAATTACCAGCATTAGCCCAAGACTACGGGTGAGCAGTTGCTCGTAGTTGTCAGCTGTCTCGTTGCCAAGTTCTAAGACAAAAAAGTGAAGCGCCAGCGAGGTGGGTATGCTGCCAGCAGCCAGTAACAACACAATTTTCCAGCGGACGTTACCTCTTTGGTGTTGGCTCCATGCGCCATTGGCTTTGGTTAGGGCGGCGTAAAGCAGATCGGTTCCAATGGCTATTTGTGCTGGATAGCCAAACATCAGAAGGAGGGGGGTCATTAAAGAACCGCCGCCAACACCGGTAAGCCCTATCATGAAGCCCACGCTAGCTCCGGCCAAAATGTGTAGCAAGAATTCCATGTTGGTCTACGCTGAGGGAGTAGCGGTCTCTGGCTGCTGTAAGGTAAGGAAGGTAAAGATAGGAAGCTTTACCTATTCTTTAAAGGAATATTTTGGCATATTTTAATAACTAAATGGAATAACGCCATTTTTTACGGTTTGCCAACTTAAAGTTACGGAGAAATTATGAAACTGCAGCAACTGCGATACATTTGGGAAGTGGCCCATCACGATTTAAACGTTTCCCAAACCGCGCAGAGCCTATATACATCGCAGCCCGGGATTAGTAAGCAAATCCGCCTGTTGGAGGATGAGCTGGGCGTGGAAATTTTTTCACGTAGCGGCAAGCACCTCACACAAATAACTCCTGCCGGAGAATCCATTTTAAAAACGGCAGGGGAAATTATGCGGAAAGTTGAAAGCATAAAGTCGGTAGCTCAAGAGTTTTGCGACGAGACTAAAGGGGCATTGGCGCTGGCCACAACCCATACTCAGTGTCGGTATGTGTTGCCGAATGTCATTGAAAGTTTTATCGCAAAGTTTCCTGAGGTCGCCCTGCATATGCATCAGGGAACACCGACTCAAATTTCTGAACTAGCAGCTGATGGGACTGCGGATTTTGCGATTGCAACAGAAGCAATGGAGCTTTACAGCGATCTAGTGATGATGCCATGCTATAAGTGGAACCGTTCAATACTAGTTCCAAAAGGGCATCCTTTAACGCAAATTCCCCTTCTAAGCCTCGAGGATTTGTCTCGCTATTCTCTAGTGACCTATACCTTTGGTTTTACAGGAAGATCAAAGCTCGACGAAGCCTTCACGGCTGAGGGGTTAGTGCCCAAAGTAGTGTTTACGGCTGCGGACGCCGACGTAATAAAGACCTATGTAAGGTTGGGAATTGGGGTAGGTATCGTCGCCTCCATGGCGTATAACCCTTCCGCAGACTCGGATCTAGTGGCGATTGATGCCAGCCATTTATTTGAAGCGAGTGTGACAAAGATTGGGTTCAGGAAAGGCGCTTTTCTGAGGGGTTATATGTTTGATTTTATTCAAATGTTTGCCCCCCATTTGACGCGTGAGCTCATCATGGAAACCAGCTATCGGCATAGTAAAGCGGATTTGGATGATCTGTTTAAAGATATCCAGCTACCGGTTCTTTAGGGATTGGCTCTAGATTATTCCTTAACTTCTTTAAGGTGTAAGCCACATTCTTTGATTGTGGCTTCCTCCCACCACCAACGTCCTTCTCTTTCATGTTGGCCTGGTCCTATGGATCGTGTGCAGGGCTCACAGCCAATACTTAGCATGCCTTTGTCGTGTAGTTCATTGTACGGAAGTTCTAGCAGTCTGATATAACTCCATACCTCTGCCGATGTCCAAGCGGAAAGGGGGTTAACCTTAATCACCTGGTGGGACGACGTCGAAAATTTCGTATCGATTTCAATGATGGGTACCGCCGCTCGACTAGGGCTTTGGTCTTGTCGCTGTCCTGTTATCCAAGCATCCACTGAGGTCAGCTTTCGCTGCAGGGGGCGCACTTTTCTTAGGTTGCAGCATTCTTCATGCCCTTCTTCATAAAAGCTGAATAACCCTTTGTTTTTAATAAATTCCTCTAGATCTTTCGGATTAGGGTAAAGACACTCAATAGGGATGTTGTAGTGATTTCTGACCTCTTCGATGAAACGGTAGGTTTCAGGGTGTAAACGCCCTGTGTCGAGGCTCACAACACTAATGTCGATGGATTGTTTCATCGCCATGTCAATTAAAACCACATCTTCCGCACCGCTGAACGCCAACATCGAGTTGGGGAGGAGGTTGTTCACTTCCTTCAATATTTGTTTTGGCTGAAGGGGCTCAAACTTGCTATTCAGCTGCTCGATGTCGAATTCACTCAGCATGCAATGGATATCCCTGAAACGGTTTATTGATTATTGACTGGCAGGCCGGATTAAACCGGTGCTAATACACGAGCTTACCAGTGCTTTCGTGTCACTGCTACAGGGAATGTTCCACGTGAAAAACTGTAATGATTTTAATGACTTAGGGTGCCAAAAATTTGAAATATCACTAAATATAGGGGCGGGTTGCAGTTCAGTAGCAATATGTAGTGTTGCACGGATCACATTCTTGCATAAGATTGTCATGAAACCCCTCAATCTGCTAACTTCACATTTTAAGAACAAAGCCGAGAGGACAGGGTAAGGAATGGAAATAGCAGCGTTGGATTTAGAAGGAGTTTTGGTTCCCGAGATTTGGATAGATTTTGCAGAAAAAACCGGGATAGCTGAACTTAAAGCGACGACTCGGGACATCCCTGATTATGATGTTCTCATGCGCCAGCGCTTGGACCTGCTGAACCAGAATGGTCTCGGGCTTCCAGATATTCAAGCGGTAATCGCCACAATGAAGCCTCTCGAAGGTGCTCCTGAGTTTGTGGACTGGCTCAGAGAGCGTTTTCAAGTGGTTATTCTATCAGATACATTTTACGAGTTTTCTCAACCATTGATGGCTCAGCTGGGTTTTCCCACGCTATTTTGTCACCGACTAATAGCGGATGCTGATGGTAAAATCGTGGACTACAAACTCCGTCAAAAGGATCCAAAGAGACAATCGGTCAAAGCTTTTCATCAGCTCAATTTTAGGGTTATTGCGTCCGGAGACTCTTACAATGACACTACAATGCTTTCGGAGGCGGATGCAGGTATTTTGTTTAGAGCGCCAGCCAACGTAATAGAGGAGTTTCCTCAATATCCTGCTGTAACTGCTTATGAAGAATTGAAAAAGCAATTTTTAGCAGCCAGCAATCGAGAATTGACTCTATAATAATTACGAGTTCAAAGAATAGACTGGAGTTAGCAGAACTGGGCCGGGCAAGAGTTAACCTTCGAGCCCAGTCATAAGGTTTTGAATTTTATCGAAACATTCTTGATATTCGCTATCACAGTCCGAGTCTGCCACGATGCCTCCACCGGCCCAGCAGTCTATCGAATCTAGGTCACCGGGTCCCTTGTTCCATTGCATAGTGCGAATGGCGATGTTGCTATCAAAATCACCTGAACTGGACCAATAAAAAACATTTCCGCAGTAGGGCCCCCGGTTGCTGACTTCGACTTCTTCAATTATCTCCATTGCCCTGAGCTTGGGCGCGCCAGTGATAGAACCGCCGGGAAAACAATGATTAAGCATATCAATAGAATCGTACCCGTCTGCTAAAGACGCTGAAACGGTGCTTACAAGGTGGTGGACATTGCTGTAGGACTCCACTTCGAATAGTTTGGTGGCTTTCACAGATCCTGTTTTCGCAATCTTCCCTAAATCGTTACGCAGGAGATCAACTATCATCAAGTTCTCTGCTCTATCTTTCTCACTGTTCACTAACTTCAACGCGTTTGCCTTGTCCTGTTGTTTATCTATTAAGCAGCGAGCAAGGGTACCTTTGATAGGCCTAGCTTCTATTTTGCCGGCTCTATTTAAGACAAAGCGTTCCGGTGAAAGACTAATTACGGCTTTATTTGCTCCGCCAATAAATGCCGAAAAGGGTGTAGGGCTAATATGCCTTAATCGAAGGTAAGCACCGAAGGGGGTCCCCGTACATGGAGCGCTGAATTTTTGCGTTAGGTTAACCTGATAGCAATCGCCATTTTTAATGTAATTCTTAACTTTATCAAAAGCATAGCGATATGTCGTAGAATCCATATGAGCGGTAAAACTACCTTTCAATACAAAGTTAGTGAACGCTTCTACAGGCTTCTTCTGTAACCCGAAATTAATTTCAGTTAACCGACTTTTTAGTTTTCTGGCTACGTTGGCATCGCAGTTAGGGTGAATGGCTAAACAGGTCTGCTTGAGTTTATGGTCAATAACGATCGCCCATAAATAGGCTCCAAAATGGCCATCTCCAATACTTAGCTCGGTTTTACTCACTACTTTAGGATAGCCAAGATAGCCCGCGATTCCCCCTTGAAAAGGGAGCTCAGCCAACCTTTTAGTTAAAGGTTCAGAAAGGGTAAGAAACTTCCTTTGTAACTCTCTGATTTTGCGATAGACACTTGAGGCAGGCTCTAAGCTTTCGAGGGTATAGAACGAGACAGGATCGGCGGATAAAATAGTATAGCGATTATGCCCTAAGTCACGTTCAGCCTGTTGACTATTCTCCCCATTGCTTTCCATTATGACCGGAAAGCTTCGCCCAGCCACGAAACACAGCAGTGCCTCGGCGTCCTCTGAGTAAGGCAGGTTCACTACATATGTGCTTGAATCGTCGATGGGATGGGTTCTTAGTAGCTTATCAGGCTGCCTTGGTTAAGCAGTGTTAGAAGCAATTTGAGTGCTTCTGGATCCTGAGACATTTTTAGTAGTTCATTGCTTGCGATTTCTGGTGAACTGCAAATTGACTTAGCTTGCCAAGCTTTTGTTTTATTGAGGATTATTGTTTCCCCGTCTACAAATAAGAATGTCTCATTTTCGGATTTTAAGGTCAAAAAGGAAACCCTTGATCCTGGATTGACCGCAATGGTAGCTCCAGCCGCAATTTCGTCCAACAGTCCTAACGCGTCAAGGGGTTCCGAGAGAGGAGTAATTCCGGTGGGATATTTGGGACGGGTCGCCGATTCGCCAAACCAGCGAAAGTAATTGGCTTTATTTTCAACTAGCTGCAGCAGTCTTTCAAAACTGGGTTCAATTGACTTTTCCTCAATTTCACCTCGTTGGCTGGGGAGGTGTGGGCTGGGGTCTTTGTAGCGATCTTCTGGGCGACAGGAGTCTATTAGCAAGTCGCTATAACCTTCGAGTATTTCGGCGGATGACGGAGCTCTGAAGCCTATTGAGTAGCACAAACTGCGTTTTATTGATTTACCCCAGTGGCCATATTGAGGAGGAATGTAGAGCGCATCGCCGGGCCGCAGGGTGTATTCGAATTCTTTGCAAAATTCGTCGAGTATCGAGAGCCCCGCACAATTGGATTGTTTTGAGTGGGAGGTATATTTTGGCCCTAGTTGCCAGTGACGTTCACCGCTGCCTTGCACTAAAAAGACGTCATAAAAATCAAAGTGCGGGCCCACTCCAGCACCATTAGCGGCGAAAGAAACCATAACATCTTCGATACGCCACTGAGGGATGAACTCAAAGAGCTGTTTTAACTCATAAACTTCTTCGTTCCATTGATCGACCGCTTGCACTAACAGTGTCCAGCCATCCTCAGGCAGAGCCGTAAAGCGTTCCTCAGGGAAAGGCCCTTGGCTGAGCGTCCAGCTTTTTGGGTCTGTGCCTTCCAGCAGACGGCTCTCGCAGTCTGCTTCCATAGCAAGCCCGGCGAGTTCTTCTGGACTCAAAGGGTCCGTAAATCCGGGAATCAATTGAGGGATGTACAGTGGTTTTTGCTGCCAGTAATCGGTCAGAAACTCTTCGAAATCGAAGTTGGGGTTTAGCTGTAAAGGATTCAAACGTTCTTCGCCTGCACCGCTGCGTTGCCAATATACTTTCGAGGGCTTAGGCTGAGAAGCTCTTGCTTCGCTTCCTCTGGGATATCCAGATTAGCAATAAACTCCCCTAAAGCCTGTTCTGTGATGCCTTTTCCTCGAGTTAATGCCTTCAGCTTTTCATAAGGCTCTGGTACTGAGTACCTGCGCATGACTGTTTGGATAGGTTCGGCTAAGACTTCCCAACTTTTATCAATATCTGCGTCAACCACCACAGGGTTGAGTTCTAATTTACTCACACCTTTGAGCGTGGCTTGATACGCAATAAGCGCGTAAGCCCAACCGGTGCCAATGTTACGAAGAACCGTAGAATCTGTGAGATCCCGTTGCCAGCGAGAAATCGGCAACTTCGCAGACATATGATTCATAATGGCGTTGGCAAGCCCTAAGTTACCTTCAGAGTTTTCAAAATCAATTGGGTTTACTTTGTGAGGCATCGTGGATGAGCCTACTTCACCGGCTACTGTTTTCTGTTTGAAGTATCCCAGGGAAATGTATCCCCAAATATCCCGATCGAAATCTAGCAAGACAGTATTGAAGCGGGCCAAAGCATCAAATGATTCAGCAATGAAGTCATGTGGTTCAATCTGGGTGGTATAAGGGTTCCAAGTCAGCCCTAAAGTTTCAACAAACTTTTGAGCTTCTACACTCCAATCGACAAAAGGATAGGCCGATAGATGGGCATTGTAGTTTCCAACAGCACCGTTTATTTTGCCAAGAATAGGAGAGTTGGAAAAACCTTCAAGCTGCCGTTTGAGGCGATGAACCACGTTAGCGAACTCCTTGCCTACTGTGGTGGGTGACGCAGTTTGGCCGTGAGTACGGGAAAGCAGGGGTTGGTCGGCAAAACTTGTCGCGCAATCGGTTAGTTTCTCAATCAGGGTTTCCATGATGGGGACCATCACTGAATCCCGCCCGTCTTTGAGCATTAGCGCATAAGCTAAGTTGTTAATGTCTTCAGAGGTGCAGGCAAAATGGACGAACTCAAGCCTGGAAGTTAGGTTTGCATGACTTTGGAGTTTTTCTTTAATGAAATATTCAACGGCTTTCACGTCATGATTAGTCGTCGCTTCTATTTCCTTTACTCGCTCTGCATCCTTTAGCTCAAACTGGTCAACAAGGGCATTTAGTAAAGAATTCTCAGAGTCACTAAAGTTGGCTAATTCCTTGATATCTGGATTGCTGGCAAGGGTTTGCAACCACCTAATTTCTACTAGAACTCGATATCGGATAAGCGCAAATTCACTGAAATAGCTGGCCAGGTCATGGCTCTTGCTGCGATATCTGCCATCCAAAGGGGATATGGCTGTTAGAGCGTTAAGGGAATTAGTTTTCATCAATGTGCCTTAAATTAAAAGTCTAAGCTATTGATTTTAAAGTCAATGCTTTGTGGATATTAGTAAAATTTTATGTTGTTTAATGACGGCTGAGCAGGGTTCGTCTGATCTGTTTTGCCGTCTCGTGGACTCGGGAGCGATAGAGCAGTAAGCGCCATCTTCGCCCGCCAAGTTGATGCCATAACAAAGCGGATCTGATGCCGCTTAATAGAATCGCCCGAATTTGCTCTGCTACCCACGCGTCTTTCAGGAAATCTGACTTTCCTTGAATTTGAATTCGATAGGATAGGGTGCTTATCGTATCTTGATATAGGGCCGCCAGTAGCTTAATACTGCGCTCATTTTCCGCGACCGCTATTCTATCATCGCTTTGCTGACTTCGCTTAATATCGAGAGAAGGTATTCCCTTTATCCGCTGGCGAACCATCACCTGCATGTCGTTATCTTTGCGGAAGCTGTTATGGAGATGCAGGAGCCCAAGAATGTATTTCAAGGTCAATGAGTCTTTCTGTGGGCGGGTATTGCCAAACATCTCTTCGATGGTTCGGAGTCCTTGGCTTAGGTCTACCACGCTCGGATAAATATCAGAGAAGGAGTTTGGATTTAACACGAAAAGTGGATTTAGACTGAGCGCCAACTGCTGTTCATCAACACGGCCTGAGACCGCAAGCTTGTCCACCAAAACCGCGCACTGTGCCACAGCGGCAAGCGCGATGTTTTCTTTTTCCCACGTTGAATACTTATCGGATGAATTGTTCAATGATCGCACCACCTAAACAGGTTTCTCCTTCATAGAAAACGATGTACTGACCGGGAGTCACAGCCCGCTGGGGTTGAGCAAATTCAACGTCAATTCTTTGGTCTTCTAGTAACGTGACTCTGCAAGCTTGATCTGTCTGCCGGTAGCGCACCTTAGCATTGCAGGACAGTGGAATTGAAGGGGCTTGTGGGTTCACCCAACGAGGAGCTGATGCGATAAGCCTTGATGAAAATAGTTCTTCATTTTCATTGCCTTGGCTAACAATAAGAATGTTTTCATTTAGGTTTTTTTCGATGACATACCAAGGGGCATCTCCATGGTTTTTTTTGCCACCAATACCTAGCCCTTGGCGTTGGCCGTAAGTGTAATACATCAGACCTGCATGCTCGCCTATAACCTCGCCATCTTTGGTTTGGATCGGGCCCGGTTGTGCCGGTATGTATTGTTCCAAGAAGTCCTTAAACTTGCGCTCCCCTATGAAACAGATGCCAGTGCTATCTTTTTTGTTGTGGGTCTTGAGTCCCAACTGAGCCGCTATTTCACGTACTTTTGGTTTGGGCAGATCACCGACGGGAAACAGGCTTTGAGCAAGGCAGCTATCGTTTACCTCACAAAGGAAATAGCTCTGATCTTTGTTGTCATCAAGGCCTTTTAGCAATTGAGTTTGGCCTTGTATTACGCGCTTTCTCACATAGTGGCCGGTTGCAATAAAGTCTGCACCTAGGGTAATTGCGTACTCCAAAAATGCTTTGAATTTAATTTCTCGGTTGCAAAGTACGTCTGGGTTGGGCGTTCTGCCGGCCTTATATTCGCTAAGAAAATGCTCGAATACATTGTCCCAGTACTCTGCGGCAAAATTGGCAGTGTGGAGGATTATGCCGAGCTTGTCGCAAACCGCCTGAGCGTCTGCAAGATCTTCTTTGGCTGTGCAATATTCTGTGCCGTCGTCTTCGTCCCAGTTTTTCATAAACAGCCCTGACACGCTGAAGCCTTGCTGAATCAACAGGTGCGCGGCTACCGAAGAGTCTACTCCACCAGACATGCCGACGATTACTGTTTTATTTTTCATAACAAGGGCTTATCAAGGATAAAGGATAGTGGGGCTTAGTATAGAAATCTGTTACTGCTTGGCTAACCAAAGGGCTACGCAGTAAAGTAGTGCCGTTTTGAATTGAGCCGGAATCCAGCCAAAGCGCTGCTTCTATGTCTGGGTCTAATGGCAGATTTTCAAGGTGCTCGATAGCTTTACCGATAAAGCAGTGGCGCACATAAGTAATTCCGTTTGCTTGAGATTTAAAATGATAGATCCCTAAGAACCCAGTTAATTCTACTCGCCAAGCAGTTTCTTCAAGAGTTTCTCTGATTGCGGCTTCAGGCAGGGTTTCCCCGAGCTCAAGGTGGCCTGCGGGTTGATTCACTACCGTATTGCCGTTGGAGCGTTCTTTTACCATTAAAAACTGTCCATTTCGTTCTACAACAGTCGCGACAGTAATATGAGGGTAGTCAGTCAAAGAGGGATTCCCGAAAAAGACAATGCTAGCGTTTATCTCTGCTGTGACGCAATGTTTTAGAGTGGCTGCTCTAATCTTTTAGGGCAGGCGAGCTTTTAGGACACGCGAGGCCATTGGCACCCAATTAGTTCATGATTTCTTTGCCTATCAATGGTGGAGTGTTTCTTGGTGTTGAGATGCATAGGAATCTTCTTTTGATTCCCCTGCCAAACGGCGATAATAGCTTAACCCTATGATGGTCAAGAAACTGCAAGAGAGAAAGCGATGAGCGAATTAAGTCACATAGACGAATCCGGCAATGCCAAGATGGTTGATGTTGGCAGCAAAGAGATTACTGAAAGAATCGCACGAGCGAGCGGTCAGGTCCGGATGGCGCCAAAAACATTTGAGCTTGTGACCCAAGGTGGTCACAAGAAAGGGGATGTGCTCGCGGTTGCGCGTATTGCGGGCATTCAAGCAGCAAAATCTTGTTCTTCCATGATCCCTCTATGTCACCCTCTAATGCTGACCTCGATAGATGTAGACTTTGAACTCGACGCTACTACCCACAGTGTGGTGATCAGTTCTCGCTGTAAGGTCAGCGGACAAACTGGCGTTGAAATGGAGGCGCTAACTGCCGTGTCCGTTGCAGCCTTAACAATCTATGATATGTGCAAAGCAGTTGATAAAGACATGGTTATCGATGGCATCAGTCTTGATGAAAAATCCGGTGGTCGCAGCGGTCACTATGTGAAAGGAGATCAGTAACCGTATGTTGAGGATTCAATATTTTGCCAACGTTCGCGAACAAATGGGCGTAGAAGGGCAAGAGATGCCGCTGAGCAGTAGCATACGTACGGTGGCTGACCTTATGACGGCGCTAGAATCTGAGGAGCCTAAGTTTGCTGCTGTGGTCGTGGGTACAAAATCTCTGCTTGTCGCCGTAAATCAGACTGTTGTTGAAAAAAGCTATGTATTGTCGGATGACGATGAAGTGGCCTTTTTTCCGCCCATGACAGGAGGTTGAGTTGATTAGTGTACAAACAGAGGACTTTGATTTGGCTAAGGAATACGAAAGCCTCCGCGAAGTTGCTGGTGATCCAGGCGCGATAGTTACGTTTTCAGGGCTGGTGCGTGAGTTTTATGATAAAAACGATCAATCGAACGACACTGTTAAAACGCTTTATCTGGAGCATTATCCTGGCATGACAGAACGCAGTCTGGCGAAGATAGTCTCAGACGCTAAAGCGCGCTGGCCAATACAGGCTTGCAAAGTTATCCATAGGGTGGGAGAGCTAGGCCCAAAAGAGCAGATCGTATTCGTGGGAACAGCGAGTGCACATCGGCATGCCGCTTTCGAATCGGCCATGTTTATCATGGATTTTCTCAAAAGCCGCGCCCCGTTTTGGAAAAAGCAAAGAAGTGAGGCAGGTTCAGAGTGGATAGCAAGCAGGAAAAGCGATGCTAAGGCTCTTCAACGTTGGGACTCTGAAAATACGTAGGTACCAAGAAAGTCCTGGCAGGCAGCGGCTTTGCGGGCTGATTTACTAAGGAAGTTCGACCATTTGATGCTCGCCAGGCTGCAAATGTCCGATGTGCCAATCGCTTATTTGGACCCTAACCAATCGAAGAGTAGGAAAACCTACCGCCGCTGTCATGCGACGAACCTGCCGATTTTTGCCTTCCCTTAGCGTGAGTTTTAACCAGCTCGTAGGAATCAATTTCCGCTCTCGGATAGGAGGGATTCGAGCCCACAGGCTAGGTTCATCGACTAGCTCAGCTTTCGCTGGCAAGGTTTTGCCATCTTTTAGAATGATGCCCTTGCGCAGTTGCTCCAGGGCCGCCGAATCTGGAATGCCCTCCACTTGAGCCAAGTAAGCTTTTGATTTTTTATAGCGGGGATTGCTGAGGGTTTGCTGAAGCTTTCCATCGTCAGTGAGTAACAGAAGCCCTTCGGAATCTTTGTCTAAGCGTCCGGCAGGGTAAAAACCTTTGTGCGGTATCAGTGGTGCAAGGGTAGTTTCAGGTTGATCACCCGTAAATTGCGAGAGAACCCCATAGGGTTTGTTGAGTAAAATGATGCGCGCCATAGAAGAAAGGGGTCAGTAACCCCTGCCCATTTTCTGGAATCTAAAAAGGAGAGGGACTCTAACATCCTATCTGCCTAATGTTTAGGACAAGCGCCGTTGAGGAGGGCTCAATCGAACCCCTTCTCAGTGCGAGCAAAGGCAGATGCGGAGAAGCCTGCTAGCCAGGAGTTGCGGTGCTTTGGGGTTCCGTCTCAGTAGCACTTTCGCTATCTGTAGAAGGTGGGGCCTCGGCGGCATGGATGTTTGCAGCGTGGAGTCCCTTAGGTCCTTCGATCGTCTCAAAGGTAACCAATTGGCCGGCTTTCAAGGTTTTGTAACCTTCCATGCCAATGGCTGAGTAATGAGCAAAAAGATCATCTCCACCATCGTCCGGGAGAATAAAACCAAACCCTTTTGCATTATTGAACCATTTTACTTGCCCGGTGCTCATAGGCTTACTCCGTACTTCTTATTATTTTTTATAGTTTTTAGCGTGAGTCAAGCTCACTTAAGCTAACGTTGACATGAAAGACAGGTTCTTGTCAAAGCGATTACTTTTGAGTGCAAAGTAATCGGATGTTTAATTTACTTGAAATCGCCGTTCAAGCCCCCATAACATGGGCTGTAGCAAAAATAATCGCCTTTGGCGAATAACCATAAAATCCTTTTATTGAAAGCTATTCTGGCGCAGAATAATCGGATCTATTTATCGCAATTAAATCCCATTTTTGACGTTCTTTTATGAGTATGCAGACAAAACATCTACTAGACTTAGAGATGACCCAACTACCGATAGGGCCGATTGGCG
The DNA here is from genome assembly GCA_045106275.1 of Pseudohongiellaceae bacterium. Taxonomy (GTDB): domain Bacteria; phylum Pseudomonadota; class Gammaproteobacteria; order Pseudomonadales; family Pseudohongiellaceae; genus UBA9145. Next base: position 14,630 of record JBGCEK010000032.1, on the reverse strand, counting down.
GCCAAAATGACGAAGGCGCGGATGACAATACAGGTTTCGCTGCCACCACCGAAAAACCGAAGTTAAAGCGACCGCCTCTTTACAAGGTCGTTCTAATCAATGACGACTACACGCCGATGGACTTCGTAGTTGAAGTGCTTCGGTCATATTTCAACATGAACGCTGAAAAAGCGACTCAAATCATGTTGAAGGTTCATACAGAAGGTAAGGGCGTTTGCGGAGTGTTCAGTAAAGATGTCGCTGAAACCAAAGCAGCTCAAGTTAACGACTACTCTCGAGAGTGTGAACAGCCTTTGCTGTGCTCCGTTGAAGTAGATAGATAATCCTCTGCTTGGGTTCAACCGATTAATTTAAAGGCTGTTTATGTTAAGTAAAGATTTAGAAGCCACCCTCAATTATGCATTTAAGGGTGCGCGTAAAAAACGTCATGAATTCATGACTGTAGAACACCTTCTTCTAGCGTTACTGGATAACGAAGTGGCCTCTAGTGTGCTTCTAGCCTGTGACTGTGATCTAGGCAAACTGCGAGGTGAACTGGTCGATTTTGTGGATGCAACGACTCCGTTAATACCCGAATCAGAAGTAAGCCGCGAAACTCAGCCAACCCTTGGATTTCAGAGAGTGCTGCAACGGGCTGTTTTTCATGTGCAGTCCTCTGGTAAGCGGGAAGTCACAGGAGCTAACGTTCTAGTCGCCATTTTTAGCGAGCAAGAAAGCCAAGCGGTGTATTTCCTAAAACTCCAAGATATTGCCCGCATCGACGTCGTGAACTTTATTACCCATGGCATTTCCAAGGTTCCTGGCCAGACCGATGAAAGCGAGGGAGTTGCTGGGCAAGCAGAAGAGGACAGCACGGGTGAATCATCTGGTAATCCTTTGACCAACTTCGCCACAAATTTAAACGAAGAAGCTGAGCAAGGAAGAATAGACCCTCTCATCGGGCGTGATGAAGAAGTTACTCGGGTTGTCCAGGTATTGTCTCGTCGACGAAAAAACAACCCCCTGCTGGTAGGCGAATCCGGTGTTGGCAAAACAGCTGTGGCGGAAGGTTTAGCGAAGCGGATCGTGGATGGAGAAGTGCCAGATGTGTTGGCTGACAGTGTCATCTATTCATTGGATCTAGGCGCTCTTTTGGCTGGCACCAAGTATCGTGGAGATTTCGAAAAACGCTTCAAGGCGCTATTAGCCGAGCTTAAGAAAACTGAAAATTCTGTATTATTTGTAGACGAAATTCATACAATCATAGGTGCCGGCGCTGCCTCAGGCGGAGTGATGGATGCATCGAATTTACTCAAGCCAGTGCTTACCTCGGGCCATCTTCGCTGTCTAGGCTCTACAACGTATCAGGAATATCGCGGTATTTTCGAGAAAGATAGAGCCTTATCAAGGCGTTTTCAGAAGATTGATGTTGATGAGCCTGATGTTGATACGACCTATAAAATCCTCAGAGGCCTGAAGTCTCGATTTGAAGAGCATCATGATCTGCGCTACAGCGACAAAGCTTTGCGAGCTGCCTCCGAACTGGCTGATCGATATATTAATGACCGCTTCATGCCTGATAAAGCGATAGATGTTATCGATGAGGCGGGGGCATTTCAGCGCCTGCAGCCCGCCAGTAAGCGAAAAAAGCTACTTCAGGCCACGGATATGGAAAAAGTGGTGGCATCGATAGCGCGAATTCCGCCTAAACATGTGTCTAGTTCTGATGTGGAAGCCTTACAGAGCTTAGAGCCGAATCTGAAAATGGTTGTTTTTGGTCAAGATAAAGCGATTTCCTCGCTTGCAACAGCAATCAAACTTTCACGAGCAGGTCTTAATGAGGGTGAAAAGCCAATTGGCTCATTTTTATTCTCAGGGCCAACCGGAGTTGGTAAAACGGAAGTCAGCAAGCAATTGGCCAAGATCATGGGAATCGAACTGATTCGGTTCGACATGTCTGAATATATGGAGAGGCATACAGTTTCCCGTTTAATCGGTGCACCACCGGGCTATGTAGGCTTTGACCAGGGCGGCTTGATGACGGAGGCGGTCACTAAAAACCCCCATTGTGTGCTGCTTCTCGATGAAATCGAGAAAGCCCACCCAGATGTGTTTAACTTGCTTCTGCAGGTGATGGATCATGGAACGCTAACGGATAACAATGGCCGTAAAGCTGATTTTAGGAACGTAATTTTGATTATGACAACCAATGCGGGGGCGCAGGAAATGAGCCGTGCTTCGATTGGGTTTACGGAACAAAACCACACATCCGATGGTATGGAGATCATCAAAAAATCGTTTACACCGGAATTTAGAAACAGATTGGATGGTATTGTGCAATTTGGCAACCTGCGGCCAGAAACAATACGGACAGTGGTGGACAAGTTTATTGTTAACTTACAGGTTCAGCTGGACGACAAGAACGTCCAATTGCATATCGATGATTCGGCGGTTGAATGGTTTGTGGACAATGGATACAGCGAGGCCATGGGTGCACGCCCAATGGCGCGGCTAATCCAGGAAAAGCTCAAAAAGGCTCTGGCCGAGGACATCCTGTTTGGAGAATTAGCGAACGGTGGTGGGGATGTCTATGTAAGTGCGAGCGACAAAGACATCCAGCTGGAAATCAAAGGTCGTAAAAAGCAAGAAAAGCGGGAGCTTAGTGACGCAAACGGCTAAATCCAGGAAAATTAGAGTAGCCGCTGACAATCGATCGGCGGCTTATCTTGCTCGATAGGTGATGCGGCCTTTGGTCAGGTCGTAGGGGGTAAGTTCAACCCGTACCTGATCGCCTGTCAAAATTCGAATGTAATTTTTGCGCATCTTACCGGAGATATGGGCCGTCACGATGTGGCCATTCTCTAATTTCACGCGAAACATTGTGTTCGGAAGTGTGTCTACCACTTCGCCTTCCATTTCAATCTGATCTTCTTTTGCCATTAAATGCTCTCTAGGTCTTGAATTGCGGGCGCATTGTGCCGGATTTTTGCTAGATAAGCAAAGCGAAGGCCTGCTAATTTACCGCGATCCAGCGTCCCTCCACCAAAAATTGTAAGGGTCGATAATTGCTTTTGTACTCCATCTTCTTGCAGTCTTTTATCCAGTACCCTAAAAATAAGTAGGGGAGCCCCATATTCTGCGCCATTGTTACCTGCCAAAGGATGGCATACCCCCCTAGGGAGCGCTTGTGATGAAGCGGATCAAAAAACGTATAGACTGCTGACAAACCGTGGTCGAGCACGTCAGTCACACTAACGGCCACGAGGTCGTCCCCGAGATAGAATTTGAGGAATTTCGTATCCACAGTTTTGGTTTTTATAAACGCCTCAAATTGCTCCGCGGTTGCCGGGTACATGTCACCGTCGTCATGGCGCTCATTAATATAGCGTTCGTAAAGCTCGAAGGGCTCAGCCCCTGTCAAATCTGTGCACTCAACAACGCGTAAATCTTGATTACTATTCCAAATTTTACGATGGCGACGTTTAAACTCAAACTGCTCAACGGGGATGCGACAGGAAAGGCATGCAGAACAGTTTTCACAATCTGGGCGATACAGGTGAGCACCAGACCGGCGATAGCCGCGCTCGCTTAACTTGGTGTTTATATTTTTATCAATGACAAGGTCGGGATCCACGAAAACAGTGGCCGCAATTTGATCAGTTTTATAACTACAAGGGTGAGGTGATGTTCTAAATAACCGCACTGAGTTCAATGACTTGGAGTTTGAATTGGATGTCATAAATTAATACTTATAGTTCTGTCTCATCAAACAGCCATAGCGGCTGTTGAGTCGGGTTATTCACGTAGTCGTTTAAATATTGATTAAATTGGTCCCGGGATATTTCAGTTGCCCCCAGAGAGGAGAGATGCTCGCTAGTAACTTGGCAATCGACCAATTTAAAGTGCCATTTTCTTAACTGCTGCACCAGTCGAACGAACCCAGTCTTTGATGCGTTACTCTCGCGGCTGAACATTGATTCGCCGAAAAACACTTGTCCCATAGCCACACCATATAATCCTCCTACTAAAGCTCCGTCAAGCCACACCTCTACTGAGTGCGCAACCCCCTCGTTAAACAGAGCAATGTAAGCATCTTGCATTTCCTCAGTTATCCAAGTTCCGCCGTTTTCATCTCTGGGCTGCGCGCAGGCATTGATGACTTCAGGGAACGCGGTGTCCATAGTTACTTCAAAGGGACATCGTCTTAAAAACTTGGTCATGCTACGGGAAATCTTGAGGCTTTCCGGCTTTAACACCATTCTAGGATCTGGACTCCACCAAAGAATCGGCTGGCCTTCCTCAAACCAAGGAAAAATGCCGGCTCGGTAGGCGCTTACAAGCCAAGGTACGGTCAGTTCACCGCCGGCGGCAAGAAGACCATTGGGTTCCTCTAAGGCCTCATTAACCGGCGGGAAACCGGGCTGAGTAGATTCTAACCAACTGACAGGCATAGCATGTACTACTTCAGGCTGGGCCTACTCGTCCAGGAATTTCTCAGCATCGAGAGCCGCCATACAGCCAAATCCTGCGCTAGTGACCGCTTGTCGATACACTTGGTCAGCAATATCGCCAGCAGCAAATACTCCGGGCACACTGGTTTGAGTCGCGTTGCCACCGAGTCCAGTATTAACAACGACATAGCCGTTATTCATTTCTAACTGACCTTTGAAGATATCCGAATTAGGGATATGCCCAATAGCAATAAATACTCCATCGACTGTCAGGGCGGTCAGGTCGCCATTCTCAGTGTGTTTCAGATTCACTCCAGTTACGCCCATATCGTCGCCGGTTACCTCATCGAGAGTATGATTCCAAAGAACTGTCATTTTGCCTTCATCCACGCGCTCAAAGAGCTTTTTCTGTAAGATCTTCTCTGCTCTTAAGCTGTCTCTTCGGTGCACTAAGGTGACGTGTGAGCAAAGATTGGACAAATACAGCGCTTCTTCGACGGCGGTATTGCCGCCTCCAACAACCACAACAGGTTTGTTGCGGTAAAAGAAGCCATCGCAGGTAGCGCAGGCACTGACGCCTTTGCCCATGAATGCGGTTTCAGATTCAAGACCAAGGTATTGGGCAGAAGCACCCGTTGCAATAATTAGGGCGTCGCAGCTATAGGTTGCACTGTCGCCCACAAGCTTGAACGGGCGTTGGCCTAATTCAACGCTGTTAATATGGTCAAACAGCACTTGAGTATCAAATTTTTCTGCATGGTTCTTCATCCGCTCCATTAGGTCTGGGCCCTGCAAGCCTTCGACGTCTCCTGGCCAATTGTCTACATCTGTAGTCGTGGTGAGTTGCCCACCTTGGACCATTCCTGTAAGCACAACAGGGTCTAGGTTGGCTCTAGCTGCATAGACTGCTGCAGTGTAGCCGGCTGGGCCAGATCCAAGAATAATCAGTTTGTGGTGTTGAACGTCGGTCATAGAATTTCCCTAAAATAATGGTCCATTGGCGCGCTTGTTATTCACAATGTGGAGACAGCCACGGTGAATTAAAGTGTAAGGCGACATTGTACCTAAAATTCTTTTCTCTATTTAGTTAAAGCGCTTAATCCTAAGCAGTAATTGCCCGATAACCTATGAATAATTACACGCTAAAGTAGGGCTCACCCATTGTCAGCTCACGCTAAGTGATAGAACGTTTAGCTATTCTTTGCTAACTTTTCTAGAATTGATCGTATAAACTACTCGCAGGTATCTGAATAAATTGAAAAATGTAGCAATGACTAAGCCCACACCCGAAGCGGAAGTAAACAGTGTAATACAAAGGTTAAGTAAAGAAGGTGCGCTGATTGCCTACTTTTTATTGGCGATTTTTATTCTTATTGCGTTGCTCAGTTACTCCCCTGAAGACCCAGCGTACATGACGACGGGTAGTAATGATCAAGTCTCTAACGCAGTGGGTGTTTCCGGTGCGCTGGTTGCTGATATTTTACTTCACTTAGTAGGTTATCTGGCTTATGGGTTTCCAGCTTTCCTTACGTACAAGATTGTAGAAGCTTTTCGAGGGAAACAAGAATCGCTCGGTTTTTCTTGGGCGTTGCTTGGTTTTAAGTCCTTAGGCTTTTTCCTGCTGGTGACGTCAGCCTGCGGCTTAGCCACCCTTCATTTCAAAGTGTCAGCAGATGCATCCTACATGGCGGGGGGGATGTTAGGGGCTTTAGTGGTCGATACCTTCACTCCTATACTTGCCGTGCTAGGCAGTACCTTAGTTTTATTGGCTACTTTTCTGTTTGGTTTGACGATAACTGCTGCGATTTCGTGGTTAACTTTTATCGATGCAGTGGGCGCAGCTACGCTGAACTTGTTGTCAAACAGCGCTGAAAAAGTCGAAAAATGGCTAGAAAACCGGAAGCAGGCAGCCGCAACCAAAGAGCGGCTGGAAACGCGCAAGAAAGTCTTAGATATACATATTGAAAAAGAAAAGAAGCGGGTGCCACCCACAATCAAGGCGCCAGCACCTAAAAAGCCGGAGAAAAGCCCTCGGGTAGAAAAGGAGCGTCAAGGGACACTTTTTGAAACGACTTCAGTTAAAGAATTGCCGGCCATCGGATTGCTCGATGCCTGGCAGGAGTCCAATGACTCAGGGTTTTCCAAAGAATCCTTAGAAGCCATGTCTAAATTGCTAGAACTCAAGCTCAAGGATTTTGGCATAGAGATTGAAGTGACCGCTGTTAATCCAGGGCCGGTCATTACTCGCTTCGAGGTTCAGCCAGCGCCGGGCGTCAAAGTCAGCCGTATTACAAACTTAGCCAAGGATCTGGCCAGATCTTTGGCCATTGTTTCGGTTCGTGTGGTTGAAGTGATACCGGGTAAAACGGTCATAGGTATTGAAATTCCAAATGAAAAGCGCGAGACCATTCAGTTTAGCCAGGTCTTAAGCTCCCCTGATTTTGATCGCTCTACGTCCCCTTTAAGCATGGCTTTAGGGCACGACATCGTAGGCAAGCCAGTGATTGTTGATTTGGGCAAGATGCCCCACTTATTGGTCGCGGGTACAACGGGTTCTGGCAAATCCGTTGGTATTAACGCCATGATTCTTAGTTTATTGTTTAAGTCGACGCCAGAGCATGTTCGGCTCATCATGATAGATCCCAAAATGCTCGAGCTGTCCGTTTATGATGGCATCCCTCATTTGCTGACGCCTGTTATCACGGACATGAAAGACGCGGCAAACGGTCTGCGCTGGAGCGTCGCAGAAATGGAGCGTCGTTATAAGCTGATGTCGGCGCTTGGCGTTCGCAATTTGGCTGGGTTCAACAAGAAAGTGGTAGATGCTAAGAAAGCAGGTCAGCCGATAATGGACCCTACTTGGAAGCCTGATCCTATGCTGCTAGAAGAAGAGCAAAGCGCTCCAGAACTCGAAGCACTGCCGAGCATCGTTGTGATTGTGGACGAATTAGCAGACATGATGATGGTTGTCGGGAAGAAAGTAGAAGAACTTATAGCCCGTATCGCTCAGAAAGCACGTGCCGCGGGAATTCATTTGATACTTGCCACTCAAAGGCCTTCGGTCGATGTACTAACCGGTTTGATTAAGGCGAATGTGCCAACTCGACTGTCTTTCATGGTGCAATCGAAAGTCGATTCGCGGACCATTTTAGGCGAAGGTGGGGCGGAGCAGTTGCTAGGACATGGAGATATGCTGTTTCTACCACCGGGCGGTGGTGTTCCGACTCGTGTGCACGGCGCATTTGTAAGTGATGACGAGGTGCACAGAGTAGTCGCAGACTGGAAAGAGAGAGGGACGCCGGTTTATATCGACTCCATCACGCAAGGTTCTGACGACTCTGACGGCGCTTCTGGGTCCTTTGGTGGAGGTGGTGAAGGGGAAGAAGGTGATGCGCTCTATGATGAGGCTGTACAGTTCGTCACAGAAACCAGAAAAGCATCGATCTCAGCAGTACAGAGAAAACTGCGTATAGGGTACAACAGAGCTGCCAGAATGATAGAATCCATGGAAGCAGCTGGGGTAGTATCAGAAATGGGCAGTAATGGCTCTCGAGAGGTGCTTGCGCCGCCTGCACCCAGAGATTAGGGTCTCTAATCCTCTATTTTAAAGGTTTAACTATGGCGCGCAGCCGACTAATTCGACATTCACTGATTGGTTTTTCAATGCTCTTAGGGGCGAGCAACGTCTTTAGCAATGAAATAGCCACGTTAGACGATTTGTTATCGGACATACAGACTTTGTCTGCTGATGTCCTTCAGCTTATCGTAGAAGCAAATGGCGGAGTGCTTGAAGAAAGTTCCATAAAGATGCAGTTAAAGAAACCTGATGGCTTTTACTGGGAAACAATAGACCCGTTTCCGGAATTGATTGTGACCAATGGTGCAAAACTCTGGAACTATCAACCTGATTTGGAGCAAGTGGTAATAGAAGATTGGGATTCAGAAAGGTCTGAATTAGCAGCCCAGCTTTTAAGTGGGCAAACCGAAAATCTAAGGGATGAGTATACGGTTGAAAACCTACTCGTCTCTGAGTCTACTCGAGCAAAATTTCGCTTAACCCCGATCGCACCTGACAATATTTACGAAAACATAGACATCGCATTTCTCGATTCGAACTTGGAATCAATTTCTATGCAAAGTAAAAACGGAGAGCGTACGGTTTGGAATTTTGCTGATGTTGTCAGAAACCAACCTATAGATGATTCCACTTTTGTTTTTGTTGTCCCAGCTGGAATCGAAGTGATTGAAGACAGTTACAATCAATAAGTGAGTAGCCTACGTGGCTCACAAGTAACAAAATGAACTACACAGAACCTTCTTATAATTGAGTTAACTTCAATAATGAATCTTTATCTTTTTATTGCAGCTGGTGGGGCACTTGGTGCAATGAGCCGCTACTGGCTAGTGTCTAATTTGGACAATTTGAATAGCACGGGCTTCCCAATGGGCGTTTTTACAGTGAATGTAATTGGTTCATTTCTACTCGGGGCGGCTTTTGTACTAATTTCTGAAAAGCTGCAACTAGCAGAGCAATGGCGCTCGTTAGTGATGGTAGGTTTTCTCGGCGCATTTACTACCTTTTCTACATTCTCTTTGGATGCGCTTTTGTTGTTTCAACAAGGCCATTACAATACGGCATTTTTGTATATCGCCGGAAGTGTAATGCTTTGCCTTGTCGCTGTGTTTGCAGGTATTCACGGGGTTAGAATTTTTTTCTAACTTCACAGTCAGACTCGAACCTCTATTTTACGTTTAATCACAACAGTTATTATTAGGACGTTTTCATGCTAGACCCCAAGTTGATTAGAAGCGAAGCTGCGGTTATCGCCGAAAAACTTAAGACCAAAAAATTTGATCTTGATGTCGAATTTCTAACCACCATAGACAACGAAAGAAAAGCGCTGCAGTTGGAAACAGAAACTTTGCAGAATGAAAGAAATCAGCGCTCCAAAGCTATTGGTGCCGCTAAAGCGGCAGGGGAAGATATTGCTGAGATTCTAAGTTCTATGGATAGTATTAAGTCGGACTTAGATGCAAAAAAGGAATTGCTCAACAAGCTACAGTTGCAATTCAATGACTACCTCATGGGGGTGCCTAATGTGCCTGATGAAACTGTACCTGAAGGGGCCGACGAATCAGCGAACAAAGAAGTTTCCACTTGGGGCACACCTGGCACCTTCGATTTTGAAGTGAGAGATCATGGTGAGCTTGGTGAGGCACTTGAGATGGGTATGGATTTCGCAACTGCGGCGAAGCTGACCGGCTCTCGTTTCGTAGTGATGAAAGGGCCGACCGCTAGACTTCACCGAGCCCTTATTCAGTTCATGCTGAACACTCACGCCGATCAGCATGGGTACGTTGAATTGAATGTGCCTTATATGGTGAACAAAGAGTCACTAAAAGGCACGGGGCAATTGCCAAAGTTCGAAGAGGATTTATTTAAGCTTAGCGGTGATCAAGAATACTATTTGATTCCAACAGCGGAAGTTCCGGTTACAAACTTGGTGCGCGATGAAATTATCGACGCGAAAGAGATGCCGTTAAAATTTGCCAGTCATACTCCTTGCTTCCGGTCTGAGGCGGGTAGTTATGGAAAAGATACCAAAGGGATGATTCGGCAGCATCAGTTTGAGAAGGTTGAGCTAGTGCAAGTAGTCGAGCCGTCAAATTCTGCAGCTGCTTTGGAAGAGCTGACCTCCCATGCAGAAGCGATTCTACAAGCTCTAGAACTGCCTTACCGCAAGGTATTGCTCTGTGGTGGTGATCTGGGTTTTGCCTCATCAAAAACTTATGATTTGGAAGTTTGGCTACCTTCTCAAAATTGCTACCGAGAGATCTCTTCGTGTAGCGTTTTCACCGACTTTCAAGCAAGAAGAATGCAAGCTCGCTGGCGCAATCCTGAAACCGGCAAGCCGGAACTGGTCCATACAGTTAACGGATCTGGTTTGGCTGTTGGCAGAACTCTAGTGGCTATTTTTGAGAATAACCAAATGGCCGATGGTCGAATCAAAGTTCCAGAGGTAATACGTCCTTATATGAACGGAGTAGAGTTCCTCGAGTAATGGAGCGCTTGCCACTTTTTTTAACGATCAAAGATAAAAAATGCGTGATCGTGGGCGGCGGGGAAGTGGCGTATCGAAAAGCGTCATTGCTTAGCCGCGCTGGTGGAAAGTTAGTTGTTCGAGCTGTAAAAATTTCAAAGGATATGTTGGCGCTGTGCAATAAATATGGCTATGAAATTTCTCAAGAACCCTACGAAGATGACTGCTTGGCAAATGCTGTGGTGGTTGTTGCCGCGACCAATGACCTAGCTGTTAATACCCGCGTAAGCGAAGATTGTAAGCAGCGAAATATTCTGGTTAATGTTGTAGATCAGCCCTCCTTGTGCACTTTCATTGTTCCTTCTATTGTCGATCGCACACCCATCGTAATTGCGATATCAAGCTCAGGAGCTTCTCCGGTACTGATTAGAAAAATAAAGGAGCTTAATGAGACACTAGTGCCCGCAAAAATTGGAGATCTGGCACTTTTGCTGCAGAAATTTAGGCAGCAAGTGAAAGAACGGTTTTCATCGTTTGATGATCGCCTGAGGTTTTGGGAACAGGTGGTAGATAGTGAAGTTGCTGAGTTAGTGTATAGCGGCCAAGCAGACAAAGCGTCTCGGGAAATTGAGACGCGAATTTCTCTTGGTGTATCTAATTCCAAGGTGGGTGAAGTTTATTTAGTGGGTGCCGGCCCTGGAGATCCAGAGTTGTTGACCTTAAAGGCACTGCGCCTGATGCATAAGGCTGATGTGGTTTTGTATGACAGACTTGTGTCGAAGGGTATTCTTCAGAAAGTCAGGGCTGACGCCGATAAAATTTATGTTGGGAAGCAGCGATCAGACCATAGCCTAGAACAAGAAGGCATTAACCAGATGCTAGTTCGGCTAGCTAAAGAAGGCAAAAGGGTGATGAGGTTAAAGGGCGGTGATCCCTTTATTTTTGGACGCGGCGGAGAAGAATTAGAGTCACTAGTCGTTGAAAATATTCCCTTTCAAGTAGTTCCTGGGATCACTGCAGCTTCCGGGTGCTCAGCTTATGCTGGGATACCTTTGACTCACAGAGACTATGCTCAATCAGTACGGTTTCTTACCGGGCATCTAAAAGACGGTGAGCTGAACATGGATTGGGCCGCCTTGGTTAATCAGCAGGAGACACTCGTGTTTTATATGGGGCTTTTTGCTTTGCCAACAATTTGTACGTGTCTCATAAAGCATGGCATGCGGGAACAAATGCCAATAGCGCTAGTGGAGCAGGGTACGCATGCACAGCAGCGAACGTTACAAGCGACATTGGACACAATTGTAGGTTTGTCTCAAGACCAAAATTTTGTGTCACCCTCCTTGATAATAATAGGAGAAGTTGTAGCGTTGAGGGACAAACTAGCGTGGAGAGATTAGCTTAAAGGCAGTTGTCAGGCTTCGGTAAACCGGCAATTTTGCTGGCCATTTTTGCCGGGCTTCCGCCAAACAAAGACATGAGATAAACGCTGCGGCCTTTTTCATTTCCTAGCTCGCGCTTGATTAACTTAACAAGCGCTCTGTTCGCTGGTGCCAGTTGGTGCTGCTGATAAAATTCTTTTAGGGTCCATAAAATTTCCCAGTGCTCCTGAGTAAGAGAAATATTTTCCTGTAGCGCCAATTGCTCGGCAACAAGTTCATTCCAGTCCTTTAAACTCTTAAGAAAACCTTCCTTGTCCAGCAAAATAGCTTTGCCGTTAACTGTGATAGAGCGAGTCATGGATTCGCTAAAACCAGTTCATGCAACGATTGTGACTGACACATAAGTCGACGAAATCACTCATATTGACTGTTTCGATTTCGCTGAGCTTTTTGTCATGTAACCCTCTAGCAACAAGATCGTCTCTTAAGCAATAGACTTTTATTTCTTTCTTACTGAACAAGGTTTCGGCTAATTGTATGCAATAAACACCATCTTCAATTAGCAATAAAGCATCACCTGGAGAAGTTAGTTTAAGACACTCTTGAATGAGGCCTTCGGCTGGAGATTTGTTAACGGTATGAAGAGTGCTCATAAATTGAATATGTTATCTGATGATTTCAACAGGTTTGAAATTTCGTCTTGGTCGATAATTTTTGCACCCAAAGCAAGGTCAGCGACATCCAAATTTCGTTCAACAAGACTCGCTCTGTCAGCATAAACACTTTCGATGCCATAAAGGTCTAACGTGCCAAGTGCATTTGTCAGTGTCTTCGACTGAATAGAAGTCGCATTCTGATGCTTAATCAATTGGAAAACGCCGTCCCCAATAAAGATATAGTTCACAGTTTGTTCGAACACGGCAGCGGCCAATGCAATATCTAAACTCTGTTGCGCTTTGTGGCTGCCGTAGGGAGCATGCCTGGTTACCACTGCTAAAACTTTAGGTGGGGTTGGGCTAGTCATTTCTATTACCCAAAGTTGACAACACGGTCGGAATTTATTGTTGCATCAACTAACTGACCCAATCCTGAGATATTAGAACTTGCCCGAAGGCTTATCCCGTCGAGCTCATACCGCGCTGACTCCGACTCATCGAGTATGCCGCGTTTTATAGCGGATGAAACGCAAACGACTGAATCGAGCTCTTGAAGCTCAATTAGGGAATCCCATTGCTGCTGCCAATTAGTTTCGTCTTGAGCCACCACGGTAAGTCTAGAGGCGTTGTGAACACCATCCCCGAAAAAGAACAGGCGATAGATTTCATGCCCTTGTTCTAGCAAGGCTTTAGCAAACCTGAATGCACTGCCTGCAGCTTGCGTACTATAGGGTGCGGAATGGATGACGAGGGTAAATTTCAAAAGTAGGGTGACTCATTTTTCTAATGACTGTAAACAAAAACGCCCCAGCTAGACTGAGGCGTTTTCGGCTTGCCCTGTAGACTTATTAGTCACGGTTACCGCTAAATGCTGCGATAAGATGGAGCAAATGCACAAACAGGTTAAAAATACTTAGATAAAGGGAAATTGTGGCCATGATGTAATTTCTTTCGCCACCGTTAATAATTCTTCCAGTGTCATACAAGATGAAGCCAGACATGAGAAGAATAACGGCTGCGGACAGCGCCAAACTTAATGCTGGAATTTGGAGGAAGATATTGGCGATCATCGCCACCATAACAACCATCATTCCGGTGAAAATAAATCCACCAAGAAAGTTAAAAGACTTACCCGTGGTCAAGGCGTATCCAGATAGGGACAGGAAGATTAATGCAGTCCCGCCGAGCGCTTGAGCAACAATGGCTGAGCCGTTTGTATATGCCACTAGGTACACTGAAATAGTGGGCCCAAGAGCTGCCCCCATCAAACCTGCGAAAACAAATACTGAGACGAGGCCCTTGCTAGAATTTGCAGTGGCTCTGACCACAAATGACATGAGGAAGCCGCCCAAGAGCAGCATGAAACCCATGCCTTGACTTAGTTGCAAGGCCATTGAAGCTACCGCTGCCACCGTACTAAAGAGAAGAGTCATTGACAGTAGCATGTAAGTGTTTCTAACAACCTTGTTCACCGACAAGGCAGCTTCCTGACTTCGTCCTATATTTAACTCAACTTCGTTCATTAGCGTCTCCAGCAAAAAAATTAGTAAATTAGCGAGTATGTTTGTTTTTGCTTATTTACTCTATATCGGGGTTGGAACGTTAAAATTCAACATCTTAGAAAATTAAGCTCCCACAGAAGGTCGATAATACCTGTTAAAAGCCCAAAATCAATGCCTTTCGGCCGATGCGTCGCAAACAATTTCCTTGTGCTAAACATTGACTGTCGCGCGGATTGGTGTAAGATTCTGCACCTGTCGCGGAGGGGTGGCAGAGTGGTTGAATGCACCGGTCTTGAAAACCGGCGTGGGTTAATAGCTCACCGAGAGTTCGAATCTCTCCTCCTCCGCCACTTCTTAGACCTCGAATAAACTCCGTAACTACTATCAAAACTCGATTCTCCAGCCGACATTGAACAAATGGCGGGGGAGGAAGATGAGAACTCTCCAGTTCGAGCGATTGCGAAGCAATCACCACCGCGCAAAGCGCGCCATCAGAGCCATTTTCAGTACATCTTCTAAGCCTTGCTGATTGTTTCCCAAAGCTCGTAATGGTCTCAATCGGCTAGTGCCGATTGAAAGTAATCTCGCCTGCTTATTCCATTTCTGAACTTAGCCAGGC
>JBGCEK010000031.1:0-10846 GCA_045106275.1 Pseudohongiellaceae bacterium | reverse complement strand
GATCATGACGACGACGATCATGATGATGAGCATGAGGGCGAAGAAGAGTTAGAGTTTGTTCGCCTAAACCTTGATAAAACTCGTTATGACTTCAAAGGACAGCTTAATTTTACAGACAGCTGGATTGAAAGCCTGAAAGGTAGCGTTGCCTACACTGATTACCAGCATCAAGAAGTTGAATTTTTTGAAGATGGTGAGCAAGAAGTAGGGACTCTTTTCAGCAATGAGGGTGTGGAGGCTCGTTTTGAACTGAAAAGGGCACGAACAGGAGCTTGGGAAGGTGTGTGGGGTGTCCAGCTTTCCGAAACTGAGTTTAGTGCTGTTGGCGAGGAGGCGTTTATTCCAGAGTCTGACATAAGCAGCATTGGCCTGTTTGGAGTTGAACGTTATCAAGGAGATCGTTTCACTGCTGAACTCGGATTCCGCTTTGAAAACAACCAGGTTGATCCGAGCGGCGCCTGCGATAATGATGAAAACTCAGCAAGCGTGAGCGGAAGCGTGCTCTACGATATTAATGACAATTCCAACATTTTGGTGGCAGCTGCACATTCTCAGCGAGCGCCAACGGTGGAAGAATTGTTTTCCAATGTTGCGTTAGATACCTGTGGCCGAATAGCTGACGAGGATGATTTGGTCACCCACGCGGCCACTGGTCTATTAGAAATTGGTAATGCGAATCTCGACAAAGAGAGCTCGAACAACATCGAGTTTGGTTACCGCCGTCACTCAGGTCGAGTTACGGGTGAGTTTAGTGCTTATCACAACGAAATCAGCGACTACATATACCTGAATATTTCCGGTGAAGAAGTGGATGAAACGCCTCTGGCTAATTACCTGCAGCAAGATGCCACTTTTACCGGTATCGAAGCAGAAGTCTCAGTGGCTTTGTATGAGTCTAACGGCGTTAATGCTGAGCTGAGCTTATTTGGTGATGTGGTTCATGCAGATCTTGGTAGCGGGGAAGGTGTTCCAAGAATACCTCCAGCTAAACTTGGCGCGGAACTTCGTTATTTTGGAGATAATTGGAGCGCCCACCTTCACGCCACTAGAGTCTTAGAGCAGCGAGATCAAGGTGCGTTGGAGCTGCCAACAGATGGCTTCACTCTAGTGTCTTTGTATGCTGACTACCATATGCCTATAGCCGGCGATTCAGAGCTTAAGCTATTTGCCCGCGGTGATAACCTGCTGGACGAGGAAATTCGTAACCATGCCTCGTTCTTGCGTAATTTTGCGCCAGAGCCAGGCCGAGGCGTGACTGTTGGCCTGCGTTTCGAGTACTAATTGCCTTAATCTACGCGATTGCTTCATTTCCATGCCAATTTCATTCAACCTGAAGGCGGCATGGGATGGACAGCGTAAAGATTTAGCATTAGTCTGACGGATTAATTTCAATCTTTAAGCAGGCGTACGCGATATGAGTCTTATCAACTTTGAGTCAATCACCAAACTAGTCAGAGAATCTGGTGAAAATAAACAAAAGCAGGATCTATTCAAGGAAGTCATGGTAATGGTTCTGGCCCGTGCCACACGAGCCGATTCCAACGTTGAGAAGGTAGAAATCGCACAGGTTAGAGAAGTGCTGAAGGAAACTACGGGCGAGGATTTCTCAGAAGCCGATATCTTGACCGCTGCCTCTTCAGCGGCCTTTGAATCCCGTTCTTTAGAGCGTTACCTTTCCAGCGCCACCCGCAAGCTCACTGAAAATGAGCGGGTGATTATCCTGTCTTCACTTGCCGCAATCATCCGTAGTGACGATGAGGTTCGTTATTTCGAATTGGATTTCTTTGACAAGGTGGCGTTGGCACTTAAGGCCACACCTTCGGAGATTGCTGGCCTGATAGTAGGCAGCTAAGGATTGTTCGATTGGCTAGCGGGTCGGTTTAGCTGTCCGACTCCGCTGGATCAGTGTCAGTGCTGGCGGTATCCGCCGAGCTGTCGCTAGGCGAAAAGTCCCCTGTCATCTGCACTAGCGCGTCATCTTCAAAAAACACTGTGATTTTTTCTTGGCCGCGGACGCCTCCACCTGGCTGAAAGCTGTAGATATAGTCCCAGCGATCTTGATTGTAAGGGTCTCTCACCAGTGGCGTTCCCATCACAAAAATAACCTGCCGTTTGGTCATGCCTGGACGCAGTTGATCCACCATCTCTTGAGTGATGATATTGCCCTGAGGGATGCCTATTTTGTAGACCCCGGGAAAGTCCAGCGAGCCAATACTGCCGCAGCCGATCAGCACCAGCGAGGTCGTTAATAGGAATGTGGATTTAATCCAGCGTGTCATTTTCATAGTGTAGTTGGTGTAAATTAAAGGCTTAAGTTAAGGGCTTATCTGGTCGTAAAGGTCTAAACCTTGAGGGTTTTGCTGAAGATGCCGTTACTCCACATAGCGCTGCAAAAACCTCATTCAGATCCACAAGAGAAAGCTGCTCCCATGATCTCCGCCTTCCTTAAAGTCAGGCGAGGAGGCATAATACAGCAATCTGCAATACAGCAACAGTTGAGACATCGCCATGCCATCAGAGAATCAAGAACTGCGAGACGCAGGCTTAAAGGTCACTCTACCCAGAGTAAAGATTCTTCAAATCCTAGAAAGTTCCGAAACAAAGCATTTATCAGCGGAAGATGTTTACAAGGCGCTGATTGAGGCTGACGAAGACGTGGGTTTGGCAACTGTTTATCGAGTGCTGACCCAGTTTGAGTCAGCGGGATTGGTCGAGCGGCATCACTTCGAAGGCGGCAGTTCAGTGTTTGAGCTGACTTCCAGTGATCACCACGATCATATCGTTTGCAATGGCTGTGGCCGGGTGGAAGAGTTTTATGACGAGGTGATCGAGAATCAACAAGAAAAAATAGCTAAGAAATATGGTTTCGCCATTACAGATCACAGCATGTATCTGTACGGATTGTGCAAAGATTGCCAAAAACGCAGCTAAGTTTTACGGCGGCTGCAGGCACACGGCCTATTTCCAGTTCGCACTTTTTGTCTCTGTAACCTCAAAGGGCCAGCAATAATTGCTGCCCCTTTCTTGGTCTACCCTTCCGGTTTTACTGACTGCTAGCTTTTTTCTAAGTGAAGAATAGCTAGTCTTAATCAATCACCAGCTGAAAACTCACCGGCACTGCCTTACTGATGCTCGGAAGCCCAGCGACTTCTCGCAATGCCTCAACCCCGCCCGCCAATCCAAAACTGTCAGCAGAGACTATAATCGGCTTTCGGGTACTCACTGCCACTCCATTTTGCATTCGAGCAATCAATACTTCAGCGGTGTAGCTCTGACGATTTCCATGCAGGGACAATTCAAAATCTAGAGACGACGATTCAATGTCTCCAACAGTCATTCCTCCTAGTTTATCCACATCTACCTGCGCAGTGATCGTTGCCGAAGGGAATAGATTGGTTTCAAATAGCATGGCCTGCATGCGCTCATTACGAATGGGCACCATTGTATTTACACTGGCTAGATTGACTTCAACTTTCACCTCGCCGTTTTCGCTGACCTGTCCGCTGATCTGATCGAAAGTGTGGACCTCAGCAACATGCTCGGCTTTTACGGTTACAAAGCTTAAAATTGATTTTTCACTATTTACTGACCACTGCGCGAAGGTTAGCGGTGTGATCCCAAGACTGATTACGATAGCAAGAGTTTTTGCGAACAGTTTACCCATAGTGATTTCCATTATGTTGACGTGATTTGTTTAAGTGGTTAGGTTCAAGCGTTACATCGCGTGTTAATCGCTGTATTGAATCATCCTAGTACAGTGACTGTCATCGGGCCTGTGACCAAAAATTACAAAAGCCTATGGCTAACTAAACGATCACCCGTCAATTTAAGATTCGTTTTAGTGCAGATCAAGCTGTTAAGCGCTGTTCACAAGCTGTTTAGCATGAGCGAGTGATTCATCAGTAAAGTCATCGCCACCAAGCATCCGCGCAATTTCTTTGATGGTATCCGTTTCGCCTAGTTCGACAATCGCGGTTTGGGTCTGATCAGCGCCGCTGCTTTTGCTAACAAAAAAGTGATTATGGCCTTGGCTTGCCACTTGGGCTTGATGAGTCACGCAGAAAATCTGAGTTGTTTTACCTAGCTCTCGTAATAACTCACCGACAACTTTGGCAACACCTCCGCCAATGCCCACATCCACTTCATCAAAGACCAAAATAGGTGTGTGCGTGGTTTGCGCTGTAATCACCTGTATCGCCAAACTGATTCTTGATAGCTCGCCGCCAGAGGCAATTTTTCCGAGTGCCTGAGGTGTCGAACCCGGATTGGTGCTCACCAGAAACTCCGCACTTTCTAAGCCGTTGTGGGACGGGTTTTCATTGCTGTTTTTTCTAAGAGCCACCGTGATTGAGGCGTTAGGCATGCCCAAATTAGCCAGCTGACTGTTTACCTGTTCGGCGAGACGGCTTGCGCCTTTCTCGCGGCTACTAGAGACTTGGTTGCCAATTTTTTGGTACTGACTGCGAAGCATTTCATCGTTGGCTTGAAGCTGCTTGAGCTCTTCATCACTGTTGCTGAAACGGGCCAGTTGGGACTGTAAATCGGCGACTAAAACAGGCAGTTCTTTGGCGTTGATTTTATGTTTTCGAGCAACACTGTATAAATCGCTCAAGCGATTATTGATAGTTTCCAGGCGCTGCGGGTCCGCGCTAAATTCGTCATTGAAGTCTCGCAGCTCTGCGACAGCTTCAGCGAGTTGAATCTCTGCATTTTCAAGCAGACCAATAATGCTCCGAACCTTTTCATCCTGAGAAGGGATTTCTTTGAGGGTCGCAAGGCTTGTACTAAGGCTAGATACGGCATTGTGCTCGTCGTCTTCGCTGCAAAGATTTAATGCGGTCTGAATACTTGTGATGATGGAGTCGGCACTGTTAAGGGCTTTGAATTCGGCGTCTAATTCGTCAACTTCGTTGTCGCCAATCTCCATTTCTTCCAATTCGGTGAGCTGATAAGACAGGAGCTGGCTTTGAGCCGAGGACTCCTCCGATGCGCTTTGTAACTGCTGCATTTGCTGGTGGTTCTGCTGCCACTGCTTCCATGTTGAGCGTAGTTTGGATATCAAGTCTTTATCTACACTAAAGTCATCGAGCATCCGCAGGTGAGTCGCCTTGTGCAAAAGCGATTGGTGTTCGTGTTGGCTATGAATATCGATGAGCATTTCGCCGAGAGACTTCAAGCTTGCCATTGTTACCGGTGAGCCGTTGATATAGCCCTTGGAACGACCATCGTTGGTAATCACCCGCCGTAAAATGCAGGTATGGGATTCATCGTGGTCTAGGTCATGTTCATGCAGCCATGCTTGGGCAGGTGCTATTCCACCAATATTAAACTCTGCGCTTAATTCGGCTTTTTTGGCTCCGCTTCGAACAGTGGCTTTATCAGCTCGGTCACCGAGGGATAAGGACAGTGCGCCAAGGATGACGGATTTTCCAGCGCCGGTTTCACCGGTGATGACCGACATACCCGGTTTAAACTCGATTTGCAGAGCTTCGACGGTGGCAAAATTACGAATTGAGAGTTCGGAAAGCATAGGGTGAGTATATTGGATCAAAGAGCCTGAATTCACCAGCATTTGCTCGAATTAAACCAGCAAAATCAGAAACTTCGTCCTATTGTTAAGTTCAAAGTGGGACTCACATAAGTGTCAGTGGACGGATTTTGTAAGTAATCATGGGTTTTTGCTTGAATTCATTTCCCGAGACCCCATATAGCGGCAATCCAACGTTGATTGAGCTTTCTGGGGTATCCCAAAGAGCCTGTCTTAGAAAAACCAAGAACGATAGGGGAAAGGCAGCATTATGCAGACTCCGAATGAGCAAAATGAGCAAGATCAGAGCGATAACCAAGCTCAAGATGAGGTCGTGAACCCGGAAACAGGTTCCGAGGCCCCAGGAAACCCAGATCAGTCGGGCGAAAACCAAACACTCGAGGACAAAACTGAAGTGGAATTGCTGCAGGAGAAACTAGAAGCGGCGGAATTGGCGGCAGGTCAGGCCAAGGACGACCTTTTACGGGTTCAAGCTGAAATGCAAAACCTGCGCCGACGCACCGAGCAAGACGTAGAGAAGGCGCACAAATACGGCCAAGAAAAGTTCGCCGGTGAGCTGTTGGCGGTGATGGATAACTTGGAGCGTGCTTTAAACTCCGCCAGTGGCAGTGAAGATGCCACCGTGAAAGCAATTTACGACGGTGTAGATTTGACGTTAAAGAGCTTTGCCGCTTGTTTTACTAAGTTCAACATCGAATCACTTGATCCTCTTGGCGAGCCGTTTGATCCGTTGGTTCATCAGGCTATGTCAATGCAGGAAAACCCAGACGTTGAACCGAACACGGTCATTGCTGTGATGCAAAAGGGCTACAGTCTTCACGGCCGAGTCATTAGACCCGCCATGGTGATGGTTTCAAAAGGCCCAGCAGCAGCGATTGATGAAACGGCGTAGGGCGCGGAGCGCTGATATTTCAAGATAGATCAATTTTTCGACTAATTTGATAAGAAATTTGAGGAATTACCGGCCCATTCCTTGAATTACGCAGGAACGGGCCAATATTGAACAGCAGAAGCAAGGCCGGTGGATATCGGCGCACAGCATAAGCAAAAGCGGAGATCGTAAGAATGGCTAAGATAATAGGAATCGATTTGGGCACCACCAATTCCTGCGTTGCAGTGATGGATGGCGGCGAGCCTAAAGTCATAGAAAATGCAGAGGGTGATCGCACCACTCCTTCCATCGTTGCCTACAGTGGTGACGGCGAGACTTTGGTCGGTCAACCCGCCAAACGTCAGGCAGTAACTAATCCTCACAATACCTTGTTCGCTATTAAGCGATTAATAGGTCGTCAGTTTAAGGATGATGTTGTTCAGAAAGATATCAACATGGTGCCTTATAAAATTATTGAAGCTGATAACGGTGACGCGTGGGTTGAAGTGAATGGCGAAAAAATGTCGCCCCCACAAATTTCAGCTCAAATTTTGAAGAAGATGAAGAAGACAGCGGAAGACTTCCTTGGCGAATCAGTGACCGAGGCGGTAGTTACTGTGCCAGCTTACTTCAAGGACTCTCAGCGTCAGGCCACTAAAGATGCAGGTAAAATTGCAGGCCTTGAAGTTAAGCGAATCATTAATGAGCCAACTGCGGCAGCACTTGCTTACGGTATGGACAAGAAGAGCGGCGATTCGACGATTGCGGTTTATGACTTAGGTGGTGGTACTTTCGATATTTCAATTATTGAGATTGCTGAAACTGATGGTGAGCATACCTTTGAAGTGCTTTCCACTAACGGTGATACATTCCTTGGCGGTGAAGATTTTGACTTGCGCTTGATTGACTACTTGGCAGATGAGTTCAAGAAAGAATCAGGTATGGATTTGCACAGCGATCCATTAGCGCTTCAGCGTCTTAAAGAAGCAGCGGAGAAAGCAAAAATTGAGCTTTCGTCGTCACAGCAAACAGAAGTAAATCTTCCATATATTACAGCCGATGCCAGTGGTCCTAAGCATTTGGTACAAAAGCTGACTCGGGCGAAGTTTGAATCAATTGTGGAAGAGCTGGTTGAGCGAACGTTAGCACCAGTGAAAATGGCGCTACAAGACGCTGATCTATCTGTCGGTGGAATCGACGACGTGATTTTAGTAGGCGGTCAAACGCGTATGCCTTTAGTTCAGCAAAAAGTGGCTGAGTTCTTTGGTAAAGAAGCACGACGCGATGTAAACCCAGATGAAGCAGTAGCGGTGGGTGCATCAATTCAGGCAGCGGTTTTGTCAGGTGATGTAAATGACGTATTGCTTCTTGATGTTACGCCTTTATCACTAGGTATCGAAACCTTGGGCGGCGTTGCTAGCCCGCTTATCGACAAGAATACGACTATTCCAACGAAGAAAACTCAGGTGTTTTCAACGGCGGATGATAATCAAACCGCAGTGACTATTCATGTTGTGCAAGGTGAGCGTAAGCAGGCCTCGCAAAATAAATCGCTGGGTCGATTTGATTTGAGTGACATTCCTCCTTCGCCTCGTGGCATGCCGCAGATCGAAGTAGCCTTTGATTTGGATGCGAACGGAATTTTGAACGTATCTGCCAAAGACAAAGCAACAGGAAAAGAACAGTCAATTGTGATCAAGGCATCCAGTGGGTTGTCGGATGAAGAAATTGATCAAATGGTTAAGGATGCGGAAGCAAATTCTGCTGAAGATAAGAAGTTTGAAGAACTTATCACCGCTAGAAACACAGCCGATGGTCTTGTGCATGCCACCAAGAAAACGCTAGAAGAAGCTGGCGATAAAGCGACTGATGAAGAAAAAGAAGCAATCAATGCAGCGATTACTTCGGTTGAAGAAGCGATTAAATTAGATGACTTAGAAGCGATCGAAGCGTCTACGAAAGAACTGACTGAGGCGTCTTCTGGCTTAGCTCAGAAGATGTACGCAGAACAAGCGGCTGAGTCTGCTGGAGCTGGAGGCGCAGAAGGTGCAGCTGCCGGTGAATCAGGATCAGCTGATGATGATGCTGTAGATGCAGAGTTTGAAGAAGTAAAAGAAGACGATAAGTAAGTCCAGCTGTAGCCAGCTTTACTTTGGTTAGTCTCAACTGCGGTTGAGGTGCTTCGCGAAAAACTAAGTCATCTTGATGGCTTAGTTTTTTTGCGTTTACTGATCGACAAACCGCTAGCATAGAGCAGTAATTTGAAAACAAGCCGGTCATAGGGCTTGTCATGAATCGGACAAGAGAAGAAGAGAAATCAAATGTCGAAACGAGATTTTTACGAAGTGCTTGGTGTTGATAAAGGCGCATCGGAAGCAGAAATAAAAAAGGCTTACCGACGCGTAGCTATGAAACATCACCCAGACCGTAATCCTGATGATGATTCGGCAGAGGACAAATTTAAAGAGGCTAATGAAGCCTTTGAAGTGCTTTCTGACTCTCAAAAAAGAGCCCGATATGATCAGTATGGTCATGCAGGAATCGAAGGCCAGACCAGCGCTGGCAATGCCGACTTTGGTGACATTTTTGGCGACATCTTTGGAGATATTTTTGGTGGAGGTCGCGGCGGTGGCCACAGCCATGTGCGTAAAGGTGCGGATCTTCGTTACAACTTAGATCTCAGTTTAGAAGAAGCGGTGCAAGGAACGTCGGTTAAAATTCGTATTCCCACCACCGTAAGCTGCGGCACTTGCGATGGCTCTGGCGCGAAGAAGGGCACATCTGCTGTGGATTGCAGTACCTGCGCAGGGCATGGTCAGGTGAGGATGCAGCAGGGTTTTTTCTCAGTGCAGCAAACTTGTCCTCGTTGTCAGGGGTCTGGTAAACAGATTAAGGATCCTTGCAACACTTGTCACGGCCGAGGCAACGTAGATGAAACTAAAACTCTGTCGGTTAAAGTGCCCGCTGGTGTTGATACCGGCGATAGAATTCGATTAACCGGTGAAGGACAAGCAGGAACTCACGGTGGTCCATCGGGTGATCTTTATGTGGAAGTAGGGGTCAAGCCTCACCACATTTTTCAAAGGGACGGCCGCGACCTCCACTGTGAAATTCCTATTAGTTTTGGTGATGCAGCACTTGGTGGTGAACTGGAAGTGCCGACATTAGACGGTAGAGTTAAATTGAAAATTCCCGCCGAAACTCAAACTTCAAAGCTGTTTAGACTGCGTAACAAAGGTGTGACGCCTATACGAGGCGGCAGCGCCGGTGATCTTCTTTGCCGAGTAGTTGTGGAAACACCGGTTAACTTAACCAAGCGCCAAAAAGAATTGCTTGCTGAGTTCAAAGAAATTCAAGACGACCAGGACACTTCTCAAAACCCGCGCAAGGCCTCTTGGTTCGATGGCGTGAAAAAGTTCGTGGATGATCTGCGCGCTTAACTAATTTTTGATCGCTTGATTGTTTGATTGTGCTGGGTGTGGATGCGGCGTTCTTGTCTGAGACCCGCTGTAAATACATCCCTGTACGCTCGGCGCCCGCTCCCGGCGGGCGACGGTCTCAGACAAGAACGCCACATCCCATCTCCGGAAACTTTTGCAATACCCTTCTTAGTTTTAAGCGTCTGTACAAGCATTTAGGTTTGCGCTTTGTAGGGCATTTTAGTTTCTTAAATGCGGAGATAAGTCAAGAAAGATAAGTCCAGAAAGATAAGGGCAGAGGTAGTTGCCTTCAGCTGGATGCAGTTGGAACAGATTGACAGTTCTGTTTGTTACTTCGGTCGAGGTCTTGTTTCAGAAGGCAAGTGTGTACGTAATGTCTTAATTGAACCTAGGCAGACTAGCGCGACAATCTATAACTAGGCCACACAGTAGGGTTTTGTGACCGCCGCCCGCCGGGAGCGGGCGCCGAGCGTACAGGGATGTATTCACAGCGAGTCACAAAATTCTACTGTGTGGCCTATGCTTCTCACTATCTCTCTAACCAACAATTTTTTTCAAAATTTCTTGATGTGTTGCTGGCTCAAGTCGCGGGCCAAACTGCGTGACAACAGTGGCGGATGCAAGACTCGCTAATCTGCCAGACGTTTCGAAGTCTAAGCCGTTAGTAATGCCGTATAAAAACGCCCCAGAAAACATATCCCCAGCACCGTTAGTGTCGATGACATCTACCGAATGTGGTGCGATCTCGATATATTTCTCACCGTCATAAAGCAGCGAGCCATTTGAGCCGCGCGTAAGAGCGAACTGCTTCGCCTTTGCTTTGAGCGCTTCGCAAGCCGCTTCTAAAGTGTCCACGCCCGCCCATGTCATCGCTTCATGCTGATTGCAAAATAAGAGATCCACTCCGTCACCAAGTACTCCGTTGATCGGGTCGCAAAAATATTCAACCATGGCGGGATCAGAAAAAGTCATTGCTGTTTTGATGTT
>JBGCEK010000030.1:0-14503 GCA_045106275.1 Pseudohongiellaceae bacterium | reverse complement strand
CCCTATTTTACTCCATAAAGTCGTGTCTTCTTTTTACAGCCGCTAAGTCAATTTATGGTTGCGCATTCAGCTGTGCATTAAATCGTGGTTTGCTCAGGCAACTTGGTTTTGGCTCATGGCTTTTGTTTTTTCAGGTTTCTTATTATGAAGCGCGTTGCACTCAAAGCAGCGAGAGCTGACTGAGAAATGGGGCTAGGTTCGCCACAAATCATGCTTGCCAGAATTTCTCCGGCTAAGGGTGCGGTTGCCAAGCCATTGGAGCCGTGAGCGACACTAAGATATAGCCCTTGATGGTAGTGCCCAACGTTTTTAAACTCCTTAGCTGCGTTTCGTTTGAGTGTTGCATACTCACAGTTCATGGCATCCCAGTCTGGCGCCATTCCAATAACAGGGCTAAAGTCTTCAGTATTACAGCGAACGCCTACCCAACTATTGACCGCCTTCAAATCTGTCAGTTGAGGGAATTCTTCTGTTAGTGAAATCAGATTGCTGTGGTCATCATCTGCACAGGCGTCGGTACTGATCCCTTGATGATACGTTGCCGAAAGGGTGTTCAGTGATTCTAGTGACGGGAATAAGCTACGCTGCCCTGAAAGCACTTGGTTTATCTTCAAGTTTTGTTCATGCCCGAGGGTGATTTGTGTTGCTTGGCCCCTTACGGCTTGCAATGGCAATGTGTTCGTTTGTGAAAACTGAGCGGCATTGTGACCGTTTGCAATCACGATTAGGTCTGTAAATAGGTCTGATTGGGCGCTATTGCTTGAGCTAACTTGCCAGCGTTTTTGATCTTCACTTGGTTTGCCTTGGGAAGCCGTAAGTGCGTTGGCCGAGTAGTTGCTAACTAGTTTTATGCGTTTGTGTTCAAGCAGAAACTTACAGAGAGTCTTGGAGTCTATCCAACCTCCCTTGGCAAAGTGTAGTGCTTCCTGTTCGGTTTTTAAGCCAGTCAATTCCTGCACCTGTTCAACTGAAAGGGCCGTTAGAACCTGCTCGCTGTACAGAGATTGGTAAAAATCGCTGTCGATAACACTTTTCTTGTTTAAAGCCTTAGCCATTTGAACTACCCCAGTAGGATGCCAAGAGGGCTGAGCGGGGTGGTTAAGCGCGGAAAAAAATTCAGTGCTATAAAGATATCCCTGCAGAAAGAAATGCGCCAACGCAGAGCTGTGTTTAAACAGTCGGGGCCTTAAAGCCAGCTGGGGAATCCCAGTTGCCCCGCTTGCAACGGAATCTCCGGATTCTAATACAACGACGTCAATTCCGCGTTTAGCCAATGAGTAGGCCGCACAGCAACCTGAGATTCCTGCACCAATAACTATTGCACTGCTGGCTGAGTTGTCGGATTTAGGTTGTACGAACCAAGATTTCTGAGTATTCAACGGCTCATTCGGCCTGAGCATGTTGTGGCTGGTATCAGGCTCAAATACAGCTTGGGTCATGTGTCTTTTTAAGCCGAACCCAGCAGCCTTTTCTACTTTAAAGCCAACGCTGATTAACTGGCGACGAAGAAAGCCTGCAGCGCTATAGGTAGCAAGAGTTGTCTGAGCGTGGCTGTGCTGGGCAACAAGGGCAACCAGATTCTCCTGCCACAACAGAGGATTTTGTTTGGGGCTAAAACCGTCCAAGAACCAGCTATCTACGCCGTCTCGGGATCTGCAATCGAGTGACTGTAATTCGGTGGCAGCATCCCCAAAATGAAGATCTAACAGTACGTCATCCGCTAAGCGGATTCGGTGGCAGACTTTACTGTGGTCACAGTAGTGCGCAAGAAGACGTGAACTGAGTGGTTCAAGCGAGGGAAACATGGCAAGCAGTCGGGCCATATCTCCTATTTTTAGGGGATATTTTTCAAATCCAAGGTAGTGGAGTTGACAGGGTTTGTTCTTGCTTAGGTTCCAATTCTTCCAAGTCATCAGAAAATTGAGGCCACTACCAAATCCAATTTCGCCTATCGTGTAGCTGGATTGTCGATCTTTCTGGTCTTGCCAGCGCTCAAGTAGTTGTGCGCCTTTTACGAACACATGTTCAGATTCATCACAAGCCCCTTCATTGGAATGATAAATATCATCAAACTTTAAGGATCGAGGATGAGCTTCATCGGTCCAATCAAGAGCAGCATTTGTTACAACAAAGCTATCTTTCGGGTCGGTTTCAGAGGGTATAGCGGGTGGCTTTGGCATGCCCCATTATTACACCCTCTGAGAGATAGCTACAGAGTTACAAATGAACTTAGCTAGCAGCGACTAGCGGTGGCATCGAACCCTCAATCAGGTAAAATGCCGCATCCACGGGTATCTCTAGGAAAAATTAATGTTGGAAATCAACAATCAGCTCGCTCAATTGAAAGATCTAACTAGTCGGGTCGATAGTCTTAGGGGGTACCTTTGACTACGAAACTAAATGCGAGCGCTTAGACGAGGTCGAGCTGGAACTCGGGGAGTCTACTGTTTGGGATAAGCCCGAGTATGCCCAAGCCTTGGGTAAGGAACGGTCTGAACTGGAGGCCGTCGTTCACACCATCAAAACCATGTATTCCGGTGTCCTTGAGGTAGAGGAGTTGTTGACGCTGGCCCAAGACGAAGGCGACGAAGAGCTTTACCAGGCAGCGAGCAATGATCTGATTGAGCTGCACAGCAAATTAGAAACACTGGAATTCAGACGCATGTTTTCCGGCGCCATGGATTCTAACAACGCCTATTTAGATATTCAGGCGGGCTCCGGCGGAACAGAGGCCCAAGATTGGGCTGAAATGTTGCTGAGAATGTACCTTCGGTGGGGCGAGAGCAAGGGCTTCGCCGCTGAACTCGTGGAAGTGTCTGGGGGAGATGTGGCTGGAATCAAAAGTGCTACCATTCATATTAGTGGGGAGTTTAGCTTCGGGTGGTTGCGAACAGAAACTGGCGTGCACCGATTGGTGCGAAAATCTCCTTTCGATTCCGGTAGTCGGCGACATACTTCATTTGCATCGGTTTTCGTGTCGCCTGAGATCAATGATGATATCGAAGTTGATCTGAATATGTCGGATGTCAGAATAGACACCTACAGGTCAAGCGGTGCTGGTGGTCAGCATGTTAATAAAACTGATTCGGCAGTGCGCCTGACTCATGAACCGAGCGGGATAGTGGTGCAATGCCAAAACCAACGATCGCAGCACAAGAACAAAGACATGGCAATTAAGCAGCTTAAGGCCAAGTTATTTGAGCTGGAAGAAATGAAGCGTAAAGACGAAATGCAAAACGTTGAGGACGCGAAAGCGGATATAGGATGGGGTAGTCAAATTCGTTCTTATGTTCTTGATGCATCGCGCATTAAAGATCTCCGTACAAACGTTGAGGTCACTAATACCGGTGCTGTACTTGACGGTGATATCGATAAATTTATTGAAGCAAGTTTGAAAATGGGACTATAAGTACTATGTCAGTGAATGAAAATGGCAATGCCGTAACGGGTGATGAAAATAAGTTGATTGCTCAGCGTAGAGAAAAGCTGGCTGAAATTCGTAGCGGCGGGCAAGCATTTCCCAATACGTTTAAACGTATGGATGAAGCCTCGATTCTCCATGGTGAGTGTGGCGCGTTATCGAAAGAAGAACTGGAAGGGTTAGGTAAGAAGGCTGTCCTAGCTGGGCGTATTATTAGAATGCGTGGTCCATTTGTGGTGATACAAGATTCTACTGAGCAAATTCAACTTTATCTGAACAACAAATCCTTCGCTGATGACGTTGCCAAGAAAATCAAATCTTTGGATCTCGGAGATATTATCGGCGTCCACGGGGAAGTGTTCAAGACTAACAAAGATGAGCTGACAGTAAGAGTGGCCAGTTTCGAACTGCTAACTAAATCCTTGCGGCCGCTGCCTGATAAGTTTAAAGGTCTTACGGATACCGAGCTGCGTTATCGTCAACGTTATGTGGATCTGATAGTCAACGAAGAATCAAGGAGGGTTTTTAAAACTCGATCTAAAATAGTTGCTTTAATTCGACGTTACTTCGATGACTTGAATTTTATGGAAGTGGAAACTCCCATGATGCAGGTTATCCCCGGTGGTGCAACTGCTAGGCCATTCATCACTCACCACAACGCCCTGAGCCAAGATATGTACTTGCGCATCGCACCGGAGCTATATCTGAAGCGTTTGGTGGTTGGCGGTTTTGAAAAAGTATTTGAGCTCAATCGAAATTTTCGTAACGAAGGGCTTTCTACACGACACAACCCAGAATTCACTATGCTGGAATTCTATCAAGCTTACGCTCGCTATGAGGATTTGATGGATCTGACGGAAGATTTGTTCAAGACTATAGCGAAGGCGCTTTCGGGTACTAGTAAAGTGACTTATCAAGGCTCTGAATACGACTTTAGCCAACCATTTGACAGACTCAGCGTCACAGATTCGATCTGCCGTTACTGTGACAATGTATCAAGCGAGGAGCTAACGACTAAAGATTCGCTTATTGATGTTGCAAATCGCTTAGATGTGCACTTCGATGAACAATGGCCTCATGGAAAGATTCTCATGGAGATTTTTGATCAGCAAGTGGAATCAAAATTGGATCAACCAACCTTTATCACCGAGTATCCTATCGAGGTGTCACCCCTCGCGCGCAGAAATGAAGATAATCCAGCTATCACTGACCGCTTTGAGTTAATTATCGGAGGGCGCGAACTGGCCAACGGGTTTTCTGAACTTAACGACCCTGAAGATCAAGCCGAGCGATTTAGAGCTCAGGTGGCGCAGAAAGATTCGGGTGATATCGAAGCTATGCATTTCGATGAAGATTATATCACTGCCCTTGAATACGGCATGCCCCCAACCGCAGGAGAAGGCATAGGTATAGATCGATTGGTGATGCTGTTTACTGACTCTGCCTCGATCAAAGACGTTCTGTTGTTTCCCCATATGCGACCGGTTTACGACAGCGAATAGTATGGATCAGTATAAGGGCGGAGTGACGCTTGAGCCATCCTGGCACGCAGTGCTTGGGGACGAGTTTGAAAAAGACTATATGGTGGCTTTAAGTGAATTTTTGAGATTAGAACGAGCAAGGGGAGAAACTCTCTATCCACCTTCGAATGAGATCTTTGCTGCGCTTAACACCACGCCGCTTTCTGCAACACGAGTGGTGATACTTGGGCAAGACCCTTATCATGGTGAAGGGCAAGCCCATGGTCTTTGTTTTTCTGTAAAATCCGGTATTAAAATACCACCTTCATTAAGAAATATTTATAAAGAACTTGCAGCTGATATGGGATGTCCTACGCCAAGCCATGGAACGCTGAACGCTTGGGCCAAGCAGGGGGTGCTATTGCTAAATTCTGTTTTGACGGTTCGATCAGGTGAGGCGAGTTCGCACAAGGATTCCGGTTGGGAGCATTTCACGGATAAAATTGTAGAAATTCTCAATAAAGAGAAGACTAATTTGGTGTTTTTATTGTGGGGTAATTACGCGCAAAAGAAAGGCAATAGCATTGATCGCAAAAAGCACCTTGTGTTGACTGCTGCTCACCCATCTCCGCTTTCTGCAAGCCGAGGTTTTTTTGGCAATCACCATTTTTCTACAACTAATGCTTACCTTGAAAAGCACAAATTGAAACCAATTGACTGGCAATTACCAATATTTGCCTGAGGCTAAAAATACTATGGGAATCGGACACTGTATTGTTATTGGCGCGAGCCATGCTGGAACTTCGCTCGCCTTGCAGCTGAGAAAAGAGGGATGGCAAGGTGCTATTACTTTAATAAGCGAAGAGCCGGAGCTGCCTTATCACCGGCCGCCACTTTCGAAAGACTATCTGGCGGGAACCAAAGAATTAGATCAACTTAGACTTCGTCCAGAAAAAGCATTTGTTGATAACAACATCGACTTAAGGCTTGGCTGTAAAGTGGTAAACCTTGATTCAGGCCGCAAGACGGTGGAACTTTCGGATGGAGCAACGCTAGAATACGAAAAACTGGCATTGTGCACAGGCGCTTCTGCCATCGCTCTTTCACTAGGCTCTGCTATGAAAGGCGTTCACTGCATTAGAAACGTGGCTGACATTTTGCTTATCAAGCAAGAATTATCGTCTGCAAAATCGGCGATTATAATCGGAGGTGGCTACATAGGATTAGAGGCTGCTGCTGTTCTTGCTAAGATCGGATTAGATGTCACCGTTTTGGAAATGGCCGAAAGGGTGCTGGCACGAGTGACCAGTGCTCCAATGTCTCAGTATATGGAAGCGTTACATGAAGAGCATGGCGTTAAAATACTGACCTCTACTAAAGTGTCGTCTCTTGAAGGTGAAAGCTCGGTTGAAACTGTGGTTTGTGAAAATGGTCAACGCTTAAGCGCTGATTTAGTCATTGTAGGAATTGGCGTTCGCCCGAATACTGAGTTGGCGGCGCAAGGCCATCTCGCTATCGAAAACGGCATAGTGGTTAACAATCAGGGGTTAACCAGTGACCCAAATATTTATGCAGCAGGTGATTGTACTAACCATCCTTCTGCGCTGTACGAAACCAATTTGAGGTTAGAGTCTGTGCAAAACGCGAATGATCAAGGTCGCGTTGTTGCTGCAAATATCTGCGGTCATGGCAAAGTGTATGACGCGGTGCCTTGGTTTTGGTCTGATCAGTATGAAGTGAAGCTGCAAATGGTGGGCCTAAGCTCAGGTTACGATCAGCTTGTTGTTCGAGGTGATGCAAAGAACACAGAGAAGAGAGGCTTTGCCTTGTTTTACTTTAAGGATAAACGGCTAATCGCGGCGGATTGTATTGCTCGTCCCAAGGAATTTATGGCGGCAAAAAAGCTAGTAGCGGCTAAATCCGAGATTTCTCCCGACATTCTCGCAGATGAAAATGTCGAGCCTCTGAGCTTCTTGCAAAACTAACCGAGTGGTTTTTAATCCCCTTTGTAGCGACAACCGCTATTGCAGGTTTCTTTGATTTCGATCTCGCTGAGCAGTGGTAGGCCCGGTTTCAGGCGTTGCCATATCCACTTCGCGAGGTTTTCGCTTGTTGGGTTTTCCAGACCGCTGATGTCGTTGAGATAGTAGTGGTCTAATTGTTTTAGAATGGGCTTGAACGCTGTGCTTATTTCAGCAAAATCTATTACCCATCCGCTTTCCACATCCACGTCGCCCTCGACCATAATCCGAATCGCAAAAGAGTGACCGTGTAGGCGTGCGCACTGGTGATCTTGGGGAACGAAGGGAAGCCTATGGGCGGCTTCAAAAGTAAATTCTTTATAAATTTGCATGAGTATAAGGGTATGACTGATTCATGGATGTGATGGGCGCGAAGTCTACCTATTGCCTGAATTGATGTATAGCCCCAAAGATTATCATTGGCTCTCAATCAGAGATAGACCGATATTTAATAATGTCTATAATGGCCAAAACACTAGAAAAGACTCCATTCGTTTATGGGAATTTTAGACTCTTTCAATAAATCACTACGCCGACTTAAGCGCTTGGCTATGCAGGGCAAAAGACTGCCCATTGGTCTAGGCTTGATAAGCCTGTTGTTTATGCTGTATTTGCAGTTAGCTGCCCCCACCAGTGTTGCCGAATTAATCACGCGGGTTGAATATTTGGTCTACGACCAGCGTATGACCTTGGCACCAAAACCTGAAAAAAATCCAGACAATAAAATAGTCATTGTGGACTTGGATGAAAGAAGCCTTCAAGCAGAAGGGCAATATCCTTGGAACAGAATTAAAGTGGGTCAACTAACCGAAAGACTCAGCGACTATGGTGCCTTGGTTGTGGGCTTCGATATCACTTTTCCTGAGCCAGATAGGGGGGTAAGAGATCTACTCGCCCCGGTGGATTTGACTGAGCTAGATCCTGTGTTCGCTCAAACATTGGATGATATTGAAAATCAAATAGATGGGGATCGATATTTTGCTGCTGCGATGCAAGGCAACACTGACGTAATTTTAGCTATCAACTTTAATCCTCAGAGTTCTGTTGCTTTCAATGAGCTGCCTAACTCTCTGGTTGATTTGGGAGCAGAGCAGGCTCAGGACGTCACTGTAGTTGATATGCAAGGGTTTACTGGCAACCTCAAGCTTCTTCAGGACGCAGCGTCTGGCAGTGGTAGCATGAATCAACAGCCGGATATGGATGGGGTGGTGAGGCGGGTGCCCCTGATTATTCGTTACGGCACTGGGCTTTACCCAACACTCTCCTTGGAAATGATTCGGGTTTATAACTTTCTCGAAAGCTATGAGCTGGTCACTCAAGACTACGGTGATGTGGACGTGGTGACGGCAGTGAGGATTGGTAAGGGCTTAGGTGCATTTACAATACCTACTGACGGACTGGGGCAGGTCAATGTTCCGTACGTGGGACGTTCCTCCTTAAATAACAACGATCACTTCCCCTATATTTCTGCAACTGATGTGCTGCGAGGAACCTTAAGTGACGAAGAAAAATTTGCTCTGGAGAATAGTCTTGTATTGGTAGGTACCTCAGCACCAGGCTTAGGGGATATCAGGGCGATGCCTATGCAGCGGGTTTATCCCGGTGTCGAAGTTCATGCAAATATGCTAAATGCGTTGTTGGATAGCATTGCGCTGACTAATGTTGAAGTGAGTTCAGGTATTTCAAACACGGAATCTGCTTTTAGCGGATTTCAACGAGCGGATGATGTGCTGTTTCCCTATCGACCTGATTGGTCAGCGGGGGCTATGTTTGTGGTTGCCCTGGTTCTTGGTTTGAGTATGGCGCTGGTTTTTCCCTACTTGGGGGCGGCGCCGATGGCTGTTCTGAGTTTTATCCTCGGAACTGGAAGTGTATGGGCAAACTACCAACTCTGGACTCTTTATAATTTAGATTTCCCTCTGATATTGTTGCTACTTTTAATTTTATTGATCACTACAGTTAACTTAGTTTATGGATTTCTGGCTGAAAGTCAGACCCGAAAACAAATCAAAGGTATGTTTGACCAATATGTACCACCTGCGCATATCGATTCAATGTTACAGAATCCTGATAATTATTCTTTTGAAGGGGAGAGCAAAGAGCTAACTGTATTGTTCTCCGATATCAGAAGTTTTACTTCTATTTCGGAAGTGCTTACTGCAAGTCAATTGAAAAAACTGTTGAACGATTTCTTTACTCCCATCACTGGAATTATTTTTGAGCATCACGGCACCATTGATAAATATGTTGGCGATATGGTGATGGCTTTTTGGGGCGCGCCATTGGATGATCCCGACCACCGGGGCAATGCTGTCCGCTCGGCGATGGCTATGTTGAGAACAACCGATGAGTTGAAGGCGCAGTTTTTGGCCGCAGGTTTGCCGGAAGTTAATATTGGGGTCGGTGTAAATACAGGGCTAATGAACGTCGGAGATATGGGGTCGACTTATCGCCGCTCTTATACAGTGTTGGGTGATGCGGTAAACCTCGGCTCTCGCTTAGAAAGTTTGACAAAGTACTACGGGATACGATTGTTGATAGGGCAGGAGACAGCCAACGATCTCGAAGGCATTTTGCTGCGGACCATCGACAAGGTGAAGGTAAAGGGAAAAGATGAAGCCGTTAGTTGTTATGAACCTCTCTGTGAAACCTCGGATGCCAGTGATGCGCTGTTAGAGCAATTGAACTGCTACCATCAGGCGCTAGATTTATACTATCAACAGGACTGGAATGGAGCTCAACGTGGCTTCGAAGCCTTAAATTCCAAAGAGCCATCAACATTACTTTATCAAATTTATTTGGAAAGAATTGCTACGTTGAGAGGTGAGGAATTGCCGGAAAACTGGGATGGCTCATTCACCCATACGTCTAAATAAAATTTAAGGCTAATTTATTGATTTTTTGGCACTAATGCTCAGCCATTTGTTGACAAGAAAAGCTGAACCGGTAAAATGCGCCTCTCTCAGCATTACGGGTGATTAGCTCAGTTGGGAGAGCGTCGCCCTTACAAGGCGAATGTCGGGGGTTCAAATCCCTCATCACCCACCAGATACAAGACCTTGCAGCGCAGTCTGCAAGTGGTAAAAGAGTTTAGAGTCGGGCGTAGCCCCCTCTGATCATGTCGCGGACCGGTAGTTCAGCTGGTTAGAATACCGGCCTGTCACGCCGGGGGTCGCGGGTTCGAGTCCCGTCCGGTCCGCCATTTAACTCTTTAAAACGAGCCTTCATTCCCTACTTAGAATTGTCAAAGCTTTAGCAGGCGTGAGTTTGGCACCTGCTGAATCTCCGCTCTAGGTCTATTTAAACGACATAAAGTCCTTGTGAAACAACAATGCCGCTGCCAGTGGCATTCATCAAGATTTTGGTACCTTTCTCAAGCTGACCTTTGTCGCCTAGATGGTCAAAACACACCGGTAACGATGCAGACGTGAGGTTGCCATAGTCGGGATAGATCTCAACTGATTTTGTTTTGTCGATGCCTAGCTTTTTAAGGTAATGCTCTTGCACGCTGCGGCCAACTTGATGAGAGACGAAATAGTCTATATCGCTAATATCCCAGCCAGCACCGGCGAGGGTATCTGGTGCCATACCTACCACCATTTTAATGGTTTCAAGGCTAATCCAGAGTGAATGCATCGCAAAGTCGTTGCGTTCCCAGTCCACAAAACAGGCGGGCCATACAGCCGAGTTGTTATTGGTGTTGAAACTTCTGAAGCTCGCTTTGTCGATGGTCTGAAATCCTGTGCCATCATCGGTGGGCCCGAGCACCATGGCAGCACCTACATCACCAACTGTGAATGCACCAATATTTGATTTGACATCTTTTTTACCAAGTTCATTGTTTTTGAACTTATCGGCTATGTGCATTGTTCCGCGGCTGGCATTTTCGCCAGTGCACAGGAGGACATGACGAGCTTGACCGGTTTTGATCATGAGATCTGCCATCATGATACCGGCGGTAAAACCGTGACAGGCATCGGACATGTCTAGTTTTAGTTTGGCGGATAAGCCAATTTTGTCCGCAATAATATGAGCGGTTGAAGGCTCCTGCATGTCGCGGTTCATACCGCAGTAGAATATGGCGTCGATTTCGTTGGGTTCACCATCGAAATCTAGAAGTGCTTTTTCAATCGCTGGAATTGCATAGCTGCTGGGTTTTGCCTGGATGTCACCATGATGGAGAGTCTGAATACCCGTGTTTTCTTCAATCCAATCGAGAGGATAATCGAACTGATCGATGCCAGCTTCTTGTAGAATGGAGGCGGGGGACACTTCGGTGGGGGCGTGGACGCGGGCTACGGCTTGAATCTTAGTATTAAGCATTTCTGGAGCTCCTGATTTCTAATAAAGTGCGTTCCCCACAGTCTTTTCAGCGCAGGTATTTGGATTGAAAAAGTCTTATAAGATTTTATTATTAGAACTACTCCCCTTAGAGTCGGCTGGATTGCTCAGTGCAGAAGTGTTTCAGAAGTCTATCTCGAAGTTTGTGGTTTTTTCTGCCTTTAAATCATTGATAAACAATAAGAAATCAGACTTTGTAATGATTTGTAGCCTAGGAAAGCTAAAGGCGATTTTCTTACGTTAATGCAAGAAAAATCTTACAATCAGAAGTTAACAAGTTGGTGCTGCTCTATTACGCGGCGTATGAGGACAGGTTTTGGTAAACGTCACGGATAGACTGATGCGGTGGCAGTCAGAATTTCAAGCAGCGCCAGTTGAACAGGTTAACTGTGAGCTGCTAACAGCTAAATCACTTCGCTTACGAGTTTTAAGACTGGATAAGATTCACCCTCAGGTTCAGGGCAATAAGTGGTTCAAATTACGACTGAATCTGGCTAGCTGTCTCGAGCAGGGTCTGTCTCGAGTGATTAGTTTCGGTGGTGCCTATTCTAATCACCTGTATGCGTTGGCGGCTGCAGGAGGCCAGCTTGGCCTGGAAACAGTAGGTGTAGTAAGGGGGGAACTGGTTGAGCCGTTTAATCCAGTGCTGGCTTATTGCCAATCTCAAGGCATGAAGCTTCATTCAGTGAGTCGCTCTGAATATCGTCAAAAGCTGGATCCTCTCTTTTTGAAGGAGCTGCAAGATAAATACGGGCCGGCTTTTATTGTGCCTGAAGGGGGAAGC
The DNA here is from genome assembly GCA_045106275.1 of Pseudohongiellaceae bacterium. Taxonomy (GTDB): domain Bacteria; phylum Pseudomonadota; class Gammaproteobacteria; order Pseudomonadales; family Pseudohongiellaceae; genus UBA9145. Next base: position 2,476 of record JBGCEK010000030.1, on the reverse strand, counting down.
AATCAGCTTGGGGTGCAGGGATGTGAAGAGATTGCCACTCATTTGTGTAACATTGCAGGCGAAGGGCCTGTCACCATAGCTCTTGCTTGTGGAACGGGTACGACTCTGGCCGGAGTTATTCAAGGTTTGGGTAAACAGCAAGCAAATCACGCCGTTTTGGGTGTCTCAGTGCTAAAAGCAGAAGGCTATATAGAGCGGCAGACAAAGAGTTGGCTTACTGAGGCTACGTTCTCTGGCAAACAATCATGGTATGTGTCTGATTCTTTCCATTGTGGAGGCTACGCGAAGTCTTCGATGGAACTCATCGAGTTTATTGAGAGATTCAAGGAGGTATCAGACATACCACTGGAGCCTGTGTATACGGGCAAGCTCTTTTTTGGACTTTTTTCGATGATTGAAGCAGACGCGTTTCCACCCGGTTCTGACCTTATTGCAGTTCACAGTGGTGGTATTATTCCCTGATTTACCTGAGCCTGGCTGGTGTAACAATTACCAAGCATTGGGCTGCATGCTAACGACTCAAAATAAGCCCCTCGCTTCAGTCACTTTTATGCTTTCTTTCGCCGTCAATTCTGCCACCCGTGCTACAATTTGGGCTTGTCATTAACTGCCTTTCGAGGAACGAATTAAATACAGATGAGTAAGTTTACTCGAATAGGAATTGTAGGTAGGCCCGATCATAAAGGTGTATTAGAAACACTGAATCGGCTTATGGCTTATCTGGCTGACAAACCGGTCTCGATCGCACTAGATCATATGACCTCAGGATTGCTCAGTGGGCCAGAAGTCGAAACCTGCGGGCGCCGGGAGCTGGCTAGTCGGTGCGATTTGGTGATCGTTGTGGGTGGTGATGGAAGCATGCTGACAATGGCAAAGCATATCGCAAGCGATCAGGTTCCAGTGATTGGTGTGAATAGAGGCAAATTAGGTTTTTTGACTGATATATTGCCTGAGGAACTTGAGGTGAAGATCGATCAAGTACTCGCGGGTGACTACTCTGTTGAATCCAGATTTCTGTTAGATGCTGCGCGCATAAAGGATGGCAAAAAGGAAAAGTTGGGCACGGCTCTTAATGACATCGTTTTGCACCCGGGTCAGGCAGCCCAGATGATCGAATTCGAACTTTTTGTCAACGATCGATTTGTATACAGCCAAGCATCCGATGGCCTAATTGTGGCAACTCCAACTGGTTCTACCGCCTACGCGCTATCAGCTGGCGGACCCATTATGCATCCAAACTTAAATGCGATGGTATTGGTTCCCATGTATCCCCATTCACTGAATAGCAGACCTATAGTGGTGGATGGAGACAGTGAGATTCGAATCGTGGTTGCGGCAAACGGTAAATTGCAGCCGCAAATAAGCTGTGATGGGGAAGAGAAGTATATTGCCCACGCAGGAGATGAAATCGTTGTTACGAAGAAAGATATTTCGCTAAAGCTCATTCACCCCCCTCAATATTCATTTTATGAAGCCTGTCGGAGTAAATTGGGGTGGGGCAGCCGCTTAGGAAAAGTGGTAGATCAAGGCGATGATTAAAGTCGCCAGTTTGCCTCTTACAACTAACTTGTTGGATTTTTCTCGGCTGCTTAGCTCGAAAGGGTTTGCCCATAGGATCAATGAAGAGTCGGGTGAGCAGGTGTTGTGGGTAGGCAACGAAGCGGATGCAGAGATTGTTAGAAATGCTCTACAACAATGGTTAGAGAGAAAGCCGGACAGTTCAGTCAATGAAGGGCTCGCAGCTGCTAATTCAGGTGACGTCTCTCGTGATGCCCGTGGCTTTATCAACAATGTGTTTGCTGCGGTCTATTATTATCCTGTCACAGCACTTCTGTTTGGCCTTTGTGTCGTGGTTGCAGTCGTAAGCGGTTTGGGCGCGTCTCCGAGCAAAGTCTCGTTTCTGTTCTATCCCTTTGTAGCCAGTGACGGACTCCTGCTCCTGCTATCGGAATTGAATAATCCGCTAAAAGCCATTCAAACGCTCACTCCAATTTTTTTGCATTTTGGAGAGCTACATTTGGTCTTCAATATGCTGTGGCTTTGGTACTTTGGTCGCCAATTGGAATCTGTGCAATCTAAGAGCAGTTTTATTGCAGTGGTGTTGATTACCGCATTTGTGAGCAATACAACCCAGTACATGCTGAATGATGCAAATAATTTCGGCGGTATGTCTGGCGTGGTTTACGGTTTAGTGGGGTATAGCTGGATGATTCATAAACTAATGCCGAAAAGCTATTTAGTATTGACGCCGAACATGATGACATTTTTCGTGCTCGCACTAGTGCTAATGGAAGTTTTTGCCTCTTCAATGGTGGCAACTGGCGCTCATGTGGGAGGGTTACTTGCTGGATTGGTGCTTGGAATTTTTGTCGTATTGATTAATCGCTTTGTGCTCCAGACCGCCGCTGTTGGAAACCCTCCTCGGCGTCGTTAGTTGATAAAGACCAATCGGTTGAATATAGATTTTCATTGAAGA
>JBGCEK010000029.1:0-51406 GCA_045106275.1 Pseudohongiellaceae bacterium | reverse complement strand
GAGCCCACTGAGGGGTAGGTACTGTTTGGGTATGGAGGCACCCATGCGCTGGCCGATGCCAGCGGCAGGTAGAATTGCCCAAATTTTAATGGTCATGTGTCATTGCTGCACTTAGCTGGCATTCTCAAGGGCACAGACTTATTCAATGACCATGAAGAAAGTCTCGCCCTCGGCAATCATTCCAAGCTCAGAACGGGCTCTTTCTTCGACAGCCTCTAATCCATTCTTAAGATCAAAAACCTCAACCTCCAGCAATCGATTGCGCTCTTCAAGCTCTGCATTCACCGCACGCTGGGATTCCAATTCAACATTTAGCTCATTTAAGGCACGCACGCTGTCTTCGCCCAGCCACAGCTGGTACTGAAGGACCAGAAAGACGACCCCTAAAATGCTAAACAAAAGTTTCATAGTGCGACTACTTAATGAATCGAGAAAACTCGTCCATGCCTCTGTAAAGGGCGTTAACACCCAATTCTTCTTCAATTCTTAATAAACGGTTATATTTTGCTACTCGGTCGGAGCGACATAGCGATCCGGTTTTAATTTGACCTGCGGCGGTAGCAACGGCCAGATCAGCGATAGTCGTGTCTTCAGTTTCACCCGAACGATGAGAGATCACTGCACTAAAGCCTGCGTCTTTGGCCATGTTTATCGCTGCTAGGGTCTCAGTGAGAGAGCCAATTTGATTAAATTTAATCAGGATTGAGTTAGCAATGGATTCATCAATGCCCCGTTTCAGAATTTTGGTGTTGGTCACAAACAAATCGTCACCCACTAATTGAACTTTATCGCCTATTTGAGCAGATAATTGAGCCCAACCTTCCCAATCGCTTTCATCCATTCCATCTTCTATGGACAATATGGGGTATTGCTCAGACAGGTTTTGCAAATAATCAGCAAATTGAGAAGAAGAATAGATCTTTCCTTCCCCTTTTAAATTGTACTGACCATTTTCGTAAAACTCTGACGCAGCACAGTCCAACGCTAAGTGAATATCTTGCCCCACTTTTAAGCCAGTTTTTTCAACAGCCACCAAAATTGAATCCAAAGCTGCAGCATTTGAAGGTAAATTTGGTGCGAAGCCACCCTCATCTCCCACCGCGGTGCTTAAGCCCTGCTTGGACAGAACCGATTTCAATGCGTGAAATATCTCCGCACCGTATCTTAAGGCCTCAGAAAAACTTGCAGCGCCGGTCGGCTGGATCATGAACTCTTGGATATCCACATTGTTGTCTGCATGTTCGCCGCCGTTAACAATATTCATCATAGGCACCGGCAATGTGAATCGCCCGTCGCTGCCATTGAGTCTGGCAATATGCCCATACAAGGGAATTCCCGCTTCGTTAGCTGCCGCTTTTGCTGCCGCCAACGACACCGCAAGAATCGCATTGGCCCCGAGCTTTGATTTATTCTCGGTAGCATCGAGGTCGAGCATTATCTGGTCCAACGATTCTTGGTCGTTCGCATTTTTGCCTATCAATGCATCTCGAATGTGAGTGTTTACGTTATGAACCGCTGTCAGAACGCCTTTGCCTAAGTAACGCTCAGGGTCTTTATCTCTGAGCTCTAGAGCCTCTCGAGACCCGGTAGATGCTCCAGATGGAGCGCACGCACTACCAACGGTTCCGCTGGCCAAGACTACATCAGCTTCAATTGTTGGATTACCACGCGAATCGAGAACTTCACGAGCTTTGATAAATTTAATCTCTGACATTTCAATACCTTATAATGTTTATATAATGCTTTTTGTTAAATTATTTAAGCTGTATCAATCGGCTCAAATGATTTTACCAGGGCATCCATATCCCGCATTTGTTCCAAGAATGGAGAGAGAGTTTCAAGCCGCAAGGCACAAGGGCCATCGCATAAAGCACTCTCAGGATCAGGGTGAGCCTCTATAAATAGACCAGCAATTTGTTGCGATAAACCCGCCAGCGCCAATGCGGTGACATCAGCTCGGCGTCCACCCGCCGATGCTGCCAGCCCCCCGGGCCTTTGTAGCGCATGAGTTGCATCGAACATTAGTGGGTAAGCAAACTGCTTCATCACCGAGAAGCCCAGCATATCCACAACTAAATTATTGTAGCCAAAAGAAGAGCCTCTTTCGCAGAGTATCAATTGGCTGTTACCTGCTTCTTCACACTTATGAAGTATGTGGCGCATTTCTTCTGGGGCAAGAAACTGAGCTTTCTTTATATTGACCACAGCGCCCGTTTCGGCGATGGCTTTCACTAAGTCTGTTTGTCGAGATAAAAAAGCAGGCAACTGAAGAACATCGGCCACTTCACTAGCGGGCTGCGCCTGCTCTGGCGCATGCACGTCGGTAATAATCGGCACCTCAAAAGTTTCTTTAATCTCCTGCAACCAGGATAGCCCCTGATCTAGCCCTGGTCCTCTAAATGACTGCAGGGACGAACGGTTGGCTTTATCAAAAGAAGCTTTAAAAACATAGGGAATACCTAATCGTGAAGTCGCTTCTTTAAAGGTTTCAGCGACTTTCATCGCCAAATCTCTAGACTCGAGGACATTCATACCCCCGAAAAGAACAAAAGGGAGGTCATTTGCCAAAGTTAGATCGGCAATAGCGATTTGTTTAGACGTCATGACGGTAATCCGGCGCGTTTGTAAGAATTAAGCTTTTGCTGAACTCTGTAAAGTTGGCTTATCTGGTGTACCTGCAGCAATCTGCTCCCCGTCAGAATCACTATTGGCTTTGTTATGACGGGCAATTGCCGCTTTGATGAAGCCGGTGAACAACGGGTGCCCCGCACGAGGTGTTGAGGTGAACTCTGGGTGGAACTGGCACCCAACGAACCAAGGGTGATCAGGAACTTCAACCACTTCCACTAACATGCCATCGCTAGAATTTCCCACTAACTTTAAACCAGCCTCAGCAAGCGCAGCTCTGTAATCATTATTGAATTCATAGCGGTGACGATGACGCTCAACAATTTCCTCTTGTTGATAACACTCAAAAGCCAATGAGTCCTTGTTTAAAACGCAGCTTTGCCCCCCTAACCGCATAGTACCTCCCAAATCAGAGTCTTCAGACCGAAACTCGGTATCTCCAGAGGAGGTAATCCATTCACTGATAAGGGCAATAACTGGGTTCTCGCTTTGAGGTGCAAACTCCGTACTGTGAGCCCCCTCTAGCCCTGCTACATTGCGAGCATATTCAATGACAGCAACTTGCAATCCAAGACAAATACCAAGATAAGGCACCTTGTTTTCCCGAGCGAATTTAACCGCTGCAATCTTTCCTTCGATCCCTCTCTCGCCAAAGCCGCCAGGGACGAGTATTGCATCTTGCCCCTCAAGCACAGAGCAGCCATTAGCCAAAATATCGTTTGAGTCGATGTAGCTGACGTTGATCTTCGTTCTCGTTTGAATACCTGCGTGAATAATTGCTTCGTTGAGAGACTTGTAGGCGTCCAGCAAATCCATATATTTGCCTACCATAGCTAGCTTAATTTCACGCTCTGGATTGAGCTGGGAATCAACCACCCTATCCCATTCAGAGAAATCCGCTTTGGGGCATTCCAAATGGAATTTACGAACCACGATGTCGTCTAAGCCAGCAACTCCAAGCTTTGACGGAATTCGATAAATAGAGTCGGTATCCGGCAGCGAAATTACAGCCTCCAACTCCACATTGGTAAACAGTGCAATCTTGCGTCGAGAAGATTCATCAATCTCTTGCTCCGAACGACAGACCAAAATGTCAGGCTGGATACCTATCGAACGAAGCTCTTTCACTGAGTGTTGGGTTGGCTTGGTTTTGGTTTCACCGGCTGTGCTGATATAAGGGACGAGAGTCAGATGCAGGAATAAAGCCCGCTCTGAACCGAGTTCCACACGCAGTTGCCTTACTGCTTCTAAAAACGGTTGGGATTCAATATCACCGACCGTGCCGCCGATTTCCACGAGTGCCACATCAGCATCGCCCGCACCCGCTATGACTCGGCGCTTAATCTCATCGGTGATATGGGGAATTACCTGAATCGTGGCCCCCAAATAGTCGCCCCTTCGCTCTCGTTTAAGCACCTCTTCATACACTTTGCCAGTGGTGAAGTTATTCTTCTTCTGCATCGTAGTGCGACTAAATCGCTCATAGTGCCCTAGATCCAAATCAGTTTCGGCACCGTCTTCAGTCACATACACTTCACCATGCTGAAACGGACTCATAGTCCCCGGATCAACATTGATGTAAGGATCAAGCTTTAGCATGGTGATGTTTAGGCCACGAGCTTCAAGGATTGCGGCAAGCGAAGCAGACGTAATGCCCTTGCCCAGCGAGGAGACTACTCCGCCGGTAATAAAAATATAACGTGTCATTAGGGCCCCATCTTTGGATTGAAAATCAGCTTTGCGCTGACGCTTTTAGATGGACGTACAACTTACCAGAATGGACTCTTTAGCTCAATTGGATTTGTCTATATTCGGCCAATTAAAATTGGGCGGCGACCAAATAATATCTTGAGCGATTGCAGTGGACGGGCTCGCAGCGAAAGCGTCGGCAACACCGATCATCGGCACAAAAACTAAATCATCCCCCGAAAACAAAAGTGGAACTCTGTTCCTAAGCCATGGAGCAATGGACGATTCTTGAAACAGCTTCTTCAAGGATTTTGTTGGCCGACCCGGCAATTTCAACTTTTCGCCACCTCGGCGATAGCGAACTTCCAGCTGATCGAGCTTCTCCCGATCTATGGCAAAATTTTGATCAGTGCCCGCTGCGCAAAGTTGCAAACTGCCATTTCCAGGCAGATCGCAACTTCCCTCGTTAAAATTCCAAAGCCTTCCGTCATCGAGAGCCGGTTTTAGTGTAGGCAACAGATGGAGCCTGCTTGCAAAAACTGCCAAAGAGTAAGTCTTGGTTTCCAACAATACTCTAGCTTCACCTTTATTGCTTTTTGCCGACTGCAGCCCATCGCTCAGTGTAGTGAGAGTATTCCAGCCTGCATTTCTAATCCCAAAAGTCATCAGCCAAAAGCGCAAAAGATTTCGCAGCCGGTGCGTCGACAGAGCCTGAAGCACAGAGAGCTCCAACTCTTCTTCTACATCCGTTTTGGATTCATTGAAATCCAATTGTGCCAGTTCATCTGCTAGCGTATCCGCCTCCGCCAATAGCAACATACTTTTTTGCAAGGCATTGCGATAGTTAGGCCATCGTTTTTCGAAAACCGGCAGCAGATCATGGCGGCAATAATTTCTATCAAAACGAGTGTCTTGATTGGACTCGTCTTCCAACCAGCTAAGTCCGGCCTTCCGAGCATAGTCCGCTAAATCTTGTCGGGGTAGCGTCAGTAGCGGCCTGAAAAGCTCCCCCCTACCCAACACGCGACGTTGAGGTATTGATGCCAAACCCCGCACACCAGAACCCCGCATCAACCGAAGCAAAAGCGTTTCGTACTGATCATCCGCGTGGTGGGCTAGTAGTAATAATTCTCCCTCCCTGAGGTTTTCTTCAAAGGCCTGATAGCGGAGCCTTCTCGCAGCGTCCTCAAGCCCTTCCCCTCCTGCCCCAAGCTCGTTACTTACATTGACAGTTGCTGATTCGAAGGAAACCCCAAGTTTAGCGCACAGCGACTCGCAATAGCTTTGCCAAGTGTCTGCATTGGAACTGAGTTGATGGTTGACGTGAAATGCCCGCACCGTAGCAAATCGGCGAGCGGAAACCACGCTATGCAGCAGCACTGCGGAGTCCATGCCGCCGCTGAGAGCAACACACAGTTTTTGCTTGGAAGGGATTCCGGCTAATACTTGATTGAGGGTGACTGGCGATGAATTCATAAAGCGAGCTTGCCAACAATGATCGGCGCCGCTCGCTTGAGCGCAGAACATGGAGAGGGCATCAACCAGGACAGAAAGCGCAATTCAAGAGTCAATACCGTCTGACCGCCAGATTTACGCATGAAAGGATGCAGCCTTCGTTAACTGCTGATACCGTAGCTCATAAGACGCTCGTAGCGCCGTGCCACAAGCTCTTCTTCAGGCATTTGGCTTAGACGATCTAGTTGTTCGATTAGCGCCACTTTGATGTTCGCGCACACCGCAGCAATGTCTCGATGAGCTCCGCCAAGAGGCTCTTCTATTGTGCTGTCTACGATACCAAGTTCTTTAAGGCGCTCTGATGTAACACCCATAGCCTCTGCAGCCGCTGCTGCGTGATCCGCCGACTTCCAAAGAATGGTCGCACAGCCCTCGGGGGTAATCACTGTGTAGGTGGAATACTGCAACATATTAAGCTGATCTGAAACTCCAATAGCAATAGCACCACCAGAATTCGCCTCCCCAGTTACCGTTGCGATTAATGGAGTTTTAACTCGAGACATCATCGCCATATTCTCGGCAATCGCTTCATTGATACCCCGCTCTTCCGAGTCCATTCCCGGATAAGCGCCAGGTGTATCTATAAAAGAAAACACTGGCAAATTATAGCGCTCAGCCAATTTCACGAGTCGTCGGGCTTTGCGGTAGCCCTCAGGCCTTGGCATACCAAAATTATGGCGCACTTTCTCTTTGGTGCCGCGTCCTTTTTGATGGCCCATCACCATAACCGGTTTGCCATCTAATCTAGCTAACCCACCAACGAGCGCCTGATCATCGGCAAATAATCTGTCGCCGTGGAGTTCATCAAAATCGGTAAAAATATGCTCAATAAAATCATAGGTATACGGGCGAAGCGGATGCCGAGCAACCTGGGAGATCTGCCAGGAGCTCAAATTCGCATAAATTTTCTCTGTTAACTTAGTGCTTTTCTCGCGCAGATTTTGAATTTCTTCATTGATGTTGATGTCGTTATCTGTGCCAACCAGACGCAGTTCACTGATTTTGGCTTCTAACTCTGCGATAGGCTGTTCAAACTCTAAATAATTCGGGTCCATACTAGTTCCAATGTTCTCCGCAAGTGCATCTCTAAGCCAGCGTTGACGGCCGGCTGTACTTAATTTCGATTTTGTCTTTTCCAAATTCTGACTTTAGCTGCCGAATAAGTTCCCCTGACGGAGATACTTTCCACTGCTCCCCGAGAATTATACACCCTCTGGAATCTTTGCGTTGATAATTCACCATCACATCGCAGCCTTCTATCGGCTCGTTAATTACTTCATCAGGCTCATAATCAACCGAGTTGGGCATAGCTTCAGGCTGAGCTTGCAGCGACAGCTGATAGGGACTGAGTATCGCGGCTAATTTATCAGAGAATCCAGTCGTAATACTCGAACCATCAATATCCAAAGAAAGCCGGTGTGCAAACTTCTTTCTTGCTTGGTCCAAGGTCATAACTTCTTTGGCGCGGCCCCGCATCCCTCCTGAGAAATCATCCACACTCACGCTACATTCAACGACTAGGATGAGATCTTTTTGTAACAATTCTCGATACTTCTCATATTCCCGCGCAAATAAAGACACTTCAAGACGGGCACTTCGGTCATCCAATGTCAAAAATGCGATGGTATCACCCGCTTTGCTCTTCATGGTTCGCACCCCATGCAAAAGCCCAGCTGCTATTTGATGCCCCCGCTCGGGGCGCAAATTAGAAAGACGGCTTTTGGTCAAGTGGGCCAATTCTGGCAAGAATTCGTCTATTGGGTGCCCTGAGAGATACAAGCCTAAGGTTTCCTTCTCCGCTTGCAAACGCTGCTGTTCTGGCCAGGGCTGAAAACTGTCCAGGTCACTCAACTCTAATTCACTGGTAGGCGCATCAGGCGCTATCTCTCCAAACAGATCTTCGACTCCACTGGCCTGATTTCGGTTGCTCTGTTCGGCAGCTTTCATCGCCTGAGGAAGACTGTAGCTCAGAAGTGATCGCACATAATCGCAGCTACCCTCCACTAATGAGTCCATGGCGCCAGATTTGACCAACGCTTCCATGGTTCTCTTATTCACGGTTTGAGAATCGACCCGCTGGCAAACATCCAGAAGACTGGCAAATGGCGCCTGTTCCCTTGCTTTTAATATGCCGCCCACTGGCCCTTCACCTAAACCTTTGATTGCTCCCAATCCATACACAATCTGACCAGCATCATTCACAGTGAAGTTAAACTGCCCTACATTAATGTCAGGAGGCACAATCTCTAACTCCATGGCTCGGCATTCTTCGATAAGAGTCACCACTTTGTCAGTATTTTGCATATCTGCGGAGAGAACCGCGGCCATAAAGTACGCTGGGTAATGGGTTTTCAGCCAAGCAGTCTGATAAGAAACTAGTGCATAGGCCGCAGAGTGGGATTTATTGAAACCGTAGCCGGCAAATTTTTCCATCAAATCGAAAATAGATTCAGCGAGCTCTCCATCGACCTCTCTTGCCTTTGCGCCCTCTACAAATAAAGTACGTTGCTTAGCCATTTCCGCTGGATTCTTTTTACCCATGGCCTTACGAAGGATATCGGCACCGCCAAGGGTGTAATCGGCTAGCACCTGTGCGATTTGCATTACTTGCTCTTGGTAAAGAATGACGCCGTAGGTGTTCGACAGCACCGGCTCTAGCTCAGGGTGCGGGTATTCAACTCTGGTTCGGCCGTGCTTACGATCGATAAAATCATCTACCATACCTGATTGGAGAGGGCCCGGCCGAAAGAGTGCCACCAGTGCGATGATGTCTTCAAAAGAACTGGGCACCTGGCGCTTTATCAGCTCTTTCATGCCACGCGATTCCAACTGAAAGACGGCTGTAGTCTCTCCTTGCTGCAGCAATCGATAAACTGAATCATCATTCAGAGGCAAGTCATTAATATCGACTAAAGGCTCACCTTCCGCCTTCTCGGCGTTAATCATTTTCACCGCCCAATCGATGATAGTGAGAGTCCTTAAACCAAGGAAATCAAATTTCACTAGCCCGGCGGTCTCAACGTCATTTTTGTCAAATTGGGTAACTAGGCTTTGGCCTGCATCATCGCAATACAGTGGCGTAAAATCGGTTAGCTTAGTAGGCGCTATGACTACGCCGCCTGCGTGCTTGCCCACATTGCGAGTAATGCCCTCAAGCTTGTAAGCCATCTCCATGATTTCTTGCGCATCTTCGTCGCTATCGACGAATTCACCCAACAGCGGCTCGTCTTCAAACGCTTTCTTCAGTGTAATGCCGGGCTCGAAGGGAATGAGTTTAGAGAGCTTATCTGCTAAGGAGTAAGGTTTTCCCTGAACGCGCGCTACATCTCTGACCACCGCCTTTGCAGCCATGGTGCCAAACGTTATGATTTGAGAAACCGCATCTTTGCCGTAAAGATCTGCTACGTGGGCGATCACCTTATCACGGCCATCCATACAAAAATCCACATCAAAGTCAGGCATAGAAACCCGCTCAGGATTCAAGAATCGCTCAAAAAGAAGATCGTATTTCAGTGGGTCCAAATCAGTAATACCCAAGGCATAAGCCACGATCGACCCAGCACCGGACCCGCGCCCCGGTCCAACCGGAATATCATTGTCTTTCGACCACTGAATAAACTCCATCACGATCAAGAAATAACCGGCGAACCCCATCTGATTAATAATCTTTAGCTCAGTCTCAAGGCGCTCGAGATAAGGTGCTCGCAGTTCCGAGTTATCAATCTGTTCCCCCAAAATAATTTGGAGCCTGGACTCTAAGCCCTGCTCCGAAATCTGGCAGAGATAGTCTTCCAATTCCACGCCCGGTGGCGTTGGGTAATTCGGCAAACAAGGAGTACCCAAGTCCAGGGACAAGTTACAGCGTTTAGCGATTTCCCAAGCATTTTCTATAGCTTCTGGAATATCCACAAACAGGTCTGTCATTTCTTGTTGGGATTTAAGATATTGCTGGTCGGTGTAAGTTCTAATTCGGCGCGGATCATCGAGAGAGCGTCTTTCGTTGATGCACACTCTAACCTCGTGAGCCTCAAAGTCTTCTTGCTTCAAAAAACGAACGTCATTGGTGGCCACAACTGGGCAGAATGTCTCCTGCGCTAACTCAACCACTTTCTCGATATATTCTTCTTCATCCGCCTTACCGAGACGCTGCAATTCCAAATAGAAACGATTGGGAAAGAGCTTTTGCCAATCCTCTAATAAAGCGTTAGCTACAGTCTTTTCATCCGCGAGTAACGCTTTGCCTATATCGCCAAGCTGGGCACCCGACAGAGCGATAAGTCCGTCTGTGCGGCCCGCAAGTTTGCTCTTTAACAGCACCGCATCACTTAAGCCATTCGCATCGGTATAGATTTCTGAAATTAACTCTGTGAGATTCAAATACCCTTGTTGATCTTGCACGAGCAAAACCAAATGGGTTTCAAAGTCAGTGTCTAAATCTCGCACTAGCACATCGCAACCACACAGCGGCTTTAGGCCATTGGACTGCGATTTGCTGTAAAACTTAATTAAACCAAATAGGTTCGCAATATCTGTAATCGCGACCGTTGGCATCTTCAATTCACGGAGATGATTAATCAAAGGTGGAATCGTGACTAAGCCATCGCTGATGGAAAATTCAGTATGAAGCCTTAGGTGAGCGAAGGGCTGGGCAGAGGTATGTTCGGCCATGAAATAGTGTTGTCGTTAACGGCAAATGGTGAGGGCAATATACCATCTTTTTAGAAAATGTTTAGCTAAGTAAACGAGCGACTGGTGCGAACGATTTTCGGTGAATTGGACAAACTCCAAGCCTCTTGAGAGCTCGCAAATGAGCGGGGGTTGGGTATCCTTTGTGCTGAGCAAATCCATAACCAGGATATTTAGCTTCCATCTCGTGCATTTCTCGATCTCTGGTAACCTTCGCTAACACAGACGCTGCTGCAATTGCTGGGACGAGGCTATCGCCTTTAATAACTGTTTGACTAGGATACTGCCAAACCGGACTGCGATTTCCATCAACGTAGACTAGCGGTGGTTGAATTGAAAGTTGCTCTACTGCCCTTTGCATGGCCAACATGCTTGCGTGCAAAATATTCAGCTGATCAATTTCGTCGACCGTCGCTCTTGCAACAGCAAACGCTTTGGCGCGACTTTTAATTTCTTCAAATATTTCATTGCGTTTTTTTTCGCTCAGCTTTTTGGAGTCTTTCAATCCTTCAATAGGCTGCCGCGGATCAAGTATCACCGCAGCGGCAACAACGTCCCCTGCCAGCGGGCCGCGCCCTACCTCATCTGTGCCCGCAGCTCCGGCCAAGTATTGAGTGATTAGTTTGATCGCCATTACCGTCTTAAGCTGATGTAGAGTCTTCGCTGAGTAGCGACTCTATAGCTGTCGCTGCTTGCTTGGATGCATCCAAACGAATACTGGCATGTATCATCTCAAATTGCTCAAGCAGCTCCGCATTGGGCTCTGGCTGGGAAAGAAATTTTTGTATCTCATTGTCGATAGCTATTGCTGTGACTTCGTTTTGCAGAAACTCCGGAACCAATCGCCTACCCGCTAAGAGATTCGGCAAACCCACATTAGGAATTTTGACCATCCTAGATGCCAGAGCATAAGTTAAAGAGGCCAATTTGTAGCAAATAACCATTGGCCGTCGCAGCAGCAGTGCCTCCAAAGATGCGGTGCCTGATGCCATCACCACAAAATCTGCCGCACTCATCGCCTGTCTTGAATCATCAATCAACTCAAACTCAGGGCCTTTTAGCAAGCCTAGGCCATTCATAATATTATTCAGCAACTGCTTATTATCGGAACTGCTGAAAGGAATCAAAAATCTAAGATCTGGATTGTTCTGAAGCGATTTTATTGCCGCCTCAAAAAAAATTGGTGCTAAGCGATTGATCTCTCCGCTACGGCTGCCCGGCATCAACGCAATCACTTTAGCGTCATCATTTATATTGAGCACATCTCGGCTCTGTGTTCTAACATCGTCAAAGCCAATTTGATCGGCCAAGGGATGACCTACACAGGCCACTGGGATTTGATGTTGTTTGTATATTTTAGTTTCAAAGGGAAACAGAGTAAGCATCAAGTCTACTGCTTTCTTGATAGTTACAATACGTTTTTCCCGGTAAGCCCAGACACTTGGGCTGACGTAGTGAACCGTTTTAATGCCGTTTCTCTTTAGTTCAGTTTCTAACCGAAGATTGAAATCTGGGGCATCGATACCGATAAACACATTGGGCGGGTTCAGCGTGAACCGTTCGCGCAACTTGCGTTTAATTGCAAAAAGTTCAGGTAGGCGGCCGAGGGGTTCTACAAAACCCATCACTGAGAGTCGTTCCATATCAAACAGAGACTGGCACCCAGCGGCAATCATAGCTTCACCACCAATGCCTACAAACTGCGCATCAGGATGGCGACTGCGAAGTTCCGAAATGAGGCTCGCACCTAGAATGTCGCCAGACTTTTCACCTGCCACAATGCCGAAGACTAGCTGTTTACTCATGTATCACACCTGCGCCTTTGGAGGAGGCAGCACTACCTATCGGTGGATGCCTTTTTCAGTGGTAGAAAGCAGCTCGATCAAAGGCTCAAGCTCAGGACATTCTGCTTGCAGCTCTTTAATCTGAGCAATTGCATCCTGGAGGGATAGCTGTCTCTTGTAGAGAATTTTGAACGCCTTGCGGATTGTGTTAATTGCGGGCTTTTCAAAACCTCTTCTTTCCAGTCCAATCGTGTTGACACTACGAACTGCTGCTGGCTGACCGCTAACAATTACAAATGCAGGCACATCATGATGAATGTGCGTCATTCCCCCAATCATTGCATGTGGGCCTATTTTAAGAAACTGATTGACTCCCGCAAGACCACCTAAAATTGCCCAATCACCCACTTCAACATGCCCTGAAATTCCAGCATTATTGGCAAAAACAGTATTCGAACCTAC
Source organism: Pseudohongiellaceae bacterium (assembly GCA_045106275.1). Classification (GTDB taxonomy): domain Bacteria; phylum Pseudomonadota; class Gammaproteobacteria; order Pseudomonadales; family Pseudohongiellaceae; genus UBA9145. The sequence continues at coordinate 38,642 of JBGCEK010000029.1, read as the reverse complement.
AATACAATCGTGAGCCACGTGGGCATAAGACATTAATAAATTGCCATCACCTATGCGGGTATAGCTACCACCTACAGCTGTGCCTCGATGGACGGTCACACCTTCTCGGAAGATATTGTTATCGCCAATTTCCAACCACACATCTTCGCCATTGAATTTTTTATCTGCAGGGTCTTCACCAATCGAGCTAAATTGGAAAATGCGATTACCTTCACCCATCGTAGTATTTGAGCGAATAACAACGTGAGATTCGATCACGCTATTGGCCCCTATTTTTACATTCGGGCCAATAACCGACCAAGGCCCCACAGAGACCCCTTCCCCTAAAACCGCACTGGGGTGGATGCGCGCGGATTCATCAATCGACATCTACTTTCCTCTCTGCACAAAGAATTGTCATGGTTCCGACAATCTCGTCATCAACACTGGCCTTCGCAGCGAATCTGTATATCCCGCGCCGATTAGTAATAATCTCCGCATACAGCATCAGTTTGTCGCCAGGAACAACCGGTCTTCGCAGACGCAAATCATCGGCACCTACGAAATAATAGAGATAACCGTCTTTGGGTTTTTTTTCCTGGCTTTTGAAACCAAGAACGCCTGCCGCTTGGGCTAGGGCTTCAATAATGAGGACGCCAGGCATGATAGGCTGATGAGGGAAATGTCCTTCAAAAAAGGGCTCATTCACTGAGACGTTTTTATAAGCCAAAATAGACTTACCAGACTCCATTTCCACCACCCGATCAATCAGCAGAAAAGGGTAGCGCTGAGGCAAGTATTCTTTTATTTCTTGTATATCTAATAGCATAGTAATCTCGGTGCAGCCGGTGTGGCGGTTGTTATCCTGTCCCACCGTCATTATTATCGGATTGTTCCAGTTTCTTAATTCGTTTAGCCAATCCATCCAATTGTTGAAATCGGACTATGGCCCGCTTCCAATCAGCGGTTTTCATATGGCCGGTGCCTGATGAATACATTGCAGGCTCAGTAATCGATTGACTCACCAAACTCATTGCACTCACCTGCGTTTTATCTGCGATTGTAATATGCCCTACTGCACCGGAAGCTCCCCCCATAATGCAATATTTCCCAATTGTCACACTGCCTGCCAAGGCAACACAACCACAGATGACCGTATGATCACCGATAACGCAGTTGTGCCCAATTTGTACCTGGTTATCGATTTTAACTCCCTGTCCAATCACTGTGTCTTCTAGGGCTCCGCGGTCAATCGTTGTATTGGCGCCTATATCCACGTTATCGCCAATCAGGACACCACCTAATTGATGGATTTTTTGTGAATATTCCCCATCAAAAGCGAAGCCGAAGCCATCTGCACCAATAACACTGCCGCTGTGAATGACTACATTGGAGCCAATACAAACCTGATGGTAGACGGTCACATTGCTATGTAACCGAGTATTTGAACCTATTTCGCAATTGGCTCCAATGGTGCAACCGCTTCCAATTGCAACTCCTGACTCAATATGGGCGCCAGCCTCGATAACTACGTGGGCAGCGATACTGACTCTATCACCGATAGTTGCTGATTCTGCAATAATCGCAGATGGATGAACGCCAACCGGAACAAGGGGCGAATTGTCAAAGAGTGCCGTAGCTTGCGCGAAGCTTAGATAAGGGTTTTTGCTAATGAGTGTATTGGTTGGGCAGGAATCCGCATGTGACCGAGAGAGAATGACAGCGCTGGCCTTAGTATTCTTGAGCTGATCGATATACGCGACATTACTTAAGAAAGTTAACTGACTCGAGTCTGCATTCTTAAGAGTACCCATGCCGGTGACAACAGCATCTTTGTCACCGACCAGCTCTACATTCAGCCGTGTAGCAATGTCTCCAAGCGTATAGTGATGAGTTTGTGTCACCTGCCAAGAGCCATCAGCCTACTCAGAGGCGGCTTGAGCGTTTTCATTCAGCTTTGCTGTAACTCGAGCTGTAATATCTAAAACTGGCGAAAAGAAAGGGGCAGACTCCGCATTCAAGATAAGATCAAAGCCACCTTCTGCGACAACATCGGTCACCGCTTTGGTTAAGTCAGGCTGCATTAGCTGAACAAAATCTTGGTTCTTTTGTTGAATGGCTTGTTGAATACGCTCGCCGATTAGCTGCAACTGAACATTCAGATCTTGGGCATTTGCATTCATGCGGCGAATCTCATCTTCGCTCATCACAGCTTCGTTTTGCTGAAATTCATCCCGCAGCGTTGTTAGTTGCTCAGTAAGTGTATTTGCTCTTTCTTGATCTGTGCTAAATTCTTGCTCCAACTCGGCTTGAATAACACCGGCCGCGTCAGAATTAAACAGTGCTTGAATCGCATTCAAGATACCGATTTTGGTATCTTGAGCGAAGGCTCCCTGTGTCGCCAAAACCAAACTCAATCCCACTACCAATTTTTTAAATGTGTTCACGTTATATCTCCAAAATCAAACTTCAAACCTGCTCACAATATTTCGGCAGATTTGGTGAAAAGTAATCTATTTATTGCTAGAAACCTTGACCTACTGTGAAATCAAAGGACCTCGTGTCATCGCCATCCTTACCGAAAGGCTGTGCCAAGAAGAAGGTCAAAGGACCAAACGGTGACAAATAAGTCACGCTTACCCCTGCCGAGTAGCGCATTTCTCCCAGATCAAAGTCTTGGCAGTTTTGTAAACGCGCCTGTCTCTCTGAACAAGTGGAAGAAAACACATTACCCGCATCGATAAAAAATGCCGATCTAACCTGATTTCGATTAGGCACGAAAGGCAGCGGGAATAACAGTTCTAGCGTAGCAGTAGCCAATATGTTACCACCAAAACTGTCAAAATCCTCGTCAAGAAAAAAGTTTTGTACAGCAAGCCCTATCTCTTGATTACCCTCTGCATCCAGTATCGGATTGCCTAAGTCATCAAGCAGCGGTGTAGTTGAATAGCCAACAGTATCCGCAAGCAAGGCTGAACCGTCTTCTAAGCGAATAATTTCGCCATTTTCATCACGCTGGAGGGATATCCCACGCTCTGTGAGATAGCGAGCACCTGGTGTACTTCGCGGACCTAAGCTGTTTTCTTCAAACCCCCTAACTTGGCCGCCCCCTTGAATTAGACCACCTGCAAAGAAGTTATTGAAAAAAGGTAATTCGTCTGTGTCTCCATAGCCTACACCAATTCCTAAATTGGCTCTGGCGGCGATGACCCAATCTTGATTTTGGGTGAGAGGCCAATAAGCCTGCCCATTATAGTTAAGGCGCGCGTATTGCAGATCACTACCCGGCAAAGTCACTTCCAATGAGAGACTATGCAATGAGCCATCGGTTGCCAACTGGCCGCGATTGAGGGTATTTTCGAACCAATTGCCGGTAAAAGTAAAATTGTCGAAAGTATCTCCGAATTTGTCAACAAACCCTGGATCAGTTGGACTTTGCAACTGCTGAGGGCTCAGGTCAGCGACATTACCCAGAACTGAATCTACAACTGGTCCGTCAAAAGGATTACGGTTCGCAGGCGTAATCACAAACTGATCCACGCCTTCAAACAAAATAGGACTGGATAATATTTCCTGCACTGAGCCGGTTCCCGCACTTAACTCAGTATGAGTAAAGCCAAGATCGAAGCCGAGCAATTGAATTTCGCTCAGTGGGTAGCTGAAGCTAACCGTGCCGCCATAGGAAGTGGTGTTGAAGTTAGACACGTTAAAGGGCGAATCAATTTCTTGAGCAAATAAATTGAATCCCCTGCTCACACCATCAGGCGTAAAGAACGGGTCGACGTAGCGTATATTTAGTCCCTGTTGGAATCTGGATCGGTTTACGCCGATGCCCACAGTACGCCCAGTGCCCAAAAAGTTTTGCGCCTGCAAGTTGGAACTAAGGAAAAAGTTGCCTCCGCCTCCGGTTCCTACCTGAAAACTGATAGCGCCGAAATTTTGTTCCAGGACATCATAATTCACGTCTACCTGATCTTCGGTACCGGCCACCTCTACAGTGTCCACTTCAACCGTCTCAAAGTAACCGAGACGCTGCAATCGAACTTTAGACTGCTCGATTTGAAGACTGGAGGCTGGTGCGCTTTCTAACTGACGCATTTCTCGTCGAAGAACGTCATCGGCAGTGGCTAAGTTGCCGCTAAAACCGATTCTGTTAACGTAGGTTCGCTTGCCAGGATCGATGAAAAATGTCACTTCTACAGTTTGATCTTCGGCGTTAACTTCAGGAACACCAGTCGCTTCAGCAAAGGCATAGCCTAAATTGCCTAAAAACTGCACCATTATTTCTTCAGTGCCGGTTACCAAACCTTGAGAGTAAATCTGTCCAGGCCGAACAAAAATGGCGGCTCGGAGCAAGGCTTCAGCATCAACTAAATCTCCCGCCAGGTCCACGCTGCTAACGGCAAACTGATCGCCTTCGGTAATGTTGACAGTGATGTACACTTCTTTGCGATCTGGGGTGATGGAGATAGGCGTGGAATCGATGTTGAATTCCACATAGCCATTGTCTAGGTAAAACGACTCAAGTCTCTCTAGATCTCCAGTAAACTGCTCACGTGAGTACCGGTCCTTCCGGCTCATGATCATGTACCAAGGTTTGGTACCAAGCTCTAACAAACCTAACAGGTCTTCCTCTTTAAACGCCTCATTGCCAACGATATTAATATGCCGAATCCGAGATTCTTCTCCCTCATTAATATCCAATTTAATGGCGACTCGATTTCGCGGCAACTCCTCCACTTCAATTTCAACTGCGGCACCGTAACGACCTCGAGAGGAATAAACATCTTGAATACCCTGTCTTATCGCTTCTAAAGCTGCACGAGTAAAAATTTGCCCCTCTGCAATTTCAGCGGTGGCCATGTTTTCAAGAATATCTTCGGTTTCCAACACGCTGTTGCCTTCCACCGTAATCTCAGCGACCGAAGGTCTCTCTAGTACAGTGACCACGAGAATATTACCTTCACGAGACACTTCTACTTCATCAAAATATTCTGCTTGAGCAAGTTCCCGAATGATCAGCGCAGGCACGCTCGCATCAACCGTATCGCCAATTCCCACTGGCAATAGGTTGTAAATTATTCCGGGCGAAATCCGCTGATAGCCATCAACGATGATGTCGGCAATTGTAAAGTTTTGCGCGTGAGAAAGGTTTGGTAAGCCAAAGGCCAACAACAAACCAAAAATGATTTTCTTCATTTACGTATCTTATTTAATCTGAATCACAATCTAATGTTGGCGGCGGGCAATAGACATTATTTATTTAAAGTAAGCGACTTACATCATTATAAACAGCTAATACCATAACTCCTGAGATCAATAACAAACCAAGCTGCAAACCAAAGGCTTGAACTCGCTCTGGTACTGGGCGTCGAATGATGGCTTCAATGCCGTAGTAAAGCAAATGACCTCCATCGAGCACCGGTATCGGCAGTAAATTTAATACCCCCAGAGATATACTCAACAGTGCTAAAAATCCCAAATAAACACTGAGACCGTAGGTTGCGGTATCCCCTGCAACCTGAGCTATCGTGATGGGGCCATTGATATTCTTCACAGAAATCAGGCCGACCACCATCTTTTTAACTGAGTCGAGAACGAATAAGCTCTTATCCCAAGTCTCTATTACAGCCGGCTTTATGGCACTGATAACCCCATAGCGAACATCTCTTTGCATGGATTCCGGCACTAATTCAGACAAACTCGCCTGCTGAACATAGGCTCCGATACTGCCCATGCTTTCACCATCCTCTCCAACTACCTCTGCAGGTGTCACCACTAGCGAGGTTTGCCCGACCTCACGTTGGACCACCACATCTAAAGCTAGTTCCGGATTAGCCCGAATTACTTCTACCCAGTGGGTCCAGCCTCGAATCTCTCGGCTATTCACCGACAGAACTTCATCTCCAGCTTGAAGCCCACCTTGTGCTGCCCTGCCGTCTTCAACAACCCCTGCAATAACGGCAGGAATCTCAAGCTGCACTATGCCTAAATCTGCTATCGGATTTGGCGCCGTGTCAGCGCCGAGCCATGCTGAAATCGGAATAAATACATCTTTCGGGCTGCCGCCAGAAGCAGGATCAACAGAAAGCTTAAGCTCTCCGGTTTCGCCCATGCGGCCAAGCATTTGAAGCGTAACTTGCTGCCAGATGATAGTGCTCTCTCCGTCAACAGCAAGAATTTCATCCCCTTCCTCTAAACCCGCAACAGCAGCGGGCGAACCCTCTTTCACACCATTGATTACCGGGGCAATGCCTGATAAGCCATAGCTCAGGTTAATAATCCAAAAAACAAAAATAGCGAGCAGAAAGTTAGCAACCGGCCCCGCGGCAACAATGGCCATTCTTTGCCAAAGAGGCTTGTAGGCAAACGACTGGTGGCGCTGACTTGCCGGAAGATCAGTAGCAGGCACCGTGGTGTCTTCCTGGCCCAGCATTTTCACGTAGCCTCCTAACGGAATGGGAGCGATCACATACTCGCAGCCGTCCTTGCCTACCCACGTTTTCGCCGCCTTGCCAAATCCGATGGAAAATCGCAAAACTTTAACACCGCAGCGTCTAGCCACCCAAAAGTGACCAAATTCGTGGATAGTCACCAAAATACCTAAGGTGACCAACAGTGCCAGTATGTTTGTAATTACTTCAAGAATCATCTTGATGCCTATACTTGAGACTAATTCGCTGCAATCAACGGATTAATTATTCTTTAAAATCAATTCTTTAGTCAGGGTTCTGGCTGCCAAATCAGCGTGTCGAATGATAGCGAGAGATGAAGCGGTTTCACAAGGGATTTTCGATAAAACCTGCTCATTAAGCTGGGCTATCTCAGTAAACTTGATTCGCTTATCCAAAAAAGCCTGCACTGCCACCTCATTGGCCGCGTTAAGAAGCGTAGGGGCTGTCCCACCTTCAACTGTTGCATCAATCCCTAATTTTAAACAAGGAAAGCGTTGGTAGTCTGGTGCTTCAAAATCCAGTGAACCCATCGCCACTAAATCCAACGTCGGCGCACCCGATGCTATACGGTCTGGGAAAGCTATTCCGTTAGCAATCGGAATACGCATGTCGGCGGTTCCTAATTGAGCGAGCACCGATCCATCTTTAAAATAGACTAGTGAATGCACAGTACTCTGCCTATGAATTAGCACATCTATTTGCCCTGCCGACATGCCAAACAGTAAGCTGGCTTCGATAAACTCAAGCCCCTTATTCATCATCGTGGCCGAATCCACAGAGATTTTTTGTCCCATACTCCATGTAGGGTGACGGCATGCCTCAGCTGGAGTTATACCCTCAAAGTCTGTCAAAGGCTTATCCAGAAAAGGTCCGCCGCTTGCCGTTAACGCAATTTTGTCCACAAACTTAGTTGCGTTAGGATTTAGCTCTGCAGGCCCATGGGGAAGACATTGAAATATGGCATTATGCTCGCTGTCGATAGGAATCAACGTCGCGCCTGAGGCGGCGATTTCTTGAAGCAACAAATCACCGCTCATTACCAACGCTTCTTTATTTGCCAGCAATATTTTCTTGCCCGCACGAGCAGCGGCAAGAGTGGATTCAAGGCCCGCCGCTCCAACGATGGCGGCCATTACCATATCAACCGCTGCATCGCTGGCAGCTAGAGCAAGCGAGCCTGCTCCCCAAATTACTTCTGTTTTACACCCTGCCGCTAACAAAGAGGCCGACAAGCTAGCTGCATCTTCAGAACGAGTCACAACCGCCAGCTTTGGTTGATAGCGAAGACACTGCTCTTGTAGAAGACTAATATTTTGATGCGCCGACAACGCGAACACTTTTAGTTGAGAGTTCTTATCTACAACCGACAATGTGCTCTGCCCAATTGAACCGGTTGAACCTAAAATAGTTAGATGTTGGATGGCACTCACGATATTAACGCCCACTGACCAGAAAGTAGGTCATAAACAAAACAAAGATAGGCGTAGCGGCTATAAGCCCATCGATACGGTCTAACACACCACCGTGCCCTGGCAAAATCTTTCCGCTGTCCTTAATTTGTCGATTTCGCTTTAGCATACTCTCCAACAAATCGCCTATAACGCTGAAAAAAGTGAGTAAAAAACACATCACAGCAAGAACGGCTATTTCGAACAACCCCACCGCAACAAGAGTCTGGTCCAAGAAATAGGCAAAACCTATAGTCACGAGCAAGCAAAGTGCGAAGCCACCCCACACCCCTTCCCAAGTTTTATTTGGGCTAAGTGCCGGCGCCAATTTAGTTTTGCCAAAATTAATACCAGTGAAAAAAGCCCCAACATCCACCGCAGCCACTAATACAATAAGCACTAAAACTAGCACTCCATCGGTTGCAATATACTTAAGCTGAGTGATGCCCACCCAGGTTGGCACTATGGAAAAAATACCCATGGTGGCTATTCTTGACTCACTGTTCCAGTATTTATTCTTTGTAGGATAACTTAAAACTACAATTGACGAGCCAACCCAATATAAAAAGCCCATAGTGGTGAGCGTCAAGGCACGGTCATAACGAAGTGAATCCGACCCTGGACTCATCTCAAATAAGAAAAAACAGCAGCTGAGTAGAAAAGACAAACTGATTAGGTAAGCGACTTTGGTAGTGCGGTTTTCCAGCCCAATGAAGCCCCCCCACTCCCAACCTGCAATCAAAACAACGGCGGCGATGATCAAAGAAAACCAAAACGGAGACATTAGTGTACTAATAGCGATTAGAGCAATGAGCAAGACAATGGCCGTAGCGATTCTTTGCTTTAACATTCTCCACCGTCCCCTTCGTGATGGCCACCAAACCGACGCTGTCTCAACGCATAATCAGACAGCGCAGCATCCAAATGGGCATCCCCAAAGTCAGGCCAAAAAACCTCACTGAAGTACAATTCTGTATAAGCAAATTGCCATAATAGAAAATTACTGACTCTTTGCTCTCCTCCCGTTCGGATACAAAGATCCGGATCTGGAACATCGTTTAAACTGAGTTGCTTTGCTAACAATTCGGGCGAGATTTCATCAATGGAAAGCTCACTATTTACAACTTTAGCTGCTAATTCTTTTGCCGCTTGAGTTATATCCCAACGCCCACCATAGCTTGCGGCCACGATAACCGTCAGCCCGCTGTTGGATTCTGTCAGTTTTTCAACGTCTGCCATACCTGATTGCAGCTTTGAAGAAAACGAGCTTCGGTCACCGACAAACCGAATTCGCACGTTCTTTTCGTGAAATTGCTTAACTTCTTTTCGTTTCAAAACAGACAGAAACAGAGCCATCAAACCCTGTACTTCTTCGGCGGGGCGTAACCAGTTTTCACTGCTAAACGCGAATAAAGTAAGGTAGGAAATACCACGTTCGATGCAAGCATCGACAGTGTGACGAGCGGCTTCAGCACCTTGGCGATGGCCCGCTTTAGAAGCGAGCCCTTGAACTTTTGCCCAGCGATTGTTGCCATCCATAATGATGGCAACATGGCGTGGAACAGCGGGTAAGGATTCAGCCTTCATTGTTAATAATGACTGAAGTATTGAGTAATTTTAAACAAACAATCAGATAAAGCATCAATCAAAAAGAAAGAAGATCTTCTTCTTTGACATGATAAGCGGCGTCCACTGCAGCAATAAACTGATCTGTAAGCTTTTGCACTCTATCCTCTGCCCTACGCTGCTCGTCCTCACTAATTTCTTTCTCTTTTTCAAGGTCTTTGAAGTCTGAGTTAGCATCACGACGAATATTGCGAATCGCCACCTTGGCATTCTCTGCTTCATTTTTTGCTTGCTTGGTAAATTCTCTACGAGTCTCTTCTGTAAGAGGAGGCATAGGAACTCTGATTGTGTCCCCATTATTTGATGGATTTAGACCCAAATCAGACTTCATAATCGCTTTTTCTATTTCTCCAATTACTGGCTTTTCCCAGGGAGAAATAATTAGAGAACGTCCTTCCTCAACGTTAACATTCGCTAACTGATTTAGCGGCGTATCAGAACCGTAATAAGACACCATAATGGAATCTAATAGGCTGGGATGCGCTCTACCTGTGCGGATTTTTTTAAAGGCTCCTTCGAGCGAATTCACACTTTTCTGCATTCTTTCTGCAGCGTCTTCAATAATTTCATCGATCATTGCTTTTTTCCTTGTCTATTAGCCTACGGGCCGATCAATCACTCAATAAGAGTACCATCGGTATCGCCCATAATGTTTTCTAACAAAGAGCCAGGTCTATTCATATTGAATACTTTAATTGGCACCTGATGGTCTCTACTCAAAAATATTGCGGTTAAATCCATGACCGCTAATTGTTTTTCGATAACCTCATCAAATCCAAGCTTTGAGTACTTAACTGCGTCAGGATTGGTTTCAGGATCAGCTGAATAAACCCCATCCACTTTAGTAGCTTTCATTATGAGATCCGCATCGATCTCTATTCCCCTAAGGCAGGCTGCTGAGTCTGTGGTGAAAAACGGGTTACCAGTGCCGGCTGAAAAAATGACAACATCCCCCGCTTGCAGATGTCGAATCGCGGTCCGGCGATCATAGTGTTCGACCACCCCGCTCATTTGAATCGCCGACATCACGCGAGTGGGTATATTTGCGCGCTCCAATGCATCGCGCATTGCCAATGCGTTCATGACGGTGGCCAGCATCCCCATGTGGTCGCCGGTAACCCTTTCCATACCAGCAGCATTCAAAGCTGCTCCGCGGAAAAGGTTGCCGCCGCCAATTACCATACCTACTTGAACACCAAGACCGACCAATTGACCCACTTCAACTGCCATGCGATCCAGCACCTTGGGGTCGATCCCAAAATCCGCATCGCCAGTAAGCGCTTCTCCGCTTAGTTTCAGTAAAATGCGATTATATTTACGATCTTGTTTAGGCATAGTATTAACCATCTACCGTTAAAGGAGATTTAGCTGTCGCCTTTCACCTGCGCAGCTACTTCATCAGCGAAATCGACTTCTTCTTTCTCGATACCTTCGCCAACTTCATAACGAACGAAGTTTACAATATCCGCACCTGCGTCCTTTAGCAATCCTGAAATTTTAACATCAGGATTTTTGACGAACTGCTGCTCCATCAAGCTTATCTCGGCAACAAATTTGTTCAAGCGGCCGCTGATCATTTTTTCAATGATCTCTTCCGGCTTTCCACTTTCGCGCGCTTGAGCTGCATAGATATCAGATTCTTTAGCAATGACGTCTGCAGGCACATCTTCTTTGCGTATAACCATAGGGTTAACCGCGGCAATGTGCATTGCTATATCTTTAGCCAATGTTTCATCGCCACCTTGCAGGGCAATCAAAACGCCGATTTGGCTGTTACTGTGTACATACGTATCAACGATGCCCTTGTTAGCATCGTCAAACTTGAGCCGATCCACACGGCGCACATTGATGTTTTCACCAATCTTTTGCACCAATTTCTCACGAGCATCTTCAACTCCAGAATCAAGAAGTGCTGCAACATCAGCATCTTGGTTGGCATAAGCTTGATCAAGAGTTTGCTGCGCAAAATCTAGAAAATTCGCATCTTTAGCCACAAAATCTGTTTCGCTATTCACTTCCAGAATCACGCCGTAATTGCCATCTTCAGCAATTTTGGTCATTACAATGCCTTCAGCAGCGACTCGACCTGCTTTCTTGGCTGCTTTCATACCACTTGATTTGCGGAGGTCTTCGATTGCTTTCTCCATATCACCATCAGCTGCTGCTAGGGCTTTTTTGCAATCCATCATGCCCAAGCCAGTTCGCTCACGAAGTTCTTTAACCATTCCTGCTGTAATATTCGCCATGTTCAATGCCTCTCTTTCATAGGGCTGCAAAGCCTTTATCGCTTTGCTAGTGTTTCAAAAAAAGGGGGCTATTAGCCCCCTTGCAATAAAAATTTGCTCAACTCCAGGCGATTGCCAAGAATGAGCTCAAAAAATGCGACCTTATGATTCAGCCTCTGCATCATCTGCAGCTGCTTTCTTCTTTGCTGGTGCTTTTTTCTTGGCCGGTGCTTTTTTCTTAGCCGGTGCCGCTTCCGCTGCAGGTGCTTCCTCTGTCGCTGCTGGTGTTTCTTCAGCGACTGGCGCTTCTTCAACAACAGGAGCTTTTGCTGGAGCTGCTTCTATTTCTGGCTTTTCTTCAACTACCGCTGCCTCGGTGTCATCCACCTCAACAAACTCGCTGTCTCCACCAGCAGGACCATTGCGCTTGGTGCCTTCAACACAGGCATCTGCTACTGCAGTCGCGTAAAGCTGGATGGCGCGTATCGCATCATCGTTACCAGGGATAATGTGGTCGATCCCATCAGGGTTGCTGTTGGTGTCAACCACTCCGATAACAGGTATGCGAAGGTTGTTGGCTTCGGTTACGGCTATTCTTTCATGATCAACATCGATGACAAATAATGCGTCTGGCAAGCCACCCATATCTTTAATGCCGCCAATACTGCGTTCTAGCTTTTCCTTTGCTCGAGTGCGCATAAGAGCTTCTTTCTTTGTTAGACGGCCAAATGTACCGTCCTGCTCTTGAGCCTCCAGATCTTTTAGCTTTTTGATAGAACCGCGAATAGTCTTATAGTTAGTGAGCATGCCACCTAACCAGCGATGGTTAACATAAGGCATACCGGCTCGCTCAGCTTCTTGACGAACAATCTTTGAGGCAGCCCGCTTAGTACCCACAAAAAGAATTTTCTTTTTGCGATCAGCCATGCTTGTAACTTCATCGAGGGCTGCGTTCAGCGCTGGTACAGTATGCTCAAGATTGATGATATGAATTTTGTTTCTGGCGCCGAAAATAAACGGCTCCATTTTTGGATTCCAGTAGCGACTCTGGTGTCCGAAGTGTACTCCTGCACGGAGCATTTCTTTCATGCTTACAGTCATTTTAATTCCTATACGGGTTAAGCCTCCACCTATCCCATAGATCAACCCAAAATCTGCTTAAAAAGTAGTTTTGGGCACCCAGATCATATGTGACGATAAGTGTGCGACGTTGTGGTGCAATAAAAGTAAAATCCGGCTTTTTGCCACGATTTTCGTTAGTTGCGCAGACTCAAGATAAAGTAAAAATAGCCACCTAAGTCAGAGCGCGCAGCTTTATACCATAAAGGGGCCACCAATTAAAGGATCAAAATGCAGTAAAAACCACGCCTAAAGCCCCAAATCGCGCGGCTTCAGTCAGGTTCCGCTCTATTATTGATCGGCGGCGTGATTTACAATAGTCAGCTCTTTCGCGTTCACCCTGGCAACGACACAGAAATTATGAGTATTCACATTAAGACAGCTGACGAAATTGAAAAAATGAGAATTGCCGGCCGATTAGCAGCCGAAGTTCTCGAAATGATTGGTTCTCATGTGAAGCCGGGAGTCAGCACCGGAGAACTCGATTCTATTTGTCACGATTATATAGTTAACCAACAACAAGCTATTCCAGCCCCGCTTAACTACAACGGCTTTCCAAAATCCATCTGCACCTCCGTTAACCATGTGATTTGTCACGGTATACCTAGCGACGGCAAAATTCTTAAGTCTGGCGATATTATCAATATTGATGTCACTGTCATTAAAGATGGCTTTCACGGTGATACAAGCAAAATGTTTTGCGTTGGCGAAGTACCAAACCATGCCCAACGACTGATTAAAATCACCCAAGAGTGTCTCTATAAAGCAATAGACTTAGTTAAACCTGGAACGACTCTTGGTGATATCGGACATGTCATTCAACAACACGGCGAATCCAATAACTATGCAATCGTACGTGAGTATTGCGGCCACGGCATAGGGCGTATTTTTCATGAAGAGCCCCAAGTCCTTCACTATGGACGCCCAAGCACGGGAACCACGCTAGTGGAAGGAATGACGTTTACCATTGAGCCAATGCTAAACGCGGGTTCTCGCTACACCAAGTTATCAAAAAAGGACGGCTGGACAGTCACAACCAAAGATCGTCGACTCTCAGCCCAGTGGGAACATACCCTTGCCGTCACCGCGGATGGAGTTGAAATATTAACCTTGAGGTCTGAAGAAAATCTGTGACACAACTAAACGTCGCTGGCGCATCGGCTGGCACCGAGAACGAATCCCACCACACTTCAATTCTTGATTTAGAAAGCTTAAATCGCCAATTGGCAGAGCCAAACAGTGACATCGTCGCCCTTCTAAGTGAGGCTTTAAAAGAATCCAGTGCTGAATTAGATGCTCGCTACAAACAAAATCTAAGCATAAAGCAGATAGTTGCAGACCGCGCCGAGGCCGCAGATGAGCTAATCCGTCTGGCATGGCAGGCTCAGAACTGGCCCGATGAAAAGGCAATTAGTCTTGTTGCAGTAGGAGGCTATGGGCGCTCAGAACTTCTGCCTCATTCTGACATCGACCTCTTAGTTCTGACCAAAAAAGATAACCACAAGAAATACAAAGAACCCATTAGTAAATTCCTAACCTTGCTGTGGGATATTGGGCTTCAAGTGGGACAAAGCGTCCGCTCGATTTCTCAATGTGTCACAGAAGCCAAGCAAGATATTACGGTCGCCACAGCGTTGATGGAATCTCGCACATTGATTGGGCCCAGCTCTCTGCATGAAGAGATGATTTATGCCACTAGCAACAAAAAAGTGTGGCCCATTAAAAAGTTTGTGCAAGCAAAAATTGATGAGCAAAAAGCACGTCATGAAAAATACCATGATGTTGACTACGCGCTAGAACCCAATGTTAAAACCTCACCCGGTGGACTGCGTGACATCCAAACCATCGCATGGGTAAGTAAGCGGCATTTTGGCGCCGCCTCTTTCAAGGATTTGGTGAAACTGGGTTTCTTAAAAACATCAGAAGAAACAATGATCAACCGTGGTCAGCACTTTCTCTGGAAACTGCGCTATGGCTTACATTTTTTGGCCGGTCGTTGTGAAGACCGATTGTTATTTGATAAGCAGCGTGAATTGGCGAAAATGTTCGGCTACGAAGACGATGAAAAAAGTCTCGGAGTCGAAAAATTGATGATGCAATACTACCGTGCGGTAGCTAACCTTCGTGTCCTCAATGATGTCCTGCTTCAATACTTCGATGAAGTCATTCTTCGCGCCGGTGAGAAAGAACGGCTCGTTCCTCTTAATAAGCGCTTTCATATTCGCAATGGCTATATCGAGGCTAAATTTCAGAATGTGTTTGAACGTAGCCCTTTCGCCTTGTTAGAAATTTTTGTGTTGATGGCACAAAACAAAGAAATACTGGGGATACGAGCCTCTACTATTCGCCTGATTCGGGACAACCGCCGGCTCATCAATAGCGACTATCGTCAAGACATTCGAAATGTCAGCTTATTCATGGAACTGCTGCGTTCACCCCATGAACTCACCCTGCAGCTGAGACGCATGGCCCGATATGGAATTTTGGGTCGCTACTTGCCGGAATTTAGTCAGATTGAAGGGCGCATGCAACATGATTTGTTTCATATCTACACGGTGGATGCGCATACACTTCAAGTAGTGGAAAACATGAGGCTCTTTTTGCAATCCGAAGGCCATGAGTCTTATGAATTTGCTGCAAAAATAGCCCGCAAGCTACCCAAAATAGAGCTTCTATACATCGCAGGTTTATACCATGATATTGCCAAAGGCCGAGGTGGAGATCATTCTGAATTAGGCAAAGTAGATGCTATCGAGTTCTGTCGGCGGCACCGCTTGAGCGAATGGGATGCGAGACTAGTATCATGGCTGGTAGACAAACATCTCCTGATGTCCATGACAGCGCAGAGGAAAGATATTAGCGATCCGGTTGTGGTCAAAGAATTCGCCGAACAAATGGGCGACTCTCTGCACTTGGATTACATGCTTTCCATGACTGTTGCAGACATACGGGCCACCAATCCAAAACTCTGGAATAGCTGGCGCAGTTCGTTACTTCATCAACTATACACCAACACCAGAAGACTGTTTGCTCAGGGCTTAGAAAACACAAGAAATCGAGAGGAGAGAATCGCTGACAAAAAGTCTTCTGCGCTTGAACAGCTCAGAGCAAAAGGTCTCGAGTTACAACAGATAGAAAGTGTGTGGGAACACACATCAGATGAGTACTTTGTTCGAGAATCAACTCAAAACATTGTGTGGCACTCCATTGCTATAGCAAACCATGATTTGAATTCGCCTTTGGTTTCGATTAAAGAGGTTTCTGACATAAATGGTTACATAGGTGCGACCCAAGTGTTCATCTACACACCGAATGCTGATTTTTTGTTCGCTAACAGCACAGCAGCCTTTGAAAAACTCAACCTAAACATTCAAAGCGCAAGAATTTTCACCTCTAATCATGATTACTGCATGGATACCTATGCCGTTTTAGAAAACTCTGGCCAGCCAGTTGGCAATAACCCCCGTCGCCGCAGCGAAATAGAGTCTCTTCTTGGCAGCTATTTACTCCGTGGCAACGGCGGTGAAAAAGCGATCGCCCCGGCTGCGTTCAGGCAGACTCGGAAGGAAAAATATTTTGCGAAACATGTAGAAGTCAGCCTGATTAATCCAGCTGGGCGCAACTATTCAACACTCGAAATAAACTGTCCCGACCAACCGGGTATTTTGGCCAGTGTTGGCAAGGTGTTTGCAGATTACTCACTCAACCTTAAAGACGCTCGCATCACAACGCTAGGTGAGCGAGTTGAGGATTTGTTTTTTATCACCGACAAACACAACCGTCCGGTTAGCGGCAGCGAATTCTGCGAACAGTTGAGAGAAGACGTTAAAAACAAACTTGAATCACATTTAAGTAACTGACTGGGGTTATCGCCTCAGCATTCTTTGGTTCCATCAAGCAAATAGGCATTCACAAAATCATGATTACGCTCTTTGGCATTAGCAATTGCGACACTATCAAGAAAACTCGCAAAGTATTAGATACCAACAATATAGAATATACGTTTCACGACTATAAAAAATTGGGTTGCCCAACGGCCCTAGTGAAGGATTTTCTCGAACAATTTAGTCATACTGAACTGATCAACACCCGCGGTACTACATGGCGAAAAATTGATTCAGAAGCTAAAGAAAATCTAAGCGCAACTACCGCGATTGCATTGATAAGCGACAATCCTTCTATGATAAAACGACCGCTGATTCAAACAGAAACAGAATGGATCTTAGGGTTTGATGAAGAAAAGCTTAAATCTCTGGCCGTATAACCCACAGAAGGCCAATCCAAACCTTGTCAATTCCACACTACTTAATAATAGGCTAATTCAATGACCTTACTTCACAGCTTTGCCTTCGGCATTGCAACTCACAACTCGCGCTCAGAAATTATCGAAGTGTTCTACCCTGCTCCTCAGTTTAAACCGTCCGCCTCAGTTTCACAGTTACTCGTTGAGACTTTCAACTTAGAGCCGGAAAGCAATCAGACTCTTGAGGTCAGTGCCGAAACCGTCGAAAGCCTTTTGAGCGGATTTATAGAGCTCAACGAAGAGGAGCTCGCGCGCACCTTACAGGCAATGTTGAGTAGCGAAAAAACCTTGATTCTCTGTGCTCTTTCTATCGATACACCACCGTTAACCGTACCCGAAGCGTTTTTAAAGTTGCATTTGCTTTCCCATCGCTTGGTACTACCTCATCAAGTGGATCTAAGCGGCATGTTTGGCGTGCTGAAAAACCTAGCGTGGACTAATCAAGGACCAATTGATTTAGAGGACCTGCCAGCGAAGCAATTGGAGGCAAGGCTTACGGGGCAATTCCTAAGCATTGAGACCGTCGATAAATTTCCTAAGATGACCAACTATGTTGTCCCAAAAGGCGTTCGTATCGCCGACACTTCGAGAGTAAGGCTTGGAGCCTATCTTGGCGAAGGAACTACCATCATGCATGAAGGCTTCGTCAATTTTAATGCTGGGACCAAAGGTGCGGCAATGATTGAAGGAAGGATTTCGGCAGGCGTCATTGTTGATGAAAACAGTGACCTAGGAGGCGGATGCAGCACTATGGGCACTCTGTCCGGCGGCGGCACTGAAATTATTTCAGTGGGCAAGAATTGCCTAATTGGCGCTAATGGGGGAATCGGCTTTCCATTAGCGAACGGCTGCATAATCGAAGCTGGGCTTTATGTCACAGCAGGCACTAAAGTCCAGCTGTTAGATGCTAGCGGACAAATCAAGAGCACCGTCAAGGCGCTTGAGCTCGCCGGTCAAGAGGACATGCTGTTCAGGCGAAACTCTCTAACTGGCACCGTGGAATGTGTGCCTCTAAAAACGTCCATCACGCTAAATGAAGAACTACACTCAAATAATTAAAGAGTACCAAGCATAATGTCCACCGCCCTAGACCTTGCAAAAGAACTCATCAACCGGAAATCCATTTCTCCTGAAGACAACGGTTGCCAACAATTGCTGGCACAACGCCTTGAAAAATTGGGGTTTTCCATCGAATGGCTACCTTTCGAAGATGTGACCAACCTGTGGGCTACAATCGGCGATGACGGACCTTTGTTTGTATTTGCTGGGCACACAGATGTGGTACCCACGGGCCCAGTGAGCGAATGGCTGTTTGATCCCTTTCAGGCGACTGAACATGAAGAATTCCTCTACGGCCGTGGTGCGGCAGATATGAAAAGCAGTTTGGCCGCCATGATCACAGCAACTGAAAAGTTCCTCGAATCCAAACAACCCAAAGCACGTTTGGGCTTTCTGATCACCAGCGACGAAGAAGACAAGGCAATTAACGGCACTCGGAGAGTCATGGCAGAGTTTGAGAAAAGGAAACTCTTTATCGACTATTGCCTCGTAGGAGAACCAAGCAGCACGAATAAGTTAGGCGACACGATTAAAGTTGGTCGACGCGGCTCCCTCAATGGAAAACTTCGGGTTACAGGTGTCAAAGGTCACGTGGCCTACCCTCATCTCGCCTCAAACCCAATTCACAATGCACTCGGTGCCCTCCACGCATTAGTAGAATCAACATGGGACGAAGGGAATGAACTTTTCCCACCGACGAGCTTCCAAATTTCAAATATTAAAGGCGGAGTTGGTGTCAACAACGTCATTCCTGAAACAATGGACCTAGATTTTAACTTTCGATACTCCACTGAACTCGATTCAGAGACTCTTATCAAGCGCGTTGAAGATGTATTAACAACGGCGCAGCTTAATTTTGATATTCAGTGGCATCTATCGGGAGAGCCTTTTTTAACCACTAAAACCACCTTAATCGATGCCATTTGCACAAGCGTCGCACAGGTCACGGGTTTAAGTCCTGAGTGTTCCACTGCAGGCGGCACTTCTGACGGGCGTTTTATTGCCCCAACTGGAACCGAAGTTGTTGAGCTAGGTCCATGCAACGCGACGATTCACAAAATAAATGAACGGGTAAGAATAACGGACATCGATCAACTGGAATCTATCTATCTTCGGGTATTAGAGAAATTAGTCTAGGAAGGTGGATTAGGAAGCTGGGTTAGTTAGTCAAATACACATCAAAACGAGCACTACTGCCCTGATAGCTTATATCTGGATCGCGAGAAGCAAAGTTACTCGCGTTTTTAGGTCGTTTAACAACGACACGTCGTCCAGCTATAGCCACCGCTTTTTGAAAAAGCGCATCGTCTACTTTTTCGAAACCAAGCAAGTCATGCAAGCGATCCATGTCTTTTTTCGCCCTGCTTTTACGTGAGGTTAAGGGATACATCGGATCCAAATACACAATGTCGAACTCGCCTTTTGTGTAGCTGCTTTCCAAAAAATCACCGTGCTGCAAACTAAGAGACCTGCCATACTCGCCACTTGAGGCGTCTCTAAAGCGCTCTAAGCCATCGCTAAGCAACTCATGCACAACATCGGATTTTTCCCACATAGTCACTATGCAGCCCGCAGAGGCCATTAGATAGGCATCTTTCCCAAGCCCTGCCATGCAGTCGAGTACCATGGGGTGTGGATTTTTTTTTAAACCGAGTGCCTTTATTAAATTTTGGCTTCGAATGGAATCCGATACTCGTTTGTTAAGTGCTGCATCAAAGAAATCTACAATCGTTGGCCCCGCAGACTTTAAACCGGTCGTGCAAAGACATAGCCCTTGAGGCAAGTACTGCAAATAGAGAGTCGATCCGTCACGTGGTAGGTCTGCGATAGAAACTAATTGAACGCCTAAACGAGCTGCTAACGACTCCTCGACCACATTAGCACTGTCTTGAAAAACAACAATCATTGGAAGTTACGACTCACAAGAAATAAACCGCCAACAGCATTACACCAAGCGCAATTCGATAAATCACAAAAGGCAAAAAGCCTATACGATTAATCGCCTCCAAAAACAGCTGAATACAGCCAAATGCAACCAATCCAGAAATAAGTGCGCCGTACAAAAGCTGCGGCCAAATCACCACTTCCTCAGTCGATTGAAATAGCTCTGTCGTCTTCAAGGCTGCACTTGCCAGAATGATTGGAATCGATAAGAGAAATGAAAGCCGAGCTGCCTCACTTTTTTTGAGATTGCACCCTAGCGCTGCCATCATCGTCATACCTGACCGAGACGCCCCAGGAATCAGAGCAAAGGCTTGCGCTAGGCCAATGAGTAACATCTGTTTTAAATTTAACGACTCAATTGACTGCTGTTGATTGCTTTGGCGCTCGGACCAGAGCAACAACAATGCAAAAACAATCGAAGAACTCCCTATCACTGGCAGAGCCCGGGCATAATCACTAACAACCCCATTAAGTAACAATCCGGAGACACCCGCCGGTATCGTGGCCATGATCAGTAACCAAGCTAATTTTGCATGACTTGTGCGCTGCCCTTTAAATACCTGCAGCAACCAAGCATTCACAATAAGAAGTAATTCCTTGCGAAAATACAGCAAAACGGCTATCAGACTCCCAAAATGTACAGCGACATCGAAAGTTAAACCTTGATCAGGCCAGCCTAGTAACAAGGAAGGCAAGAGTAAATGCGCCGAAGAGGATATCGGTAAAAACTCCGTAACACCTTGAATGGCTGCGAGCCAGCTTACTTGCCAAAAACTTAGCACCATTTATACCCTTGTCTAAGAATAGTCCAGCTGTTCTTTGATGTAATTCGGCTGCACTTCCTCACTCGGCACACTCTTTCCTGCTGCGAATTGCAGTGAAGCCAGCTTACAAAGCTGTTCTATTGCTAATTCTCCGTGGACGATTCCTACTGAAGCCTCAATACCGGTTCTTTGCTCGATTCGCTGGGGCTCAGCGAAAGCATCTCCGACCGCAATCCAGCAGTTAGGTTCAACCGAAGC
Source organism: Pseudohongiellaceae bacterium (assembly GCA_045106275.1). Classification (GTDB taxonomy): domain Bacteria; phylum Pseudomonadota; class Gammaproteobacteria; order Pseudomonadales; family Pseudohongiellaceae; genus UBA9145. The sequence continues at coordinate 17,462 of JBGCEK010000029.1, read as the reverse complement.
CAAGCTCTCTATTTCGAGCTCGGAAATTTGGGCAACTTGCTCCACGCCAATCAATTTGACACCCAATCCCAGATCGCGGCGATACGCAGCAAAATAAACTTCCCCGTCTCTTGCTTCCAAACAGGCCAATGCTGCGTCTTTATCGCAATTTTCTAGCGCCATAAAACTTAGTATTGCCAAATTCGATAGCGGCACAACAGGAAGATTGGCCGCCAGACTCAAGCCCTGGGCCACGCCGATGGCAATTCTTAACCCAGTGAATGAGCCCGGGCCAGAGGCGACTGCAATAGCATCCAATTGCTGCAGCTCTAGTTTTGACTCACTTAGCAGTTCCCTCGTCATTGGTAAAAGCAGCTGAGCCGCTTGCCGCGGGTTTGAAGCACTTCGAACCAGAGTTCTGCCCTCAAGAGTCAAAGCCACAGAGCACTTTGAAGAGGAGGCATCTAAAGCGAGTATGTTACTTGTAGTGTTCATAGCGAGGATTGTAAGTGAGGAAAAACTAAAAATCCCCGTCTGATTGCTCAAACGGGGATTTTTATTTTTGAGTAGAGTCAGCAAACACCACTTGAAAGCGGGACAAGCAGTGTTCGCCTAGCTAAAGCTACTCTGACCAGCAATGCCTATTTCTTACGGGCTTTTTTCTTAGCTGGTGCTTTTTTCTTAGCAGGCGCCTTCTTTTTGGCAACCTTTTTCTTCGCTACTTTCTTCTTAGCCGGCGCCTTTTTTACTGCCTTTTTCTTAGCAGGCGCTTTTTTCTTAACGACCTTCTTTTTAGCTACTTTTTTCTTTGCAGGCGCCTTCTTTACTACTTTCTTTTTAGCTACCTTCTTTTTCGCTACTTTTTTCTTCGCTGGCGCCTTTTTCTTAACTACTTTCTTCTTAACCGGTGCCTTTTTCTTAACGACCTTCTTCTTAGCTACTTTCTTCTTAGCAGGCGCTTTTTTCTTAACAACCTTTTTCTTCGCTACTTTCTTCTTTGCAGGAGCCTTCTTAGCGGCGGGTTTACGCTTTACAACCTTTTTTGGAGCTGCTTTCTTGGCTGCCGAACGCTTCTTAACCGCTTTTTTCTTCGCTACCTTCTTTTTAGCTACCTTTTTCTTAACTGGTGCCTTCTTTTTAGCAACTTTCTTCTTGGCCGGCGCTTTTTTCTTGGCTGGCGCTTTCTTCTTAGCAGGCGCTTTTTTCTTAACTACCTTCTTCTTGGCTACTTTCTTCTTAGCAGGGGCTTTTTTCTTCACCACCTTCTTCTTGGCTACTTTTTTCTTAGCAGGGGCTTTTTTCTTCACCACCTTCTTCTTGGCTACTTTCTTCTTAGCAGGGGCTTTTTTCTTAACCACCTTCTTCTTAGCTACTTTTTTCTTAGCAGGGGCTTTTTTCTTCACCACCTTCTTTTTGGCTACTTTCTTCTTAGCAGGCGCTTTTTTTGCAGCAGCCTTCTTTTTAGCCGCTGGTTTGCGCTTAGCTATCTTTTTTGGAGCGGCCTTTTTAGCAGCGGCACGCTTTTTAACTGGCTTCTTCTTTTTCTTAGCATTCGCTTTCTTAGCAGCGGCTTTTGCTTTGGCTGCGGCCTTCTTAGCAGCTGCTTTTTCTTTAGCTGCAGCCTTTTTGGCAGCAGCTTTCTCTTTCACTGCCGCTTTTTTAGCGGCTGTCTTTGCTTTAGCCGCATCTTTTTTCGCTTGCTTGCTTGCTTTCGCAGCAGCTGCTTTAGCTTGTTTAGCTTTGTACTTCGCGGTGAATGTCGCGACTGCCTTCAGCAAATCTGCTTCGGCTTTAGCAGCTTCAGCTGCTTTGGCAGCCTGAGATTTAGCTACCGTTTCTGCGGCTTTAGCCTTGGCTTTAGCTGTACGCATTCTTGCATTTATTGTGGAGGCCTTAGCTGACGCTTTTTTCGCAGCGTTTGAAGCAGCGCTGGACGCTTTCTTCAGGGCTGCGGTTTTGGTTTTCGCAGCGGCTTTCTTCGCTGCGTTTGCTTTGCGTTTAGCTGCTGCAACTGCTTTCTTTGCGGCTTTTGCATCTTTTTCTAATTTTGCAAGAACTGCATTCGCTTTAATCAAAGCTGGGCTTGTTACTTGAGCCGTCGCTTTTTTCTTAGCTGGTGCTTTCTTTTTAGCTTTAGCTTTAACTTTAGCCATACTCGTTTCTCTCCTAGGTTATGAATCGTGCCCGCTTAAGTTTTACTATTGTATTCAACGCTGCTTCGCCGGAAGATATCACATAACTTATCTAGCTAACAGTAATCAACAATAGCGATCAACTAATCCTAAATACGTTTTAGTTAATCACAACTAATACCCACTTACCGATGGTATCACTCTCTATTTCGCTGTTTTGATCAAAAACTTTAAAAAGAGTTGTTTGTTTTTTTGATCAAAACCGTAAAAACAGTCTAGCTAATCAAATAATTCTTGCTGGTTTTTCTTTTCTTAGCGAAAACTCTTTCCTTAGTCATAGAAAAATAATTTTCTTCTGATGAGCAGCTTTTAATGTTTGATAAGTCTAAAACCGAAAAACCCGAGCAAATGCTCGGGTTTTTTAAAGGCAGCTTTAACACGCTACAAACAACGATAAGTGACACAGAGTGTTTTAAGATAACAAGTCATCAATCTGCTGCTTGATTTCATCTACAGGTGCTACTCCGGAGATCTTTATAACCTTAACATTAGCTCCGCTCTCTTCCCTATTCTTATAAAAGCCAACTAGAGGCTCGGTTTGCTCGTGATAAACATCGAGGCGCTTACGCACGGTCTCTTCTTTGTCGTCATCACGTTGAATGAGCGCCTCACCCGTCACATCATCTACTCCTTCAGTAGCTGGTGGGTTAAATTCCAAATGATAAATACGCCCAGAATCAGGATGTACTCTTCTTCCGCTTAGCCTGCTGACGATTTCTTCATCGTCCACATGAATTTCCAGAACCACATCAATATTAACACCCGCGTTTACTAAAGCTTCGGCTTGAGGGATAGTCCGAGGAAATCCATCGAAAAGAAATCCATTTGCACAATCTTCTGCAGCGATGCGCTCTTCAACTAGGGCGATGATTATCTCATCAGTCACCAACCCTCCCGAAGCCATCACCTCTCCCACTTTCAACCCCAATGGGGTTTTATTCTTAACCGCAGCTCGAAGCATGTCGCCGGTAGATATTTGGGGAATGCCAAATTTTTCAGTCACGAATTGTGCCTGCGTTCCCTTGCCTGCACCCGGTGCTCCTAACAAAATAATTCTCATTTTAAACTCCCATTTCAATCAAAAATCGTAAATTTTCAAAGCCCGCTGTGCTTAGCCTGATCCCAAAGCTGATCCAGCTCTTCAAGAGACATCTCGCTCATTCTCTGTCCAGCCTCGCTGACCCGATGTTCAATCCATTTAAATCTATCAGAAAAACGCTTATTTGCACCTCTTAAGGCGACTTCAGGCTCAACATTTACATGGCGAGCCATATTAATAGTAGTAAAGAGCACGTCTCCCAGCTCATTGCTGATGGCTTCTTGGTCATTTTGCGCAACTGCTTCTTCAAACTCGGCGATTTCTTCCCGCAGTTTCACAAGAACTGGCTTAAGGTTCTGCCAATCAAACCCTTCTTTCGCAGCCTTACCCTGCAGCTTAACCGCCCTCATAACTGCAGGCATCGCAGAGGGAACCGAATCAAGCGCGCTCGGCGCCTTTGCGCCTCTTTCCTGGTCACTAGGTGCTCCCTTAGTTCCAAGATCATCGTCCCGCTTGCTTTTTCTAATGGCTTTTTCTTGTCGTTCCTGCTGTTTAATCCTTTCCCAATTGTCTTCAACTTCGTCAGTATCAATTTCAATTTTGCTGCCAAATTTTTCAACATCTTCATCTGGAAACACATGAGGGTGGCGTCGTAATAATTTTTGGGTTATCGCATTTGCTACACCATCGAAATCGAAATCACCTTTTTCTTTCGAAATTTGTGCATAAAAAACAACTTGAAACAATAAATCGCCCAGTTCCTCTTCTAATTCGATAACATCGCCCAACTCGATAGCTTCGACGACCTCATACACTTCTTCCAAAGTAAACGGTATCAACGAACGGATAGATTGCTGAAGATCCCAAGGGCATCCGTAGTCAGGATTTCTAAGCATCGCCATCACTGCGAGTAGGCGCTCGATGGCTGATTTGTTATCAAATTCTGTTCGATTCACTTCTATCTAACCAAAATCGGTTCAATTACAGGGGATAAGGAACAATCCCTACTTAAACGAAGAGTCGCTATTCGCTAACGAGCTCGAATTCAGCCATGGATTCTACATGGGTCGTGTGCGGAAACATATCCATTACGCCTGCTGAGACCAATCGATAACCTAAACCAATTAGCGACGCGGTATCCCTTGCCAGAGTTGACGGGTTACAGGACACATAAACAATTTTTTGCGCTTTCAAGGCTGCTACTTCTTCAATGATTTCGGCCGCACCTGATCTAGGTGGGTCGAGCAATACCTTATTAAAAACTCCAGTACTCCAGGATTTGTTCGCCATAGATTCGGCCAAATTAGCAGCAAAAAACTCTACATTGTCTACTTGATTTGCTTTCGCATTTTCATAACCGCGCACCACCATTTCTTCACTTCCTTCAACCCCGATGACAGACTTGCAGCGTTTGGCTATTGCCAGCGTGAAATTACCCAGCCCGCAAAATAGATCCAGCACAGTGTCCTCTGGCTGCAATGCCAGCTTATCCAAAGCCTGACTAACGATGGCGCGATTTATCTCCGCATTAATCTGGGTAAAGTCCATGGGGTGAAAGTGAAGCTCTAAGCCTTCTTCAGGAAGTGCGTATTGAAGACGATCACTGCCTTCACGTGGGTAAACTTTATGGACGGAATCATTTCCACCCGGCTGTAGATATAGCTGGATATTATTAGCTACAGAAAACTCCACCAATTGAGATTCATCAGAGGCTGACAACTCTTCTAAGTGTCTAAACACCAAAGCTACCTGATTGAGGCCTGAACCTACCTGTGCACCTGGCATATCTCCAGCAGCCACCTCAATCTGCGGAATATTCCGGCTTCCCTCTAACTGACCAATCAATTCACGCAAAGGAGCAATCAATTCAGCCACTTCTTTAATCAAAATAGAACAATGATCCATTTCAGTTATAAAGCTGCTGTACTTCTCTCTGAAACCTACTAAAACTCCCCCCTTTTTCTCAACTAGGCGCACTCCCAAACGCGCTTTTCGTCGATAATTTAGCGTGGGGCCAAGCAATGGCTCAAGTAATTCAAAGTCTCTGGACCCACTGCCAGTTGCATGCGCCAATTGTTCTAATAAAACCGACTGCTTAAAAAGAATTTGTTTTTCGCTCGACCAGTGCTGGAGAGAACATCCTCCACATTGACCGGTAAAACGGCATGGTGGCTCCACACGCTCTTGGGATTTAGACAAAACCTCGACAGTCTTGAACTCATCGAATTTACTTCGTTTTCGAACAAACTGGGCGCTTACGTTCTCACCTAGCAGCGCCCCATCCACAAAGGCAACTTTACCCTCTCGATGAGCAACTCCCCTGCCTTCATGGCTAACGGATTCTATAGTTAATTCTACTGGCTCTTGGGGTAGTTTTTGTCGTCGATGGCGGCGCTTACTCAATGGTGAAATCCTGTGATGATTGCCGGGTCTAAACTCCCGGTTCGGTAATGGTTTAGTGAATGTTCGACTACTGGCTTAAATGGATCTAGGGCTCAAACACACCGGTGGATAAGTACCGATCGCCTCGATCGCAAATAATAGCCACTATGGTAGCCCCAGTTAAGTCATCTTCTTGGGCAAGCTGAGTCGCAGCGAAGGCAGATCCGCCAGAGGAAACACCGCAAAAAATGCCTTCGTGTTTTGCCAAATCCTTCATCGCGTTCTCCGCGTCAGCTTGCGCAATATCGACTATCCTATCAACTCTACTAGGGTCAAAAATAGCGGGCAGATACTCTTTAGGCCAACGCCTAATTCCCGGAATTCGCGCACCTTCTTTTGGCTGCAAGCCAATAATTTGAATGTCTGGATTTTGCTCTTTAAGATAGCGCGACACCCCCATTATCGTCCCTGTCGTTCCCATTGAAGCAATGAAGTGCGTGACCTGGCCCTTGGTCTGCCGCCAAATTTCTGGTCCAGTTGTCATATAATGAGCATTGGGATTATCTGGGTTTGCGAATTGATTAAGCACCTTCCCTTCACCGGCTTTTTCCATTTGCAATGCCAGATCTCGAGCTCCTTCCATTCCCTGTGCCTCGTTCACCAAAATCAGGGAAGCACCGTAAGCGCTCATAGACGCCTTACGCTCCGCACTCATGTTATCGGGCATGATCAATGTCAAGGGATACCCCTTAACTGCCGCGACCATCGCAAGGGCAATACCGGTATTTCCACTGGTTGCCTCGATAAGGGAATCGCCTGGAGAAATCTCTCCACGGAGTTCAGCCTGCCTTATCATGCTCAGCGCGGGCCTATCTTTGACGGAACCGGCCGGATTGTTCCCCTCCAGCTTAGCCAATATCTGATTGCCGGATTTGCCTGCCATTCGTTGCAGTTTAACCAATGGCGTGTTGCCAATTTGGCTCTCGATTGTGTGATAAGACATGGGTAACCAAATGAAAGATTGGAACGGGGAATACTACCTTGATTGCTAAATCGGATAAAGCAAAGCGCCTAATTACGCTGGGTAAACAAGGTTCTACTGTGGAGAGGTTTGTCACCAAGGTGAGCAGCTAAAGCCGTGCGCAACAGTCTCTTTGCTGCCGCCAACACCTCAGGAGAGGAAAAGTCTCGATTAGACAATGCCGCAATGTCAGTGCCTCGATAAATTTGGATTGTAGGTTTATCGCCACTGCCGGAGTACTCTTCAAACCCGACGCCGGTTATGAATCGATAATGGCGATCGGGTTGTATAGGAATTTGGGCCTCCCCTTCTACTTCAAAATCAATACCGTAACCCAGCTCTTCTAGCAGTGCTAACTCGAATTTACGCAGTAATACTTCAAGCCCTGCATTTCCTTGCAATGACAAAAGAGTTTCTTGGTAGACCAAATACAGTGGCTTATGTTCAACGTAATTATGCAATAAGCGCGTAAGCAGTTCGTTGATATAAAGACCGCTGAAAAGTCGTTGACCGCGAAGGTCCAACGCCCCCACGCTAGCTTCAGAGTTCACAACGGTTTTTACTTCACCTCGCCCGCTGAAGGATAAAAGAAGTGGTTGAAAGGGTTGAAGCGAAGAACGGTACTTAGATTTTTCCCGGCGCGCACCTTTAGCTACTGCTTTCACGCGGCCATAGTCCAAACAGAAGAGATCCAGCAACAAACTGGTGTTTTGAAACGCCTGTCTGTGCAATACGTAGGCAGGCTGGAGAGTTACTCTGTTATCCATAGCATCACGATTTTGTGCAGCCTAGAGTCATAAGAAGTCAGGTAGTAAAATCAGGCCATCGCAGATAAACATCTAAGACGGATTTAGTCCCTTTCACGACTCTATATACCCTAAACTTTGCAAGGCTCGCTCATCATCGGCCCACCCGGACTTCACTTTTACCCACAAATTCAGCATAACCTTGGAATCAAAACTCCGCTCCATATCTTCCCTCGCGGAAGTCCCAATGGTTTTTAAGCGATCGCCATCTTTGCCAACCACAATGCGCTTTTGCCCTTTTTTGTCCACCAATATCAATCCATGGATATGCAAAATTTTACCATCGCGCTCAAATTTTTCGATTTCCACGGTAACTTCATAAGGCAGCTCATCGCCTAACTGTCGGGTAACCTTTTCACGAATAAGCTCTGCGGCTAAAAACCGAGAGCTACGGTCTGTCACCTGATCTTCAGGGAAAAGGAAAGGTCCTTCCGGCAAATATTTTTTAACCAACTCTTCTACCGAAGGCAAATTGTGGCCACCCAACGCTGACACCGGCACAATTTCCGCGAAATCATACTTATCTGCTAGTGATTGAATATGCGGCAACAGTTCTTTTTTATCTTTAACTAAGTCTATTTTGTTAATAAGCAATAAAACAGGAACCTTCACCTGCTGTAACATAGATAACACCAACTCATCACCCGCTGACCAGGTGAGACGCTCAACAACGAAAAAAATTGCGTCCACGTCTTTCACGACAGACGCTACGGTTTCGTTCATCACTTTGTTTAGTGTCTTATTTACGTTGCCATGAAGCCCCGGAGTATCAACGAATAGACACTGATAGTCTGTGCCGCTGGCAATCCCCAATATCCTGTGTCGCGTAGTCTGAGGCTTGCGTGAAGTAATACTTATCTTTTGCCTTAGCAAATGATTGAGCAAGGTAGATTTTCCAACGTTCGGTCTTCCCACAATGGCGACGTAGCCGCAACGTGTTGTATCAGTCAATGTCTGCACCCAATTCCCGTAAAATTTCTGCCGCTGCCATTTGTTCTGCCGCTCGTTTGCTGCGTCCCGTGCCTAATTTTGCCGCGTCCAGAACCGCCACCAAACAGGAAACCGTAAACATTTGATCGTGAGCCTCTCCTTCCACTTTCACGACCTCATAATTTGGTAACACCAAGCCTTTTGCCTGCATCAATTCTTGCAATTGAGTTTTAGGGTCTTTGCTTTCCTTGAGAGTGTTTTGACTTCTGATTTGCGCAAGTGCCCATGCTCTAACCTGAGTCTTGCAAGCTTCGATACCCCCGTCCAAATAGATTGCCGCGATGACCGCTTCTACAGCGTCAGAGAGGATAGAATCTCTTGCAGCGCCTCCACTTTGTTTCTCTCCACTGCCAAGTCTTAGGTAATCACCCAGTTCCAGACGACGCGCAAGAGCCGCTAAGGCCGGTTTATTAACCATACTCGCTCGCATTCGACTTAATTCACCCTCAGCCGCGTTTGGATACTGCTCATAGAGTAATTCAGCAACAATAAAACCGAGTAAGGAATCCCCTAGAAATTCGAATCTCTCGTTATTGGTTTTTGCAGCGCTGCGATGGGTTAGGGCCTGCTTAAGCAGACTTAAATCAGTGAACTGATGAGAAAGAGACTTCTGTAGTGTGTCGATAGGGTTGCTCATTTACTGCAAAACAGTGTCGAATTTCGCAACCACATCAAGGTTCAAAAACAACTCAACCCTTTTTTCATAAGCAATGGTGACTACCGGTTGCTCGTTTTCTTTGCTCAAACGAATAGCTGTGGTGTCAAAATCGTTCACGTTATTAATCCGCAGGTTGTCACCAACTTTTCGCCTCAATTGACTGGTGGTCAGATTGTCCATCTCACCCGACTCAAACAGTGTTTCGGTATAGCTGGTAACGATATTATGATCTAAATACAAAGGCCCGACTTTCAGTCCCAATGACAAGACGGCAGCAATCATTACGAACGTCATCAACAAACCTAATTTAGAGGCGCCCGCTTGCCGCGTTAGTTTAGAAGCTCTGAATTCTTTCATAGACTATTCCTGCCCTTGTTCATTCGCCCAACTCATCATCCATTCAACTTAAAAACGTTATCGTAAGTCTAACGACTCTTTTTAATCTATCTGCCCTCTGGTTCTGGGCCGTATTGCTTCCCACGCTAATCTTAGCCGTTCAATGTCAAAAAAACGCTAGCCCCATCACAGTTATTGACAGTCGACTACTTTATCAACTGATTTCTGCCAAATGTAGGTAAGTTTAATCCTGGTTCCTTGTGCATCCAAACCGCAAAGGCTTTACCCACAATTTGACTCTCCGGCACAGCGCCCCATTCGCGACTATCGGCACTGTTATCCCTATTGTCACCCATCATAAAATAGTGACCATTCGGAATGACCCAAGTCGTTCGCGTTCGACGATTGCCCGCGACATCGATAAATTGAGCTGGATGTTCCACATCACCTAAAACCTCTGAATACAAGGTACCGTCTAATTCCCCTACACTCGTATCAACAGAGATTGGCTCAACGAATGTTTTCGTGACCATTTCACCGTTGATATAGAGATTCTTATCTTCATAGCGAACAGTGTCTCCCGGCAGACCAATCACTCTTTTAATATAGTATTGATCCACATGTGGCGGGATAAACACCATGACCTCGCCTCGTTTGGGCAAGTCCACGTCCATAATTTTAGTACCAATTACCGGCAATCTCACGCCATAAGCAAACTTGTTAACCAGAATAAAATCCCCCACTTCTAAAGTGGGTATCATGGAACCCGTAGGTATTTGGAAAGGCTCTACCAAAAACGATCGAAGAGTAAGCACGATTAGCAGAACCGGAAAAAAAGACTTTGCGTACTCAATCACCAGAGGTTCTTGAGACAATATGCCTATCTGCTCTTCAACTTCCTCTTCAGTTTTTCCCTTGGTACTCTTGCGCTTATAATCAGCAATAGCTTCCTCACGCCTTTTCTTAATGAGTATGCTGTCCAAAGCCCAAAGCGCACCGCAAAAGGCCACGAGGCATACGAGCACCAGTGAAAAATCTATATCCATTATTTTAGCATTCCACCTTCATGTTTAACTGAGCCTGCCGGCTTAACTATCGACTTTTAGAACGGCTAAAAATGCTTCCTGAGGCACTTCGATGTTACCGACTTGCTTCATCCGCTTCTTACCCGCCTTTTGCTTTTCCAACAGCTTTTTCTTTCGAGTAATGTCACCACCGTAACACTTAGCCGTCACATTTTTACGCAGAGCCTTAACGGTTTGCCTGGCAATAATTTGCCCACCGATAGCGGCCTGAATCGCCACGTCATAAAGCTGTCGCGGAATCAATTCCTTCATTTTTTCTACCAACGCCCGGCCCCGACTATGAGCATGATCGCGATAAACAATAATAGCTAAGGCGTCAACACGATCTCCGTTAATCATCACATCTAAGCGAACCAGATTTGATTTCTCAAACCGAACAAAATGATAGTCCAAAGAAGCATAACCTCGGCTTACGGACTTCAAGCGATCAAAGAAATCCAGCACTACTTCGTTCATTGGAAGCTCGTAATTTAGCGACACTTGCTTGCCTATAAATTGCATGTCTTTTTGAACTCCGCGCTTCTCAACGCAAAGTGTAATAACGCTGCCGAGATGCTCATGTGGCACTAGAATGTTGGCCAACACAATAGGCTCTCGCATTTCTTCAATAGAATTAACTGCAGGCAACCGTGACGGGCTGTCTACTGTTACCACTTCTCCGCTTGTAAGGCATACCTCGTAGATTACAGTGGGCGCTGTAGTAATTAGATCAAGGTTATACTCTCTCTCAAGCCGCTCTTGAATGATTTCCATATGCAGCATGCCAAGAAAGCCGCAGCGAAACCCAAAGCCCAAAGCATCAGAATTCTCAGGCTCGTAATAAAGTGATGCATCGTTGAGAGTTAGTTTAGATAGTGCGTCCCGAAAATTTTCAAAATCGTCGGATGAGACTGGGAAAAGGCCCGCGTAAACTTGCGGTTTTATTTTTCTAAAACCATCGAGAGCATCAACATCAGGCGTCTTTGCTAAGGTGATGGTATCTCCAACAGGCGCGCCCAATATTTCTTTGATACCCGCGACAATAAAACCCACTTCACCTGCAGCCAAATGGTTGGTCTCAATTCGCTTAGGGCTGAAAAAGCCAACACTGTCTACAACGTGAGCTTTGCCGATGGACTTCGCTATGATTTTGTCACCCTTGTTCAATTTGCCAGACACAACTCGGACTAAGGACACAACGCCTAGATAATTATCAAACCAAGAATCAATTATTAGCGCTTGTAAATCATCTTCGTAGTTGCCTTCTGGAGGCGGCACTTTAGCGACGATCTCTTCGAGAATATCTATGATCCCAAGACCAGTTTTTGCGCTGGCCGCCACCGCATCAGTGGCATCGATCCCAATTATTTCCTCTATTTCAGTGCGTACCCGCTCCGGCTCTGCCTGAGGCAGATCCATTTTGTTCAGCACCGGAATGACCTCTAGTCCTTGCTCGATAGCTGTGTAACAAGTGGCGACCGATTGAGCTTCTACACCTTGCCCTGCATCAACCACCAAAAGCGCTCCTTCACAAGCTGCCAGCGAGCGAGAGACCTCGTATGTAAAATCCACATGGCCCGGTGTATCGATGAAATTCAGTTGATAGCGGCTACCATCTTTGGAGTCAAAATAAAGCGTCACACTTTGGGCTTTAATAGTAATGCCCCGTTCCCGCTCTATGTCTAAGCTGTCTAGAATTTGAGAGTCCATTTCTCTCGCACTAAGGCCTCCACATTCTTGGATAAAACGATCTGCCAAGGTGGATTTGCCGTGATCAATATGGGCGATAATAGAAAAATTTCGGATGTGGCTTAAGTCAGTCAATTGAGGCTATTCAGTCTGTGTTGAAGTCGAGTAAATGAAACTGCGGGCTAGGCAAAATGAGGGCGCAAGTCTACAGTAATTAGTGCGCCCTGTCAGGAATACGGTGCGATAGCAGGCTTGAAGTTTTAAGGAGCCAGTTCCAGATTTAAGGTATAGGCTTGGCCTTCCCTAAAAATGCGAATATGAACAAATCCCGAGTCAGGTAGCTGGCTCGCAATTTCCGCAAATTCTTCGGTGGAGTTTAATTCCTTCCGGTTGAGCGCTACGATCACATCTCCTTCCATAAGACCAGCTTCACGCCCCGGCCCAGGGCCCAACTCAGCCACTCGCACTCCATTGACACCTGCAGTTTTCCTCACCTGCGAACTGAGTTCGGCCACTCGAAATCCCAACGGATTACGACGCTCTTTGACCACTTCGGGCGCTTGGCTGACAGCGGCGTTGGTTGGAGAGCTGCCCAGAACAACAGTTAGGTTTTTCAATTCCCCCTCTCGGTAAACGGTAATTCCCGCTTCCGTGCCGGGCCTATATTGCCCAACGTAAAAAGGGAGGTCAGTGAAATAATCAATTTGGTGATCATTGAACACAAGAATTATGTCTTCATCCAGGACCCCGCCCTCTGCAGCAGGACTCTATGGTTGAACTTCTTGAACAAATGAACCGCGTGGTTTCTCCAAGCCGAATATTTCTGCCAATGCATAATCGACCTCCCCCATCCGCACACCCAAAAGCCCCCTTTCAACTGCGCCGGAATCACGCAGTTGGGCAACCACATTCAGAGCAACATTGCTGGGTATGGAAAAAGAAATCCCATTTGAGCCACCAGTGCTACTTAATATTTGGGAATTAATACCGATGACTTCCCCTTCTAAGTTGAATAGAGGGCCGCCAGAATTGCCCTGATTGATCGCAACATCGGTTTGAATGAAGGACATGTAGTTATACGTAGAACGGCCAGGCATTGAACGCCCCTTCGCGCTAACGATGCCGGCTGCAGCGGAAAACTCCAATCCAAACGGAGAACCGATAGCCAGAACCCAATCTCCAACCCTGATCGCGTCGGAATCACCAAATGTGGTGAAAGGCAGGTCCTGCGCCGAGATTTTTAGCAGGGCTAAGTCAGAAGGCTCATCTAAGCCAACAACCTTGGCATCGAAAACCCTGCGATCATTCAAATTCACTTGAATTTCGTCTGCCCCTTCCACCACATGATTATTGGTTATCACATAGCCATCATCTGAAATTAAAAAACCAGACCCTACTGCTCCCCGCTGGCGCTGTTGCGGCGCATTTTCTAACAACTCACTAGGGTCGTCGTCAGGGTTCAGACGCCTTAGCAATTCTTCAATTTCCCCGTCCGGCATAGCGGTGCGGGATTCAACTCGCCGAGTCGTTGTTATCTCAACAATAGTCGCTGCGTTCTTTTCCACCAGATCAGCGAAATTAGGCAGGCTTTGCCCTGAAACAGAGCTCATTGGCAGAAATAAGATCGCCGTAAGGATTATTTTTGTAACTGCCCGCGAATTGATTGAAAAATCAGCAATAACTGTCATGAAGCCACTCTTTGCTAGCGATCTGACTCAGCAAATCGCAAAAAATCGGAAAATGTGAATGGCCATACTTTAGCATATTGCCTTGGAAAACCAATGCTAAGGCAATCTGTGGTTACGGCGGCGTGTTGAATTGAGCGATCAGATTATCTGCTTTTGGAGACCAAACTAAGAGTGAGGCACTCATTACTCTGGATAGAAGCGGGTATCGCCTATGCGACGTTTAATTTTACAAAAGCTATAAGGGCAACGGTATTCGGGTTTACTCAGCCCCAGAAGTGCGAAAGACTCTCTAAGGTTTTACCTGAAGGTTATTCACTAGACGGTACAACGGTGAATCTTGAATATGCTCTATGCGAACTGGCTCATCCACTTCAAACGAGGTGTTCTTGCCCAAGAATTCGGCAAGACGAAGCTGTGCTTCTGGGTCGGCCACGGCATCTACTGTGCTGAGTAAGACAGCTGCCGATTGGCCACTATTTTCAGGGGCATTTAATTCTGCGGGTGCCTCGGTCACAGCAATTGCTGGTGCGCCAGGCTGGTTGGCGGTCTGTAGGCCCACGATAAAAACCAAAGCGACCGACGCTGCTATAGCCATTTTCGTTAAATTTTGCTGCCAAGATGTAACGACCGTAGCTGATGAAGCCTCAGATTTCTCGCAAACCGCTTCAGAGTATGATGACTCGGCGGCCAGCTGTTCAGCCACCTTGCCAGCGAAACCAGCACTCACTGGGGTTGCTTTAGACGTTAGTACTGAATGCACTAAATTATAGCGCCCCCAAGTATCCAACAAAGACGAATCCTTTTCGCTGTTTTGTAATATACGGCGCAGCTCCAATTCATCTGCTTCACCGTCTAACAATGCCGAAAGGGACTCGCTTTGGAACTCGCTCATAGACTGCCTCTAAAATGATTTAGCGTGTCGGGCAAAAAATACTTACCCATTTTCTCTAATAATCTGCTTAATAAATTCTATCTAATCCAATACTATACTACGGCTAGCTAATGCTTTTTCTTTAGTGAAGACCGCCTGTATTTTGTCTTTCGATCGCCACCGATTCTGCGCTAATTAATCTAACAATTATTAGCGACTACAGAAGGTCCTTAATCTTTTTGTCGATAGCCTCTCTTGCTCGAAAGATGCGTGATCGCACTGTACCGACCGGGCAATCCATCACCTCGGTAATATCTTCGTAACTGAGGCCTGAGAACTCACGTAACGTGAAAGCCGTTCTCAGATCTTCCGGTAATTCCTCTATGGCTGTATCGATGGCCATTTTAAGCTTCTCTGTGGCCAAACTTCGCTCAGGATTATCTATTTCCCGCAGCACTGCCCCAATTTCACTGACCTCCGCTTCATCGACATCCACATCATTTGAAGGCGGCCGACGGTTTCGCGACACCAAATAATTCTTTGCCGTGTTTACGGCTATTCGATAGAGCCACGTATAAAAAGCACTATCACCTCGGAACAACGACAGCGCCCGATAAGCTTTAATAAATGCTTCCTGACTCACATCTTCAGCTTCTTGCGGATCATTTACAAAGCGACCCACTAGCGCTAAAACTCTATGCTGATATCTCACCACCAGGAAATTAAAGGCGTTTTTGTTACCAGCTAAGACCCTGTCAACGAGTTGTTGATCGGTATCTTCGGTCATTCGATCCTGCTCCGATAAAACGTGTTTTACTCTCTACCACAATCGGAACAAAAGCATTCCTTGCAAACGGGTAGACAGTGTCCGATTGAAATAGTTCGAAATTAATTCACATTTATGCCAATTTTATGGCAATTAAGGCCCTGCGCCAGCAAAATAGCTTAATACGATAACTTATTCTGCCCTAGGGCATCTTTAATGAGGGCTCTAGCGTAAGAACACAGTAGAGAATACCAGCTCATGGATGGGATAAATGTCCATAAAACCTTCAAAGGTTAAGAAATTCCAAAAAATTATTGATTAAGGATGATATGAAAGCCTCACACTCTTCTATTGGTAGCCAGACAGAGCTTCTGATTATTGGAAGCGGCGCAGCTGGTTTAACTCTCGCTCTTCGTTCTGCAGATTTTTGCCAAGTTACCGTACTCAGCAAAGGTGATTTGCGAGAAGGAGCCACCTACTACGCTCAAGGCGGCATAGCAGCCGTGCTGGATGAAATGGATAGCGTGGAAGCCCACGTCAAGGATACCTTAGTTGCCGGTGTCGGCCTCTGCCACGAAGAGATAGTCAATCATGTGGTCAGTCAAAGCCCAAACGCCGTGAAATGGTTGGTAGAGCAAGGAGTTCCTTTCACACTTAAACCTAAGTCGACAGCTGCACATGATAGCAAGGCTGATCCAGACCAGCTCACGTCTCTCCATCTCACCCAAGAAGGTGGCCATAGTCATCGCCGAATTATTCACGCAACCGATGCGACTGGTAAAGCCGTGTTTGAAACCTTGCAGGCACAAGCAGCCAAACATCCCAATATCCGCCTGCTGAGCCACTACACAGCGGTTGATTTAGTCACCCAACCCCAACCCAGTGGCAAAGGGAAGCGCTGCACTGGGGTTTATGTTCTCAATCAGGACAATTCCGAGGTAGAGACAATCAACTGCAAATTCGTGGCGCTAGCTACAGGAGGCGCGAGCAAAACTTATCTCTACACTACCAACCCTGACGGCGCTAGCGGCGATGGTATTGCCATGGCATGGCGTGCTGGCTGCCGGGTGGCCAACATGGAATTCAACCAATTTCATCCCACCTGTTTATATCATCCTCACGCTAAGTCCTTTCTAATTTCAGAGGCACTGCGCGGCGAAGGTGCCTGGCTTGAACTGCCAGATGGGACTCGATTCATGTCCAAATTTGATGAACGGGAAGAGCTGGCGCCTCGGGATATCGTTGCCCGCGCCATTGACCACGAAATGAAAAGGATTGGCTGCGATTGTGTGTTTCTCAACATCAGTCACAAGCCAGCTGATTTTGTGAAAAGCCACTTCCCCACCATTCACGCTCGCTGCCTCAAGTTTGGCATTGATATCACTACCGATCGCATTCCTGTGGTCCCTGCCGCCCATTATACTTGCGGAGGCGTAATGGTTGACAAGCAAGGTGAGTCGGACATTGATGGTCTATTCGCAATTGGGGAAACCAGCTTTACGGGATTGCACGGAGCCAATCGCATGGCTAGCAATTCATTGCTCGAATGTTTTGTGCTCGCCTTTGGAGCTGCAGAAAAAATTAAGAGTAAAATCGAACAGACTCACTTTAGCGAAGCCATCCCCCCATGGGATGAAAGCCAAGTAACCGATTCAGATGATGAAGTGCTGGTTTCCCATAATTGGGATGAAATAAGACGCTTTATGTGGGATTTCGTTGGCATTGTTCGCAACAGCAAAAGACTCGACCGTGCCGACCGACGAATCAAATTACTAAGAGAGGAAGTCAGAGATTATTACGTGACTCACAAAGTCACCAATGACAATCTAGAGCTTCGCAATCTGGCGTTAGTCTCTGAAATTATCATTGCAAGCGCCATCGCAAGAAAAGAAAGTCGAGGGCTTCACTTCACTCTAGACTATCCCAATTTAGAAGAAGACATTCACGATACAATTTTATCACCTCCTTCTTTTACCCAAGG
>JBGCEK010000028.1:0-45518 GCA_045106275.1 Pseudohongiellaceae bacterium | reverse complement strand
GGTGAATGCATGTCGTGGCAAAAAGAGATAGATGAACTAAGGGCAAGAGAAAAACTTGCACAAAAAATGGGAGGCGATGAGCGCATCAAGCGACAGCATGATAATGGCAGGTTAACCGTCAGAGAGCGTATCGATAAGTTGGCTGATCAAAGCTCATTCCATGAAATTGGCGCTTTAGCTGGCAAAGCTCAGTATTCGGCTACTGGAGAATTAGAGGATTTTACACCGTCCAATTTTGTCCTAGGCACCGCGAGATTAAACGGCCGAAAAGTCGTTATCGGGGGGGATGATTTCACTGTTCGTGGCGGTTCTGCCGACGCAAAGGTTGGGAATAAATCGGGATACGCAGAGCAATATGCACAGGAAATGCGAGTCCCGCTGATCCGATTGGTTGATGGCAGCGGCGGGGGCGGAAGCGTCAAAACACTCGAGACTGTTGGCCACTCCTATGTGCCAGAACTGCAAGGTTTTGAAACCACCATGAATCTCCTCGGTCACGTTCCCGTGGTCTGTGCATGCATGGGCTCCGTGGCGGGTCTCGGGGCGGTGCGAGTAACAATTTCTCACTTCTCCCTAATGATCAAGAATTCCAGTCAACTCTTCGTTGCTGGCCCCCCTGTAGTCGAACGCGGTTTTGGCAAGGCAGTTGAGAAAAATGAGCTAGGGGGTTCTCACATCCACGCCTATGGTAGCGGTGCAGTCGACAATGAAGTTGACACCGAGCTGGATGCGTTCGCCGCAATCAAAGACTTTTTGTCTTACCTGCCCCAAAATGTCTGGCAAGTTCCACCACGAATGCAAAACTCAGACCCAGTGGAGCGAGCAGACGAAGCTCTGCTTTCTATCATTCCGAGAGATAGGCGCCAGGTGTATCAAATACGGGATGTCATCACTGGGATCGTAGACTCAAATTCTTTCTTTGAAATAAATTCAGGTTACGGCCCATCACTTGCGGTTGGTTTAGCCCGCCTCGATGGCTATCCTGTTGGCATTATGGCAAACGATACGTTGCATTTGGGTGGCGCTGTAAACGCGGCGGCGGCCGACAAAATGATGCGATTCGTTGACTTATGCGACACCTTCCACTTGCCGGTTGTAAATCTGGTCGACAATCCAGGTTTTCTCATCGGAATACAAGCGGAACACGAAGGCACTGTTAGGCTTGGCAGCCGCGCTCTTATGGCTTGCCTGCAAGCCTCCGTCCCATGGGTTTCAGTTATTATTCGGCGCTGTTATGGTGTCGCGGGTGCCGGCCACGGCAATTCTGATCGACTCAATTTACGCTATGCTTGGCCTTCTGCCGATTGGGGTTCCTTGCCCATAGAAGGCGGGGTCCAAGCAGCCTACAGGCGGGAAATTGAAGCCGCAGAAGATCCGGACGCACGTCGCAAAGAAATCGAAGACGATCTAGAACAATATCGCTCCCCCTTGCGAACAGCAGAAGCATTCGGAATAGAGGAAGTGATTGATCCGCGACATACTAGGCGTCTACTTTGCGAATGGGCAGAGCAGGCTTACGAAATTATCCCTAGCAATTTAGGCCCGAAGGCAAGAACAGCAAGACCATAGCAACCTAAGTTAGGGTCAATGGGGCAGTTCAATGCAAGCAGTGCGAGTGAATCAGCAAGGTGTCACTGAGGTTTTCAAGACCGAGGTAATAGGCGTTCCTGCAGTTGGGCCACGAGGTTTGCTCATTCGAATTGAGGCTGGGAATTGAACAACGCTATCTCCACATAACGCTCGCAGAGCCCACAAAGCACTTTGGGTAAGAACCACAACAGGTAAAATAGTACTTAACCCCTGAGTCAATTGCCTCTACAATCCTGATCACTTCTTTTTATAGGATACTTAGGATTTCACCATGCAAATTATCGAAAAAGTCATGCTCAAGCTGCTCATGGCGGCTATGTTCTGCGGTCTTGCCACCACTGGCGCCGCTCAATCAATTGATTTAGGCCGCGGTGAGTTACCGGTTACGGTTCCTGAAAACTACAACCCAGAAGCACCCAGCCCACTCATTGTTTTGCTGCATGGATACACTTCCAGCGGCGCTCAACAAGATTCTTACATGGGATTCAGTAAGTTAGCTGACAAATACGGATTCCTATTTGTTGCTCCGGACGGAAACAAGGAGCCAGGCGGCAATGAGAGCCGGTTCTGGAATGCCACACCCGCCTGCTGCGACTTTTACGGCACTGCCGTCGATGACTCAAGCTATGTATTAGAGATCATCAATACAATGAAGAGCGACTACAATGTGGATCCGAATAGAGTCTATTTAATAGGGCATTCGAATGGAGGATTTATGTCCTACCGAGCAGCTTATGAGCACTCTAGCACCATCGCAGCGATCGCCAGCTTAGCGGGAGCTAGCCATATTGATGAGAGAGCCGCCCCGGAAAGCCCGGTGCACGTCCTCCAAATACATGGCACAGCTGATGAGACTATTGCCTATGATGGATCGGAGATTCAAGGCAACAAATACCCTAGCGCATTAGAAACTGTCACTGCATGGGCCGCCTATAATGGCTGCAGTACGGAAGGTGCAGAACGTGAACTGCGAGACCTTGAAGCTCAGCTTGAAGGACACGAGTCAAATGTGGTTTCGTTTAAATCAGGTTGCGAGGTAGGCGGATCTGCAGAATTATGGACCATAGAAAACGGTTCTCACGTGCCCCCCCTTTCTGCTAGTTTCAGCGAACAAGTTGTTGAGTGGCTTTATGCCCACCCTAAAATGAACGCCAGCTATTCTGACTAGCAGCTAGCTATGTACCGACCCTTAAGACTGGCATGCAAGCCTCTTACGAGCTTGCTCGCCAGTTTCTTCCTTGCTTCTTCCTCCGTAATTCTGGCCCAGCAATCTACTCCCATCGCCAGCCCAGCAGGCTCATCTGCGACTCAAATTCTTGGGCAGTACAGTATTCGAGAGGGCTACCAAAATGGAAAATGGGTTCAAATTTTCTATGGCCGTCCTATTAAACGTGAAAGGAATTTATTCTATGTGCCTGACTGGCGGGAAGCTCTGCTAGATGGTGCTGAAGTCTGGCGCGCCGGGGCCAACGTATCAACAAGGCTGGTCACCGAGGTGGAGCTGGAATTTGCTGGCACATCTATCGCACCCGGGGAATACACCGTCTTTATTGATTTTGGCTCCAGTCCAGAACCTGGAGATTGGCAATTTGTTCTCTCTCGGTGGCCCGCTCAACAGAACTATGACTACGAAAACAAAACGGCCCTATGGGGTGCCTATGAATACACAGACGCTAAAGATGCAGTGCGGGCACCCATGCAAGTTTCTAAAAGCGACATGAGCTTTGACCAGCTGTCTTGGCAGTTTGCCGACATGAATGACGGAAACGGTAAGTTAGTGCTACTCTGGGATGATATCCGAGCCACTGTTAGTTTTAGCTATTAAATCAGTAACGTTAAAAATTTATATTTAGGGTCTCTCACATATGTCATCATTATTCGCTGCTACGCGTGAAACACTTAACCAGGGCTTAGCCGCTGTTTCAATCCTCGGGTTCATCTCACTTCTCCTGTCGAGCACCAGTTCAGCGCAGTCTCAATCTGAAGAATGGACACAGCTCTTTAATGGCAAAGATCTTGACAACTGGGTGATAAAGTTTACTGGAGAAGAGCTAGGCGAAAATTATAGAAATACTTTTGGAGTGGAAAACGGCTTGTTAACTGTGTCTTATGACCAATGGCCGGATTTCAATAATGAGTTTGGTCACATGTTTTACCAGCAAGAATTTTCACACTATATTCTTCGTGTGGAATATCGATTTATCGGACAACAAGTCAACGGCGGTCCCGGCTGGGCTTATCGAAATAACGGCATGATGCTCCACAGTCAAGCACCAGAATCCATGACCCTTGCACAAGAATTCCCTGTATCAATTGAAGCGCAAATGCTTGGAGGCAACGGCAGCGACCCGAGACCAACCGGTAATGTGTGCACGCCGGGAACCCACATGGAAATGGGCGGCACCCTCATCAAACGTCACTGTACTAATTCTGATTCCGCAACGTTGCACGGGGATCAGTGGGTCACCATGGAAATGATCGTGAAAGGCAGTGAAAGCATCACCCAGATAGTCAATGGCGTCACCGTCATGGAATATAACAACATCCAACTTGATGAAGAGGATAAAGACGCTCAAGCATTACTCGCTAACGGCGCCGCTATAGAACTCAATAAAGGTTATATTTCTATTCAGGCGGAAAGCCATCCTATTCAATTTCGTAAAATAGAAGTCAAGGAATTAAGCGAGGGTTAGAACCACATTACCAAGGTATTTTTTTACCCTGCCAATCCAGAAATTGAATAGTAGATTCTGGGGGTTGCTTGGTCATGGAGTCGACAATCTTTAGCAGTTGCTCAGCGACAAATTCAGGGGTAAAGAGCCTGTCTTCGCTAACAAATTTATGGAACGGCTTGGAAAGGGGCGTATCTGTCGTCCCCGGGTGAAAAACTAAAAACTGCAGGGCTCTGGCGGAACGCTTGTATTCAATAGCCGCTGTTTTGACGAACATATTAAGTGCCGCTTTTGAAGCCCGATAGGCATACCAGCCTCCCCTGTTGTTATCTTCTATACTGCCTATTCTGGCACTGAACACGGTCACAACGCATTGCTGCTTGCCAGTTAAAAGTGGTTTTAATTTTTTCAACCACAGCATTGGCACGATGGCATTACTCTCAAAGACTTGATGAAGACTGGCCGGCAGAATATCTTCTACTCGCTTCTCCGGTTTTATAGAGCCTTTATGGAGAATCCCATTGCAAATATAAACTTGCCTAATCTTGCCCTTGAGGGGTTTCAACTGCTGACAAATGTCCCCTATAGATCCCTCGCTATAATCACTTTGGTAGTGACGAATATTGTAATCTTTAGGCGGCTTTTTGAGTTCTGATTGACGGCTTATTGTTACTAACTGCGGCGCATGTTCTTGTTGGCTGAAACGCTCAAGCAAAGCTTGGGCAATAACACTGCTCGCCCCAATCACAATAATTGCAGCGGACTCAATAGCATCAACCTCATCTGTAATCACGACTTCAATTCACCAGTCGCTGCAGTAGATGGTAATTTCCCACAGGGTTCACAGCGCTTTTTGCCGGTAAGCGCCCAAGATATGGAGTAGCGGTTCTTTGCAAAAATACGATAGCCTATATCCGCAAACCAACGAATAATCGGCCAACGTAAAACGCCTATCCACGGTTTTTTATTGACGGCCCGCCATGCCTGATGAGTCACGTCTAGCCCATAGATCATGGTCCCGTCTTCATATTGACCATGCAGCACTCTGTCTGCGGCTATGGGATCAATGGTTGGGTAATTTTCAGAGAAATCAGCGCTATGAATGTCTTGAAATTCGAGTCTTCCGGCCGCGTCATATTCTTTCAGCATTTCCATTTCGGCGGCGCAAAGAGGGCAATAACTATCAAAAAACAAAGTGAGCTTGTTACTTTGCATTGTCAATTCCTTAGCAGGTTTAACCAGACCTTTACTCGCGCAAAGGCTTACTATTATCTACTACGAAAACCATCGGCCATTGGTCTTCTAATGAGTCCAAATAGTTGAAAGTAACGTTATCTAAATGAACCCTGCCCAAAACGGCCTCGCTTTACCTGACTCACAATCTTTCTAATAAAATATGCTGCTCACCAAAAAAGACATCAAATCATCTACTAGTTTTACAACCCTCTCTTGGGTGTTAGGAGACCAACTCAATCACAGTCATAGTTGGTATAAAGAAATCAACCCACATCGGCTGTTTGTCATAGCAGAATTGAGGCAAGAAACCGACTATACACGACACCACGTCCAAAAAATTTGTGCGTTTTTTGCTGCAATGCGGGCATTTGCTGAGCAGCTTTCCTCTCAAGGCCATACTGTTCTCTACCTAGACCTCGATGCCACAGCCGATAATTCTGATTTGTCCGAATTGATCAACAGTCTCTGCGAGTGCCTAAGCGTAAAGGCGTTTTGCTACCAACGGCCAGACGAGATTAGACTCTTGGATCAGTTTAGAAGCCTTAATCTAACTGGGAAGATCGTAGTCTCTGAGTTTGATACAGAGCATTTCTACCTGCCATTTGATGACCTCCAGAACTACGTGAAAAAAGGGCAACACAATAGAATGGAGTCCTTTTATAGAAAAATGCGCAAGAGATTCAACGTTCTAATGGATGGATCAACTCCCTTGGGTGAGAAATGGAATTTTGACAGTGATAATCGAAACAAACTCAAAAAAGCTGACTTGGAAAATATCCCCGCACCGCTGACGTTTGCCAACGATGTAAGTGAGATTCTTAAATTACTAGAAAAGCACCAAGTCGCCCATTTTGGAAAATCAGAAACACAGCTACTTTGGCCTGTTGACAGGCGGCAATCCTTGGACCTTTTGAATTGGTTCTGCACGAATGCTCTAAGTAATTTCGGTCGCTTTCAAGACGCCATGACCTGCCAAAGCGAGTCTAAATGGTCTCTCTATCATTCCAGGCTTTCCTTTGCCCTGAATAGCAAACTACTCTCCCCTCGCGAGGTAATCAGTGCAGCCATTGAAGCCTATAAAACCTGCAACGGCGAAATCAATCTTGCCCAATTGGAAGGCTTCGTTCGCCAAATCTTAGGTTGGCGTGAGTTTGTAAGAGGAATCTATTGGGTCAATCAAGATGATTACCGCACTCTCAATCACTTCAATGCCTCGAGAAAACTGCCGGATTATTTTTGGGATGGCAATACCCATATGCGGTGCATGTCCGAAGCCATAGGACAGTCTTTAGAAACGAGCTATGGGCATCATATTCAGAGACTCATGGTAACCGGCAACTTCTGTATGATCGCCGGTATAGATCCTGACCAAGTAGATGCCTGGTATTTGGGAATCTACATTGACGCGATCGAATGGGTAGAAATGCCGAATACTCGTGGAATGTCTCAGTTTGCAGACGGCGGGTATATCGCGACTAAGCCCTATTCTGCCAGTGGAAATTATATTAACAAAATGAGTGATTACTGCTCCAACTGTCACTACAGTGTTAAAGAAAAATCCGGGCCTAAGTCCTGCCCTTTCAATAGCTTGTACTGGAAATTTATGGTTGAGAACCGAAAGCAACTTGCATCCAATCCTCGCATTGGGATGCTTTTCAAAAGTTGGGACAAAAAAAGCCATGATGAAAGGGAACTCATCCTCAACACCGCAAAAGCCAACCTAAAGCGCATTGAAACTTTATGAGCTCCGCTAACTGAAGCTTACTCAAACATAGTCTTGGAGTATTCTCAAAGCGCTTCTTTAACAATCAGTCCTGGCTGGGTTATGCTTGCACGCATCATTATTCAAAGGACACGCCATGACCAGCCGCCGCTCTGTTCTGCAAGCCTTGACTATTTTACCCCTCATGAATGCGTGTACAAACGTAAATTCGTCTAGCGTCAGTGTACCCTCTCTCCATTACACCCCTTCGGGCTTGCCCTTGAGAAGAGTTAGAGTCTCCGAACAAAGAGTGATTAGAACTGTTAGCGGTCTTCGACCGTTTCGTAAAGCGGGCTTCGTGGTAAAAGGAGAGCGCCTAAATGATAAAACGTTGGTGCACAATTACGGTCACGGGGGCGGTGGGATCACTCTGTCTTGGGGAACATCTCATCAAGCCATGGAAATCGCTCAGCAAGCGTTCACTCAGCGCAGAATCAATTCAGATAGAAAAGAATGTGCTGTCATCGGCTGCGGTGTCATGGGGCTCACCAGCGCTAGACTTTTGCAAAACCAAGGTTGGGATGTAACGATTTACGCCAAAGCACTGCCGCCGTATACCACCTCCAATATAGCCGGAGGACAATGGTCCCCTGCATCTGTTTATGAAGACGACTCATTAACCGCCGACTTTCAAACTCAATTCGCCCAAGCCATGGAGTTGTCCTATCGTTATTTCCAGAACTTGGTTGGCCCGAAATACGGTGTACGATGGATAAGCAACTATCGGCTCTCTGATAGTCCTGGGCCCACCGATGCTTTAGTCCATAACTATCCAAGCATGTATCCGCAGCTTAAGATTCTTGGCAAAAACGAGCACCCCTTTCCCGTGGAGTTCGCAACCCATTACGACACAATGTTGATAGAGCCGGCAGTCTTTTTGACCCAGTTGATGTCAGACTTTCGAAACGCTGGGGGGCGAATTAAAGTTCGAGAATTTGCCAATATCACTGAAATTTCCAACCTACCTCAGCAAACTGTCATCAATTGCAGTGGCTTAGGCGCACGGGAGCTTTTTGCAGATAATGAGCTGTTCCCCATAAAGGGCCAGCTAAGCTTCGTTTTACCTCAGGAAGAAGTGGACTATATTACTATTACCGAGAACACCTATATGTTTCCTCGCAGTGATGGAATCCTGCTAGGCGGCACATTTGAATACAACAACTGGGACCTAACTCCAGATCCTTTAGAAACTGCTAGGATTTTGAAAGAGCATCAGGCATTTTTTAGCGGGATGAAAGACCCTTGGGGATAAAAACCTACGCCCCTGAGGAATCCGGGCTAGCAAAGAAGATTTAATGACGCTTCGGCAGGAGAAAAAGGGAAGAGTAACCCTGCCGAAGCGAAGAAGAAAAACGGACAGGTGTTGGTTATCGGGGAGATACCAGTAACCCGTCCTAAGAGAATCTTACAAATTACGCGGCCTTCAAGAACTCCAACATTGTGTCAACGTCACTGCACTCGAAAGGGTCTGTTTCGCAGTTGTCTTCTTGACCTTCCTCGGCGAACACCTTAGTGATCTCACCATTTTCTACCAGCATGCTATAGCGCCATGAACGATCCCCAAAGCCAAGGTTTTCTTTTTTAACCAACATGCCCATTTCCCGAGTAAATTCGCCATTGCCATCAGGAAGCATTTTGACTTTCTCAACACCCAACTGCTTAGCCCACTGATACATCGAGAACGCATCGTTGACGCTCAGGCAGTAAACTTCGTTAACACCTTGGGCTTTAAGCTCTTCGTACTTCGCTTCAAATCCAGGAAGATGCGTACTGCTACAAGTAGGCGTGAAGGCGCCTGGTAGTGCCAACACAACGACTTTGCGATCGCTAAAAATTGATTCCGTAGACACATCCTCCCAACGGAAAGGATTGTCTCCACCAATGCTCTCATCTCTTACTCGGGTCTTAAAAACAACGCTTGGAACCTGCTTGGCCATGATCTACTTCCTGTTTGGTATCAAATATATAAGTAAGGAGGATAGTACGGCACGCAAAGTCATCGGTAAAACGAGTAATTTCGATGGACTCAATCGGTAATTTCGATAAGTTTCTGCACGCGTGGACAGATTTAAGGATCTAGAGCTATGGTTCATCTCTATTGCGCGTCAACCTGCATAGACAAATCTTGTCCGAACACTTAATCTCTAGAGCTTAGCGTACTGGATTCAACCTTAGATCCTGCTCAAAGCCCACTCAAGTAAACAATAACAAAGGACTTTTCCATGAGTTTCCCAACCAGTAAAACGTGGCGACTATTTCCCTGTGCTTCTTTTGCACTGACTTTCGCTTTAGGCGCTCACGGCCAAACCGACGCCCCTACTTTTTACGCCGATGCCCTGCCGGTATTCCAAAAGAACTGCGTCGCTTGCCACCAGCCAGAAGGGCCTGATGTTGGTGGTATTTCTGCACCCATGTCGCTCATGGATTATCAGCCTGCAAAAATTTGGGCACCACTCATTAGAAACGCATTAGTAACAGGATATATGCCACCTTGGGGCGCACACGAGCGCCATAGAGGCGAATTCAAAGGTGAACGCTACATAGACCAACAAGAGAAAGACCTTTTGATCGCTTGGGTAGATGGAGGAGCACTGGAGGGAGATCCTGCAGATGCGGCCGGAGCAAAAGCGCTTGCTGCATCTAACGGTGCAACAAGCCTCCCAGAGTCAGGCTGGTGGATTGGTGATCCAGATTTAGTGGTGCAGTTTGATAGACCTGTTTATGTGCCGGATGAAGTTGAAGATTGGCAACCTACAATCGAAATGCCAATTCCTGAGGGCGCTCATACGGAACCACGCTGGGTCTCAAAAGCTGAGTTAGATCCAGGAGGCCCTTGGGTCCACCATATCGTCTCCAGCCATATGGGCGTTGGTGTGCCCGGCAGAGGCCCCTTTACTTACCCAGAAGGTTGGGGAGTGTTGATGCCTGAAGATCCATTTATCACCGTAAACATGCATTATCACAAAACCCCCGGGGAAGGGACTGCGGTCACTGATTTGACCCGTGCCGGATTTAAATTTTATGAAGAAGGTGACGTCATTGATCACGTAGTCGAGACGAACCTTTTGCCACATCGCGGTTGGACTATCCCCGCTGGCGACCCCAATTTTGAAGTGAATAATAGTTATGAAATTGAAGAAGATATTTACCTCCTCTCCATGGGGCCCCATATGCACTATCGCGGTAAAGCCATGCGATACGATTTGGAATATCCAGATGGCGAGAAGGAAACGTTGCTATGGGTCCCAGACTACGATTTCAATTGGCAATTCCTCTACGAATACGAAGTTCCCAAATTTGTTCCCGCGGGCTCAACCATGCATATGAGCTGGTGGTTCGACAATTCAAAAGAAAACCGATTTAACCCAGATCCTACTCAAGACGTTGTGTATGGACCTGCAACCACCGATGAGATGGCCAATGCCAGAATCTATTATGCCCCTACCAAAGCACGAGGAATCGTTGTCGGTGAAGAAATTCCAGCAGATGTATTAAGCAAGGCAAGACGCGCTGAGGACACCCGCCGCGAAAGAACCGAACTGTTAGATTTAACAAAAGATGATCTAAACTGGTTAACTGAAGACAGTCCCTAAAATAGCCTACCAATGACTCAAGTTGTGGACCACTGGCGTGATTTCCACGGGTTCGCAACTTAAGTCAGCTAGCGCTCTACCTCAAGTCACTCTGATTGGCTGCCACTCTTTTACCCTGCTCTTGACCGTTGCAAGATCGTGCTTACAGACGCCCGCCTGTTCGATTAATTTAACCTCACAAATATCGCAGCGCACGCATTCCTTGAAATCAATTTTAGGACCGCGAATAGCTCCCGTTGGACAGCTATGCTCGCAGACCTTGCACACGTCACATTGCTCCACTCTTTTTATTCTAAAAGGAGAGACCAACGACACCACGCCGAGTGCTGCGCCAAGCGGGCAGGCGTAGCGGCAATAAAACCGAGGGATTAGAGTCGATCCTATCAAGAAAAAGGCCAAAATCAGCCACAGCACTGGCGATTGACTAAAATAGAACACTGTACCGAAGGGTTCGAAATATTGAAAAAGACTAAGCTCACTGTATACAAGCGCCATAACGATTAGAAAAATCAGTATGCCGTATTTAACGAACAGGGCCAGATCATGGACTTTTTGCGGAACCGACAAGCGAATTTTTTTTGGTGTGAACTTAGTAATAAAATCTTGAAGGGCTCCGAATGGGCAAAGAGAAGAACAAAAAACCCGCCCCCAAAAAATAGTCGTAACTACAGTAAAGCTAATAATCATAAGCAGGGGAAGATCATTGAGAAACATAGCCGGCCCCAGCTTGATTCCATTCGTGATATGAGAAACTGACACAAATCCGCCATCTAAAAATCCTAGATAAACTAATGTTGCTGTCAGTGCCAGCCAGCGAATTTTGTCGTTTTTAGAAACAAACGCTACGCTCACCACCGCCAAAATAAGTGCCAATGCAATGACTTCAGGCCACGGGGCATTAGCTATTAAGTTGGCAAAAACACCGCCGCTAATATCTGAATCGAAAACCGCTGTCTCCTCAGGTAGGTATTCAGCGGGGAGCGACGTTCCATTGGTAAGAGCTAGTGCTAGTTCGTGGACTTTGTATTCTGTTACTGCAAAGGACTCAAAATCACCAACACTTTCGCTGGTGTCATACAAAAACCTAAAAGGCCGGGTGAGATCGATTGCGGGTGCTAAGACCAAGGCACCGGCATAGCGAACCTGATCAGCAATAAGACCCTGATCAGCACTTCCGGCGTAAACGAACCTGCTGCGACTAATCTGATAACGCTGGTCATCTTGCTCCACAGCCAACCTTTCCTGACGAAACGGGCTTCCCGTATTACCCGAAATTCCGACCACAACCATGCTGCCTTCAGAAACACGGCTGCTGGCCTCCCGGTCAGCGTTTGAATAATCATCTACTCCTAAAACCAGCTCACCAAGCCCATCATGACCTACAAAAACAAAACTCAATTCCAACCGTGTTTCATCTTCTTGCGGAACAATCAAACGCTCCATAAAACCATTGGCTGCAAATTCCTCCCAGGACTGGGTGGCTAATTGTTGCAGCGCGTAACTTTCTCTACTTTCAGCAGAACCCGCAGAAAATGCCGGCAAGTAGGCTTTAGCAACCACTCGGCTAGCATTTCTCAAGCCTCGAGAGACAGCCCAACTTGTAATAGTGGCACGGGAAACCCCGTCTACATCGCGCCCTACTCTAAACCCATCGCTAACACTTTTTTGCTCAAATTGGTTAGGGAAACGCTCGGTCGCTAAAAAATCCCCTCGAATACTTTTATAAGATTCCCGGTAAAAAAGCACCTTAATCCCTGTGAGCATTCCGCTATTATCAATGCCGGCCAACACTTCTATAGGCGCACTATAGCCCACTTCTTCCGGTGGGAAATCGGTGGTTTCAAAAAGATAACCCGCAACCTGCTCGCCTTCTTCGGTCATGGTATACGCGGTTACAACTGGCGGAGTTCCAGCCTTTTCGGAAAAGCGATCGGCTTCTGGAAAAACTTCTTTCAATATATCTGGTGTAACCGAAAGCCGAGCTTGGCCGAAAGACTGAGAACTAAATATAGCTAACGCTATAGAAACTAAAAGAATTGCTTGGAACTGGAAAGAGCGCGAACAGTAAGCGCAATAGCTAATCACTGGGATGGGCATTGTTGTTGGTCTTATAAAATTATTGTGCGGTTATCCTACACAAAAAATTTCGATTAGTGTAATCAGCTAGGCTGTTTGAGAGTGTGGATAAGCATTTCTTTGATTTCAGCAAAGCCAAACGGTTTGCTCAGCACAAGGTGAGGGTTTTTGTTGAGATAATCATCTTGGGTCACCCGTTCACTGTAACCCGTAGCAATAACGACTGGCGTGTTAGGGCGCCGCTGGGCGCTATACTCACGTAACTCTAGACCGGAGATGCCTGGCATTGAATAGTCGGTGATCACCAGGTCAATCGCCAATTCTTCATTTGCCAAACAGTCCATTGCTTGTTGAGGGTCAGAGCAACAGATGCATTTATGGCCCAACTCCTGCAACATGAGACTAATGGTTTCCAACAATTCCTTTTGATCATCAACCAACAAAATCGTAGCTTCCACACTGCCATTATCCTGAGAGAGAGTCGGGGAAACTGCTACGTTATCCGACTCGACCCAAGGCAGACTAATAGAAACAGTGCAGCCATTACTGGGTGTTGAAGTAATATCTATCGCGCCACCGTGACTGATTACGATTCCCCGCGCAATCGCAAGTCCCATGCCATTGCCCAAGTCCTTAGACGTATAAAATGGGTCAAACATCTTCTCTAATTCAGCCTCGCTTACCCCCCCACCGTTATCGGTAATTTGCACCGTCAGATAGGAACCAGCAGGAAGTTCGCCATGCATGAACTTGGTCGGTTCAGACAAGTTGGAAACGAAAACACTCACCTGAATTTCGCCGGTTTGCTCGTCCACTGCTTCATAAGCATTAGTCAAAACGTTGATGAACACCTGAGATAACTGATTTGAATCCCCTAAGACTAGAGTGGGCTTATCAAGTTCGTCTACACTGAGAGAAATTGACTTAGGCATACCTGTTTGCATGAGCTGTATTGCTTCTCGCAGCAAAGCATTCAAGTCAAACGCCACTTTGATACTGTTGGACTGTCGGCTAAAGGTTAGTATTTGTCCGACCAACGCCTTAGCACGGTCTGTTGTTGCCAGTAGCTTCTCAGCAATTTCTGTGGCTTCAGTATTTTCCTGAGCACGAAGCTTTATTAACTCCGTAAGCCCCATAATTGTGCCTAGGATATTATTGAAGTCATGGGCGATTCCGCCAGCCAAGGTTCCTAAAGACTCAAACTTTTGCGATTGTTGAAGCTGATTCTGTAGTGCCAACTGCTCTTTCTCTGCGTTTTTACGCTGACTCACATCACGAGTAATTCCAACCCATTGGTTTGTCCCTAGCGTATCATCCATTGGCTGAGCGGCGATTTCACAGCAAATCAACTCACCATCCTTTCTTCGCAGTTCAACTTCAAATACTTGCGCTCCAGTTTCCTGTGACTGAGCTCTTTCTAAAGCAGTTGTGGCCGATGAGGCGGTCATTATCTCATGAATTGACAGACTCAAAAATTCTTTCGAAGTGAAACCAGTGAGCTGCTCAATGGTTGGACTGCAATAGGTAGTTTGTTTTTTTTCTGAATCCCAGATCCAAATTACATCTAAGGTATTGCTGGTCAATATTTGAAACAACGCCTCATTTTCTTTGGCTTGCTGTTCACTTTTTTGTAGCTCGAGGCTTGTTGCCCTGGCCCGATGCAACAGCTTATATTGCCAAGCCAAAGCTATGCAAAGCAGTGTTCCAAGTATTCCTATTGTGGTTATAAACCCAGAATAATCATTGAAAATAGAACGAGGTTGATTAACTAAGACATAGGGCTCTTTAAGCCTGCTTAGATTCAACCCAGTTTTGGTGACTTCTGCATAGTCAAAAGTGAACTCTCCCGTCACATTTACTTTCTGAGACTGAGCCGGCTGGCCCTGAATAAGTCCTATCACTGATTCAGCCGCTGATTTC
Organism: Pseudohongiellaceae bacterium; assembly: GCA_045106275.1. Taxonomy (GTDB): domain Bacteria; phylum Pseudomonadota; class Gammaproteobacteria; order Pseudomonadales; family Pseudohongiellaceae; genus UBA9145. The sequence goes on along the minus strand of JBGCEK010000028.1, from coordinate 30,669 downwards.
GCGTACTGGTCAACGGTATAAACATATCCCCCAACCGAGCCTCGCCCCAATGAGCGATCTACAATACTGTACAAAGGCACCGTGCTGCCCACCAAGACGCTGGCAAGATTACGACCCACGTCTAAAAAGTTTCCATCGCTTGCGGCTGCATAAGGCAATAGCACGGCTATAGAATCCTCATTCAAACGAGAAAGATGTTCTCTCAATACGTGTAGTTCCAATCCTGAATTAAAGTTGAAAGTCAAATTAGTTGAAAAAGCTTGAGCAATCGTTGTGGCTTTGCGCAAATACTCCATATCGGTTTGCCCTGCGCCAGAGAAAAATTCAACACTGCGCGCAGAGGGTGTGAGCAATAATGCAGCCTCTAAGGTTTTACGAATAGCTGTTTCAGAATTTGATTCTATAACCTCTATTCGCCCTGCAGAATTGGATTCTAAACCAGCAGAGGAAGTTGGCAACACCAGCACTTTAGGAATGTCATAGATCCCTTCCACCTCCAAGATAAACTCAATGGCGGAAGGTAAAACCGCAACAATCATATCGATGTGCTGCTCATCGAGAATTTCTTTAATGCGGTCTAAATACAACGACCGTGAAACTGGCGTAGACAGCCTATCTAGACCAACGCTCTGAAAGGAAATAATCGATTGAAAATCTTGATTATTATCAAGGTTTTCAGAAAAGAAGCGATCGAATTCCCGATCCCAGTTACGCTCGTAGAAATCGCCATGCAGAACTAGAATATGATTCACGGGAATTTCTTGCGCCGATAATTCAAAGGCACATAGTAGCAGCCCAATGAAAACCAGCGCACGGCCTAAAAACCCGTCAAATTGCTCGCACCGAGTGTTTTTTGGTCTATACTGAGTATTCATGCAAGAGTATCGAGAGTCCGCAGCTTGAAGCGTTAGTATAGACAACAGACCATAAAGTTGCAGAGTATTTTTAGTAAACTGTGAAGTTTAAGGCTTTGTAGCATGTTTCACAGTCACATCGGCAAATCATTTTGAAGCAATTTGAGAAGCACGCTCACAAGCTCTCCCCTGAGTCTTTTTTAGAGGCAATCACTCACTTCAGCCCCTCTTTTGTTTCTGTATTGGACACACAGGGAGTGATTCAGTTTGTGAATCGAACTACCGAAGGTTTGACCAACGAGAAAGTTCTTGGCCAATCTATTTTTGAATATCTTGGGAACGAAACCGAAGCCGCCAAGTTAAAGGCCTGCTTTGAATCAGTTATCAAGGCTAAGAATCCTCAGCGAGTTGAAATAAACGTGTCACGGCCAAACGGGGTTTTTGTCCTTTGGGAAACCCGGGTCAGCCCGATTATTGAAGCTGACAAAGTTACCGGTTTGGTACTTTTCACCAACGACATCACTCAACAGCGTGCCATAGAAATAGAGCAACAAGCAGTTTTTGACCTTTCCGAAGAATTCTGGTGCATTCTGAAATTTGATGGTTACTTGGACCGAGTTAACCCTGCGTTCACCAGCAAATTGGGCTATAGCGAAGAAGAACTGTTAAGCACACCCTTCATCAACTACATTCACCCTGATGATAAAGAACGCACCATTGAGGCCTTTCGAGCAGCTAGCGGTAGTGGCGGTCAACCCACTAGCATTGAAAACCGCTATCTGGCTAAGGACGGCAGTGCTATTTCTATTAGGTGGGATGGCACCCTCGACCTTAATGCACAGCGGTTTATTGCAGTCGGAAAAGATGTCACGGAGAATCGAAGTTTAGAGCAACAGCTAGGCCAGGCTCAAAAGATTGACGCCATAGGTCATTTAGCAGGAGGTGTAGCCCATGACTTCAATAACTTGCTCATGGCGATCACTGCCAATTCTGAATTAGGTATGATGAGCCAGAACATTGATGAGATTAAAAGACGATTGAGCGACATAGATTCGGCAGCTCTCAAAGCAGCGGAACTCACTCATAAACTTTTGACGTTCAGCCGTGAACAACCTGCGCAAAAAGAGCCATTAGAATTCAATGACCTTATCCAGAACTTCATGAACTTACTAGAAAGAGTAATTCCAGAAAACATTGAGCTCATATTTAATCCTGATCCTACCATCACGCAAATCTTAGGCGACCCGGTGCAACTTGAGCAAGTTATCATGAACCTGTGCGTCAATGCCCGGGATTCAATTGTTGGTTCCGGTAAAATCGAAATCACAACAGAGCAACGGATCAGTACTGAAAGTCCCCAAAAAACGAATCAAATCTGTCTGCGAGTTACAGATTCGGGCACCGGCATTCCTAACAATTTAATCAACAAAATATTTAATCCATTTTTCACAACGAAGCAGGAAGGCAAAGGCACCGGTCTTGGGCTCTCGACCGCCTATGGCATTGTAAAGAACCACAAAGGATTAATTTCTGTAGAACATACTGGTATAGGTGGGACCACAATGCTGGTTACACTACCTGCCCAAGAATTTGAAACAACCGAGAAGCAAGAATCCCAACAGCCAACGGCCATCGGGGGAAGTGAAACCATACTTCTCGCGGAAGACGAAGAATTAGTTGCAAGTGCCGCCACAAGGACTTTGAAAAAAGCGGGATACAAAGTAGTGCTAGCCACCAATGGCGAGGAAGCACTAAAAATATGCTGTGACAGGGAAGATATCGACATTGCTTTCATAGACGTGGTGATGCCAAAAATAGACGGTCCAGAAGTCGCCGCTGCCATGAAATTGTCCCGGCCTGACCTGCCAATCATTTTTGCCAGCGGATACTCTCCCGAATCTCACCGTGAACTGATTAACCAATACCGCCTCATTGGCAAACCTTATCGCAGCAGCGAACTACTCTCCTCTATAAGAGAAGTTCTCGATAATAATTAATCTGGGCACTCTTTCACCTCTCTATAATTTTACGTTACTCTTCAAAAGTAACCCCGCATTTCGATTGCAGAGATTCATAAAAATTGGGCCAAAAGAAACCAACGAACGCACTCTTGTTAAGGGAAAATTGATCTATGAATAGTGGCAAACATGTAATCCACTTCAAATTAAAAATTTTAGCTTTGGTATTTTTGGTCCTGTCACCGGCGGGCCTCGCGCAAGAAGAGCGGCCTAGAGCTCGCGAAGCAGGTTTAGAAATTGGCATTTTTAGCACCGGCGAACACAATGCCATAACTGATGTGGAAGGGGTTTTAGTTGGCCACGAAACAGTTATCAAAGGCGATAATATTCGAACAGGAGTTACCGCCATAATACCCGCGCCAGGGAATCTATACACCCACCCTATTCCTGCCTGGATTCATGTTGGTAATGGCTACGGCAAACTAGTCGGAGAAACCCAAGTACGAGAATTCGGAGAAATAGAAACACCCATACTATTGACCTGCACTCTCTGTGTATGGAGCGCTGCCAATGCACTCAAAGAATGGGTTTATGAGCAACCGGGAATGGGAGAACACACCGTAAACCCTATCGTAGGTGAGACTAATGACGCGCGGGTCAACAATATGTGGGCTGACCCGATTAGAAAAAACGAAGTCTTCGCCGCCTTAGGAAATGCATCCAACGGACCTGTTGCGGAAGGTAGCGTCGGTGCCGGCACAGGCACGCAGGCGTTTGGATGGAAAGGAGGTATCGGCACTAGCTCGCGAGTACTGCCTCAATCCTTAGGTGGCTATACTGTTGGAGTGCTGGTGCAGACTAACTTTGGAGGGGTTATGGATATCAATGGTGCGCCTGTAGGCAGAGAACTTGGCACTTATTCATTTAGACAGCAAGTGCTGCCCGATGATGATGGGGACAAAGAAGATGGATCAATCATGATGGTTGTAGCAACCGATGCGCCTCTCACAGCACGGAGTCTCGACCGACTAGGTCTTCGAGCAATCATGGGACTAGCTAGAACAGGCTCTTTTGCCAGTAACGGGTCCGGAGACTACGTGATCGCTTTTTCTACCAATCCCAATGTCCGCAAACCTCGTACCAGCGAAACTCCAGTCAACAACGACGTACTGGTAAATTCTTCCATGTCGCCGCTTTTTGCAGCCACCGCTGAGGCTACGGAAGAGGCGATTTACAATGCGATTTTTAAAGCGACCACAGTGAGCAGTTCACGGGGCACTTTGGAGGCTGTGCCCCTAGATCAAGTGTTAGAAATACTAGGAGACTATAACGCACTGAATTGGAACTCTTCTGTCCCCAAGTAATTCAGCGGCTACGATTTGGCGGTACGCTTTTCTTGTGGCAAGTGATTCTGCAACTAGCCTGAATCCTTCCACAGCCTATGATAGGCTAGAGTCTATGCAGCTGATAACTTTTTCGCGAAGCCTATGTTAACGGACGATCTAAGTTTTTTCCTATTTGCAGTAGGCTTCATCTCACTCCTCAACTTGATGATCACCTCGGGCATATGGCTTAGCTATCTTACTTCTCGCAAAAGGTATCTGACTATTGCTTGTGCTGCGGCCGCACTAGAAGTATGTCGCCACACCACCGATTTTTTGAGTGGAGCCAATCCTACGTCAACTACATTCGCCGTTGTTTCTAGTTTTCTGCAATTCGGTTCCACACTTTTCCTCAGTATTAGCTTACTTTTTATTTATAGAAATTCATTAGGTCGCGAGATCTGGTTGTTCATTTCTATATCTCTGGCCTTTCTAATTGCAACAGTTACTGAGTTCTTCCTCTTCCCCGCTTTAGTAGCCGAGTCTCCCTATTTGGGCGCAATACCGCTAATTGGTGTCACGGGAATTTTACTGTGGCGAGGGCTGTTAACAGGCAAGGTTTTTACTCCCAGCAAAGTATTTCTTCTGGTGGCTAGCGCATTGCTATTACTAATTAGGATTACCTTACCTGCGCTACCTATCAACAATTTCTATTTACTGCTGTACTACATGGAGTATCTTTCTTTTTCTATGATGCTAACTGCATTAATTCTTTACGAAATAGAATACTCAAATCGAAAAGTCAGAAAACTACTCGATAGCCGAACCCAGTCTGAACAAGATCTCCAATTCATCGTCGATAACTCACTTGATATTATTCTGGTAGTTGATGACACAGGTCTACTTCGTTCTTGGAGTCGACAAGCAAATGAAGTGTTTGGTTATACTCGAGAGCAGGCGATTGGTAAAGTTCATATGAATGACATGTTCGAGGCTGATTTCTGGAACCAAAACTCTGGCGCAGTAGATGAATTTTCTGCTCGCATGGAAAGTATCGAGAGCAAATCCTTTATGGTCGATGTTAGAGTCAGAAAGGTGTCACACAACAATGCTGACTACTCTATTTTTGTCCTTAGACTCATTGCGGAACCAGGCTGAGAAAAACCACCAGCAACCCCTCAATTTCTTTTGAAGACAAGTAAGCGAGAATAAATTGTCAGGAACAACACCCACATTGCACAATAAAACCACACTGACTCTCAGCATTTTGGGTGTTTTCCTAGGTTTTTTTGTAAGCGCTGGTGCACTCTCTGGAGATTCACAAGGAAGAGTGAATCTGCTGTTCTTACTACTGCTTTTTGCTTTCTTGCCAGCCCTCAGCTTAGTGCTCAGCGGATTTTTTGCAGCTTTTAAGTTTAGCGGAGTAACAGCCGCAATAATCCACTCACCGATCTGGCCTCGACAAGGTCAATTTCTCAAACCGGAGTTCCGCACCAAAAAATCACAGCGATTTTGGTTCTTCTTTCAATCGCAAGTTTTCTCATTGGCTTTCGCGTTTGGCAGCGTTCTTATTTATTTGCTATTACTACTAGGAACTGACATCAATTTCGTTTGGCGAAGCACATTGTTAGAGGCCACCGACTTACAACCCATTCTCAAGGTGATCGCGCTACCTTGGTACTACTGGCATGAAGCACAGCCCACTCTAGCCTTGTTGGAACAGTCGCAAAATTCTCGAATTTTAGGCACCGCTAGTGCGTACTCGGAGAATTGGTGGCAATTTGTATTAGCCGCACAGATTAGCTATAACTTGTTGCCTAGGACACTTTTCCTCATCCTCGCAAACTGGAAGTACCGCAAAGAACAAAAAACCGAACCCGGCGTTAGTCCGATTCCAAAAACTAGCAGCGCAAGCGAGAAACTTGACCAACACCAGCCTTTGCTTGCCAATGTAGTGTATACACTTCCCAGTCGGTACAGCCTTTTTGATTGGGGTAAGGCCCCTGAACACTGCCAGAAATTTGTAACCCGCTCATTCGGCAAGCCATTAAGCATAAATCCACTCAGCCCCTTGGATTCACTGGAGCCTAGGACTAATGCGGAAGCCATAGTGGTGCTTGTTAAAAGCTGGGATGCTCCTTTGGAAGAACTCAAAGACCTGCTTATTACAACGACAGGAGAGGCGGAAAAATTCATCTTACCGTTGGATTGGAACGAAAGCATTGTGACTGAACCGCTGGACTCCCATTTAGAGGAGTGGCAACGCTTTGCAGCAACGCTTTCTAACTGGACTGTTTTACAACCTGGTGAACACTCATGAATCCTGAATTCGCAGTTGTTGGCCACCCCAACAAGGGTAAATCCTCCATTGTTTCAACTCTGGCGCAAAACGACAGCGTTGCTATCTCTACTCGTAGCGGCACAACCAAGCAATGCCAAGAAATCAACATCACTATCGGCAGGCACTCATATAGCCTCATAGATACACCGGGTTTTCAGAGACCTGTCAAAGTGCTCAACTGGTTACAGCAACAAGCGAGCACAGCAGATCAACGCAATGAAGCTGTCAGAGCATTCCTAAATTCTGAAGACTGTAAATTGCAATTTCCTGATGAAATTCAGCTCCTCACCCCTATCATGAATGGAGCTGCCATTATTTATGTAGTCGATGGCTCAAGGCCCTATGGACCTGAATACGAGGCAGAAATGGAAATTTTGCGCTGGACTGGACAGGCGAGCTTGGCGCTAATTAACCCCATAGAGAATGAAAACTATATTGATCAGTGGCAACAAGCCCTTGGGCAATACTTTAAAGTGGTGAAAGTTTTCAATGCAATGCAAGCGGAGCAGGAAAAGCAACTTTCCATACTCGAGGCTTTTTCTACTCTACGAGAAGATTGGAAGAACTCGCTGACTCAATTAGTTCGTGCGCACCGCGAACGAACTAAGGCAAGGAAAAAAGACAGCGCTGACTTACTGGCGAACTTGCTCACTACCGCCTGTTTTTATCAACTCAGTCAAAGTGTGTTAACCGAATCTCAGGCCGAGGGGATTAAACCGGTTCTAGAACAACAGTTCTTTGCGAATCTATCACAGATTGAAACAGACCATCATGAGTCCCTAAAGTCTTTATTGGCTTACCATAATCTTGAAAGCATCGTTGATGATTTGCCTGATTTCGGAAATCTATTCGACACAGAAAAATGGGTAATTTGGGGGCTGAATAAAAAGCAACTAACCATGGCCGCGGCCATGGCAGGAGCTGCGGCAGGCGCTCTCTTGGATTTGGGGCTTGCGGGTAGCAGTCTTTTTTTAGGTGCCTTGGGTGGAGGCGTCGTAGGAGCCACTGGGGCGTGGTTTGGTGCTGACAAAATAGCTGGATTTAAATTGGAAGGTCTAAATGTCGGCGGCTATCTTGCCCAGCAAGGGCCCATAAGAAATCGGAATTTTCCCTACGTATTATTAGGCAGATTCCTGCATCTAGAAGAACTTTTACAAAGCAGAACCCATGCCCAGCGAGAAACCATCAACGTCAACGAAGGAAAACTGCAAGAACGAATTGGCGATTTAAATGAGGCTCAGCAAAAGTCCCTTCACAAAGCGATGGAGAGATTGAGCAAACAAAAAAATGTTGAAGACCTACCCAAAATTCTTCAACCCTTGTTGTTCGATCAAAATTCTAGACATTCATCAGGCGTCGTGAAAAATTATACCTAGCGTATGACGCTGACCCGATAACACTTCGCTGACACCATGGCGCATTTTGGCTCGGCGCCAACCTCTACTACCCTCGATTGGCCTCCACGACGTTGGAACGATAACCACAGCACCCTTGCTAAGTTTTGGCAGGTGAGGTCGCGATTGCAGCCTCGGATAGTTTTCCACCAAGATCAGTTCGCCACCGGTGAAATCAACGTCTGGCTCATTCAGTAGCACGATAATTTGAAAAGGAAAAAAAACATCACCATAAATGTCTTGGTGAAGCCGGTTGTAATCTCCTTCACCGTATTTGAGCATAAGTGGCGTAGGTTTGCTTTGGCCGCAGGCTTGGCAATGATTTAAGAATTCTCGGTGATCCACTGGCCAGCGATCAGCGCTGCCGGTAAGCGATGACCACCTATTTGCAATTTCTGCCAAGGGTGGGTAAAAAATTTCTCTTAGGGTTTGCACTGTTTGGGGTAACGGATAACTAAAATATTTGTATTCTCCTCGACCAAAACTGTGGCGAGACATGGTTATAGTTTTACGAAATAAACCTTCATTCTGGTAGCTCTCTAACAATTCAAGACAGAGCTTATCATCACACACTTTCTCAAGAACACTATAACCCCGTTGCTGAAGCTGGTCTCTTATAATGCCCCAATCAAGTGAGGATAGTTTCTGAGTCAACGACACCTATTTACTAAGCCATTTAATGAAGTCAATCGATGCACTAATTAGCTTGCCTCGGGTTGGGTTTTCCAACAGCGCTGCGTGATCTCCGCCTGCTAACACCACCCACTGTTTATTGGGATTACTAAATGCTGAAAATACTTTTGCATGGGCCTCCGTTCTCGCTAACGGATCAAATTCTGCCTGCAATAGAAGTACCGGTAAATTCAACGCAGCAGCATCTAATGAATTCCACTGTTGAAGCTGATTCCAATCTGCCCGCACAGGATCTGCTTTCAACGCCTCCCGAACATAGGTGTCGATTGCTAACTGAGATATGGACCCTGGCACAATAAAGTCTGACGCAGCGGCCTCTGCTGTGGTCAAAATTTCTGGCGGGGTCACATTAGCTTGGTTATTGCTATAAACCCGGTCTGGATCTACGGGGTAGCCAAAAAGAGCAACGCTTTGTATATTCTGCGGATAACGCTGTGCAGTAAGTTGAGCAACCATTGACCCATAGGACCACCCCCAAACATGGCTCGCCTCACCATTTCGCGCCGCCAGCCACGCCAGCACAGTACTTAAATCCTTAGCAGCCTTATCTGGCGTGTTCCACCCAGATTCATCTCTCGGCGTCCCGCCATAGCCACGAGCATCGAGAGCCCAAACACTGTAACCCGCTTCATTAAACCCATCCATGAGTGACAAGTTCTCTCCAACCACTTGTAAGTCAAAATCAGGCAAAGAGCTCCAGGTCCTGCCATGATGAAGTACGATATGCCCTATTGGGTTAGAGACTGATTTTTCCCAAAGCGCTAGAGGGTGACCGTCTGAGTAAATCGTGTGTTCGGTTGGTTCTGCGCCGAACACACTCGGGGTTACCAGTATGGCAAGCAGACAGCATAAACAAGTGTATGAAAGCACAAAACGGACATTGAAAATGTAGCGAGTAGATTTGAACATAGTAACTCCTAAGGAGCATTGGGAGAGTATTGTAAAACCTTATCACGTTGGGCGAACTCACTGTAAGTGCCATCAAGCATTCTTCCTCTTAAATGGCAGAGTAAAAAAAACCGGAGGTGTTTTCACACCTCCGGTTTTTACGATTCTCGATCCTCAGTTTTAGCCTGAGAAACTTTGCTGATGGCTAGTGACCGCCATCATCTTCACTCATGGCGTCAGGCAATGCCATCGCAACCAACTTGGCTCCAGCCTGCAAAAGAACATATTGATGTCCGTCAAGAGTCCAAGAACTCATGCCATAGCTGCTGCGTGAGGGAGCTTCAATTTGTTCCATGATTTCTCCGCTTGCCTTGTCTATGGCATACAGCATCGGTGTACCGTCGCTAGCCGCATCCGAGTAAATCAGCATATTAGCAGTGACTACCATAGGGACTAGTGCGCCAGTTCCTGTGTTACCCACGTCGATTCCCTCAAGCGCTGGGCTATTTTTAATACGTGCCGGTGTTTCACCCGTTGGGATCATCCATGAGTGGTCTCCGGTGTTCATATCAATAGCAGTAATGCGGCTATACGGCGGCTTCCAAATAGGTATGCCTGAACTCAATCGAGGTGTTCTGGCAGTAGCGCCGCGCACACCGTTAGCATAACGCGCGGTGGTGACCCCGGTGGAGTCTGGGAACAATAAATCCGCTTCTTCACCCGGGATCAAGCGAAGTGCAAAACACGCTGTATGTGAAGACACATAGAACTTGCCCGTGGTGGGATCAGCAACGGCAGGGGCAGTAATGTTGGCACCACCAGCGCCACCTGGACAGTTCATTGCAGCATATTTACCCATTGGATTGTCAGCATGAATCGGCGGATTAAATAGCCCACCGAGTACATAGTCTTCAACCGCTTCAAGCGCTTCAGCACGAAGTTCAGGCGTAAAGTCCACCAAGTCATCTTCGCTCAAACCTTGCAAATCGTAAGGAGCAGGCTTAGTCACGAAAGGCTGTGTAGGTGACAAAACTTCCCCTGGCACAATCGATTGCTCAACGGGTCGATCAACGATTGGCCACAAAGGCTCGCCAGTAATTCGGTTAAAGGCATAAGCCCAAGACTGTTTAGTAGCTTGAATCACAGCGGGTACTTTACCGCGGCCAGGCATATCCAAATCCATCAACACGGGAGCCGTTGGATTATCAAAATTCCAAATCTCATGCTTAACCATTTGAAAATGCCATTTGCGCTCGCCGGTGCGTGTATCGAGGGCAATCAAGGCGGCGCCGTATAGATTGTCACCTGGGCGGAATCCGCCGTAGTAATCAATCGTGGCACTGTTAGTTGGGATATAAACTAGATTGTTGGCTGGGTCAGCTGACAAAGGCGCCCAAGAGGACACATCACCCGTCCACTGCCATGCATCATTTTCCCAAGTTTCATGGCCGTATTCGCCTGGCTTAGGGATGACATTGAACTTCCACTTGAATGCTCCAGTGCGAGCATCGTAAGCCAAAATATCACCCGGCACATTCTCAATCCGCGCTTGGTGGTAGCCTTGTTCAGCAGAGTTACCAACAACGATTGTGTCATTTACAACAATTGGTGGCGACGATGACGTAATGTAGCCAGTCTCTAAAGGAATGCCTTCATAAGGGTCATAGGGATGGCCCAGATCAGCAAGTAGATCCACAATACCGGTTTGAGAAAATCCATCAATAGGTACAGGTTGTCCGAAACCCTCTAGCGGAATACCAGTTTTGGCGTCCAATGCTGTTAGAAAGAATCCAGGCGATACCGTGTAGACGATCTGGCGACCATCAATTTCTGCAAAGCCTACACCTTTACCATAGTCGGCTCTCATGGAATATTCAGCACGCGGAGTGTCTGGCTCTCTGTAAGTCCACAGCGTTTCACCAGATTTGGCGTCAATCGCTACAACGTAGCGCTTGTTGCCAGCAACGGTGTAAAGCACACCGTCCACCATGGTAGGAGTTGAGCGGCCGCTAACGGCACCAAAGCTAGCTCCATCCCATTCCCAAGCCACATCTAGATCTGAAAAATTTTCAGCGGTGATTTCATCGGAAGGGGTGTAGCGAGTATGAGCAAAATCATTGCCTAGGGTGTACCACTCATCTGCATTTTGAGCACTCGCCAAAGCGGGAGCTAACAAAAGTGTCAGTAAGAGCTTTCCTAGAGTTGGGGTCTTCATGGATTTCTCCTTTCTTTTTGTGTTGCCAAAAATTGAATGCTATCAGCAACGGAAATTGAGCATTAAACTCTAACTCCCGATTGTGCCCGAAACTGAGCAGCAAATCTGCCCCAAATTGTGTCAATTCCCTCAAAAAAGGACGCTGCTAAGTTAGCTGACGGTTTTGCGGGTAATACCTACTCACTAAACAAAAGAAGCGAGCTGGGGAGAGAAGGAAAAGCAAGCCAAGCCAGCCTTGTGGCTGATGCTTGGCTTACAGGGTTTTGCGCTTAATCTCGCAAGGCGAAGGTAGACATAGCGTGGCCGGAAATCACCGAAACATACTGAACACCGTCCACCATAAAAGTAACGGGAGCCATCACAACTTGCCCGCCTAAATTAACTTTCCACAGTAAGTTACCATCAACCGCATCGATCGCATGAAAGTAGCCTTCTCTGCCTCCAGTGAACAATAAATCACTGGCCGTGGTGAGCATTCCACTATCACTCACATCAAATTGATCGTATTCCCAAACTGCTTTACCCGTATTTGGATCCATCGCTTTTAGGGATGCGTGGCCTACTTCACTAGTCCAGTTATTGATAGGATTAGTGCGCCCTATGCCTATGGTAGGCGCTCCGGGTGATGGGGCTAGCACGGAAAAGCCACCCCCCAAAAATGCTCGTCCCGGCTCATATTCAGCCTCTTCAGAGCGATAAATAGTGGCGTAATCTCTCCATGCGCTGAAATAAAACAGTCCAGTGCGAGGGCTGAATGAGGGTGGATACCAATTAGTCCCACCCTGATTGCCTGGATAGGTTGGCATACCTTCGGGTTGAGGGGTCGGAATAGGTCTGCCATTTTCATCGAGCCCACTGGACCAGTTCACCCTCACATAGGGTTCACCCACTAAGAATTTCCCGTTCGTGCGGTCAAGAACATAAAAGTAGCCGTTGCGATTAGCCCACATCATGACCTTGGTAGGAGTGCCCCTCCAGTCTATGTCTGCTAAAACAGGAACTTGGACCGAGTCGTAGTCGTAAGCATCGTTTGGAGTAAATTGAAAATACCAATCGAGCTTGCCGGTGTCAGCATCCAGAGCAATGACCGAGTCGGAATATAAATTATCTCCCGGTCTCTGACCGGCGTTCCAATCGGGGCCAGGATTACCCACTCCCCAAAAGGTAAGATTAGTCTCTGGGTCAAAAGATCCAGTAATCCAAACGGGTGCTCCGCCGTATTGCCAATCATCCCCATCCCAAGAATCGTGGCCCGGTTCTCCAGGGGCGGGAATTGTATAGGTTTTCCAAACTTCTTCGCCGGTGGCGGCATCATAAGCAGCTACATAGCCACGAATACCAAACTCACCGCCACCAACACCGACAATGACTTTGTCTTTGACAACTAACGGCGCCATAGTCACCGAGTAAGCTCGTGTCACATCACCAACTTCTGTCTCCCACAGCACCTCACCGTTAATTCTGTCCAGTGCTACAAGGCGCGCATCGAGAGTCCCCATGAACACGCGATCTCCCAACACTGCAACCCCACGATTATTGGCACCACAACACACTCGCGCCCGTTCATCCGGGGTGTGTCGATACTTCCAAAAAACTCGTCCAGTGATCGCATCCAGTGCCATGACGCTATTCGGCCTTTCGGTGACATACATAATGCCATCCACAATAATAGGATTAGACTGCCAGGCGCCAAACACCTGATTTTGCAGCACCCATTTGAGCTCCAACTGATCAACGTTTTCTGGCGCAATTTGGTCAAGGAGACTGTAGCGTTGACTTGAATAGCCGCCGTTGTAAGTCAACCAATTTTCCGGTTCATCAGCCGCGTTTAGAATTCGCTCGAAAGGCACCTGCGCGAAAGCTAAAGCTGGAAGTACACACATAAAAAACATCAGAGCTTGGTAGACCGACCTTAAATTTCTCATTGCTGATTCCCTCGCAAGGTCAATAGATATCCGACCACGTCGGCCACTTCTTCGCTGGATAAAGTGGTCGGTGTTTTACTGGGTTCCATACTGACTTCGTAGCTCACTAAATCAGCTTTAACAAATGATCTCAGCCTATTCTGCGAATCGATAAGTTGCACAGTATAGGTGTCTTCGTTTAACCGTCGTCCTGTTACCGTTTCCTCATTGCGAGTGAGCAAGCGAATGGGCCGGTTAATGGGTAAGATTGCCGAGGCTGGGTCTATCATGTTTCGCTGTAATGAAGCAGCAGTTCTGCGTATACCAATAGCGCTCAGATCTGGTGCTGTGTACGGACCGGATCCATTAACTCTATGGCATTGAGCACACTCCCCCTTGCCTTCAAAGATCGCCTTACCCCTTTCAGAGTCGCCAATGCGTACTGCCACTCCTTCCGGATCAAAACCGGCTCGAATATAAGCGATAACCCCGTTAAGCTCCTCAATACTTAGGCTAAAAGCCGGCATTCGTCCTGCCGCTGCACCACCTTGTATGACATCTCGTAAATCTGCGTCTGAACTAACAGTTCTAAACTCGCCTCGACTGAGATTTATACCATCGACTAAATCACCAGCTGGACCATGGCATAAAGCGCACTGCTGACTGTAAACGCTGAGACCTGCCTCGACAGCTTCACTGGTGTATTGATGATCAGCCGTATCTTGCCCCTGCACCCCGCTGGCGATAGTCGCCAACAGCAAGCCCAGAAGGTTTTGATAAATCCGCCGTTGGCGCGTTACGTTCATTTTCATGTCCCCTTTATTTTTAGTTCTACTAATCCAACCGATAACCAGCCTGCGATGCATGCACAGCGATCGTTATTGAGCATCCCGCTCCTGAACTCTAGCGCCGGCCAAAATGCCTGTTAACGCATAGTTACCCTCATGACAGGCATATTCATAGATCTGCTCCCCCAATGGGCGCTGATGCAGCTGCATTTGCGCCGTCCAAGGTTGGCTGTAAACTTGCGGATCATCCATGGTAAATCCATAGACAATATCGTTTTCTCCTGTCCGTCTAAAGGTTTCCGTCACAGTGAGATTCTCACTGGAGCCATAGTGGGATTGCTGGGGGTGCATATTCTTAGTCGTGACTATAAGCGTGTCTCCCTCCCATCGTCCCACGGAGTCCCCCATCCATTGCACCATGTGAGACGGCCTATGCTGCCCTTCTAAGCGAACAATACGAGCGTCGTGCATCATTTCCGCATAAATCAGCACGTAGCCCGGCGACTGCACTATTTGATAGTTGTTGTTATAAATAATTGGCATCATTGGTGGGCCTGCACTGGAATTTGACGTCCTAAAATCCCAAAACAGAAGACACCGCTCGCCTATTGTTTGCAATTCAGGCCCATCAAATGCTTCCACTCCCGGTTTCGCCAGCCATCGATCAAGCTGAGTCGACCTTCGCTCTGCCTTGGGCAACCAAGGGATACGACCATCGCTCGGCTCTATAATCATCGACGTGCGATACTCTCCGTCGATTAACGCAATATTGGTGCCTCGATCGAGCCAAAATGAGTTGTAGGCATTAGCCACATTGCCGTCGGTAGGCGGCGCTCTATCGGCATCACTAGGCCCCAAGGAACGAGCAAGCCCTTGCCTAGCCCGCGCCTCAATAGCCTGCGCTTCGGCCTCGGTGTAAGCCTGTTTGACTCCCAACTCCACCGGTCGCTCTAGCCGAGTTTGAGTTGCGTTGCTCCATATGCCCTGCAAATCAGGTTGACCATCGGCGGTGTAGCTAAGATTCCACTCTGAAGCCACACTAGCATTCGCTGCGACCGCAGTTACCATGACCAGAAACACACGCTGGAAATTCAAGCGCCTGGGTAGAGATTGCGTTGCTCTCATCGTTAATCCTCGCCAAAAACTGATTGCCAATAGACGGAATATACCGGTTTTTAACAAAAAACGTCAGCAAGCCCGTTTCTGCGATATTCGTGTTTTGCATCCCTGCGCTGTTGGAGGCATCTAAATAGCAGTTGAGAGGGTCTACAGCGACCACTATAATCCTCGCTCCTTCTCCTGGCCTGAACAAAGTATGTCTTCAAGTCCGCAACATCTGCCGCCAACCACAGACTCATTTTTAACCCGCATAGAATCCAGCCGGCTTTTTCAAAGCTCGGTCATTTTTATCATCGTACTGTCAGCCATTTCTATCGGCGCCAAAACATACGATGTGCCTCCACTTTTTGGTCAAATACTGACAGTGCTCGATACAGCGATTACTGTCTTTTTCCTTGGCGAAGTAATTCTCCGGTTTTTAGCTGCCAAAAATCGTTTAACGTTTTTCCAAGATGGGTGGAATCTATTCGACACACTCATTGTGATAGGAAGTTTAGTACCCATAGAAAATGCTGAGGCCGTCTTAATCGGCAGATTGCTGCGAGTATTCAGAGTGCTGCGCTTAGTCTCTGTTGTGCCGGAGCTCCGCTCTCTCATCAACGCTCTTTTCAAAGCCATACCTCGAATGGGCTATATTGCTTTGCTCATGTTCATTATTTTTTATATTTACGGTGCAACCGGTTCTCTTTTCTTCGCTGAAATAAACGAAACGCTCTGGGCCGACGTTTCCATCGCTATGCTGACATTGTTCAGGGTCGCCACATTTGAAGATTGGACTGACGTGATGTACGAAACTATGGACGTCTACCCGTTGAGCTGGATATTCTATTTGTCGTTTATTTTCTTGACCGCTTTTGTTTTTCTTAACATGATGGTGGGCGCCATTCTTGAAGTGATGTCAGCTGAGCATAACTCAAAAACCGAGGAAATCGCTCATCGCGAGAGGCATGAAATGGCAGATCAGTTGCAGCGAATGCAGCAGCAGCTCGACAAAATGCAGACCCTGCTAGAGAACCAAAGTAAAAGCTAAGCTGGCTTGCAAATATGACTACAAGCAAGGCGGCACTGCGCCAATGATGGCTAGCGCCAACCTAACTCGCTATTTGAAAGCCCAATTGAGGAACACGGAATGCCTGAAGTAACTATTTATACTCGACGCTACTGTGGATATTGCACTGCGGCAGTGCATTTACTTAGCAGTAAAGGCTATCAATTTATTGAAATTGCCACAGATGGCGACTCCAAAACTCGAGCAGTAATTCAGCAAAAGTCTGGTCAAAGCACTGTCCCGCAGATTTTTGTCGGCGAAACCTCAGTGGGAGGTTACACAGAATTGGCCGAGGCAGTTTCGAGCGGCGAGTTCGATCAGCTATTAGAGAATTGATAGCGGCTTAATCAAGATTTAAACGCTTTTAACCACATTTAACTCGGGCCCAATCATGTTACTTTTTACTAGCTGCGACCTCTCTTTCGAGATCACAACCCCTACCCCATTTATTTTGATGCTCCGTCCCAGAAGCTCAAAACAGCAATGGATAAGTAGAGAGCATTATGAAATTTCCCCCAGCGTCCCCGCGTTTGAATACACTGATAAGTACGGCAATTTATGTCAACGCTTGGTTGCTCCCGTAGGCGCGTTTTCTATCCACACGGGCACAGAGGTGGCCATAGGAAACGAGTTGGAACGGGCCTTCGGCGCACCTTTTATCGACGTTCAAAACTTGCCCGATAGTGTTTTAGACTACCTTTTGCCCAGCCGTTTTTGCGAGTCTGATAGATTCTGGAAAATGGCAACAGAAATTACCACTGGACAAACACTTGGCTACGATCAAGTTCACGCCATTGAACAGTGGCTCGTAAAAAACATTAGCTACATACCTGGGAGCAGCGATGTGCCAGTCTCAGCGATCGAAGTAAATCAGCGTCAATCAGGTGTTTGCCGAGATCTTTCTCATTTAGGGATCGCGTTATGCCGAAGTTTGAGCATCCCGGCTCGCTTGGTGGTGGGTTATCGATACCAGCTTGAACCTATGGATATGCATGCATGGTTCGAAGCTTATGTGGGTGGGCAATGGTACACCTTCGATGCAGTCCAAGCAGAGACCAAAGGCGGTTATGTAGCGGTAGGCTATGGCCGAGACGCAACTGACGTCGCCGTTTACAACCAGTTTGGACCCGCTGTTTATCCTTTAGAACAACGCGTGGACGTCAAACGACTGCCAGAACCCTAATTGCTACTTGCCAATCTCACTTTCAAGAAAACCCAAGATCTCAGCATTCACTTCCTGCAATGACTTATGAAGATCATTTAAATCTCGGGTAGAGTAATATTTTTCTATGACTATGTTTCTAAATCCACGAGTAGAAGTCAGATCACTGATGCCACTGTTGGACACAGGCTCCGGCAATCCACTCACACCCTCTTCCTCCCAGCTAATCATCAGTCGCGCAATTTCCGTATTAGCAGATAAATAGGGCTGAAACGTGTGAACTAACTGTTGTTCATGAGTGCCCTGAACCAATTCAATCACTTTCGCAAAAGAGTAAAAATCCGCAAGGCTGTTTTTCAAATTTCGATTGCTTAAAATTGCTAAATCACCGGAACCACTCAGAATGTCAAAGGCGCGGCTTATGGGGATAAACGTCGGCATACTCTGCAACGAACTCAAGCGCTCATCGAGTTCGCTGGGGTCTAGAGTTGGAGCTGCTTGCTTGGCCTGCTCCAATAAACTGACCATGTCGGACAGAACCCGCTCGCCCTCTTCAATGGCACCTTCAAACAGGTCTTGATTACCGTTAAAATCCTCGCGGAGTTCCAAAAGGTAAGTTTGTTCCTGTAAGGAATCCTGATATTGCTGCCACCAAGAATCAGCCTGTAAACCGGAAAACAAACCAATAATAACAATCAACAAGTCGACTAACACCGAAACCCAATTTTGTTCCTGTATTTCTTTGTTTAATCTAGTAATGACCATGAAATATACCAGCTGCTAATAGCGTATACTGTGAGGATCGATGTCTGAACACTTTCAGCCTACGGATAATAAAATAGTGAGATGTTTAAGTCTTAACGATCTTGCTTAGCATAACTTTAGAAATCAAAAGCACGGCCTTTACCCTATGATGGTCGATGAGAAAGAAGACCCAACAAAAGGAAGTCGATGGAAATCCTGTTGAACCTATTTACAGCCCTGCTGTTAACAATGACTCTGTTGCCATTGTCTCGATCGAATGTCTGGTGGGTTCGTGTTTTCGATTTTCCGCGCTTTCAGTTACTGATCGCCGCAATTATCCTAGCAACTTTAGAATTGGCATTGACGGACCTAAAATCTAGTAAAGGTCTCACGGGTCTCCTGATAACTCTTGCTTGTCTGATTTACCAATTTGTTTGGATCTACCCCTATACCCGCCTAGCAAGAAAGGAAGTCGCTTGGGCTGAGCCGAGCGGCAAAGGGGAAACTCTCACGCTGGTATGCGCTAACGTACTGACTCCCAATAAAGAGGCAAAAAAACTTATAACCTTGCTGGAAAAATGCTCGCCAGATGTCATTCTCACCCTGGAAAGCAATGACTGGTGGCAGCAGCAACTTTCAACGATCGAAAACCAGTATACCTATAGCATCAAAATTCCCCTCGACAATTTATACGGCATGCACTTGTATTCAAAATTCCCGATTCAAGACGCCGAGATTAGTTTCCTATTAAAAGAGGACATTCCGTCTATTCACTGCAAAATTTTACTTCCTAGCGGCAATTTAGTGCGGTGTCATTTCTTACATCCGGCTCCGCCTGTACCGGAATATAGCAATAGCTCCGGTGAACGAGATGCCGAATTAATCGCAGTTGCCAAAAGTGTTAGTAACGAGACTATGCCGGTTATCGTCGCAGGTGACTTAAATGATGTAGCCTGGTCTACTACCACGAGACTGTTTAGGAAAACTAGCCGGTTACTAGATCCAAGGGTTGGGCGTGGACTGATTAATACTTTCCATGCTGACTATTGGTTTCTTCGCTGGCCGCTAGATCACCTTTTCCACAGCCACCATTTTACAGTGAAAAAGCTGCACCGACTTCCTAAATTCGGCTCAGATCATTTTGCCTTGTTCACAGAACTAGTTTTAGAACCCAATTCACGGAATAGAAATGATTCTGCTTTGACCAAATCTCAAGCAGATGATCTTGAAGTCAAAAATATATTGGACAAACAACCAGTGGAAGCAGCCGATGTGCCTCGGTAAAGAGGCCCTTGAGGAAATTAAAACTAATCAGCGCTTCTCATCGCTGGCCTTTAGATACAGCGCTAGGGGACAAATTAAAACGTTGATACAAATAAGCCAAACCCAATAGGCTTAAGCCCAACCCCATAAAAGATGCCACTCTGAGAAGGCCCTCCAAATCAGCCATGTCCAACAAAAATATTTTGGCAATCACTACCATGAGCAAAGCAAAACCGCCACGGTATACGGACTGACCAAAGCGTAATGATCCAGCAAGCAAACAACTAATGGCTAAGAACAACCACACCAGCGTATAAGTATACAACTCTCCATTGGTGGTTTCGGAAAGTACAGAAAGCTCTCCATTCCACAAATGGCGAATTTCTACGTTCACAAAAACGAAACCTGCCAGCGCCGTAAAACCACTCACCTTACTTTTGAACGATGGATCATAAAAACCGATCAACAAAAGACCAAGAACCACCGGCATTGCAAAACTTAAGAGCAAAATATTGAAAATAGGTGTTTGTCCAATCACCTCGCCGGTCCAAAACGGATTAAGGAAAGTTAACGTTGTTAAATAGCTGAACAAACCCATTGTCAGTAGAACTTTAGATGCTAAAAGATACAAAGGTTTTAAGTTTGCGCTCGCTTTATGCCTCAGATAGTAGACAAGAGCCAGCGATGACCACAACACCGTGTTAATGGAAAACTCCAAGAATTCCATCTTGGGCATAAATATGTGCCCATCGTAGAGGTAGTAACGTACTTCTGCCCACAGAGTCAGCACCAACAAATGAAGAGAAGCCAGCTCCAACCATTTACCCAACTCTGTATTTTCTTTCAGACGCCATGCCCCAATTGCAGCAAAAAGAGTCGCCCCACCAAAGGTCCAAAGCGACCAATGTACGTCAGCAGGATAGGTTAGTAACCAAGGGTTAAGAGTCAAGCGAGCCACTATTACTGCTAAAATTAGCTTAAGCAAAAGGCCTAGTTTTGGCGGGTTGTAGCGGTGTATTAGCCAAGCCACGGAAAGTAGCTGTGCCGAGAGAGCTAGAGTCAAACCCGCCTCACGAACCATAATTGCCACAGCAAGTGAATAGGCAAAATGACCTGCCATCATTAGCCAAACAGCAAAGTAATCCCGTTCTGCTTCACTCCTCTGGGCGGATTTCTCTTGATCAAGGCGAAGGCGCCAAATCGCTAACATAAGATAAAACAGACCCAGTCCGATCGCTACAGCGCCCCAGCTCACAGATTCCGATAAATCACTCACTAATAAATAGGCTAAGCTGAGCCACACTAACGGCGATATTATTGCAATGGCGCAGCACAGGTTGCGGTTAGTCGAAGTAAATAGGTTTCTCAAAGACAGCGCCGTATAAACGAATGCCATCCAAGCCCCATAGCGCATAAATTCATATTGCTCAGGGCCTACCAAGCCTTCAAGACGTATACCGTCATAGGCACTCAAACCGAGGCTTAACCATGCAGCTCCCTGCGCGAACAACGACAGAGCAACGAACTTAAGAAGCTCTTTCTTAGCACCCGCGGCCACAAGTAAAATACCAATAAAAGGAGTCCACTGATAAATCGCTCCTTGAAGACGCTGCTCTACAGCAATCGTGAAAGCAAACGCTAGAACTAACAGCGTTAAAGTGAGGGAACCGGGTGCCATGGATAGACTTTTTGGCAAGTGAGTGCCAGTGCCTCTCAGCCATAATCGAAGCAGTCGAGAAAGAACACCGCTTGTTTCATTAGTAATGGCTTTCAAAGGTGCTGCTGGTAACACTTTCGATAGCCTCCAGTCCCAGTGCGGTATCGCCAAAAACAAATACAACATCGCAGCGAGATAATACCCACGCAGACCCGCCGCAGAGTAAGTGTCTATTGTGATAAACCACCATCCAAGAGAGCCTACCAGAACACCTGCCCATAGCCACGGACGGTAGACATAGCGCATCAATAGCAACGCAGCACTGGTAATGATTAAAGAATACACATACAAGCCAGAAACTGATTCGCTACCAGTATCCACCAACGCAGGAATAACATAGGCAGCAAGGATACCTAAGATCGCTAGGACAGGTCCGTGTAGCAATGACAGCGCCATGGTTCCAAGCGCAATCGCCAGAAGGGCTGCAAAAACCACTCCCGGAGGAAACAGCTGGTAAAGAAACAGCGAGGCGAGCAGTGCTGAAAAAAGAATAATACTGGCTCCACCGGCCAGCGCGGCCAATGCATTGAACTGTTGTTTATTGCGGCGACGCCCCCATTCAGCCAACGCGTGAAGCCCAACACCTGCAAATAAACTCAAGCTGATTCTCGCGGCGGGTCCCAGTAACCCTTGCTCCATTGAGTAGCGAACCATAAAAATGCCCGCCAGCCCCACCGACAAACCACCCAACCAGACCATCCATTGGTCACGCAGGTTTTCGAAAAAGTGGAAACCAGCAGGTGCTGGAGTAGATTCCGGTTTGACATGTTTTTCAGATAGGGCAGAATCACCGCGCCACACGTTTTGAGACTCGGGATTTGCAGGTTCCGTCTTGCTCGAAAACTGAGTAAGCGTAGCAGCAGCAATCGACTCCTCCGCTGGCTTTACATCCTCATTCGGCGCAACCTCAGCTGTTGCCGCTTCATTGGTTGCAACTTCATTAGTTGCAACTTTATTGGTTGCAACTACGCTCTCTGCCTTTTCTAATCGTTGCAGAAGCAATTGAAGATGACTCTCAAGCGCCTTAACTTCTCTCTGCAAATTGCCAACACGAAAATAAGCGACCCAGCCCAGAACGGCACCAATAGGCAATGCAATTACCAGAAGAATCCCGAATAGCTCCATAGTCGCCACCTGCTTTGGTGTTTGTTTTAAGAAAGTGCAAAACCCAAGCGCCTCAGAATAGAAGCAACTTACACCGAAGTCCATGTGTTTAGGGTGTAGGAAGTGAGCAAGGGTCTGCATGCACCCTACAAGCCACGACCTATAGACTTTGAGCTACCTAAAGGAGGTAGGATTATAGAATCTGAAAAACTAAAAAAAGAGAAAGGAGCGTTCTAGTAGGCGAATTTGTTAAAGGCTCACCGCAGATCAAAACGGCCCTGCGGTGAGCCCAAAACAGGATCGAGACTAAAATCACTGAGCATTAGCAAGCGTAAATCTGTAATTCGTGGCAGAAACACCAGAAAGCCTAAAACTCGCTTTATAGCTTCTTCCTTTATATACCATTGCAGGAATTTCTAACATTGAGCTAGCTGGATTATACGTCGCTACATCTGACACCCCTATTTCGACAGCAGAGACAGTAGCCGCATCAAGGTTGAATTCAAGTTTGGTTGCATCGACAAGTGTTAACGAGGCTTTGAACACGCCCATCCCCGGCACAAATAGCTGAGGGATATCAATTGTTAACGTCGCTTCGTCGACCTCAGACCGAACTCCTCCCAAAGATCCCCCAGTTAGCTGAGCATTACCTTTAATCATACTCCATGTACCGGAGAGACCGGGCACTGAAATTGAATAAAGAGCCCCCGAATGATCGGTTGCAAGGTATACAACACTGTCTTTAATTACCGGTTGGCCCCATGACACTCCCATACTTTCAATTGCAGTTTTGAAAACTTCGGTTCCAGAACTACCATTGTATCCAGCAACTTGGTAAACGCCGGGGGAGACCTCTTCCTGAATGACAATTACACCATTAGTCGCTGCTGACAAAGCAGGTGCTGAACCACTGCCCCGAACTGTCTTTTCCCATGCTATTGTGCCATCACCCTCAAGCTGGAACGCTCGCAGCACCCCAACTCTGGACGTTGCGAAAACCATTTTCCCATCGATAACAGGAGGAGAACGATCTGCCGAATTATCACCAAAGTCAGCGGACCAAACATTGCTAGGCGCTAGTTTAGGATCAGCGTTAAGCTTGTATGTATGTAGTTTCACGTCCGTCGAGCCGTTATCAAAAACTGTTAAAAACCCATTCCCAATAGAGCCTACTTGGGTCCCTCTGCCATTGGGAAGTGCGAGATTCCAATACTCAGCACCTGTCAACGGGTTTAGGGCGAACAGCTTTTCCGCAAACACATAGAGAATATCTCCACTAACAGCCACATCAATATAATTTGTGGTGCCCAAATTCACATTCCACACTTCCTCCATCGAGGTTGCATTTACTCCATAAACGGTCGAGTTATCTGCCACGTACACTAAGTTACTGTGAGACGCAGGCGCTTGAGAAGCTATCCCAGTATTAGAAAATTTCCCGATCTCCTCACCCGTTGCCGGATCAATTTTAAGAAGGCCGCCGGCAATCATGTAGACAAACCCGTTGGTGTAGGTAGGTGAATTGGTTGGAAATGCATTGGCAGGTTTTTTGGAATACAATTTCGAGCCATCGGCTTTGTTAAAAAGGTCGAACCCGCCATCTTGGTCTTGTAAGAAAATCCCATTTTCCAGAACGATAGGAGTAGACCAAGTAAAACCTGCCGTACCATTACTTTGCCAGTTTAGACTCACAGAAATTGGATCTACATCGACTGGATCGTTAGTGGCACCTCCTCCATCCCCAGATATAGAAGAAAAATCAAGCGCTCCGCTTTGCAACGTGCCAGTGTAGTTATTTCTACCAATAAGATCGTCCCAAGTTGTCCCTTCGCGGCAATATCCGAATGAACCAGTGAAGGAATTGATCGCGCTGTTAAAAAGAAGCCTTATTGGGCCCGCATACTGATTATTAGGACCGCACTCATTAGCATTCACAGCGTCATCCCAATAACCTAGAAATAAGTACCCCCCATCGCTAGCACTTACCGTACCGATAAAATCACCAAAGAGCTGCACGCTAAGTTCGGCCCCACTTATTGTCACGTTGCCGCTACTACCAAAACTATCTACCCATTGGCTCTGGGCTTGAGTAAAACCGGAACCCAAAAGGAGTAACACAGCCAAAAATATTTTTTGTTGAGTTTTTAAATTCATTGGTTTATCCCCTGGAGTTAACTGTAATTGTTCTTCAGTACTGCTAACAAAATACTGATTCAGTCAGATTGTTTGACACTAGGCAGGCCGAATAGGCATTGCATCACAAAGATATGCTCGTATTCTTGCCAGTCCAAACCCCAAATGGGTGATTTTGGTAGAATCAAAAATACTATATGGTATGTACACCATGAATTGATCTGGCGGGCCTCAATGGGTAACAATCACATTTCATCAATAACAGGAACTTTCGTTGATGCTGCTAGAGAAACAGAATTTTTAGGCTCTTCGTGGCCTCTTTATGCAGCTTCCTTACGCGTTCCTCTATTCCTTCTAAGTCTGTTTGTCGTACTAGGTGGATATCTAGATTTCGTTTGGTATGGATTATCAGTACATTTCCTGCTTTTTATGCTGATCCGCCTAGTCGTTGCAACTGCTTTAGCTTTCATAGCCTTTCAGACACTCGGCACACGAAAAAAATACTACTTTGATAAAGGTGTTGGAATAGCACAATTGTTGATATTGGGTCTTTGGTTTTCAATTTTCTACGATCGCACTTTTTTCAATAACGGCGGTATTACATCAGAAAGTTTTTTCACCGTACTTTTTGTAACTTACCCCCTCCTAGTTTTCTATGTGATTCGCGGCAAGATTCTATACTCTCTTGTGAACAGCATCATCGCTTTTGTAGCCTATCTAATTTGTTTAAGGCTCCACCCAGCAATTGAAGTACAATTTAGAGTCACTGAAATTTTAGTTTTTATCTTTTTCATCTATTACTCTTTCGTTTTGCAACGGCAGTTAAACACAGAAGAACGCAAACGATTCAACGGAGAAGAAGAGCAAGCAAAAGCGCTGCACTTAGCTCAACAAGAAAGCGAAGAGAAAACACGCTTCATTGCAGCTACGAGCCATGACCTTCGCCAACCATTACATGCTCTCTCACTCTACATTGATACTCTCGATGAAAACGCTCAGACCAACGATGATACAAAAGACTCAATCAAGCACGCCAAGTCATCAGTAACTTCACTGAATGACTTACTCATTGCTCTTCTTGACATATCGAAGCTAGATGCTGGAGTTGTTGAAATCAGCAGGAAGAACTTTCGGCTCGATAGCTTTTTAGAGAAGCTATTTCAAAATTATCAGAGCATTGCGGCACACAAAGGGCTTAAGCTAAAGCTTTATACCCAACCTTTGACTGTAAATACTGACGCTGTTTTGCTGGAAAGAGCAATAGCCAACCTAGTGACCAATGGAATTCAACACAGCCATTCAGGGAAAATTTTAATCGCCTGCCGGCAAAAAGGAGAAACGGCCAGTATCGAAGTTTGGGATCAGGGACCGGGCATTCCCGTTGCCGATTTAAATGCAGTTTTTGTTGAGTATCACAAACTAGAAAAACCTTCTTCGGCGGACCGTAAAGGCCTTGGGTTAGGGCTCGCCATTGTCAAACGAATTGCTACGGCATTGAGTTTACAACTGGCTGTTGAATCTAAAGTAGGACATGGATCTAAATTTAGTTTGACTCTGCCTCTAGCAAAATCAGCAGTCATCGAGCCAATAACAAAGGCATCAGATTTGGGTAGTCTAAGCCTGAAGGACAAACGAATATTGGTCGTCGATGATGACATCGAAGTGCGACATGCCATGCATGTGCTTCTTCAAAGCTGGGGCTGCCAAGTGCTTTTAGCGGAAAATCAAGATCAAACAATGGAACTTCTGAAAATTGATGAACCGCCAAATGCTATAATCTCAGACCTAAATTTAGCTGATGGGATCAATGGAGAAGAACTAATTATGGAGATACGAAAGTTCTTTGGGAAAACTATCCCAGCCACTTTAATTACTGGAAACACAGAACCTGATGTTGGTGAATTGGCAAAGCGCTCTGAAATACTATTACTCTACAAACCGTTACGCGCGACTCAATTGAGACTCGCTTTGTCACGGCTCATCTACAACTCTGTTGATACTTGTTAGCAAAATTAGTTCTCCAAGAGATTCAACTCCAATGCTCTGGCAACTGCCTCAGTTCTTGTATTTACTGCAAGAATTTGAAAAATGTTTCGTAGATGAGTTTTAACAGTTTCATCTTTGATATAGAGAATCAAAGATATTTTTTTGTTGGGGTAACCTTTCGCTACCAGCTCCAGAATTTGTATTTGCCTAGGAGACAAACCGTAACTATCTTTTCCCTCATCGACGCCACGGGTAGGAAGTCTAATCGCTATATCCTCTGGAACATAAACTTGCCCACCTATTATAACTGTAAGCGCCTCAAGTAAACTTTCTCTATTAGCCGATTTCGGTATAAAACCAAACGCCCCAGCTCGAAGCACTTTGCGAATTTCACTTATATTTTCTGTGGCTGACAAAACAGCGACCGGAATTAAAAGCTGCCTAGCCTCAACTGCTTTAATAAAACTAAGACCATCCATACCAGGCATAGACAAGTCTATGAGAACCAAATCTGGATTGAGAGCACTTAAGTCTTGCAGTGCCGCTTCTGCGTCGCCGAATGGGATTACTTCGGTAACGACATTAGCAAGGAGGCGGTGCATCCCTTCTAAGAATAAATAATGATCATCAATAAGAAGAACTTTCAATTTAGTAAGCGGCATTGTTATCACCTAAGCCTTTTTTCATACTCACTCGAAATCTGCTCACAAAGCGGAGTCATTAGTATTTAACTGGATCTCACTTTCAGCCCACTAAGTTCGGTAGCTTCTGGGTTACCCATTGCAAATCAACGTTACGAATTGTTCGGTTTTATTTGTCTAATAGTTCGGTTTATTCGAACAGTCTAGCCCATCCCAACTGGCAAGCACAAGGAAAGAAACTGATTAGCTCGATGGCATCGATCACAATGCCCCGTACCAGTATAGCTATTAGATTTGATTTCGGACCGTCAACTTCTCACCCAAGACGAAAGAAAGGCTTGATGGTAGCAGCGAAGCTGCTAACTTGAATTAAGTCGAATGTTGGTAGTTGGGCTTGAACCAAAAAATCGCGACACCTTGCAGCACTATCCACTTTATATCTGCACATGTAGGCCAATCTTTTTGCACTAGCCTAATTCGGCCGAGGCACGCCTAAAGCTTTCAGGTCACAAGCTACCCGCTGAATAGACTAAATTCTTCGGTGTTATTGAAAGGAAAGGGAGTACTCAAAGGGCTAGAATCCAAACCCAGATGCTTACGCAACCCTAGATGGATATGTTTAGGGTGCAAGGTGGCACCATTGACGTAATCCTGTTTGCCCGTTTTAAGATTCACAGGGTAAGTATTGTGGCCACCGTCGGTCTCGCCAAAGGTTCGATTAGTATAGGCAGCATTGCGCTCCATCACCATAAAGCTAGATACCGGCCAATGGTCTTTGCCTTCGCCTGAGTTGTAATGAGGGGTGCGTCCAAAATCAGAACCAACAACCAAAACAATGCGGTTAGCTATTCCCAGCTCTTCAGCATAAGTCCAAAAGTAATCAATCGCATCCGCGACCGTATTGAGGAGGGCAGTATGCTCTCGGTCATGATTTGAATGGCTATCGAAGCCTGATTGAATCAAGTCCGCGGCAACTGTCACTCCCGAGCTTGCTGCAAGCAAGCTAATTTGCATCTGCTGATGTAGCGTTGACCAGACGTTTTGAGTGAGCTGTTGCCCTTGCTTCAATTGATTCTCTGAAGGGATGGTATCAGCAAACGCTTTCAACCCGTCTGCCTGGGATAGCGCCTCGGCGAAGAAACGTCGGCTCTTCTTTTGGCCGGCTGGAATGTTTTCTTCCGCAGCTAGAGTCTGTGCAGTTTTTAACTGGAGTGCTTTTATTCTTTCAAAATCTGATGTGCGATTATAAAAAACGTTTGGATTATAAGGGTCTGCATTGGGAAACAACAAATTCTGTATCTGTCGTACATCACTAATTCGAGAGCTTCGAACCATGTCTTCCGTATTGCCAAAGCCGCCGAAGTTTAAATAAGCGAGAGGTAGGGTTGGCGCATTGGTTGCCGCATGCAGCGCAGTTAGCGATGGATAGCCGTTTGCATTTCTGCCACTCCAGTTATGAATAACACCCACGGTGTGGGAGTTGGTCTGAGCGTCTACTCCATTAACGACCAGCATGTCTTTGTGATACTTGGTAAAAAAGTCAGCATTCGCCGCAAAGGGCGCATAATTAATATTGCCTGCTGACTGAATATCTTGGCTTCTTGCCCATATGTTAATCTCTCGCTCCCCTGCTTGATTAACTTTAGGATCGCAGAAACTTGTGACGCCCATACCGCCATCCAACTGTAAATTAAACAACAACTTGCCACTATAATCGCTTTGGGCGAAAAGGACGTTGGGGGACGCCAGACCAAGCCCTCCATAGCCTGCTGCTAACGTCAATTTACGAATAAAGTTTCTTCGGTTCATTGAATTGCTTTCCTATTCGTAAAGATAATCATAATGGGAAAGCATATAGGTCATGACGGTAATCCACGCTCTTTTTGTTAACAGAGGGTCTACTCCAGATAGATTTAAAAACTGCTCCAGCTCCGAGTTTTGTCTGTAATCTGGGTAAGGTCCATTACCCCAGTCATTGTAGACAACTTTATATGGGTCGAAATCTAGAGGCATACCCACACCAAAAGCATAGTCCTGCCAGCGAGCGCAAGTAAGGTCCGGCGCCCAATTTATATTTTGATAATCTCCGACATTAGGCAGATTACGAATTTCATCCCAGCTTTCTACAAAAAGCTGATAGGCCAAATCGATTTCTGGGCTATCGATACTAAGGGGGCTGCCATGCAAGGTATGGTGCAAATCCACAAGCTTTTGCCTGATCTTCTGTGCTCCCATAGCCGTTGAAAGAATTGGCGATTCAGCAGTTTCGGCTCCGATAGAAAAATTTATTGACTGAACTCCGGAAACATCAGCTCCTTCCTTTAACGGCCACACCGTTGCAGTCAATTTATACTCGCCTGCCACGGAGGGAGTAAATGGAATTTCAATTTTTGCGGTATTGCACAAGCCAACACCGCCACCGTGGTACCACGCACAATCAGGAGAGATCGTACTATTGGACTCGGTGGGTATTATCTTCCTTACCATCCCATCGGGATCTTCGATTTCTAGACTTTGCACTTCCATTCTTGAATTCGAGTCACACTGCTGGGTCGTTTCATTCCAATCACACCAGCCATTATTCAGAGAAATGTATAATTGGCTGGGGCTCGTACTTAAATTAATACTTGTCGACGACTTAACAAATTTTTCAGAAAAAGTAGTTTCTAGATCCTTAGCCTCGAAACCTATTGTCAGCGGTGTTAATGCCGGATCGAAGCCATTAAACAAGGCCCTACTGCCGTCAGTCAGTGCAAATTCTCTCAACACAATCGGGCAAGAAGCTTCACTTGCATGAGTCATAGCAACAGTGCTCATGAGAGCAGTCATATCTGTAGATCGTTTACTTACGCCAGCGGAGTCTATCCCGCCGTAATACATTTGATACTCACTTTCTAATCCTGTTCGCCGCTGATTTTTTTGAAAATCGTATCCATTGCGCCAAGTGTAGCCGGTTAGACTTGTTGATTTTCGGGAGAGTTGTTCTGGGGTTAGTAGCCTTTCACTACCTAAGTTTACCAATGAATGTGCTTCTGCTTCGGTCAAACTAATGCTGGAGTCATTCACCCCGCTTGCCCTAAACCAAGACGTCATGGTCATCTCGACCAGCAAATCTTTCAGGTTCATGCCACTATTTATGAAGCTGTCAGCCAAGGTTTGAATTGCCGCTGTCTGCGCATTATACGCCATGAGTTTAGCTTGATAGTTGGCATCCGATTCCACTTCTGGCTGAATAATTAGCTCTGAACCAATCACTGATGGCCACCAAAATTTCACCGCTGCCCTGGCGAACCGAGGGTCTTCAACAATTTCATGGGCTAGCCATTGCAAACTATTATCAGAACTAGGAGCGTTTGCACCGAGAAATCCGGGCTCGCGCATATCCCGATACCATT
>JBGCEK010000027.1:0-55799 GCA_045106275.1 Pseudohongiellaceae bacterium | reverse complement strand
GGATTTTTGCGCCCGAATCGCTGCCACATAGGCTGTGTAAAGCAAGCTCGCAATACCTAAGCCCAAATTTAGAGCTAAACCTTTAAAGCTCAGTACCGTCGCTCGAATGCTAGAATCCACCTCTTTGTTGATGTAATAACTCGCTTGAAATTGCACCATACCCATCATGGCGAAAGCACCTACTGCGAACAAGACCCCATAAATAGGAACAGCAAAACTAAGACCAATCAAGCCCGTTAATAAAATAGCAGACAAAATAAGAAAGTTAGTGATGGGAGAATGATTGTTCACTAAGTACCTTGAAATTTTAGCATTAACAATACCCACTAACGACATGCCGGCACCAATAAACCCAAACCATGAAACAGGGATATCAATAATTCGATAGTACTCACTCGAGAGCACTGCAAATTGCCGCCCTACACTGTCCAAAGCAAGTCCCGCGAGAATTACGAAAAGAACAAATCGATGATTAAAAGTCCATTTAGCCGCAAGCCCAATTTGGCGGAAAGGTTCCAATAAAGGATGTTCACTATTTCCATTCTGCGTTTCTTTTTTAGCCTTCTTTTTCTCAGCGATCTCCGCCTCATCGAGATCGTAAAACCCAAGCGCTGTAACGAACACAGCGCTGGCTGTCACTAAGGTAAGCAACACTGGGAGACGAATCACTATCGAGTCTGGCAGGATCCACCCCTCGTTTACTACCCCAAGGACGCCATTAACAATACTTGGGTCGTAGGCGAAAGCGCCGAGAATCATGGTGGTGAAAAACCCGATTGAAACTACCAATGTAGTGCGTTCAAGCAATTTTGACCAATCTTCTTCTCGGCCAAGCGCTTTTAGTGAGTCATAAGCTAGCGCCTCGTCTGCACCGCTGGCAGCCGCTTCCGATAATCCAGAGCATATGCGATTACCTAGAAACAGGAAAAAAAGTAAAGAAGAACTACCCAACGGGGCAAAGGCAATCAAAGCCATCTCCAGCATCATCATCACAGCAGCAAAAACCACCAAACGCTTGCGACCAACAATATCTGCCAGTGCTCCAGAGGGCACCTCTGCAAGCACAATCGTCAGCGCCCACACTAGATTGAGCACTGCAAATTGTTCGAGACTCAGCCCATAATCAAGAAACAACACGGTGAATACTGGGTAGTAAAAGCGTGCAGTGTAGAGCAACCTGAACACCATAAAGCGAGTTAGATTACTTTCCAATTGCTGCCTAGTTGGGATTTCTTGCGCTGTGCTATCTGGCATGTATTTGCTTCTTTTTAAGTGTGTACTAAAGTGATTATTTGTTTGATAGGTAAGCTTAAGCCAAGTGCCACCGTAACTCATCAGCGTATGGTGGCACCTAATGCTTGATCAAATTGGTGGAGCCTGCATCGCGTTAAAACTAGTTAAGACTTGCGAGCCAGTTGGAAATCGCTTGACCTATCTCATGGGGAGAGTCTTCTTGTATAAAATGGTTGCCTGCTACAGTTACTTCAGTCTGATTGGGCCAGCTGCGGCAATACTCCCTCTGTTTCCCGACCAAGATTGAACCAGGCTCGGCGTTGATAAACAATTTAGGCAAAGGGCTCTCACTCAGCCAGTCTCCGTAGGATTGAACCCGCTCCACCACGTCGGCTGGTTCATTATTAATTGGAATTTGACGGGGCCAAGTTAAGGTCGGCCGGCGGGACTCTCCCGGTTCTTTAAATGGGCGGCGATAAACATCCATCTCAGCTTTTGACATTTCTCTAATTACAGCCGAAGGCAGCACTCGCTCAATAAACATATTTTTATCCAGGATCATTTCTTCACCCGCTGCTGATCTAAACCCCTGAAAAGCTGACCTCGCTGCATCCGGCCACTCATCCCAAGTCATTGGCCGCACGATCCCTTCCATATAAGCAATAGCTTTCACCGCCGATCGATTTCTATTCGCCCAGTCAAAACCGAGAGCAGAGCCCCAATCATGAATGACCCATGTGACATTGTCAGTGACACCCAGAGCCTTTAGAGCATCGCTCAGATAACTGCTCTGCTCAGCAAAGGTATAACTTGATGGCCCAGAATTCTCTAGTTTTTCAGAGTCCCCCATCCCAATAAGATCAATTGCGATACAGCGGCCCTGATTTTTTAAATGAGGAATAACATTGCGCCATAAATAGGATGACGTGGGATTGCCATGCTGAAAAATTATAGGATCACCTTCTCCCATTTCTATATAAGCTATGGTCTTCCCATTCACACAAATTGTTTTTTTGTCAGGCTCAGTCGCACTAATCATAAAAAATCCTTAAAGACGCTTGGGTAAATTCGCCGCAACAATTGAGTAGCTTTTCCAGAATAGACTTCTGCATCACGCTCTACAATAGCTATCTTGAGCTTCTCTGTCTGCCACTCTACGTTCGGTCATTTTTTACTAAACCACAGTCTAAGTACCATCGTAATAATCGGAGAATTCTGAGCTAAAACGTGTTTGAACCACACTGTAAGATCAGATATTCTGCCCCACGTTTTATAAAAAGAGGTCTACTCAGGCCTTGGTTTTTACACAATGTCTAGGAGAGAACCAGTATGACGATGCAAAACACCCCACTGCTCATGTCTAAAATACTTGGCAGAGGCGCCAAGCTGGATCCAAACGTCGAAGTGGTCACTTTGCAGGCCGAAGGAACTCACCGACAAACGCTCAAGCAGACCTGGGACCGCGCCAATCAGCTTGCCCACGCACTTCAAGCCCACGGTATTAACGTCGGGGATAGAATCGGCAGCTTCATGTGGAACAACTACCGCCACTTAGAGCTCTATCAAGCTGTGCCTTCCATGGGATCAGTCCTGCACACCCTGAACATACGTCTGTCTTCTACTGATCTGGAATATATCATTAACCACGCCGGAGACCGGGTCATTTTTGCTGATGAAGACTTACTCCCTTTACTGGAACCGCTATGGGGAAAAGTGCCCTGCGTTGAGCTTTTAGTAATCTGTCGCCATGGCGAAGGTGGCGAAAGCTCATTTGAGAATCAAATAGACTATGAAGATTTTATCGCCGGTCATGCAAGTGAATACGACTGGCCTGAGATCGACGAAACTTCACCAATGGGACTTTGCTATACCTCTGGTACTACAGGCAAACCTAAAGGTGTCATGTACACAAATCGATCCACATACCTTCATACACTCGCGGAATGTTTAACAGATTCTCTCGGGCTTTCCTCATTGGATTCACTTCTGGGTATAGTTCCAATGTTCCATGCCATGGGCTGGGGCTTGCCTTTCTGTGCATCTATGCTGGGGTGTAAACAAGTCATGCCCCATCGCTTCATGGTGCCAGATTCGTTCTTACAGCTCATGCATGATGAAAAAGTGACCATATCGGCGGGTGTTCCCACGATATGGCAGGGTGTTCGCGCCACCCTAGATGCCAATCCCGGCAAGTTTGACCTATCCTCCCTTACCCGTCTAACTTGTGGTGGTTCTGCACCGCCGGTTGAAATGATGCGCTGGTACTGGGACAGCCACAACATAGAAATGATTCAGGGCTGGGGAATGACAGAAACCAACCCCTTGGGCACGTTGTCTCGCAAAGTAGCTAAGCGCTCTCATATCGGAATTTCTGAGGACCAACAGTTTGAGAACATTGCCAAAGCCGGGCTGTTTATGCCGGGGATCGAAATTGAAATTTTCGATGAAGAATGGAACAGACAACCCCACGACGGCGAAACCGTAGGGGAACTCTGTATCAGAGGTCCATGGATTGCATCAGAATATTTCAACGACCCTCAGCCTGATAAGTTTCATGACGGTTGGCTTGTAACCGGTGATGTGGCCAAGATTGATCCCGAACAATATATTATGATTTCTGATCGCTCGAAAGACTTGATTAAATCAGGTGGGGAATGGATCTCTTCAGTTGACTTAGAAAATCATATCGTCGGGTTTGAAGGTGTTGCCCAAGCAGCCGTGGTTGCGCAGCCTCACCCCAAATGGGATGAACGCCCCGTAGCACTCGTAGTAATGGCTCCAGATACTGAGCTGGATCAAACAGCGGTAATAGATCACTGCAGCAGTATTTTTGCCAAGTGGCAACTCCCAGATGAAGTAATAGCTGTAGCCAGCATTCCTCTCACCTCCACTGGAAAAATCGACAAAAAGGCAATTCGTGCCGACTTAGACGCTAAGCAGTATAAATTGCCCAGCCTCAGATAAAGCGTACCGATACAAAAAAGGGGCCGCAAAGCCCCTTTTTTGTGTCTGCTATTTCTATCTCTAAGCAGCTCCTAGTCCTTAACTAACTCATGAACAGTTACTGACCAGGGTCGGTCGGCGCATAGTCAATACCGTCTTTGTCCGCTCGTCTGGCACCTGCCAAAATTCCAGGAAGCGCATAATTTCCTTCATGGCAGGCATATTCAAACATTTGCTCGCTTGATTTAATCATTGGCAATTCACCGCTCCAAGGCTGAGTGTAGTTCTCTGGGTCTTCAACCGTAAACTGATAAAGAATCGTTCCTTCGCCGGTACGAGTGAATCGCTCCGTAACCTTCATTTGAGTGGAGCCGTAGAAACGGTGCTCAAGCGATGAGCGGAGGCTTTGCTGCGGGTGAAAATTGGTGGTCTCAACAACTAAAGTGTCACCTTCATAGTAGCCAATTGAATCACCCAGCCATGGATTTTGGGGCGGCTCTCTGTGGCTGCCGTTAATTCGCACAACTCGGGCATCGTGATTCATTTCTGCTACCAGAACCACATGATCTGGAGTTTGCACTATTTGAGTAAGATTGTTGTAGAGTACGGGCAGCTTCGGCGGTCCGCCAGAAGAACCGAAACCCACTACACAGCGCTCTCCCAGCGGTCTGACTTCAGGTCCATCATAGGATTGCCGTCGTTGCATGGCCGCAGCATAGTTTGCTTTACCCGTTTCACTGTAAGGCAGACGACCATTCTGAGGGTCCACCATAATTGACGTTCTTATTTCCCCATTAACCACTGCCAATTGGCTTCCGGGATCCATCCAGAAGGTGTTATATCCGCCTACATTTTGGCCCGGTGTTGGGGCCTCTCGGTCAGGATCACTAGGCTCTAAGCTAGCCTCAGTTCTGGCCTGAACTCTAGCTTCTATTTGTAGTGCCTGTTCTTGTGAAATGACTAACTCACCGTTAAACCGGTCTGCTCGCTCCAAGTTAGTTTGTGTTGCGATCGACCAAACCCCTTGCAGGTTAGGCACCCCAAAGCTGGTTCTTTCAGGGATATAACCGGACTCTGCTGCCCAAGCACCTGTGGTTGAGCAGCCCAGTAAAAACAAGGCTATCGTTACTTTTCTCACGGCATTTTTCCTCTAAACTTTAAACTAGCACTGTGCAATTTGAACAGAGCGCATAAACTTGTATCCAAACAACCGAAATATTGTGGCCTTTTATTCGAATTGACTGTCTTCTATGCGAAGTTATTCTTACTAAACCAATTTAACATCTTCAACTAGGCAAGCAAGCACTAAAAAACCAGCAAGCTCAGTCGGACTTTATTTGATAGACTCTCAATTAAAACAGTGCTTTCAATCTTGGCTAGGACGTTGCAGTAAACAACCATGAATCAATCCAAAGACTTCACAGGCGGACTATTAGTCATCGCCGCCGTATTGCTGATAGATAATTTGATCATTATAGAAAACGATGTTGATACCTCAAATATGATTTGGTTGGAATCCGCTTCTTTTACAATGGGATCAGATAAAGGGATGCCGGATGAAGCGCCAGCAAGAGAGCTTCAACTGTCTGGGTTTTGGATGGACCAATATGAAGTCACGAATGCTGATTATCAACAATTCGTTTTAGAAACCGGCTATACAACGTTCTCGGAGGAAATAGGAGACTCGCTTGTTTTTGAATCGCCAGAACAAAATCAAGAAATGCACAGAGGCATTTTAGACTGGTGGAAATTAGTAAAGGCCGCTAACTGGAAGAAGCCTCAAGGCCCCTCGTCCTCTATTGACGATAAAGCTGATCACCCAGTAGTTCACGTCAACTATCAGGACGCCAATGAATACTGTAATTGGCTTGGAAAGGAACTGCCCACCGAAGCGCAGTTCGAATACGCCGCCAGAGGCGGCAAAGACGGTACTCTTTATAGTTGGGGTAACGAAGCGTTACAAGAAAGTTCACCGGTATCGAACACCTGGCAAGGGGATTTCCCCCACACCAATCAGCAGCTAGACGGATACTCAGCTACAGCGCCGGTAGGCAGTTTTCCTCCCAATGATTTCGGTTTTTATGACATCTCGGGGAATGTGTGGGAGTGGGTAGAGGACTGGTATCACCCGCAATTTTACTCGTTTGGACCTGCCAAAAATCCAATTGGTGTAGCTAGGGAAAACAGTCTGGACCCGAATGAGCCGAACATTCCAAAGCGGAGTATCCGAGGCGGCTCTTTTTTATGTGCAGATAACTATTGCAGCGGATTTAGGGTTAGTGCGCGGATGCCGGCTGATCCAAACACTGCCACCAACCACACGGGCTTTCGCTGCGTCAGCAGACCGGCTAGCCTAGCTTCTTACTTTAGCGGCTAAACACCCCTATTTAGAAACTCAATCAAGCCGCCTGCGGCTTTTCACGCTGCAGTGAATTAGAGACAAACCGCAAGGCTTGAGATAGGCCGGCTATCAGTTTGATCTAGATATCTCTAGCTATGAGTAACTTCATAATTTCATTACTGCCGCCATAAATTTTTTGGATGCGACTGTCTGCGTACATTTTGGTAATGGGGTACTCCATCATGTAACCGTACCCACCAAAAAACTGTAAGCATTCATCGACAATTTCGCACTGCTTTTGAGTAGTCCACCACTTCGCCATCGACGCAGTAGCATCATCCAGCTTGCCTTCGGCGAGCTTCACAGCACAGTCATCCACAAACACACGAGCGATTTTTGCTTCAGTGTACCTCTCTGCCAGCTTAAACTGAGTGTTTTGAAAATCTAATATGCGCTTACCAAAGGCTTTTCTTTCTTTCACATATTCCGAGGTCAGCCTTAGGGCTTTTTCGATGGCCGCACAGGCACCGGCTGCAATAATAATTCGCTCCTGCGGCAACTGCTCCATCAATTGAACAAATCCTTTTCCCTCAACAGAACCCAATAAGTTCTCGGTTGGTACGTTGACGTCAGCGAAAAAAACTTCGGAAGTATCTTGAGCTTTCATCCCTAGCTTCTCTAAGTTACGGCCTCGGGTAAATCCCCCCTCACCTTCAACCTCCGCTGTTTCCACCATAATAAGCGAAATTCCTTTTCCTCCTTCGCTCGGGTCAGTTTTTGCCACCACGCAAATAAGATCAGCCATTTGCCCATTGCTCAAAAATGTTTTCTGACCATTGATTACATAATTATCCCCATCGCGAATTGCAGTAGTGGAAACAGCCTGCAAATCTGAACCAGTGCCCGGCTCTGTCATAGCAATTGCGGAAATTATCTCACCTTTGGCCATTTTGGGCAGCCAGCGGGCCTTTTGCTCATCCGTGCCATAAGAATTAATGTAATGAGCGACAATTCCAGAATGAACACTATTGCCGAATCCACTGACGTTTGCAAAGCTCAGCTCTTCGACCAACACCATTTCGTGTTTAAAGTTACCGCCACCGCCACCCCACTGCTCAGGAATAGACGCGCACAAAATGCCAGACTCCCCTGCTTTCAGCCAAGCTTCTCGATCGACAAAACCCTGCTTTTCCCACTTTTCCATATGCGGCACGAACTCTCGATCGATAAACTTACGGACTGCATCGCGCATGATATGCAGCTCTTCATCCATCCAGGGTGATTCAACATTTTCTAGCAACATTCTTTTTTTCCTACACAAGTTTTCTAAATGATCTACAGCAACAGCTCTAGCCTAATCGAAGGCACTGCCACTATTTTATTGAGTCAGCTACAGCGTCCATACGTTCGATGATCATGGCATTAGCTGTGCCGCCCCCTTCACAGATCGCAATCAGACCGTAGCGTGCCTGACGGCGCTCTAACTCGTGAACCAAGGTAGTCATGAGTTTCGCGCCTGTGCCACCTAGGGGATGACCGAGCGCTTGTGCTCCCCCATTTACATTGAGTTTGGCAGGATCAGCGTTTACCGCTTTGGCCCAAGCTAAAGGAACGGAGCCAAAGGCTTCATTGACTTCATATAAATCCATATCGTCAATAGTTAAGCCCGCTTTTTTGAGAACCTTTTCAGTGGCAGGAATTGGGCCTTCCAGCATAATAACTGGATCAGATCCAACCACTGCTAAGGAATGAATTTTTGCTCTCACCGGTAGTTTATACTTTTTAATTGCCTCTTCGTTAGCCACCATAATTGCCGCCGATCCATCGCTGATCTGGCTAGCCGAACCCGCTGTAATAACCCCACCTTCTCGCAACGTATTTAAGGACTGCAGTCCTTCTAAAGAAGCTTCAGCTCTTATTCCTTCATCCCGAACATGAACATCTTCTGTGCCATCTTCCAGCTTAATAGTAAGAGGTACGATTTCCTGTTTAAAGTAACCACTATCTGTTGCCGCAGCCGCACGCTGATGGCTGAGCAACGCGAATGCATCAAGGTCATCGCGAGTAATTTCATATTTCTCGGCCAGTAATTCAGCACCATCAAATTGGCTAAATTGAATACCTGGATATTGAACTTCTAATCGCTCCCCCTTGGGCACTCCGCGGCCGTGCTCCAGACCATCACGGATATTCGACCCAATTTCTACGGTGCTCATAGCCTCAACCCCACCACAGATAATCACATCTTGAGTGCCGGACATCACCGCCTGAGCACCAAATTGAATAGCTTGTAGGGAAGAACCACATTGTCTGTCCACGGTAGTCCCAGGAACACCTAAATCCAACTTCGATGCCATAGACACGTTACGACCTAAATTACCCGCCTGAGCTCCAATCTGACTGACCACACCAAAAATCACATCATCAACCCCGTCGGCTTTGATACCGGTTCTATCTACTAACTCGTCAATCACAGCAGCACCAAGATCAATAGGGTGAATGCCGCTGAGCCTTCCTTTACGTTTTCCTGTAGCAGTTCTTACTGCTCCGACAATATAGGCATCAGCCATGTGGATATCCTTTGTTTGTTTATTTGAGTTCAATCGTTGCGGTTTTAAACATTAGTGAAAGCACGATTGTATTTTAGATAGCCGGCATTCGAATCCCTGCATCCAATCGAATTGTTTCGCCATTCAAGTAACTACAATTCACAATATGTGCCACTTCTTCTGCAAATTCCACCGGGTTGCCGAGGCGCTTGGGAAATTGAGTAATCGCAATTAGTGGATCGCGCACTTCATCAGGGGCTTTCGCCAAGAGCGGTGTTTCAAAAACACCCGGAGCTATTGTCATTACTCGCACGCCTCTTTTGGCCAGGTCTCTCGCTATAGGCAAGGTCATAGCCACAATTCCGCCTTTTGACGCGGCATAAGCAGCTTGGCCTGTTTGGCCATCAAAAGCGGCAATTGAAGCTACGTTTATAATCACACCGCGCTCTTGATCGTCTGTCTGAACATCGTTTTGTTGCATCACCTCAGCACAAAGTCTTAACACATTAAACGTTCCAATCAGGTTGACCCGCACTACATGCTCAAATTTATCCAAAGGCATGGGCCCGTTTTTTCCTACGGTTCTGGATGCCCCACCAATTCCCGCCGAGTTCACATTAATATGAATAGTACCGAATGTCTCTTTTGCCTTAGTTACCGCTTGGGCGACTGCAGCCTCGTCAGCAACGTCACCCGCATGCCAAGCCACTTGAGCTCCTAGTCTTTTTGCCTGTACCTCAAGTTGCTCTGCGTTAAGGTCAAAAAGTAAGACGTTGGCACCGGCTGCGATAAAATTTTCTGCGGTTGCCAATCCGAGGCCAGAAGCCCCACCGGTAATAAATGCTGTTTTTCCTTTTAGTTCCATAATTGGGAAGTCTCGTGAGTTGTTTTGACAGTCAAAAAGATGCCCAAGCATAAATGATCAGTTGTCAAAGTGAAACTGCATTAAACCGAAGCAAAAGCACGCTACACGCTGATAAAAACCGCTAAAAATAACGTTTATTGTTAACTCCGTATCGCCTATCATCTGCGCTTTATCCTTCAATTTGAGAGAGTTATATGGGTCCGCTAGCTGGAATTCGAATTATAGAAATGGCAGGCATAGGCCCCGGTCCATTTTGTGCCATGATGTTGTCAGATATGGGCGCAGAAGTTATTCGGATAGATAGGCTGAGTCATAAGGGCAGCGGCCATGAGGCCAATGTTCTGAATCGAGGTCGCAAGTCGATTGCCTTAGATTTAAAAAATCCAGCGTCGGTTGAGACAGTATTGAAGCTTATTGATAAAGCCGACGGCCTGATTGAAGGCTTTCGTCCCGGCGTAATGGAGAGGCTTGGCTTAGGGCCGGAGGTTTGTGCCGAACGCAACCCCGGACTTGTCTATGGTCGTATGACCGGATGGGGACAGACTGGCCCCTTAGCCCAATCAGCCGGCCACGACATTAACTACATCTCAATCGGCGGAGCCCTCGGGGCAATGGGCTATTCGGACCGACCACCAGCTCCGCCTTTGAACTTAGTTGGAGATTTTGGGGGTGGCGCCATGTATCTTTTAACTGGCATGCTTGCCGCCCTCATAGAAAAAGGCAAATCTGGCAAAGGTCAGGTTGTAGATGCAGCGATGACAGACGGTACAGCTAGTTTGCTCAGTCCTTTCTACGGCTTAATGGCTATGAATATGTGGACCACCGACCGCTTTAGCAACAAGTTAGATGGTGGAGCACATTACTATGGAAGTTACGAGTGCAGCGACGGCAAGTATATTTCTATTGGCTCAATTGAGCCCCAGTTCTATGCACTTTTACTACAGAAATGCGACATTTCTGACCCGGAATTTGACGCCCAACAGGATCAAAGCCAATGGCCGAAACTGAGAGAAAAATTGACGGTGCTGTTTAAAAGTAAACCACAGGCAGCTTGGTGCGAGCTCATGGAAGGCACCGATGTTTGCTTCGCCCCTGTTCTCGATTTAGCTGAAGCGCCAAATCACCCACATAATAAGGCAAGGCAAACTTTCACGGAAGTAAACGGCGTTACACAGCCTGCCCCAGCACCTCGATTTAGCCGAACCCAAGGTGAGATTCAGTCACCTGCTGCCATAGCCGGTGAGCATAGTGAAAACATTTTAGAATCTTGGGGCTTTTCTCAAGCTGAAATCAACGACTTAAAATCTGCTCACGCTATATAAAACAGAAATGGAAAATCTAGCCCTCATTGCTGCGCTCACTCTTGTCTCAATAGTCTCTAGCGCCACGCTGTTCATCAATTGGGCTGTGAATAAGTTAGTCCCAGGATTACTTCCTATTGCAATTGGCTTAAGTATCACTAGCGTGGGTATTTTATTGCTGACCACCCAAGGACAACTCACTGGAGTCATTTCTATCGTCTTAGCCAATAGCTTAGTTCTGTGCGGCCGAATTCCGATGCTCGTTGGTCTAATGAATTTCTGGAATCAAAACTCGTTCAGGCTGATTGTATCCATTTGTGTTTTCTGCCTAGTCTCGATAGCGGGCCTTTTCTATTTTACCACCCTCAATGAAGACACCTTATGGCGGATTCGAATTTACTCCACGATGATGGCTATCTTCGACTTTAGCTGCGTATACATAGTTCTAAGCGGAGTTCGCAGCGAACGTAGGCTTCGCCCCTTAGCTAAGCTAAATCCAAATTTGGGAGCCTACGCTCTCAGCACCATCTTCTTCTTCAATGGGGTTATTGAACTTGTTTTAATGTTTCTAAGAGGAAATGCTCCATTGGATTCCACCAACTCGAGCACTTCAATTTTACTTTTGGGCGGCATTTTAACAGTGATGGTCATCGCCTTCGCCGTCATTATTATGACCATGGAAGAACTCAGCGTTGAGCACCAAGAAAATGCAGTTTTTGATCCTATAACAACAATACTTAATTACCGTACCTTTCTTGAAGTCGGTCAAAGGGTGATGGGAATTGCACTGCGTTATAGCAAGCCTGTGTCTTTGCTCACCATCGAACTGGATTCTCTAGATGAGATCACTCAGAAACATGGAAACAAAATTGCCCATCAGCTTCTTCGTCATTTTTCTCTCATGGCAACGGATAGGCGACGCAATGAGGATGTCTTAGCCCGCACCGGCGTTAAGGAGTTTAGAATGCTGCTGCCTAGTGTTGATGAGCAAGGCTGTTTGGTAGTCATTGAAAAAATACATAAAGGGATCGAATCCCAAACCCTCAAGTTCAAAGGTAAGACGTTGCCCTTTACTGTTACAATAAGCGCCGTCACTCGCCGAGAAGAAGATCTTGATCTTGGCGATATGCTCCAAGAAGGTGATATCGAACTCTATCGAATCAAACAGACAGCCTGACCTAAGCCTGAAGTGTTCCAATTCAAACCCTCTTAACTCAACCAACAGCCACAAGGTTTACACATGACCTACAACACCATTCGTCACGACGTTAATGACGACATCCTGACTATTACTTTAAATCGCCCCGAACAACTCAACTCGTTCACGGTTGAAATGGCGAATGAATTAATCGATGCATTTGAAAAAGCCAGCGACAATGACAAAGTAAGAGCTATTGTTGTTACAGGAGAAGGCAGAGCGTTTTGCGCTGGTATGGACCTCTCGACCGAAGGTAATGTATTCGGTCTAGACGAAGCATTGAACCCCACTCTTGAAGACATGCAAGCGCGACTCAACGACACAGAAATAAAGAACGGAGTCAGAGATACCGGCGGCCAATTAGCCCTCACTATTTTCGAATGCAAAAAACCAGTGATTGCTGCAATCAATGGCGCCGCAGTAGGCATAGGTGCCACCATGACCTGTGCAATGGATATTCGAATAGCTTCGGAGAATGCGAAGGTTGGCTTTGTGTTCAATAAAATTGGCATTACACCAGAAGCATGCTCATCTTGGTTTCTTCCGCGCATCGTAAACATGGGGACAGCCCTAGAATGGGTGTACAGCGGCGATCTTGTTAAAGCGGATGAACTCGAGCGCAAAGGTTTTCTGAACTCTGTAGAGACTAGCGAAAATTTGTTAGACAAAGCCTATTCGATTGCTAAGCGAATTGCTTCTCACAGCCCCGTTGCGATCGCTTTAACTCGGCAAATGATGTACCGTAACTCAGCTGAAGCGAATCCTCTCGTTGCTCATCAAGTGGACTCGTTAGCGATCTATTACGCGTCTCAGAATAGCGGCAAAGAAGGCGTGAAAGCATTCTTGGAAAAACGCAGTCCTGAGTATACTGACAAGGCTTCAATTGATATGCCTCCCTTTTACCCTTGGTGGACTGTGGAAGACTAATTCACTTGTCTTTTACGTTTACGAGTAAGAAAGCTCGAACTTAAAACCTTCTTCGGAGATAGGAATAACCCATGACAGACACTTTCGAAAAACTATGCGTGACAGCGGGCAGGCTAATGCTTGGCTTGTATTTTTTCCTCCCTGGCGGCTTAGCGAAAGTATTCAACTTCCAGGGCACTGCCGATTACATGGCTGCAAATGATATGTTTGCCGTTTCGTTTTTCCTTGTTTTGACCATCATTATCCAGCTGGGTGCCGGTGGCGCATTGATTTTGGGCTTCCGCACAAAACTAGCAGCTTTCTTGCTTGCGGGACTCACCCTGGTAATCAACTTGGTGATCCACGATTTTTGGACCCTGCCCGCTGGTGAATTACAAACCGCCCATGAAACACAGAATTTTGTGAAAAACCTTGGCATAGTTGCTGGCTTATTGGTTGCAGCAGGTTTAGGTGGCGGTCCCTGGAGTTTAGATGCCAAAAAAAGTTGAATTTTGCGTGAAAGGCCTTAAATTAGACTCAGTCAGCTGCGATTAAGCCCTTGTCGGGCATACTTCAGCATCCCAATCAAAGAGAGCGATAAATCCAATGATTATGGTACAAAGCACTTTCCATTTGCTGGCAGACGGCAAATCCAAAGTAATTGAACTTATGAAGACTATGGTTGCTAAGAGCCTAGCGGAACCCGGATGCCTCAGCTATGAGTATTTCGAAGGCATAACCGATGAATTGCAAATCATTCTGTTGCAGGAATGGGAAAACGCAGAAAGCCTGCAAGACCATTACCAAACTGAGCACA
Organism: Pseudohongiellaceae bacterium; assembly: GCA_045106275.1. Taxonomy (GTDB): domain Bacteria; phylum Pseudomonadota; class Gammaproteobacteria; order Pseudomonadales; family Pseudohongiellaceae; genus UBA9145. The sequence continues at coordinate 41,646 of JBGCEK010000027.1, read as the reverse complement.
TGGATCATTTCTTAGCAGAGCTGGGGCAACATCTTGAAAGTCCGGTGATAACTCGTAGCTATGTGGCACCGGACGAGCAAACTGTCGCCGCCAAAATAAACGAAGAGATCGCAAAGCCCGAACAGACAATCCACTAGGCTTCGATCAACCGAAGTTCTTTACAATCGTTACTTCAAATTAATCGTTGCTAGAAATTTTTTAATGAAAACCTAAGATTTAGGCAGTTGGCCAAACATGTTAACTGCTTAGTTCTTGCTCCTTCATCTGGCTTTCAGATTCGTCTAAATCAAAATCACCAGCGTCCAAACGTTTAAAATAATCTCTAGCCACCTCTATTACTTTAGGTGCAAGTAAAATAGTAGAGATCATAGTAGGAATAGCCATGGTCGCGTAAACGCCGTCAAAAAGGCTAATTACAGCTTCCATTGACGCAACCGCACCAATTGTAATGAGCAACATATACGCCAAAGTGTAATATTTTTGCATGGCTGTTCCAAATAAGAACCCCATACATTTACTCCCATAGTACCAGTAGGTGAGCACTGTAGTCGTGCTCATGGCAAACACCATGCAGAGCACAAGATAGGACCCGACTCCAGGGAAAACTTGCTCGTAGGCTGCCGAAGTCATTGACACTCCCACCGCATCGCCTTGCCAGACTCCTGTTACTAGAAGCGCGAGCGCTGTGCATGTACATACGATCAAGGTATCAATGACTGGGCCCACCATGGCCACCAAACCTTCTCGAGTAGGCTCGCTAGTCTTTGCAGCTCCGTGAGCCAGTGATTCAGTACCAATCCCTGCCTCATTAGAAAACACACCACGTTGAACGCCGATTAGGATTACTGCACCGATAACTCCACCGGAAACTGCATTGCCTGTAAAGGCATCGGTAAAGATAAGTGCAAACATAGACGGTATGGCAGACGCATTGCTCAGCAAAAGGTACGCCGTGATCGCGATATAAAAAACCACCATAAATGGAACTATCTTCCCTGCCACTGAAGATATACGTTTGATCTTTCCGGCGATCACGGAATAAATTAGCACCGCGAGCAAAATACCCATGATAAGGTCAAAACCAAAGTGCGATTCTGCCGTGGCAACGCCAGCAGGCACAGCGACCACGTCCCTTAGTATCTGTACTAACTGATTAATTTGAAAAACTGGTGAAGTTCCGAGCAACCCTGCGAGCGCAAACATAATTGCCAACGGCATCCATTTCTTACCCAAACCTTCCTGAATCACATACATGGGACCTCCTTGAAGATCCCCGTTGTCGTCTCGGCCTCGATACATGATTGCCAGCGATGCTGTATAGAACTTTGTTGAGGTGCCAACTAATGCGGTCACCCACATCCAAAAAATAGCACCCGGGCCGCCAAGTGTAATAGCAACAGCAACCCCAGTGATATTCCCTAAACCAATCGTTCCCGAAAGAGCCGTAGCCAAAGCCCCCCAATGAGAAATATCCCCGTCCGCTGTACTGGACGAATCGTGATACTTACCTCGCAGAAGATCTATGCTATGCCCGAAATATCGGTAGTGCAAAAGTCTGGAATGAATCATAAAGAACAGACCACCGCCAACAAGCAGCACAACTAAAGGCGGCCCCCACATAAAGCTCGCAAATGCAGCAAGGGCAATTTCAATCTGTTCCACAAAATTCTCCAAACTAAGGTCTGTTTTGCACTTCCACTGGCTAAACGATGTTCAGCTTACTGCTCGGCAGCTCTAGCATCAGCCTCTGCCCGGCGCTCGCCGGCCAGTATAGCTGGCATGGCGTAGTTCCCTTCATGACAGGCATACTCGTAGAGTCCATCGGCTGTGTACATTGGAAGCTCTCCCGTCCACGGCTGGGTATACAGGTCTGGATCATCAATAGTGAATGAGTAGTGTATTTTGTCCTCAGCAACCCGCGTGAAGCGCTCAGTCAACAGCATGTTTTCCGAAGTAAGGCGCTCTTTGGCCACCTGCCACTCATGAAAATCTCGAGTCTTAACCACCAAACTATCACCTTCATAGTAGCCGATAGAGTCGCCCAACCACTGCTCAAATGGCAAATCTCTGAACTCATCGCCAATTTTTACCACCCTGACGTTGTGAACCATTTCAGCCAGTATCATTACATGACCAGGTGACTGAACAATCTGCATATTGTTGTTGTAGAGGCTACTTAAAAACGGTGCAGTAGACGCGAAACTCATCAAACATCGATCTGCAAGGGTACGGCCTTCTGGACCGTCGCTCTCGGCTTTGCCCATAGGCAGAGTAAAACGCTGAGAGCGTCTAACCGCTTCGCCTTCCTCCGTCCAAGGAATTTGGCCATCCACTGGGTCGACAACAATTGAGCTGCGATATTTTCCATTCATAAGAGCAAGGGTATCGCCCGGTGTAATCCAAAATCCGTTATAACCACCCACATTATCTGGCCCCGGCGCTTCAGCTCCTGTGGATTCGAGAAACTCGATGAAATCCGGCGTGGACACCATATTTTCTAGCATTGTGGCTTCATCAACTTCTAATTCGCCATTATAGCTTGCCGGCCGCTCCAAGGAGGTTCGAGTCTGGTAAGTCCAGAGACCCTGCACATCGGGAACTCCAAACTCAGTCTTGGGAGGGACATACTCTGCCTCGTCCGCAGCGACAGACAAACCCGACGCCGCCAGCAGTGTGACACTACCTATCCCTACAAATAGCTGATTTAATCGATTCATTTTTGACCTCGGTTCTTTTTGTTGATTGAAAGCAGCTTAAGCAGCTATGGGGCACATTGCAACCGACCTGCCTTGGCGATAAAGGGTGCTATCTAATATTCTTACTGAAACTAAATCTAGGCGGAACCTGCTTTGCCAAATGCTCAACAAAATAGTCCCAGCGCTTCTTCATGAAAAAACGCCTATTGCCGAAGCCGTGTCCGGCATTTGGAATGACAACGAGGTCAAAGTCTTTTTCAGCGTTAATCAGCGCTTCCACCACAAGCAAGGTATTAGATGGGTGCACATTAGTATCCATCATACCGTGAGCCAGCAGGAGCTTTCCTTCCAGACGATCGGCCAATAGCTGGTTCGCTTGATTATCATAGTTAGTGACCGCGAGCACTTCACCTTCTGCAGTGGGGCTGGATTCCGGTAAAACCTCCAACAACCCTTGCCATTTTTCACCCCAGTCATCTTCGTAGTTGCGATTGTCATGATTGCCTGCACCAGAGACCGCTACTTTATAAAAATCTGGATAGCGAAGAATACCTGCTGTTGAGGCGAAGCCACCACCGGAATGGCCCCAAATACCGACTCGGTCCAAATCCATATAACTGCGTTGTGAGGCGAGCTGCCGAATCGCAGCAATTTGATCAGGCAGGCCGTTGTCACCCATATTTCCGTAATACGCATCGTGAAATTCTTTAGTCCTGCCAGGGGTACCCATAGCATCAACTTCAACCACAATAAAACCTAATTCCGCTAGGGCCTGTTTGTCCCCTCTGGCTGAAATAAACGAACGACTTCCAACACTGCCTGATTGGGGGCCGGGGTAGAGATAATTCAAAACCGGGTACTGAACGGACTCATCAAAGTTACTAGGTTTGTAGAGTAAACCATAAATGTTTGTGAGCTGATCTCTGGCCTTTACAGTTATCATTTCAGGTGGCACCCAACCGGCCTCTAGCAATAATGTTAAATTGGGTTTCTCCAACTCCATCACTATGGTGCCGGAGGAATCACGAATCACTGATTGCCCCGGGTCAACCGGCGTAGAAAAATAGTCCACGAAATACTCACCGTTTTTTGACCAGTTCAACGAGTGATGAGCGAGCTCTGGGGTTAGGTTAGTGAGTTCCGACCCATCAAGATTGACGCTAAACACACTTTGATAATAAGGGTCTTTTTGTTCAGGAGTGCTACCGGTGAACACTATTTTGCCAGCACTCTCATCCACTTTCAGCAAATCTAAAACTCGCCAATTCCCAGTTGTTAGTGGCCGAATTTCTGCTCCACTGTCCAAATCATGAAGGTACAAATGGGCCCAGTTGTCTTTTTCTGAAAACCAAATAAATTGAGAGCGTTCATGAAGAACCGACCAAGCTTCATCGCTATAGCCACCTTCGTAATAGGTTTGTTGAACTTCTTCAAAAACCTCTCTCACATCGCCGTCATAAGGGTTTGCCAACTTTAAGGTGGCCACCTTGTGATCGCGAGAAGAGGATACAAATGCCAGTGAGTCACTGTCTTGGCTCCACTGCACATCCAAAAAATCACCTCGTCGCCCTGCAATGTGATCGCTAGTGGTGGAACGGTGGGCGTCCGGCGGCATGTTCAAGGCAACAATTTTTGGCGCTTCGCCCAAGTGAATGACAAGCCGTTCAATCATAAAAATATGCTCATCACCGGGCAGAGGATATTTCCAAACATCAATATCCACGTGACCCACTTGAGTATTATAAACAGCCATCTCACCCACACTGCGACTGTCGTGACGGAAGGTCGCAATTTTTTTCGAATCTGGCGACCATTCTAAAACTGGCCCGTCATCCCTGAGCCATCCCGCATTGTTAGTGCCGTAGCCGTAATGTTCGATACCATCGAATGTTAATTGGCTAAGCGCGTTGGTAGCGGTATCACGAACCCACAAATTATGAGAATCCACAAACACAGCTTTTGTCCCATCCGGCGAAAGAAACTCCGACTGAGGCGATGCCTCCATTTCGGTGAGTTCATAGTCTGCAAGACTCAGCTGGAATCGCTTGCTCGCGAATGAAAATTCGAGAATATCATGAGACTGAGCAAGCTCTATATTTCTGAGAGCAAGGCTATTGGCATCCCAGTTCTCTCCTTTGTAGTGAGGCTCTAGTAATGGCGAAAGCCTAGCATTGTCGACGAGCTTAGTTTTAGTTCCAGCACTGGGGTCAGCCAAGAAAAATTCTGAGCCACTCTCAGTGGTGCGCTGATAGACCAGGGTTTCGTCGTCCTGCCAATACTGGGAAACGATTCGCCCTAACAAAAGTTTGTCAGTATTTGGTCGCAACATTTTTTCCGCTCGCTGATAATCTGCAGCACTAATGCGGGTTACCGGCTCAGCTGATACAGCGCCCAATTCGGCCGTTTGCTCGGTACAAGCAACGGCAAATAGGCAAGCAGCGGATAACAAACCTGCTCGAAAAAAATCGCTCATTTTGACTTTTCCTTTACGTGAGGTGTTCAGTTTCTTCAGTGCATCTTTCGGGTGAATGAACGGTTATGAGCCATCAACCTTGCCAGCTGCAGCTTCGCTAAAGCAAGGCATCCAGGATGAGGTTAGTAGACTCAACTATTCGCTCGTCGTGATCACGTAGATCAGGAGTGAATTCAAGGCCGCTTAAATGCTGCAAACCCTGAATATACCTCACTGCGATTTCAGCAGCTTGGGCGCTGGTAAACTGTTGGTCCTGTTCAGTAACCATGCCACGAGCAAATTCTTTGGAGAACGAGACGGGCTTGCCGTCACGAAGCGCTAACTCACCGTTTTCTTCGAGTCGCCAAAACCGGGAGGAATCCATGGTGTAGAGTTCATCAGCGGCAACAATGTTTCCTTCTCGCGTTAGACCGTGTTCTGTTTTAGTGTCAACGAGAACCATTCCTTTAGTCTTCAGGAATTGAGAAACGATACCAAAGGCCATCATCGAAGAGTTTCGAATCTGATTGTATTGCTGTTCCGTGCAGACTCCTGCCGAAACCAGCTCGCTGGCGGCTGTAGTGTGATCAACCTCAGCCTTGGTACTAGGAGTATCCATGAGATAGGGCAAACGCCCATTAACAGTTAACGCGTCGACGTCAATCTTGTGCCCTGCAAAAACAATCTGCTCTTGGCCCGCTTTCTTCGCCATTAGCCAGTGTTGATACAATGAAGTAGAAGTAGAGCTTTCCGCGTTATATAGGCGAACAACATTTTCCAGAGGGATTACCTTAAGGTTCTCTGCCGGTATCACTGTGGACGCGGCTTTTAAACCCGGCACCTTAAATTGGGAAGTTCCTAAAACCCCTTCCACCAATCTGAGCATAAGATCATGGTTAAGAGCCAACACCTGATCTTTAAAGGGGATAGTTCCGCGATTAACATCATGGGTGGAAATACGATTATTGCGAAACATAAGCCGCAATGGCCTGCCATCACGACAGGTGAGTTCGTCTCCAAAAACCGAATCAGATACTTTGCCCTTAGCAACCGTGCAAGCGCTTAATCTTGGCAATTCACCGTCTGAGATTAATGTGGCAATGGAGCGGCCATGACTGACAGAAGAACCGTAATCCTTCACCAGTTCTCTAATTTGTATATCACTAAGCATTGCAAGAGGGTTCCGCGCCAAAAATAGAAGATGAAGAATAGAGTAATCTGAGCCGGACTACAATTTGGCTGAATTGCCCAGAAGACCGTTGTAGGAACCCATTTTAAAAGGCCTTTAGCATTGTCTTTCGCGCGGGCTCTAGACGGCGGGTTTGAGCACTAAGAGAGAGTTGGAGTAGTAAACGTGCCAGCGCGAGCCGCTTAAATAAAGTGGGACCAACTCCGGAATCCTGAGGCTCGAAAGATACCTAGTCTAAAGAACCAATCAGTGAATACTGCGGGCTTAACACGTCAATACTACAGCCGGTTAATGCCAATGTTGGGGGTGAGGTGTAAATAGCAAAAGGCGCTGCTTGATTGAGAGCGCTTAAGCCCAGAATATTTCGTGTACCTCCGGGAATCACTGCCACCTCTAGCGGGCCCAAACTGCAGTTATCACCCAAAACCAGCTGTTCCACCGAATAGATATTAATCGCCTTGGTTCTGCCATCAGCTAAGCGGGCCGCTTTTCGAGAAATGGGTTTCTTGGCATCCATAATAGCCAAACTGTTAAACGTCTTTTCAGACAGCACGACTAAACCGGAACCCGTGTCCACCAAAAAACTAGCACTGTCTTCTTCACCGAACCGACCTTTAACGTAAAAATTGCCGGAGGCTGCCTGAGACATAGCTATCTTAGAATCAAACTCGGCAGCCTGAAGAGAAGAACTCAATAGAGCGCAAATGAGCAAGCCAACGGTTAATGCCCATTTCCTAGTCTCCAATTGCGACCTTCTTGTTCTGTACGCTCGCACCATTTGATTGCCACTGCTTTGCTTGTCTTTAAGTGTAGTGAGCAAAAAGTGCGCCATTGCAGAAATCGTCCACATTTCGGCTAGTTCTGTGTAGAATTCGATTTTATCGCATTGTTTTGGTGCGAAAAACGCACCAAGATGTAGCTCTACTAAAGTTTTAAGTGACTCAAGGAGGTAACAGATGAAAACGTTAAGCTTGGTTTTTGGTGGTCTTGCCACCCTTGCCGCGGGAACAATTGGCTGGGCTGCCCCTGCTGATCAAGACTGCAAATCAGATTGCGTAACTAAAATTACTACTGATTTTAGCGGAAAGCCCCCATTTAAGCGCAAGGTTGAGCGCCTTGAGGCTGTTGACGTTGCCCAGCTGGAAGTCACTGAGAGTGAATTAGAGGGAGAATGGGTGACCGTTCGAACCACCGACTTCCGTGGCAAGCCTCCGTTTAAGAGACGAACAGAAAAACTGTTTGTCACCGACGCAGCCCAATTGGAGTTGCTAAATGAAGAGCAATCCAAGAAAAAGAAACGTCGCAGAGCAAAAACGGGTAACTCGGCCCAAAAACGCCACTAGACTGCCTGACTAACCCAAAAAGGCGCGCCGTTCTGGTGCGCCTTTCTTATTTCTGACACCCCTTCTTCTATAGCCCTCTGTATCCTTCTATGCCGCTCAGGTAGACCACCCAGGCATGAAAAAGCAAACCCTTACCGTGAGATTATATTCTCGCCCCCTTAGTAAGCCACCCTGCACAGCGCACCCTTAGATTTCGCAGCCAAAGCGGACGATTTGTGGCCATTTTTCGGAAAAAGAGTATTCTCAGCGACTGGAGATGCAGCTAAGACGATGGATAAGTGATTGATTTAGGGAGTAAAAATAAGTGGTGCCGCCACCAAGAGTCGAACTCGGGACCTGCTGATTACAAGTCAGCTGCTCTACCACGGCTGAGCTATAGCGGCACGGTGAGGTTGCAGCAAGAGAAAAGGCTCTTACCCTGACCAGTCCAACCTCAGACATCTGATCAGGACGCGCATACTACATAAAATATAACGCGGGTTCAATAGCCAAAATTCAACTTATTTGAGGCAGGTTTGCCATTTAGGTAGAGGCTTTCTTTTTCTGAAATCATATTGTTTGGCAGCAACTCTCCTCATCTGCAAACAGCCGGTTTTAGAATTTCAGCAGCCCATGTTTCTAGCGCTAGAACAAAATGAGAAATACACTCTTTCAGTCATCTTTGTTACAGTTTGCCGACTTGGAAAGTCTCGGACGCCGGAACAAATAAGTTTTGCTCTCATGAACTAACTTTACGACTGCTCGCGACTTTCAGCCCAATCAGCTTAGACTCACTAACAACTATGGTAAATCCAACCGACACCTCTGTCTGGGACACTCTTAAAACTCACTCTGCGCAGTTCAAACACAGGGAGTTTCGATTACAAAGCTTGTTTGAAACTGGAAGATTTGAGCAATTCAGCACCAGTCATGAAGCACTGCTCTTAGACTATTCCAAACAATTTCTAACTCAGGAAACCATTGATTTACTGTTGCAGCTTGCCGACGAAAGTAAGCTTCAAGAAGCTATCGACAGTATGTTTGCTGGCGATGCAATCAATACAACCGAGAACCGTGCCGTTTTGCATACCGCTCTCAGGCAGCCACCTGAAACCCAACCTCCAGAAGTAGCTGAAAGCTTGGCTAAAATGAGCAATTTCGTTGAAGAAATTCGCAGCGGAGCCTGGCGCGGCGCAAGCAACTCAACAATAGTCGATATCGTAAACATTGGGATAGGTGGCTCCGATCTCGGCCCGGCGTTCGTTGTTGATGCCTTAGGTCACTTCCGCGACGATGAGATAAACCTCCATTTTGTGTCGAACGTTGATCCAATTCATATGCAAAGTGTTTTAAACAAACTCGACGCTGGGCGGACTCTATTTATCATCGCGTCTAAATCATTTGGCACACTGGAGACCCGAGAGAACGCTAACCTTGCCCGTCAGTGGTTTTTGGACCAAGGTTTCTCTCAAGAGCACATTGCGGCTCATTTTGTTGCCACAACAACTAACCGACAGGCAGCTGAGGAATTTGGCATAAGCAGTGCAAACCTCTTTCCAATGTGGGACTGGGTAGGCGGCCGCTATTCACTGTGGTCTGCCATTGGTTTACCTATTGCCCTTGCCTGTGGGATGGAAAATTTCAACAAACTGCTGGCAGGTGCTCACTCGATGGATGAGCATTTTCGGAAGTCCAACTTCAGTCAGAACCTGCCGGTTTTAAGCGCACTCATCGCCCTGTGGTACATCAATTTTTTTGACGCCCCAAGTACCGCTATTGTCCCCTACAGCCAGCGCCTAGATTCACTGCCAATTTTCTTACAGCAGTTATACATGGAAAGTCTTGGAAAAAGTGTTGATCTTGAGGGCAATAAGCTAAATTATAGGACTGGAGAGACGCTCTGGGGCAGCGCTGGTACAAACAGCCAGCACTCCTATTTTCAACTTTTACATCAAGGGCGCGAATTTATTCCTGTGGAGTTTATCGCCTTTTCCAAACCGGAAAACAGCGCCTGTGCTGCTCAGCACAACCATCTTTTGGCCAACTGCTTAAGCCAAAGTAAAGCCCTTATGGAAGGAGATTTACAGCAAAACCCCCACCGTAATATTACCGGCAACAAACCCAGCAGCACTTTACTCATTGAAGAACTTACGCCCTATAATCTAGGCAGCCTAATCGCATTCTATGAACATAGGGTATTTGTACAAAGCGTCATCTGGAACATCAACGCGTTTGATCAATGGGGCGTGCAATTAGGAAAAATTCTTTCCGAAAAAGTAATTAAAGCATTTAATGAGGACGCACTGCGACAGCAAATGGATGAATCCACATCAGCACTGATAACTAAAATTCAAGAAGCCAACGAATAAGCGCTCTACAACAGTTTGCTACCGTTAGGCACAGGACTATCGGGTGCTATCAATACTATTGCACCATCTGAATTACTAAAGCCAGTGACTAAGCACTCAGACATAAACGGACCGATCTGTTTTTTCGGGAAGTTAACCACCGCCACAATCTGTCGACCCACAAGATCTTCGCGTTCATAAAGTACAGTAATTTGTGCGCTCGATTTTTTGACACCTATGTCTGGGCCAAAGTCGATTGTTAGCTTCCATGCAGGGCGTCGCGCTTCTGGAAACTCATCAACACTTAAAACTGTACCGGCCCTTAATTCAACTTTCTCAAATTCGCCCCAGCTAATCTCTTCCACGGTTTCTCTCCGACTCTTTCGCTCTAACTACCATTTGTAATACATTCCCTCGCTGTCGGGGCTTGTGTAGTGGAACCCAAACTTTTCATACAAACTAGGCACATCCGCCATCAGAGTCACGTAAGCATGGGGTTCCACATTTGCTTTGATATAGCCAAGCAATGCCTCCATCAGCATCCTTCCCAAACCTTTCCCTTGGTGCTCTGGTGCGACAGCAACATCGACTATGTCAAAATTGAGGCCGCCGTCTCCGATAATTCGGCCCATAGCTATAGTTTCAGCGCCAATTTTTATCTGCACACCATAAAGGCTATTGCTCAATCCTCTTGCAACAGCCTGCTCTGGCCTTGCTGACAAGCCCGATACACGCCGCAAACGAATAAAGTCAGCAACAGAAACCACTTCTTCTACTAATAGATAATCTTCCACTCGTTTCATCTCAACGGTTACCGGGGTCCCTGTGTTTTATTGTTTCTGCAAACGTTCGAATTTCTTCGCGGCTAAGTTTAGTTAACACGCGCTCGGTGGAGGGCTTGTGGAATTCTAAACTCACCCCTACCCTGTAAGCTGCCTGAGGCCTTATTGGGCGCGGACAAAAACCACCACCACAATTGGGGCAGACATTACTTAGAACATCCTCCACGCACTGTTTGCAAAAAGTACATTCGTAGCTACAAATTAGAGCGTCGCTGCTATTCGCAGGCAAGTCTCGGTCGCAGCATTCACAGTTAGGTTTGAGTTGTAACACAGTGCCCTACACTCCTATCGACGTTAAAAAGAACTAGGACCGCAGGCTTCTGCGCAACACAAAATAGCCAATGATTCCAGACAAAAGAGAACCCGCAATTATTCCAATTCTTTCATCGAAAACCGTCGCTGAATCAGAAAACGCTAGCCCACCAATAAATAAGCTCATAGTAAACCCGATACCACAAAGAGCGGCGGTACCGTAGAGCCTTGGAAATGTAATTCCTTTTGGTAAACTTGTTAAACCACTCTTCACTGCAATGAAGCACAAGCTAAATATACCCAGTTGTTTTCCAATCACCAAACCAATTGCTATACCAACAGGAGCGCTGTGAAGCAGTTGATTCGAATCCAGTCCCCGAAAACTAATACCCGCGTTGGCAAACGCGAACACAGGTAGCACAAAGTATGCAACAACCGAATGCAGATCATGTTCGAGACTTGCTAAAGGCGAAAAACTAGGATCTTTGCGACACCGCATAGGAATAAACATCGCAACAATAACGCCTGCAAGTGTTGCATGGACGCCTGATTTCAACATCGCCACCCACATGATGATGCCAACAAACATATAAGGACTTTTCTCTATTATGTTGTATCTGTTAAGTAAAAAAAGCACCGGCAGGCAAGCTGCTACCACCGCCAACCCCACCATCGATATGGAGGCGGTGTAAAATACGGCGATAATCACTATCGCCGCCACATCATCGAATATAGCCAGTGAGGTCAAAAACACTTTAATGGAGGTTGGCACAGACGAACCAAGCAGCGTAAGCACTCCAAGGGCGAAGGCAATATCCGTTGCCGCAGGAATCGCCCACCCTTGAGAGGCGACTGGGTCATCATAGTTAAAGAGCAAATAAATCGCAGCCGGAAATGCCATGCCGCCAATTGCGCCTACTCCCGGCAAAATAATGTTGCTGGGTTCGGAAAGCTCACCTTCAACCAGCTCCCGCTTTAGCTCCAAACCCACAAGAAAGAAAAAGACTGCCATTAAACCGTCATTGATCCAAAGCAATAAAGGTTTTGCAATTTCTAAGGCACCAAAACGAGTTTCCACCGGTGTTGCCAAGAAACTCTGATACAAACCATCCAACGGTGAGTTTGCCAATACCATTGCCAACACAGCCGACCCCATTAGCAATATTCCACCGGCAGATTCAAGGCGGAAGAAGGCGAGTATGTTTGATTCAGATTCTTGCATTGGAAAATCCTTTAAAAATTTGGGGTCTGTGTATTAGCCGTTTATCATTGCCAACAGTTCTTGGGTCTTAGATTTCATCAACTCTTCATCTGCCGCAGCTTCTACATTTAAACGAACAAGGGGTTCAGTGTTAGACATGCGAATATTAAACCGCCAGCGGTCGAACGACATTGACAAGCCATCGATATAGTCAACGGATTCCGCCATACTCTCATAACGGTCGTCGATAGATTGGATCAGGGCCGCAGGGTTTTCGATACTAATATTAATCTCGCCGCTAGCCGGGAAAGCTTTCATCCGTTCATCCACTAATTGAGCCAGTGTTTTCCCTTTGGCTGACATTAACCCTGCCACCAAAAGCCACGGAATCATGCCACTGTCACAATAGAAAAAGTCTTTAAAATAATGATGGGCACTCATTTCACCACCATACACAGCGTCTTCCGACCTCATTCTTTCTTTGATGAACGCATGCCCAGTTTTGCAGTTTATAGCTGTGCCACCAAATGCTTTAGCTATTTCAATCGTATTCCAAGTTAGGCGGGGGTCATGTATCACTTTTGCGCCAGAATGTTTCTCGAGGAATGCCTGTGCCAGTAGACCGACTATATAGTAACCTTCGATAAAACGACCGTCCGCGTCAAAGAAAAAACAACGATCAAAATCGCCGTCCCAAGCGATGCCTAGGTCTGCTTGATTTTCTAAAATAGCATCAATAGTGGGCTGCCGATTTTCAACCAGCAAGGGATTAGGCACTCCATTCGGAAAATTACCATCGGCGTCATGGTGCACTTTAATGAACTCAAAAGGTAAGCAAGCCTCAAGCGCGTCCAATGCTTGACCAGCTCCACCATTACCCGCATTGCAAACGATTTTTAAGGGTTTAAGCGAATCCAATTCCACATAGCCAAGTAAGTGTTCAGTATAAGCTGTCTTGATTTGTTCGATTGCAACCTCGCCGGTGCTATTGCAAACCTTAAATTCATTTTTTTCCGCAAGCTTCCTAATTTCATTCAAGCCGGTGTCGCCGCTAATAGGTTTTGAATTTTCTCTTACCAGCTTCATTCCATTGTAATCTTTAGGGTTATGACTTGCGGTGACCACTATCCCCCCATCGGCTTCTAAATAGGACGTGGCAAAATAAACCTCCTCTGTCCCACATTGTCCAATGTTGATGACATCTGCACCGCCATCGGTGAGTCCTCGTGTCAACGCTTCACAGAGGCTGGCACTGGTTAGTCGTATATCAAAACCAACAACCACACGCTTGGGCGACAGAAACTCTACAAAGGCGCGGCCTATCCGATAAGCCACGTCTTCGTTCAATTGTTCGGGCACTCTGCCTCGAATGTCATATGCTTTAAAGCATGTAATTTCTTTAGTCATTAATCCTCAGCCTTAAGGTTTAGTTCAATTTAGATAGCTAGAATAGTGCAGAGGGAGTCAAACACACGTTGCACTCGCAAGATCTGACTAACTCTAGATGTTCATTCTGTCACAACTTCCTTAAAATGGCCCTGCTCCATTGTCTTGCTCAGTGGCAGCTCTATCCAATGCCTCCCAAGATCCTAAATCACTCCAACCCATTGCCACTTCAACTACCGCGGCCGACTGGGTTTTCTCCATTACTGCCCTATCGATTGACTCACTAGGACAACTCTCAAAACAACGAGCACTAAAAGAAATTGAGTTCGCAGCCTTCTCAGCTGTCCCGTAAGTCGTTTGGCATGCACGAAAAATATCTGGTGCAAATTCTTTTAGTTGAGCCAGAAAGTTTGATGCTCGAAAAACGAATATACCGCTGTTCCAAAAATGATACTGACTTTTAACAAATGACTTGGCAACGACCTCATCGGGTTTTTCGGTAAAGCTAACGACCTTCCAGCTAGCGCAATTAGACAATGGCTCTCCGCGTTCGAGATAACCATAGCCTGTCTCTGGTCTAGTGGGAGTGACTCCAAACGTTACGAGGTACCCTGCCTCCGCTATCGGTAGGCTTTCCTCTAGCGCTGCAGCAAATGCTGCATCATTCTCAATAACGTGATCCGCCGGACAAATTAGAAGTAGCGGATCATTTCCCTCTCCGCACGCATGAAACGCGGCTAGCGCCACCGCTGGCGCTGTATTTCGACCAACCGATTCAAGCAGCATTTGAGCTTCGTGAATGTTAGCGCTTAGCAATTGTTGTAGAGCTTGCTCCTTGTGATTGTCATTGCACACGACTATCGGCGCAGATAAGCCTAGCGGAAGTCGTTGAAGACGCTGCAAGGTTTGGGTAAATAGACTGAAATTGCGGCCTGGCAAAACAACAAATTGTTTGGGAGAAGATGGCGTGGAAAGAGGCCACAGCCTTGACCCTACCCCTCCTGCTAAGACTACGGGCAACATCATAAGAAGGTCCTAATACGCGGAAGTGCGAGTCTATCAAAGAAGGAATCTTAGGTGTATGGGGACAGGAAGAGTCCAGCAGCTGAGGTGCTGATGAGGCAAATTTACGGTCGATTATTTGGGCTCGTCACGATAAACTCGCTGCCAGATTAGTAAGGAAGCTCTTAAGAGCAAAAAACCTATGAAGACTAAAAACGAGAGCTTTACTCCACAAAGTTCCTATGACATGGACGCATTGATTGACTGTGGTCACGGTCGCCTGTTTGGGCCGGGAAATGCAAAATTACCCGTCAATAATATGCTTATGCTTGACCGCATCACCAGCATTACCAATGATGGCGGCGAATACGGTCGAGGCCAAATCATAGCCGAACTAGATATCAAACCAGACCTCTGGTTTTTCGACTGCCATTTTCCGGGAGATCCAGTGATGCCTGGGTGCCTTGGTTTAGATGCACTTTGGCAGCTAGTTGGATTCTACCTTGGTTGGAGCGGCCACCCAGGCAAGGGCCGTGCGCTAGGAGCCGGCGAAGTAAAATTTACTGGTGAGATTCTGCCTGACGCTAAAAAAGTGACTTACAATTTGTCAATTAGTCGAGTGATTGACCGCAAGTTAGTTGTAGGTATCGCCGATGGCACAGTTGCGGTAGATGACAAAGTCATCTACACCACCAAAGCTCTGAAAGTTGGTCTATTCACTCCAGAAACGTCTTTCTAGCACAGCTTAATTTAAGCGAGGAAAATATGCGCCGCGTAGTTATTACAGGAATGGGAATCGTATCGTGCTTAGGCAATGATAAGCACGCTGTGTTGGATTCCCTGCAGCAAGGGAAAAGCGGCATTCGCCATAACGAATCCTATAAAGAAATCGGCATGAAAAGCCAAATCAGCGGCTCCGTTAATCTCGATACGAGCGAGCTCATTGACCGCAAGTTAAAGCGATTCATGGGTGCAGCATCCGAATACAGCTATATTGCGATGCAGCAAGCAATCGATGATTCCGGCCTAACCGACGAACAGGTTTCAAATATTCGGACTGGGCTGGTAGTAGGCTCGGGCGGCGGTTCTCCTGAAGACCAGCTGGAATCAACAGATATCGTGCGGGACAAAGGTGTGCGCCGCGTGGGTCCTTATAGAATCCCTCGGACCATGAGCAGCAGCGTGTCGGCCTGCTTAGCCACCCCATTTAAGATCAAAGGTGTGAACTATTCCATTTCCTCTGCCTGTGCCACAAGTGCTCACTGTATCGGTCATGCAGCAGAACTTATTCAGCTGAATAAGCAAGATGTAGTGTTTGCGGGAGGCGGAGAATCAGAGCACTGGACTATGTCTCATATGTTCGATGCTATGGGCGCACTCTCCACCAAATATAACGACACACCTGAAAAGGCCTCAAGAGCATTTGATGCAGACAGAGATGGTTTTGTTATCGCCGGCGGTGGCGCTGTGTTGGTGGTTGAAGCCTTAGATCACGCCCTAGCGAGAGGCGCAACTATATTAGCAGAGCTCACTGGCTACGCTGCAACATCCGACGGCTATGACATGGTGGCACCCTCCGGCGAAGGCGGCGCGAGAGCGATGCAGATGGCGAAAGCAAACCTCGAAGGCCCTATCGATTACATCAACACTCACGGCACTAGCACACCGGCTGGAGATGTGTCTGAGCTGCGCGCAATCAAAAGTGTCTTTGGCGATAATATCCCCACTATTAACTCCACCAAATCCTTAAGCGGACACTCGCTTGGTGCGGCGGGCGCCCATGAAGCTATTTACAGCTTACTGATGATGCAAAATAATTTCATTGCAGCATCTGCCAACGTGGAAAACGTAGACGAGGCAGCGGCGGGCTTTCCTATCGCCGTGCAGCGTCAGGACAATGTGACTCTTAATAGAATCATGTCCAACAGTTTCGGTTTTGGAGGTACTAACGCCTGCTTGATTTTCGACCGGTATAGGGATTGAGAAAACCCACCCAACTAGCAAGAATAAAATCTCTTAGCTGAGGGTCTTATTTGTTATGAATTCAAAATCGACAACGAATGCCATGCTCTCAAAACGGGTTTCGCCAGACTCAAAGGTTCGGGGCAATTTCAGTCCATTGCTCGTAATTTCAGCGTTGGCAGGTTTAATTTTTGCAGTCTCAGCACCTTTGGCCATCGCTCAAACAAATGGGCCAAGCCTTAGCAGCTTCGCCGACCAAAGTCGCAATCGATTTAAGCCTCTTAGCTTAGAGCAAGCCTTCCCCTTCCATCTAAGCGTGGCCGCAGACAGCTTATACCGAGCAAATTGGGAAACCGCGCCAGAGCATTACCTGTACCAGAATAAGCTCAAATTCTCCTACCAGCAAAACGCATCAACTCCGCCTCAGCTTCTAGAAGTAGAACTCCCTGTTGGCGTTGAGAAAACAGATGAATTCTTTGGTGACGTGGAAGTGTATTTCTCCCACCTTAGTGTTGACCTTAACCTGCCAGCAAATCCAACGACCGAGTCGGTTCTCATTATTGAATATCAAGGCTGCGCAGAATGGGGTTTTTGCTACCCTCCTCAAAAAGTTTCAATGCCACTAATCTAGCTAATTTCTTCGAAAGACAATAAAGTTAGTGAAATCCACCTCATTTTCTGAGAACATGCGCCTAAATTCGGCCAAAGGTCAAAAGACCTTCGCGCCAACCTAAGTTTTGAGCATATTTTATAAACTTTGCAAGATAGGCGAAAATGTCAGCAATTTTGGTACTAAACGGCCCAAATCTAAACCTTTTAGGCGAAAGAGAGCCTCACATTTACGGCTCTGACAGCCTTGATGATATTAATCAGCGCCTGCAGGCTCAATGCGCAGAGTTGGGCTTTGGCTTCGACCATATCCAAAGCAACTCCGAAGCGGATCTGATTAACCGCCTACACCAGGCTCGGGTTGATGGAACCTCGTTCATGCTGGTTAATTTTGGCGGCTTCACCCACACAAGCATCGCGCTGCGAGACGCTGTCTTGGCCTCGGAATTGCCGTTCATTGAAGTACATCTTTCAAATCTCTACAAACGCGAACCGTTTCGTCATCATTCTTATTTTTCTGACATAGCCGAAGGCTGTGTCATCGGACTCGGTGCACAAGGCTATGAACTGGCCCTTCAAGCCGCCGCCAAAAAACTCGCAATCTAAATTTGTACCTTAGGAAGCCACTATGGATATTAGAAAAGTAAAAAAGCTCATCGAACTCCTTGAAGAGTCAGATATAGCCGAAATCGAAATTAAAGAAGGCGAAGAAGCCGTCCGAATAAGCCGTGCTTCCACCGCGGTGGCAGCGGCACCCGTTGCCTACGCAGCGCCCGCACCTGCAGCTCCTGCTGCAGCGCCCGCTCCTAAAGAACCGGAAGCTGCCCCAGTAGCACCAGCTAGCAGCGGCAATGATGTGCAATCGCCTATGGTTGGCACATTCTATCGCTCACCGTCTCCATCATCCCCTCCGTTTGTTGAAGTAGGCACCACTGTCAAAGTTGGCGATGTGGTCTGCCTAGTGGAAGCAATGAAGATGATGAATCAAATCGAAGCAGATCACGCAGGCGTGGTAGAAGCCATTCTTGTAAAAGACGGCGAACCCGTTGAATACGATCAGCCATTAATCAGAATCGTCTAATTAATTTCGGGAATCGAGCGGATGTTAGAGAAAGTATTGATCGCAAATCGCGGCGAAATTGCTCTGCGCGTACTGCGAGCCTGTAAAGAATTAGGAATCAAAACTGTCGCTGTGCACTCTACGGCTGACGAGGACTTAATGCACGTACGCCTAGCCGATGAATCTGTCTGCATCGGCCCTGCGAGTCCAACGGAAAGCTATTTGAATATTCCGAGAATCATCTCTGCAATGGAGGTCACCGACTCTCTCGCTGTCCACCCAGGGTATGGTTTCCTCTCTGAGAACGCAGATTTTGCCGAGCAAGTTGAAAATAGCGGCTTCATTTTCATTGGTCCGAGCGCCGAAACCATCCGAATGATGGGTGACAAAGTTTCTGCCATCAACGTAATGCGCGATGCTGGCGTTCCCACCGTACCGGGTTCCAATGGCCCAATTGATGAAAACAAAGAACGCACGCTAAGCCTAGCAAGAGACATCGGCTACCCAGTGATTATCAAAGCAGCTGCTGGCGGTGGCGGTCGAGGAATGCGAGTAGTTCATAACGAAGCGGCGCTGTTAAAAGCCATCTACGTTACCCAAACCGAAGCGAAGTCGTTTTTCGGCAGCGGCGTGGTTTATCTTGAAAAATTCTTAGAAGATCCTCGACACGTAGAAATCCAGCTGATCGGGGATGGTCAAGGAAATGCTATTCACTTAGGAGATCGAGACTGCTCTTTGCAGCGACGCCATCAAAAAGTGATCGAGGAAGCACCTGCTCCAGGCATTCCTGATAAAGTGCGAGAAGATGTTTTGGCCACCTGCATCAAGGCTTGCGAAAACATGAACTATCGCGGCGCAGGTACTCTGGAGTTTCTTTACCAGGACGAGCGTTTTTACTTCATTGAAATGAATACCCGCGTTCAAGTTGAGCATCCAGTATCAGAATTGGTTACCGGAGTAGACATTGTTCAAGAGCAGCTTAGGATTGCCAGTGGCGAGCCTCTCTCTATCAAACAAGAAGACGTTAAGATAAGCGGACACGCTTTTGAATGCCGCATTAACGCCGAAGATCCTGACTCTTTTCTACCAAGCCCTGGCAGGGTAAATCACTTTCATGCGCCAGGTGGGCCAGGTGTTAGAGTAGACTCTCACCTCTATTCTGGGTACTCCGTACCACCCTATTATGATTCTCTAATCGCCAAGCTAATTAGCTACGGTGCTAGCCGTGAACAGGCGCTAACGCGTATGCAAATCGCTTTGGATGAAATGCTGATCGATGGTATCAAGAGCAATATCCCACTGCACCGGGATTTGGTTCGAGATACGGAGTTCCAAAAGGGTGGGGTAAATATCCACTACCTAGAGCAAAAGCTTAAACTTTAATGTCATAAAAGCGGTTGGAGTTTTCTGACCGCTTTATTTCACCCATTCCCAGGTTCGCAGCCTCTTAACTCTCACCAATTACTTTGAGTCTTGTAAACCTGATGCCTTGGCAACAAATCAAAGTCAACACAAACCCTACTCACAGCGAGGAATTAGAACAGCTCCTGATGAATTTTGGCGCTGTTTCTATATCCTTAATTGACAGTGAAGACCAGCCAGTTTTTCAGTTGGAACCGGGCGGAACCATTCTTTGGGACTCTACAACGGTGGTCGCACTTTTCCAGCAAGATGTTAATCTCACGCCTTGCATCAGTGCGCTTTCAAATCACACTGCAGTTAAAAACAAAGAGACATTGGCGATAGAAAACATCGAGGACCAAGACTGGGAACGGGCTTGGATGAATGACTTCGAAGCTATGCAATTTGGAGAGAGCCTTTGGATTTGTCCCAGTTGGCAAACCCCGCCTGACCCTAGCGCTGTAACTATCATGCTTGACCCGGGTCTAGCCTTTGGCAGCGGCACTCATGCAACCACATCGCTTTGCTTACAATGGCTGGAACAAACCGACCTCTCTCAAAAGTCAGTGATCGACTATGGCTGCGGTTCTGGTGTGCTAGCTATCGCCTCAATCTTGCTTGGGGCGAAGAACGCAATCGGGGTAGATAACGACCCACAAGCAATTCTAGCGACACTGGAAAACAGCAAGCGAAATTCTTTAGATGAAGATCAAATACAAGCCTTTCTTCCTGACCAGCATCCAACAACTAAAGCTGATATTCTGCTGGCGAACATTCTATGCGCACCGCTGTTAGACTTGGCTGAACTACTGGCATCACTCGTTGCAAAGGACGGTCACATTGTCCTCTCTGGCATCTTAGAAGAACAAATCGATTTGATAGAATCTAAATATTCAACTTGGTTTGATCTAGCACCAGCTACTGTCAAAGATGGTTGGGTCCGTATCAACGGAGTCCTAAAGCACTAAAGCCTCAGAACTGCAGTTAGCTATCCGCATGACAATCCCCTACACTCCTTCTAACGTTCGACAATTAACCTTTAGCACATAGCAGCTATACCAAATTAAGTTATGGCATTACACGTTACCCAGTGTCCAAGCTGTGAATCTTCTTTTAATACCAACGCTCAGCTTTTAAAAGCCGCGTCTGGCAAAGTCCGCTGTGGATCATGCCTTCTTGTATTTGTTGCGTCCGACAATTTTCTCGAGAGCGCCAACGACAGTGACGAGTCCAGCTCTGATTCTGTCTTCGTTGGGAATGATCCCAATACCTATTTCGACCCTTCAGTTTTTCTCACTCGCAGAGCACTGCAGGAAGCCTCGGTCATTGAGAGGAAAGACATTGCCACTGAAACAGCTGGCACTGATTCAACCACTGACCAAAAGGCAGCCACGCCAAGCCAAGCGGAGCAACTTTTAAACCAAGAAACAGAGGCTTTTTCTCCAGAACCCGCAACTCAATCCAACAGTATTGGAGTTGAACCGGCGACTACGGGTGCCAATGAACAGGTAAACGAGCAACAACCAGGGCAAAAAACAGAACAGAAAACGAAACAGAAAACACAGGCCGAAGGCTTAAGCTCAGAGCACTCGGATCCAACACAGGAAACGAACCCTGAGGATCTCACTTTAGCTGTCTCTTTTTCGCTACAACATTCCAAAGTCAATGACGAAGCGCAAGACCCCACGGTAAACACAGCCAAACCTCACAGCGCAGAATTTAAGGCAAACACTGCCGCTACTCATTTTTCAGCAACAATCGGCGATACCCCAATTAGAGTAGGCACTGAGGAGCCCGATCGAGAAATCGAGAGCAATCCAGTTGAATCAGAATCAGAACCACCAGTTGTTAGAAACCAGATTACCTCAGACGACCCAGAGCCAGAGCAAAAGCAAGAGCAAGATGAGTCAGACCAAAGTGAGCTGCGGGATTCACAAGGCAGCCAACAAGAGGCACTAGCAGCAGCGATTGCGGACGATTCAGCACTCATTGTTAAGGAAGTAATTAGTGAGCGTTCACCCACTGGTGATCACCCACCACTAGCGGCAAACTCAGAATCAATGGAGCAACATGCCCAAGTTGACGCTGGCGAGCATTCCTCAACCTTTGATGATGAACTCTATGACCCTCCTCTGCCCGGGTTTGAACTGGAACCCGACAAGGAAGATGCCCCAAGCCAACCAAACAGCGACAATCCCTTGCCGCAAGACGACGCGCCTGCTCCGGAGAGCGATCTCAGCACTGAAGAAATTCGAGCCCGCGCGTTAGGCGCGGAATTTGAAGATGAAGAAGCGTTAGAGGCCATACCCACACTTAATCTTGACCAATTTGGGAAGATGGCGACTCCGGTTGATCTAGGCTCCGCAAAGCGAAAGCACTGGGGAGCCACAGCAGCGTTGGGATTAGTAAGCCTCCTATTGGCAGCCACTCTCGCTGGCCAGTATTTTTGGAGAAACTTGCCTTTGTACAGTCAACTCGAACAATTTCGGCCGGCCTACGTAACCGCCTGCACCTATTTGAACTGCGAGCTCCCCCCCTATTCAAATGTTGATGCTATCGTCAGCGACGAACTCAATATTCGAAGTCACCCTGAAGAGATTAATGCACTAGCAGTAACTATTTCATTTCGAAACACCGCCACAGTTGCGCAGCGTTTCCCAGTCATTATCTTGAGCTTTAACAGCTCGCAGAATGAAATAGTTGCTCTAAGGGAGTTCTCTCCCGGTGAATATTTAAGTGAAGGATTGCAAGACATCGACGAAATGCCTCCGGGCGCGCCAGTTCAGGTCCAATTGGCAATTATGGATCCGGGGCCTTTTGCTGTTAATTACACCCTCGCTTTCCGCAACCCCTAGCCCCTAAGCCCGTTGGACTATTCATTTATACTAAAACCTAATTCGCCATCCCCTGACTTTAGAAACGGCGAAGCTAGATGCCTGCCCGACGCTGCAATGGACTATTCGTGGTAAACACCCTCGAAACCGGTCCTTGACTCATATAGTGGTGAAAAATTAACCAAATCACTTTCACTCAAGCAAGCTCCTCGCTATCATAGTCGCCCGAAAAAACTCCGAGTTTCAACCCTTTAATGCTTTGTATCGGCCCTTACACTCTTCGCAATTCGCTCTTTTTGGCACCCATGGTGGGTGTATCGGATGCCCCGTTCAGAGAAATATGCAGTCAACAAGGGGCGGGGTTAACCGTTGGCGAGATGCTACCCGCCAACAGCGAACTCTGGAAACGAGAGCGAAACCGTCTGAAGCAGATAAAGCCAGTTTTAGATAGCCCTCATGTGGTTCAAATTGCTGGCTCCGAACCTCAAATGATGGCCGACGCAGCGCGTATGAATATCGACATGGGCGCCGATGCCATCGATATCAACATGGGCTGCCCTGCCAAGAAGGTTCTTAAAAAAGCGGCGGGCTCCGCTTTATTAAAAGACGAAAAATTGGTGAGCGATATTCTAGAAGCCGTGGTTAATAGCGTGTCAGCACCTGTGACCCTAAAGATAAGAACCGGCTGGTCACCGGAAACCCGCAACGGTGTCACCATTGCAAAAATTGCAGAGCAGGCAGGTATACAGCTTTTGACCGTGCATGGAAGAACTCGAGCCTGCAGATTCAAAGGGACAGCTGAGTACGACACAATCGCCGACATCAAACAGGCCGTGTCAATCCCTATCATCGCCAACGGAGATATCGATTCTCCAGACAAAGCGGCTGAGGTCTTAAAACAGACCGACGTTGATGGTTTGATGATAGGCCGAGCGGCCTGGGGACGCCCGTGGATTTTCAGCCAAATTGAGTATTTTCTGGCCACTGGTGAAGAGCAATCTGCACCTGAACTTAGCTTGCAAGCATCGGTTATTCGCCGCCACATGGAAAAGCTATACGCTTTTTATGGCGACCAAAGAGGCGTGCTGTATGCCCGCAAGCATGTTGCCGAATATGTCGATCAGCTCCCTCAATCAAAACCCTTTAGAACTGCTTTCAATCAATTGGAAAATCCACAACATCAATTAGACAGCCTGCAAGAATACTTCGCTATTCTGGAAGGAACAAACGGAGCCCTTGCTGCATGACCAAGCTTGACGATAGTTATTCAGAAATTAGTTTCAGAACAGAACCGCAAATCGAATCTTTTGCAGTACAAGAAAGCACTCTTCGAACCGAAGTAGATAAAGCGCTTGGACGCTATTTTGACCATTTAGACGATGAGCCTATTACCGACCTTCATCAAATGGTAATGGCGGAAGTAGAAGCACCCTTGTTAGAGGCCGTCATGCGCTATAACGGCAATAACCAGAGCAAAGCATCGGCAATGCTAGGATTAAATCGAGGCACATTGCGCACCAAACTGAAACATTACGGGCTGCTTTAAACAGCTGCCTAACCGGGCAGCGGCTGCCGTAGTAAAGTTCGCAAACTAGTAATTACCTTAACCATCAACCGAGAATAAACAACCTATGAGCTCAGAAAACTCTGGCGTCATTCGTCGCGCATTGATTAGTGTTTCCGACAAAACTGGCCTTATCCCATTCGCAAAATCTCTAGCGGCAATGGATATAGAAATCTTGTCAACTGGGGGAACTTACAAGCAGCTTAAAGCTGAGAATATTCCCGCAATTGAGATTTCGGACTACACCGGATTCCCAGAAATGATGGACGGTCGCGTTAAGACGCTACACCCGAAAGTTCATGGCGGGATTCTCGCGCGAAGAGGGCAAGATAACGAGGTCATGGAGCAACACAATATTCCACCGATTGATTTAGTAGTGGTAAACCTTTATCCCTTCGAGGCAACTGTTGCTAGGCCGGATTGCGACTTGCCAACTGCCATAGAGAACATCGACATCGGTGGCCCTACCATGCTTCGTGCAGCGGCTAAGAACAATCGCTTTGTGGGTGTAGTAGTGAATCCATCCGATTACGACGGCATTATTGAGCTCCTCAAAAACAACGGTGGAGCATTAAGCGATGACGCCCGCTTTGAGTTGGCTGTCAAAACATTTGAACACACCGCTGCCTATGATGGCGCTATCGCAAACTATTTAGGCACCAAAGTGGCTGATCCTGATGTCACTGATGACAACACCGAATCGCAATTTCCGCGCACATTCAACACCCAATTTATGAAAAGCCAGACGATGCGCTACGGCGAAAACCCCCACCAAAATGCAGCTTTCTACGTTGAGAAAACTCCGACTGAGGCGAGTATCAGCACTGCTGAACAGCTGCAAGGAAAAGCATTGTCCTATAATAATATCGCTGACACGGACGCGGCACTTGAATGTGTAAAATGTTTTGAAGAGCCGGCCTGTGTAATCGTTAAGCATGCAAACCCTTGCGGTGTTGCCGTAACCGATTCAATTTTGACTGCGTATGAAAAAGCATTTCAGACCGACCCTACATCCGCTTTTGGCGGCATAATCGCGTTCAACCGTGAACTGGATGGTGCTACCGCCAAGCGTATTGTTGACCAGCAGTTTACTGAAGTGATCATTGCGCCAAGCATTTCCCCAGAAGCTCTCGAAATCACCTCAGCCAAGAAAAATGTTAGGGTACTTAGCTGCGGGCAATGGCCAGCCCAGCGTTTAGCGGGTCTCGACTACAAGCGTGTGAACGGCGGCTTGCTAGTGCAGGATAGAGATATTCATCAGCTCCAAAGCAGTGACCTCAAAGTCGTTAGTGCCCGAGCACCCAGCGAAAATGAAATTCGCGATTTGATGTTCGCCTGGTCTGTTGCCCAATACGTAAAATCAAATGCCATTGTCTATTGCAAAGATAACCAGACAATAGGAATAGGAGCGGGCCAGATGAGCCGGGTTTACAGTGCCAGAATTGCCGGCATCAAAGCTGCCGATGAGAACTTGGTTGTCGAAGGCTCAGTGATGGCATCTGACGCTTTTTTCCCTTTCCGAGACGGCATCGACGCGGCAGCCGCAGCAGGGATCAAAGCGGTCATTCAGCCAGGAGGCTCAATGCGGGATGAAGAAGTTATCGCCGCCGCAGATGAAGCGAACATCGCCATGGTGTTTACCGGTGTTCGTCACTTTCGACATTAATCTCCATCAAACTCCAATCGAGGAAAACCAATGAATATTTTGGTCATCGGCAGTGGGGGTCGCGAGCACTCTCTGGCCTGGAAGGCTGCTCAATCAGAGCAAGCTGATAAAGTTTTTGTTGCACCTGGCAATGCTGGAACCGCGCATGAAAAGAACTTAGAAAATGTTGCTTTAGACCCTATGGACTTTGATGCATTGGCAGACTTTGCCACTGCCAATAACGTTGGCCTCACTATAGTGGGACCCGAGGCACCTTTAGTTGAAGGAATTGTGGATTTTTTCACTGCCAAAAACCTTCCCTGCTTCGGCCCCTCGGCCAAGGCTGCCCAACTAGAAGGGTCGAAGTCGTTCAGTAAAGATTTTCTCAAGAAACACAATATTCCTACGGCGGCTTATCAAAGCTTCACCGAAACAGAGCCAGCTATCGCTTATATTAAAGAAAACGGGGCACCAATTGTCGTTAAAGCCGACGGCTTGGCCGCTGGTAAGGGAGTGATTGTTGCCACCACTGAAGCGGATGCCATCGCGGCCGTTGAAGATATGTTGGCGGGTAATAAATTTGGCGATGCCGGTCACCGGGTGGTCATTGAACAGTTTTTGGAAGGTGAAGAAGCCAGTTTCATCGCGATTGTTGATGGCACGAATGTGTTGCCAATGGCAACCTCACAAGATCATAAAGCTCGTGATGATGGCGACCTAGGCCC
This sequence comes from Pseudohongiellaceae bacterium, assembly GCA_045106275.1. Classification (GTDB taxonomy): domain Bacteria; phylum Pseudomonadota; class Gammaproteobacteria; order Pseudomonadales; family Pseudohongiellaceae; genus UBA9145. The sequence continues at coordinate 15,156 of JBGCEK010000027.1, read as the reverse complement.
CAACACCGGCGGTATGGGAGCATATTCACCGGCTCCGGTAGTCACTCCAGCCATTCACCAGAAAATCATGGATCAAGTAATCCTTCCCACGGTGCAGGGCATGGCCGCCGATGGCAATGAATACAAAGGCTTTTTGTATGCCGGACTTATGATTTCAGCGGAAGGGGAAATCGCCGTGGTGGAATTCAACTGTCGCTTCGGCGACCCCGAGGCACAACCGGTTATGATGCGCCTAAAATCAGACCTTGCTCAGCTCTGTTTGGCGGCAGTGACGGGGGACTTGGCCTCACATTCAGTTGAATGGGACTCCCGCAGTGCCGTAGGAGTTGTCATGGCAGCAGGTGGTTACCCCAATAGTTACGCCAAAGGAGAGGTCATTTCTGGGCTGGATGAGGCAGAACCGGAATCTGCAAAAGTTTTCCATGCTGGCACCCAACAAAGCGATGGCAATGTAGTGACCAACGGCGGTCGAGTTCTCTGCGCCGTAGCACTTGGTGATTCAGTGTCCCAAGCCCAGACTGCGGCTTACAGTCTTGTTAACAGGGTGTCATGGAATAACGTCTATTTCCGCAAAGATATTGCCTATCGAGCTATAGCCAGAGAGAATGGTTAGATGACTACACGACAGAACCACTCAGCTATAGACAAGTTTTTAATTGGATTTGATCAGGCCTTACGAACCTGCTCTCCAGGCGCCGCCCATGCGAGAAGGCCCTCGCCCGCAACCGGCATTGCTCCTAACGAGCTAAGCACGGAGGAAAAGAAACATGTGGCTGGCCTGATGCGGATCAACCACACTGGCGAAGTCTGTGCCCAAGCCTTGTACCAAGGCCAGGCGGCCACCGCCAAGCTTGCGGAAGTTCGCCAGTCCATGGAAGAGGCAGCAGACGAAGAAGTTGACCATTTAGCCTGGTGTGATGAGCGCTTACAGCAGCTGGATAGCCGGCCTAGCCTTTTAAATCCCCTGTGGTACGGTCTTTCTTATGGGCTGGGAGCGGCAGCGGGGTTAGCTGGGGACAAATGGAGCCTAGGTTTTGTTGCCGAGACTGAAAGCCAAGTGTGCGAGCACTTACAACAACACCAGCAAGAACTGCCAGAGGCCGATCAGAAAAGTCATGCTATTTTAGACCAAATGATTAGTGACGAAAGAGAACATGGCGAAACTGCCAAAAATGCTGGAGGCGCGGAGCTGCCTTTACCTATAAAACACGCCATGTCTCTACTGTCTGTGGTGATGAAAAAAACCACCTACAGGCTTTAAGCACGCGGGGCTAGCGTCCTGCTAAAGCCAACATTGAGGCACAATCAGGCAAACTATAGCCTATTGCTGTTCCCGTTACTCTTCTCTAATTTCAAAATCGTGGGTTACCTTAACGCCGCCCTTTTGCAGCATTAACGAAGCAGAGCAGTATTTATCCGCTGACAGCGATACTGCCCTTTCGACTTGCTTCGGACTAAGATCTTTGCCTGTTAAGACAAAGTGCAAATGAATAGATTCGAATACAGAAGGCACCGTATCAACTCGAGTCGCCTCCACCTCAGCTTCGCAACTGCTAATTGACTGCCTGGCTTTCTTCAGAATGTTAACCACGTCGTAGGATGAACAACTGCCCACGCTAAGAGCCATTAACTCCATTGGTCGCATGCCGATGTTTCTGCCACCCCCTTCGGTAGCACCGTCCAAAACAATGGCGTGGCCGGTTTCAGACTCAGCCACAAACATAACATTTTCTACCCACTTAACCCGAGCCTTCATAATTACCACTCTCTTAACACGCGTTGCTTAAAAACAATCAAGAATTGATGCCCGCCTACCGATATCATTATGTAGATTAGGTCACAATTATGCAGCCGCAGAGTAGCACGATGAATAAATGCAGACCATTTGCGGTCAAAGTCCACGAGCAGCAAATTTGCGGCTCTACTCAGTTATTGTGACCGCCACCTCACAATTGCTAGAATAATGTGATATACATTTAATATCTTATAAAAAGCAGGAGATGCCAACATGGCATTAATGGCAATTACGCCACATATCGAAGACTTAGATAATTTTTTGTCTCATTGTCATCGAAAGCGTTATCCCAACAGATCCACCATTATTTACGAAGGGGATCAGTGCGACACGCTTTATTACATTATCAAGGGCTCAGTATCGGTAGTCCTTGAAGATGATGACGGCAAAGAAGTGGTAATTGCTTATCTCAACCCCGGTGATTTCTTTGGGGAAATGGGACTCTTCGAACAATCGGAAGAAAGAAGCGCTTGGTGTCGTGCCCGCTCCTCTTGTGAAATAGCAGAAATAAGCTATCTCAACTTCAATACTTATATTCGTTCACACCCGGAAATCGTTTTCACCATCGGCCAGCAAATGGCTCACAGGCTCAGAAATACAACTCGCAAAGTTGGAGATCTTGCGTTCTACGACGTCACGGGTCGCATCGCGAGAACGCTAATTGAGCTTAGCAAAGAGCCAGATGCCATGACTCATCCAGATGGTATGCAAATTAAGATTACCCGCCAAGAAATTGGCCGCATAGTGAATTGCTCGCGAGAGATGGCAGGTAGGGTTCTTAAAACATTAGAAGAGCAAGACCTGATTAGTGTTGCAGGCAAGACTATCGTTGTCTACGGAACTCGTTAGCGCCCATTGAAACGCGGGCGCCTGGGTCTAGCTACCAGCTAAGTGAATAACTCCCTTAGCTTAGCTCCGGGGTCTTGTGCTCGCATCATTGACTCTCCCACCAAAAACCCATAAACCTCATTATCTAGCATCAGCTTTACGTCGTCCGTACTGTGAATTCCGCTTTCAGTAATAATGATTTTATCCGACGGTGCTCCTTTAGCGAGAGTTAAGGTGGTCTGCAAAGAGGTTTCGAAGGTATGAAGGTTTCTGTTATTAATCCCCAAAAGTGGTGAATCAACTTCAAGCCCCCTTTCCAGCTCTTTTTGATCGTGCACTTCTACCAGAACGTCCAGCTGTAATTGTTTCGCGTAGCTGGCCAGTTCAAGCAACTGACTCTGAGACAGTGCAGCAACTATTAATAGAACACAGTCCGCTCCCATCGCTCTGGACTCTGCAATTTGATAAGGGTCGACCATGAAATCTTTTCTGATCACCGGCAAGTCGCAATTAGCTCTGGCGGCGATCATATAGTCATCATGGCCTTGAAAAAAATCTCTGTCTGTTAACACAGACAAACAGGTAGCTCCCGCCTCTTGGTATTGACGCGCATGCAAGGCAGGTTGAAAATCTTCGCGAATTAGACCTTTTGAAGGCGAGGCTTTTTTTATTTCGGCAATCACCGCAGGTTTTCGCTTAGCGGCATTGGATTGCATGGCTAATGCGAATCCTCTCAGTGCCGTGGCGGGTGGGAAATCACCTTCCAATTCAGCTAGGCTGCGCTGCTTTTTAGCACTGGCCACTTCACCCTGTTTGTGGGCAACAATTTTTTCAAGAATAGTAGTTTCAGACATGAGCAAATTTGGACATAGTTAATAAATTAAACATTCTCAGTGCCCAAGCTTTGGCTAAGCTCAACCAATTGTTCAAGCTTAGCGATTCCATCACCGCTGGCCAAAACTCGTTTGGCAGTTTCGACTCCAGCCTTTAATGAGGGCTCAATTCCAGCAACATAAACAGCGGCTCCTGCGTTCAATGCCACTATATCCCCTGCCGCTTGATCCGAATAAGCTAGGGCTTTTTTTAGCAGCGCGAGGCTTTCTTGAGCACTGTCAATTTTTAATCGTTGAAAGTCTGGGTAACGCTGCAGTCCAAAATCTTCTGGGCTAATTTGATACTGGCTAATTTCACCGTCTTTCAACTCACCAACCGTGGTAGTTGCAGCATTACTTATTTCATCCAACCCATCGGCAGCAGCCACAATGAGCACGTGCCGACTCCCCAAGCCTTTCAACACATCCAGTAACACAGGTATCAATGAAGCATCATAAACACCCATCACCTGATTCGGGGCAGCCGCCGGATTTGTTAACGGCCCGAGCAAATTAAAGACAGTACGGACACCGATTTCCTTGCGGGCTGAAATAACATGCTTCATGGCACTATGATGAGCGGGAGCAAACATAAAGCCCACCCCAATTTCGTCAATACATCGCGCTACATCCCCAGCGCTCAAACTTAAATTCACACCTGCTGCCTCGAGCACGTCTGCACTGCCGCTTTTACTTGTTGCTCCTCGATTTCCATGTTTTGCAACTCGGGCCCCAGCAGCTGCTGCGACGATTGCCGACGCAGTAGACACATTAAATTTATTAGATCCACTACCGCCCGTGCCGCAGGTGTCTACAAGATGAGTCTTATCATCTAACTGAACCTTGGTCGACAGCTCCCGCATCACGGCGGCTCCGCCTAAAATTTCTTCAACCTTAGTTCCCTTCATTTGCAAAGCAACTAAAAAACCAGCGTTTTGAGCATCGCTAGTCTTACCGGACATAATATCTGTCATCACCGATTTCATTTGTTCGGTACTTAAGTCTTGTCCACTAAAAACCTTAGCAATCGCTGTTTTTACATCCATCGTCTTATCGCCTACTTAGATCGATCAAGAAAGTTTTTGAGCAGAGCGTGTCCATGCTCGCTGAGGATCGACTCAGGGTGAAATTGAACGCCTTCCACGTCTAATTCTCTGTGCCGCAGCCCCATGATTTCTTCGCACTGGCCATCCTCAGTTTCTGTCCATGCGGTTACTTCCAAACAATCAGGTAGGGCGTTCTTATCAACCACTAGAGAATGGTACCGGGTTGCAGTAAAAGGCTGTGTAAGCCCAGCAAACACACCCACTCCTTCATGGTGTATTGGAGATAGTTTGCCATGCATTACTTTTCCTGCACGGACAATTTTTCCTCCGTACACCTGTCCAATGCTTTGATGACCGAGGCAAATGCCTAACAAAGGGATCTGACCTGCAAATTCAGAAATTACCGCGGTTGATATACCTGCTTCTTTGGGGGTGCAAGGACCAGGGGAAATAACGATTTGATCCGGTTGTAGCGATGCAATTTCAGCTACCGTAATTTCATCATTCCTAAAGACCTGCACGTCGGCACCTAGCTCACCTAGATACTGCACCACGTTGTAGGTGAAGGAGTCATAATTGTCGATCATCAATAACACAGTTACGCCCTGCCACGCCGGAAATGCCAACTAAGGCCAAAGCCTTATCATATCAACCCCGCCTCTTGCTGTCTTGATTTAGGCTTTGGTTTCTAAGGACGTATTTATCATCTGAATTGAACCCAAGTTCAATCTAGGTCGTATCAGCAGTAGAGATATTATGCCCATCCGAAAACAAAAGTAGAAACACCCCTATGAGCAAGCCCCAAACTTTAATGTGGTTCCGCCAAGATCTGAGGTTACAAGACAACCCAGCCTTATCCGCCGCCGTCGCGGCAGGTGAGATACTGCCACTGTATATTCTTGATGACATGAACCCCGGCGAGTGGACTATGGGAGGGGCAAGTCGCTGGTGGCTGCATGAGTCACTGCAGTCCTTGAACAAGAGTCTAAGTGGAAACCTTCTGGTTTTAGCTGGCGATCCGAAGCAGCTGCTACCCAAGCTAATTTCGCAGCAGGGCATCACTAAAATAGTATGGAATCGCTGCTATGAGCCATGGCAGATCAAACGTGATCGTTCTATCAAAGAAGCCCTTACCGATCTATGTGAGGTAGAGAGCTTCAATGGAGCTATGCTTTGGGAACCTTGGACTAATTTGAAAGCAGATGGCACCCCTTACCGCGTGTTCACCCCCTACTACAAACACTCCATTAAAACCGCTCCAGAGCGAGATGTTCTTAAGGTCAATCCTAAAGCGATCAAGTTCGCCCGTCTTCAACAAGACACAAGCAACATTGATGACCTTAACCTGTTACCTGCCATAGCCTGGCACTTATCTATCGCGGAACACTGGCATCCCGGAGAAGCCGGAGCCTATAAGCAACTGGAGAAGTTTGTAGATGTCGGCTTAGAAAACTATAAGACCGGCCGCGACTTTCCTGCACTCAACAGCGTGTCCCGTCTCTCGCCCCACCTACATTTTGGTGAAATCTCCGCCAATCAAGTCTGGCTGACGGCCATGGCACAGGCAGGCAACGCGCCAGAAAATGAAATCGAACACTTCCAAAGAGAGCTTGCTTGGCGGGAATTTTCCTACTACCTGCTCTATCATTTTCCCACCATCAGTAATCAAAACTTATACAGTCAGTTTGACCGTTTCCCTTGGCTGAAAGACGACCAGTCTTTACAGCGTTGGCAGCGGGGAGAGACTGGATTTCCCTTAGTGGATGCTGGTATGCGAGAGCTTTGGCAGACAGGTTATATGCACAATAGAGTGCGCATGATTGTTGGTTCGTTTCTCGTGAAAAACCTGCTCTTGCACTGGCTAGAAGGGGCCCGCTGGTTCTGGGACTGCTTGGTAGACGCAGATCTGGCCAGCAACAGTGCCAGCTGGCAATGGGTGGCAGGAAGCGGTGCCGATGCATCGCCCTATTTCCGAGTGTTTAATCCCCACACCCAATCCTTAAAATTCGACGGAGCCGGAGAATACATAAAACACTATGTACCAGAGCTCAAAGGGCTAGATGGCAAGTCCCTTCATGACCCTAGCTCAGCCCCACCGATTGAGCTTGTGAGCGCCGGAGTCACTTTAGACAAAGACTATCCACGGGCAATGTTGGATCTAAAAGAAACACGAGTTCGCGCGTTGGAGGCCTACGCTACAATTAGGAAATAGGCTGGGTTTTAAAATACTAGTCTATTGTTAACTGATTCTGAGCCATCTGCAGCGCTCGGATTAGAGCTTTGGCTTTATTTAAGGTTTCTTCCCATTCTGAATCTGGGTCAGAATCAGCGACAATTCCAGCGCCTGCTTGAACATAGAACTTACCATCTTTGACTAACGCTGTGCGGATGGCGATGGCCATGTCCATTGAATTGTTCCAACCAAGATAGCCCATGGCTCCGCCGTAAACGCCTCGTTTTACCGGCTCAATCTCATCGATAATCTGCATTGCTCTAACTTTAGGAGCACCACTTAAAGTCCCTACTGGCAAAGTGGATTTCAACACATCAAGAGCCGTCATATCTTCTCGGATCTCACTTTCCACAATTGAAGCAATATGCATCACATGAGAATAGCGCTCCACAAACATTTGCCGGGTCACTTCAACAGAACCGGTTTTGGATACTCGTCCTGAATCATTTCGGCTCAAATCAATCAGCATCAAATGTTCAGCAATTTCTTTGCTGTCTGCCAGCAACTCTTTTTCCAATGCCTGATCTTCAGTTTCAGTCCTGCCCCGCTTTCGAGTTCCGGCCAAGGGCCTGACAGTAATTTTACCTTTTTCTACTCGAGCCAGTATTTCTGGCGATGCGCTGACAACCGTATGGTCACCCATATCAAAATAAACCATGTAGGGAGACGGATTGAGATAACGAAGTGCTCGATAGACATTCAAAGGATCGCCAGAAAAATCCATAGACATTCGCTGGGAAATCACAACCTGCATCACATCGCCGGCGACGATGTAGTCTTTAATGAAGTCCACCGCTTTTTTAAATTCTGATTCTTTGAAATGAAAATTGATTCCATCTTCAGACATCTTCGAGCCAACTAGGGGCTGTGGAAGTTGGGCTGGCTCATTCAATCGAGCTTGCAATTGATCCAAGCGCTGCTGTGAATTTTGAAAAGCATTAGGAAGACTGGGATCCACGTTGATAACGAGGGAAAGCGTCCCGCGCAAGTTATCAAACACCACCACTTCCTCGGACACCATCAACAAAATATCCGGCGTTGCTATCTCGTCCGCGGCGCTGGACTCACCAATACTTGTTTCTACGTAACGCACGCTGTCGTAGCCGAAATATCCCACCAGCCCGCCGGTATACGCTGAATAGGCTTGGGCGTCTTCAACCTCGGCAACTTTGTAGCGTGCTTTGAAAGTTTCAATGAAACGGAATGGGTCAGGAGTGCATTGCTGCTCGACTATCTTACCGTTCTCTTCGACGGTGATCTGCTCCCCCACGATTCTGATGATTGTGCGACAAGGCAAACCGATAACAGAAAACCGCCCCCATTTCTCGCCTCCCTGAATGGACTCAAAAAAATAGCTATGCTTTCCCTTCCCTAATTTCAAGTAGAGACTGAGAGGGGTTTCAGTATCAGCTAAGACCTCTCGCACAACCGGAACGCGATTAAACCCTTGCGCGGAAAAATTCAGTAATTGAGTTTCATTCATTGGCGAAGACGCTTCTTAACGTTAGTCCCTGTAGTGTAGATGTCTGACCTAATGGCTTGGCTTAGAACCTTGGCCCAGCTCCGCTCTCATGGCGGCAATAGTCTCTGCATAGTCTTTGCTATTAAAAATAGCAGAACCGGCCACAAACATATCGGCACCGGCGTCTGCAATTTCCCGAATGTTACCAACGCCTACTCCACCGTCGATCTCCAAGCGAATGGAATGGGGGCTCTCGTCGATCAGCTTGCGCGCTTGTTCCAATTTCTTAAGCGTTGAGGGAATAAATTTCTGTCCACCAAATCCAGGATTGACTGACATCAATAGAATCACATCTATCTTGTCCATTAGATATTCTAAACAGGTAAGCGGAGTGCCCGGGTTAAATACCAGACCCGCTTTACAGCCTTGATCACGAATTAATTGCAAAGACCTGTCCACATGATCAGTGGCTTCCGGATGAAAACTAATATAGCTGGCACCCGCTTTAGCGAAATCCAAAATCAATTGGTCAACCGGACTTACCATCAAATGCACATCGATGGGGGCTGTTATTTTATGCTTGCGCAGTGCCGAACACACCATTGGTCCAATTGTAAGATTGGGGACATAGTGATTGTCCATTACATCGAAATGAACCACGTCGGCGCCAGCCTCTAACACTGCATTAACCTCATCGCCAAGACGGGCAAAATCAGCGGATAAAATGGATGGGGCTATCAAAAAGTCTTTCATAAGCTCGGCGATCCTGTGAAATAGACAGACCATTTTACAGATTGCCGACCGATTTGTCTTAAACCGATTGCATTGCCTCATATCCGTTATAGAAATGAGCAGACAATACTTAATCTATAGAAAAAAGAAGGGGGAGCGCTAACGCCTTAGGCACGAATCTTTCTGAATCCACATAGGGCTTCATAGGCATCACGAATAGCGGTAGATTTTTCTTGGGCCTGTTTCAGGGTTTCTTCAGATAAGTTATCACGTACCAACTTATCAGGATGATAGCGAGACATCATGCGAAGGTACGCACGGCGAATCTCCCCATCTGCCGCGGTGGGTTCTAATTGCAAAATGCTATAGGCGTGGTGGATATTGCTACGTGCTTTTAACTGCTTATAGTCAGCGTGGCTTTGCATTTGCGTGCAAATATCAAGAAACTCCACTACAGAAAAACCCATCAACTCCGCCGCGTCCCGGAGAAAAAGTTTTTCTTTTAGCCGGATATCACCTTTGATATAGGCCATGCGGCACTGTATTTTTAAAAACAAATCGGCGAGTGGGCTTCTGGCACCTATCATTTTAATCATGGCGCGCACACAGGCCAGCACGTCAGTATCAAGCTGCTTACCTTGCTCAAAGTAGTCTATCGCCTGCATACGAGACTCTTGCTCTAACCCCATTAGCTGCATGATGGTGGTGGCATACTTCACTTCACCCTGAGTTACCCGCCCATCAAGTTTGGCGACTCGGCCCATGGAGGCAAACATGGCAAGGGTAAACAAGAATTCTGCACGCCCACCGCTGGGCACAGCGGCATTAGGCTCACTGCCGTTTAGTCTGGCTGTCATTGCGCGCTTATACGCTTGATTAAAAAAGAGTCCCAGCATCACTTAAGATTGCGCTTCCATTTCCAGTGTATTGACTTCTGCCAAGCGTTCCGGCGTCCCTACGTCCACCCAAAGCCCCCCAAAGTGCTCACCGCTTACCTTATTTGCCGACATTGCAGCCTGCAATAAAGGAACGGTCGATGAAGGTCTTATCGGCAGGCCCTCGAACATCTTTTTATGCATAACACTAATGCCACTAAAGGTAAGGCAGCTATCGCCGCAATCGCTGTTCTCATGGACCCGACCGTTATCATCCAAATAGAAGTCCCCGTGAGGGTTATGATCTCGGTTTTCTACTAGCACCAAATGAGCAAGCTCATCGGTTCCATTTAGCGGTTTCAGGGTAGAAAAGTCGAAATCTGTCCAAATATCAGCATTAACAACGATAAAAGAGTCATCTTTAAGTTTAGGCAAAGATTTGATAATTCCGCCTGCTGTTTCGAGACGAATTGCTTCCCGGGAGTATGAAATATCGATACCAAACCGAGAACCGTTACCTAACGCCTCCTCTATCATGCCTCCAAGGTAGAAATGATTAATCACAACACCGGTAACTCCCCCAGCAACAAGACGGAGAATTTGGTGTTCAATCAGTGACTTACCCGCCACATCGAGGAGTGGCTTGGGGCGATCTGCGGTGAGCGGCTGCATGCGTTTGCCTAAACCCGCAGCCAAAATCATGGCTCGCATTAGTAATCCAGTTGTAGTTTTCCTTTCGCCTGGGGTAATACACTTTCCATAAACCAGGCCCTAAAGTCCGCCAATTCCTCGTACTGTTCGCTTACGGTGAGAAAGTAGCGGATGACCAGTGGGATATCGGCCAAGTACTGGGATTTATTATCTCTAATGCTAAGTCGCGCGAAGATACCGATTACCTTCAAATTACGCTGCATGCCACATATATCCATATCTCTTATCAATTGTTGCTCTGACACTGTAGCCAGCAGACCAGCAGCTTGAGCCTTGACTCGATACTGATTTGCCCATTCATGGACGTTGGCAAGCGGCCACGCAATGTAGCAATCTCGAAGCAGAGAAACTAAGTCGTAAGCGTAGGAGCCACGAACAGCGTCTTGAAAATCAATAACCCCCGGACCGCTGGCTTGGCCAAATTTAGTTTCATCCAGAACCATTAAATTTCGAGAGTGGTAATCGCGATGAACCGCCACTTTGGGCTGTTCATCGACCTGCTGAGCTAACCAGCTAAAAGCAGCCTCACAAATAGTTTGGGCTTTTGAGTCCAGTTTTAGCTGCAAATACTCACCATAAAACCATTCTGTGAACAGCGCCATTTCAGAACCCAGCTTTTCGCGGGTAAAAGGAGGCAACCGGTCTTTATCGATGCCCTCTTGAATAAGGACAAGAGAATCCAGCGCCTGTGAATACAGATTTTCCGCTTGAGTCGTGTTTCCAGTTTGCTGAGCCTCCAGCAATGCGGGCAAATACAACTCATCACCGAAGTCTACTAGCAGCATAAACCCGCGCTCAAAATCCACGGAATAGGCTTTCGGCGCGAGGATACCCGCGGCGATAAACATATTGGAAAGGTTGATAAAGGTCTGATTGTCTTCGTGCTCCGGCGGAGCATCCACAGCGATATAGCTTTCGTCTCCAATCCGAGCACGAAAATACCGACGAAAACTCGCATCACCGCTAACCGGTTCTAAATCAACAAATCCCTGCTTATGCTCCAACAAATGGTCCAACAAATCATTGGCCCAAAGGGTAAGTTCCTGTAGACGGCTATCCGTCATGTGCGCTCCCACGTTATTGATGTTGAATGTCCTTATTCCCAACCGCAAATGCTATTAGATTTGCAGCAGGCAATGCACTATTATGCCATGCCATACGGCAAGACAAGTGGATGACCTCACAGTTCGATCTATTTCTCGGCTTGGCTGCCAATTAATTGATGGCAAATCTACAATAAAACTCAGTTTTCTATCCCCCGCCGACAGCGGTAAGATTTTAATGTTCTTTAAAAAGCGCCCTTTGTGCACCCACATTTCACTGCTTCTTTCCACAGGTGTTTTACTTGGATTAAGCACTCAGTGCGCTCAAGCTCAACTGCCCCAAACTACTTGCACGCCCAATGCTCAAGGAGACGGCTGGAGCTGTGTGCAATCTAATAGTTCAGGACCGCAAGCGACTAACAACCAGCGCTATCGATCCACTGCTCCGGACACGTTTGTATCGACTCCGAGCAACTCAGCCTCAAGCGCTCCATCCAGTCAAGCAGATGAGACTTCGGGGGCAGATCCGCAGCGGTCGAACGCGCAGCCCAATCGGCAACCGCAAAACACTTCAAATTTAAATCCGCAGCCAGCAACTCAGCTCAATACAAAAACATACCCGTTAGATTGGGTGCCCAGAGCAGAGCTTAACGCCGAACAGCTGGCGGCGTTGCCAGCCAATTGCTGCGGTGCATTTATTGATCCGAGTTTTGTGATTAAAACCGAGGCCAACGACCCTTCATTGGCCCCGACTGAGCTAAACGCGGAATCAGGCTTAAGTCAGTTAAATCAAGATGAGATAAGCATCGAAGGCAATGTCACCGTAAGGCAGGGATACCGAACAGTACAAAATGATAGAGACACCTCTATCAACCGCGCTGAAAATACAATGCGAATGGAAGGCAATGTTGAATTTCGGGAACCTGGGGTTTTAATTCTCGGCCAGTCAGCGTTTATCGATTCCAGTGCTGACACTAACCAAATTGAATCGGCCCAATACGTGATTCATGATTTTGGTGCTCATGGCAACGCCGGCAGCATCGTCTACAACAGCGATTCGGGATTAGTTGTCATCGACAACGGTGAATTTAGCCGCTGTGAACCAGAAGACCCCTTTTGGAAGCTGAGCGCCAGCAACATCACCTTAGACCAGGCAGCCGGCCGAGGTTATGCCACTGATGTGAGCCTGCGAATCAAAGACGTCCCTGTGTTCTATTATCCCTTCACCATGCCTTTTCCTTTGGGAGAGCAGCGTTCCTCTGGCTTGCTAGCTCCAAGCACTGGTTCTACTCGCAGTGGCGGCTTCGATTTTGAGCTACCCTACTATTTGAATTTAGCACCCAACTACGATGCCACGATTTCCCCGCGCATTGTGTCTGATCGAGGCGTAATGCTCAGTACCGAGTTTCGCTATTTGGCGGACTGGTCCATGAACACATTGAACACTTCTTATCTGGGGGGCGATAAACTGTTCGATGCGAACACCGCTAACATTCAAGGAAGCGGCTCCCCTAGTACCGAAAATCGCTGGTTTATCGGCTTCGAGCACCAAGGTACTATCGGAGAGCATTGGACCACCTATATTGATTACAACGCAGTCAGCGACGAAGACTATTTCTTCGATTTGGGCAGCAACGGCCTCAATGTCTTTAGCCGCTCCCATTTGAACAGGCAGGGACGGCTCAATTTCAATTCTGACTACCTGCGCGCTGGCATCAACGTTCAACGGGTGCAGCTTATTGATCCTTTTATTAATGCCGTCAATATCAATACACCTTTTGATATTTTGCCTCAGCTCAATGTCGAAACCGGCTACGACTTACCGTTGGGATTTAGTGTCAAACTGCAGGGCCAGCTAACTGCATTTGATCGAAACCTTGATGATGCGAGCCTCAGCCTAGCTCAAATTGATAATGGCGCTTTAGTCACCGGTCAGCGAACCAATCTGGAACCAGAAATCAGCTGGGCCATTGAGACCCCAGGCTGGTTTGTGCGGGCAAGCGGCAAATACAATTTCGCCCAGTACAGTTTGGATAATCAAGCACAAGGAACCTTAGAAGACCCAGATATTGGCGTTGCCATGGCCAGCCTAGATGCGGGGTTAGTGTTCGAACGCCAGCTTGGAAACGGTGCTGGCACCCAGACTCTGGAACCGCGCCTTTATTATTTATACAGCGAATTTGAAGATCAAAGCTTGTTGCCGCTTTTCGATACAGCAGAGTTAAATTTCAGTTTCAATCAGCTGTTCCGGAATGATCGCTTTAGCGGAGGCGACCGGGTAGGCGATGCAGATCAGATCACAGCTGCTATCACCTCTCGTATCCTAGATAGAAACGGCAAAGAGCAGGCCCGAGCCAGCATTGGCCAGATTACGTATTTTCAAGATCGTCAGGTCAGCCTGCGCAATCCGCTGATAAATTTCATCCCCCGTTACTCCCCGGTCGCCGACACATCGTCATTTGTTGGCGAACTGGCTCTTTCCTTTGCAGAGAACTGGCAGCTCAATACGGACGTACAATGGAATCAAGACTCAGAATCTGTCGATGAAGGCAGCTTTCAATTAAGGTATCAGCGGGACAATGACCACCTGTTTAATGTGGCTTACCGGCTGAGAAGCTTGGTCAATACTCCAACATTTATATTGCCTACCGGCATCGATCCAAGGATCAAGCAAACCGATGTTTCAGGAGTGTGGCCGATTAGCGCCAACTGGAAGGTCCTAGGTCGCTGGAACTACGATCATTCCAATGCTCGCAATCTGGATGCGTTTGCCGGAGTAGAATGGAGCAATTGCTGCGCGACTATCAGGGTTATTGGACGGGAATGGGTTGATCAAGATGAGTTGTTTATTGCTAATATTGAACCCAATCAAGCAATATTTGTCCAATTTACATTAAACGGCCTCGGCAATTTAACCGGCGGTGGCCTTAGCAATCTATTAAGTGATGGTATTTGGGGTTTTAGAGATACAAACTATGAATAATTCAGTTTTGGCCCGAGGCCAGAAAACCAGTCGTACTATAGGCCTATGCCTTTGTTTTTTGATGCTTTTTGCGGGGCAGAATAGCCTAGCTCAGCGAGTTCTGCTGGACCGCATAGTCGCTATTGTAGACAGCGATGTTGTTCTGCAAAGCGAGCTAGATCGCAGGCTCGTGGAAACCAGAGAGAATGCTCAACGCGCTGGAAGGCCAATCCCTCCGGAAGAGCAATTTAGAGCAGAGATTCTAGAAATGCTGGTGATTGAAAATCTCCAGCTCCAATTCGCTGACCGAGTGAGCATTCGATTCGATGATGACACGATTAATCGCGTCCTCGGAAACATGGCCTCCAATAGCAACATGTCATTCGAACAGTACGTTGGCGCATTAGAAGAACAAGGTGTCTACCTGCAAACCCGTAATGAAGTCAGAAAACAAATGACCATTCAGGAGCTACAGCGAGGTATGGTCAATCGTCGGATTACTATCACCGACCAGGAAATTGAAAACTTCCTAAACTCCGAAACCGGTCGGGAGACAATGTCGCCGGACTATCTTGTAGATGATATTAGAGTTATCAC
>JBGCEK010000026.1:0-43123 GCA_045106275.1 Pseudohongiellaceae bacterium | reverse complement strand
GAGAGAACGCAAAAAGACTGAAGGAAAAGCTTTCCTTTCTTTGTATAAAAACAACACCGCAAACTGGATCTTCCTTGATCACCGTGACACGCCCCTAAAAATCTGTAACATCACATTTAAAGACAGCTAAATGGAACACTGACACTCGTCAAACGACGAGTCCATTCTTACGCCTAGTGTTGTTGCTCTAGAAGGCCCGTAGCTGACTCCAGGCAAAATCCCAACCTCGGTAATCACTCCATCAAAATAGTGTTTGTCAAAAGCGTTCTCAATATAGGCGACTAACTCCCAGCCCGCACTTGATCGAAAACCTCCGCGAATGGCTGTATCCACATAACCTGAATTCTGGAATTGTGGGTTGCGATCGAAACCCCCAAAAGTCTCAGATTGGCCAAAGGCCTCGACACGGCCAAACCATTCACCCGCGTTAGTGGACAAATGGCCTTGAAGCACCGCGCCAAAACTAAGCTCAGGCAAATCTGAAAGTCCGTTGCCTTCACAGATATCCTCACCATCGCATAGTGCCTGCACATCTCGCATCTCGCTCTTAGCCCACGCTGATGAAAAATATAAATCCCAATGCTCACCTAACACCATTTCTAGGGACATTTCCACACCCCATCCATCCACCTGGCCCACGTTGTCGACTCTTATGCCTCCACCTATGCCATCAACTACTACTTGCAGATCCTCATAGTCATAATAATAGGCATTCAGGTCCAGTCTGGTCAGGCCACCCATCAAAGTATGCTTGCTACCGACTTCGTAAGAAATCACCTGTTCTGGATCAAATGCCGCAGGCTTGAAATCGTTTTGAGAAATATCAAGCGCTCCGAATTCAGGCTCTGGATTTACGGCAAAGCTGCCAAACCCTCCGGCTTTATATCCGCTTGTCACACTGCCAAATAGCATCCAATCTTCGTGCGGACGAAAGCGAATTAGGGCTCTGGGCGCAAAATCAGACCAAGATTGTCTGTCAGTTACAAAGCCGTCTGTTGTAAAACCAAGGCCATAAAATGGTCCTAAGTAACTGTCGACAGGGAGAGCATTATTGCTAAAGGTTTTTGTGTCTTTGGTATATCTCGCTCCAAAGCTAGCATCAATAGTGTCTGTCAATTCATAGTTCAAATCGAAGTAGGCAGCAAAACCTGAGTAGTCACCTCTCGCCTGATTAGACTCCACCAAGCCCTCCGGATTCGGTACAAACACCTCATCATAATCTGCTAGGTACTCTGTACAGTTTGCATAGCCATCCTCGTAGAGAAAATAAGCGCACATAATTTCTTCGTCTGCTGCTTGCACGAAATGCGCCTGGATGTTTTCTTGGTATCCAGAAATCCCCCCATACCAAGTAAACCGCCCTTCGTCTTTTGACACTAAACGAAATTCTTGACTTAAACTTTCTCCACTCTGGTCCTGAGAGTAACTCGCTATCTGAAGAGGTGTGCCGTCATAGTCCTCAGCATAGGTCCAGTTATGATCTTGGTAGCCTGAAATCGATGAAAACGTAGCCCAGCCAAGATCATGCTCAATGTTTAGGCTTGTACTGAATACTTCCCCTTCATCATCTTCACCGAGAGATAGGTCCGAATCTAAATCTCGATTACTGCCACGCAGAGTCACATCAAACAGATCCTGCAAATCTGCCCAAGACTGGCCAACCTCCAATGCTCGATAAACGGTGCCACTTAATTCTCGGTCTTCATATTCCGTCACCAGATCAAAGTTCGTCTTATTCAACTCATAGTGCAGCGATAATCGCGCCGCTTTTTTGTCATGGCCATAAAGGTTACGTCGACCGGTGGAAAACACATCACTAACGAAACCATCTTCCGTTGAACTGTATACAGCAATTCGAGCCGCAAGATTATCGGTGATCGGCACACTTCGCGCAGCCTCAATGGTCTGTCGATTACGCTCTCCCGCGTCCACACTGATGTACCCGCTCTGACTGTCTAAGGTAGCTTGCTGTGTGTAGATATTAATGGCTCCCGCAATTGAATTACGGCCGATAAGAAATCCCTGCGCCCCTCTTGCTACTTCGGTGCGATCAATATCATAGAAACTGGACACCAGCGCTCCATTTCTACCTTGATAGAGTCCATTTTTAAAAAAACCAATCGATGGATCACCGCCTACGCCGTAGTCGGTGGTATAGATGCCGCGAATTTGTAAGAGATCGGCAAAACTGCCTTGGGAGTTGCCAGTCAACCCTGGTGTAAAAGAGGCCAAGTCTTTAACATCATCCAAATTGACTTGGTTAATAAAATCGCCACTAAACGCGGATATTGCCAAAGGCACTTCTTGAATTTGCTCCGCCCTTTTCTGAACGGTGACCAAAACCTCTTCAATCCTTTCCGTTTGTCCTAAAACAATAATGCTCAAGCCGCTTGAAGCAACAAGTAAGAAAAGGTTACAAGCCTTCAAAAAAAGACTTGGCTTTCGTCCAACTATTCCACTAATTACAGTCATACATAGTCCTTGTACTAAAAGTAAATTGCTTGCCTTTTTGGGCATTGCTGATCACGCTAGTCTCAATAAAACTGCTAATTGAGTTCCATTGCGCTAAGTTTTTCTGATATAGATTTCAATGAAACCGGTTTTGGAAGAAAGTCATCCATTCCAGCTTCGAGGCAGCGTTGCCTGTCCTCTTCCATCGCGTTGGCAGTCAGTGCCACGATACGGACAGGTGAGGCGCCTCTCTCACCCTCCTCTTTTCGAATTACCTGGGTCGCTTCATAACCGTCCATTTCTGGCATAGAGCAATCCATAAAAACAATGTCAAAATCTGTTTTCGAACATACTTCAACTGCCTCTTTTCCATTTGTCGCTATAGTCACATTGCAATCAAGTTTCTTTAGCATGTTCTTGGCGACTAGCTGATTGACCTCATTGTCTTCAACCAATAACACATTGAGCTCTTTTTCTGGCAGCTGCGCCAATTCAGCAAGCGGTTCCGGCACAAGCTGAGTTGTTTTGCGACCAGCTGGCTTCTCCAAACAAGTGATGAGCTTTACAAATGAGACTGGATGATGAAGAACTCCTTGAATATCCAGACGCTTCACTAAGGAATCAGGCGTAGGTTTTAGTCGAGAAGTAAGTAGGAAGACGGCCAGCTTTTGGGGCGCTGCCTTTTCAACCAGCATTCTGAAACAATCATTGAAAGCCTCGCCGGTAAGCGCTTCATCCACGAAAAGAGGAATTTCACCCTCTTTATGCTTTGCGAGAAAACCTGTGTCCAATCTTTGAAAATCCTCTACGCCACTCAACAGCGTCATGTCAACACCCAGAAAATTCAAATGCTTAGACAGTACGTCCACGGAACGGGTTTTTGAGGACAGTACTATTGCTGCCGTTTGGTCTAGAAGCGCGTCGTAAGATCGGCCTTGGTTTTCAGAACGCTTCAGCGGCACCTTTATCCAAAATTTGGATCCTTCGCCAAAGGTGCTTTCTAATCCAGCTTCTCCACCCATTAGCTCAGCGAGCTGTTTTGTAACTGCCAGTCCTAAACCTGTCCCCCCAAATTTTCTGGTTGTAGATGCATCTTCTTGCGTGAAAGATTGAAAGAGCCGTGGTTGGTTTTCCTCTTTTATGCCAACACCTGAGTCCTCTACTTCAACCTGTACGAAATCGCCTGTTTCGTCTTTTCCTTCAAAGGCTCTTAGGCAAATAAAACCCTCTGTAGTGAACTTTGCTGCATTGCTCAACAAGTTGAGGACTATTTGACGCACTCTGCCCACATCACCGACAAACTCACAAGAAAGGCGGGGCGATAAATCAAGAACAAATTCAAGACCCTTATTTTGGATTTCAAAGGTTAGTAACTCTGCAGCATCCTCGAGCGCTTGAATTAGGTTGAATTCAGTATCTTCAAGCAAAAACTTACCAGCCTCAATTTTTGAAAAGTCGAGAATATTGTTCAAAATTTTCAACAGCGAGCCGCCGGAATGATTAATGGTATTCACATAATTTCGCTGCTCAGCCGATAGAGAATCGGTGGCAAGCAATAGGTCCGCCACACCTAACACTCCGTTCATTGGCGTTCTAATTTCGTGACTCATCGTTGCAAGGAAATCACTCTTTGCTTGACTGGCTGATATAGCAGCAAGTCTCGCTGTTTCAGATTCTTCTTTGGACTTGTTCAATTTCGAGATCAGCTCATTGAACTCTCTTGCCATTTCGCCAAACTCATCTGCTCTTGATAAGTCGATGTGCTGCGAAAGATCTTCATCTTCCTGCAATTTGTGAATGTGTTCTTTTAATTGACTTAAAGGTTGCAAAATCAGCCGCCCGAGCAAGTACCAAATAGCAAGAATGAATAGCAACAAGGTAGCAATGAGCAGAGTTATTCCCGTGTCGACTGTGCTTTCACCAATCTCCAGAATGTCCCTGCGCGAATCCACCTCCACTATTAACGCTGGTTCACCGTAGATATCCCTATAACCGGTGATCATTCTAGTTCTGGATTCTTCCTCAATGAAAATGTTAGAGATGTCGCTGTCAAAGACCTGCATCAGGTCTTCATCCTGAGGCTGTGAGGAGCCACTGCCCACATGCGAAAATGCGGAGGATAATGAAAGATTTTCCTGCATGTCCTGCAAGAATCGATCATCGAGCACTCGACCAAGTACCAAGGTGCCAACAAGTGGCCCCGCTAGATCGTTATCCACCACCGGACGTGCTGCCAACAAGAGGGTTGGTCCCGGCCCGTTAAAAAGACCAGCTGCTGAGGAAGTTACATCGACATGGCCAAAAAGCTCTGGTATTTTCCCAAAGGGAAGTTCAAAGAAGTTTTCTATTGGCAGCTGATCCGCGTTTCCGAAGTCAAAAACTCCACCCCAAATTAAATTGATATCGTTGTCAAAGAAGGCGATTACGTCCACGTTAATCAGAGTGGCTGCATCAGCGCCTAGATTCGTTTCGATATAGTTGGGATTAGTACCGGCTATATAATCTCTAGTCTCGGTCCATTGGGCCCAGTCAATTACAAATGAGTCAACACGCTCGAGCTCGCTATTAATGTATTGATTCACTCGGTCCGCATTTTGCTCCGCAAACTCCCGCTCAATTGAAGAGAAAGCAGGCAGTAACACTGCCCGGACGATTATTATTGTGGGTAAAAGATAGAGGCATGCCAGCACGGCTAAAAGAGCTATAACTTTTTGTTTTATCGACATTGCTGGGGTTCTTTCTGCGTTTATATCAAAGTGTAGTCCAATTCCTACAATTTTCCTGAATGATTTCAGCTATCTACCAAACTGTGTGGAATCTAAAGCCAACCAAAAAGATTTCTTGGCTGTTCATGCTCACGGAATGTTGCCCGCGATGTGCAAGCAGGAGGGAATTACATAGAAAATACGGTAGCGACATTCTGCTTTTGCCAAGCTATGGCTTTAAAAATATACTTGGGTAATGAAAATAATTCTCTACTCAATAACTTGCTGCATCCTGTTTTTCCAAACACTTCTTCACGCCCAGAGCTGGGACCAAATTAAGAGAGGGGCATGGCTTGGGGAAGCCGATAGCGCTGAAAACCTTGTGCTGGTCAATGATCGCTTCGTTGCTGACATTGTAATTTCGCCCGAGGCTCATTCCGCCGTCAGGCAAGCCGCTGAGTTTCTAGCAGCCGACATTGAGAAAATATCAGGCAAGAAACCACGAATTCGCACTTCTTCAACTTCAGGCGTTCCCACGATTAATTTTGCCACCGCCGGCAGATCACCTATTCCTCCGCAAATAGACACCGGCAACTTAGCTGGGAAATGGGAAGCTTATAAAGTCGTAAGCCATCAAGATTCTCTATGGCTCATAGGATCTAATCCTCGAGGTACTGCATTTGCGGCTTATACTTTTAGTGAGCGTCTCGGCATAGACCCTCTCTACCATTGGATAAAAACGGCTATCCCCAGTACGCAGGAGGAGTTGTTGAGCCAATTTGGTATGAGCGATATTTTGAAACTGCTCTGCGCCTTAGAATGAATCAGGTCGCACCTTTTGTTCGTGTTATCCGACCGTTTGAACTTCAGAAACTAGCCAGTGATTGGGGGCTGTTCTACACCTCCCATCACTACGATATTTTACTTTCCAACCCTTTTGGCTATGACCGATTCGGCTTGGCTAAGGAACGAGGGGTTACGGGAGAATACAACTGGTCAAGCAATCAAGAAGGAATTTTGAAGTATTGGGAAGCAGGCCTTGAAGAAAATAAAGAGCTCGATGTGATATGGCCAGTCGGATTGAGAGGCACCGCCGACACCGCCTATCAATTCCCCGAAGGAACAACACAAGCCGAAAAAAACAAAGTTTTTACGGACGCTATCCAAGACCAAGTGGACCTCGCCAAATCCATAGCTCCGGGTGATAAAGAGCCGGTTTTTCACTTTACGCTTTATGGCGAAATGCTTCGAAATTACCAAAGCGGTAGCTTTGATTTTCCCGAAGAAGTGATTTTAGTCTGGAACGATACCGGTGACGCGGTAATGCGCGCGCTGCCAGAAAACCTTGGCAAATGGAAACACGGAATCTATTACCACCTTGCTTATTATGGCGGAACCACGAAGCAGACTCACCATACTGTTCAACCCGAGCGTATCGAAAAACAGTTTAGAGATATCGTTGCATCAGGGGCAACTGAGTATTTGCTGTTCAATGTGTCCGAAGTGCGAGAGTTTGTGATGAATACTCGTTTTATTGCTGACATTAGCTGGGATGCCGAAACCGCCTTCGCCAAGCCAGAGGCAGCTAAGCGCTTTTCCCAATGGTGGTCTAAAGAGTACTTCGGTGAGCCCGCGGCAATGGCTACCAATCAAACTTATGAATCTTACTTCGACATCATCCATTCCCATGATCAATTGATGGAAGGCGCCAAAAATCTCGATCGCGCTTTGAATAAGCTGCAATTTCGCCTAGCCGGCGACCATCACATTCATTACACCGAAGAGGACACTGACAACCTTGCGGTGCTCAGCGCCCGTTTGGAGAGTTATGACACTGCATTCGAATCATACCAACAAGCCAACGGCAATATGAATGATCAGCAGCAGCGATTCTTTTTTGAGAATGTCAAACTCGGCCTTTTGATGGACTATCGTCCTACCAAAGCGGCGAGTTATCTAAATGAAGCTCTGCGCAAATACCCCGACGAAGAAGCACTGCGTTACGTCAGCATGGCGCTTGATGAATTGGAAATACTCGAGTCTGAACTAAGGAAAGCTGAACGCCCACCGTTCGAAAACTGGTACCGCGACACTTGGATTCGACGAAGTGATAGTAGAACCAACCCTCACTATTCTTACTACAGGGTTAAAGAGTATCTAGAAAACTATGAACCTCGATACAAATAGTTTTTAGTGCTATTAAAGTCATAGTTCTTCTTTCATTCTACTTTATCCAGTAGGATGGCCGTTAAACTACGCGCCGATTCTCACTATCCCGAGTAACACCCAAACTGGCAGCTCAAATTGAAATTTCTCAATATCTCTAGCCTCATTGCAACCATGAAGACCCGCAATATTCGTTCACTGCTGCGCTTTTTTTTGGTTCTTACTTTACTGGTTTTTAGCTATGGGTTGATTTTTCAGCTCATTATGGCGCTGGAGAAACAATCCTATTCTTGGATAGCTGGTATTTATTGGGCGCTGTCCACAATGTCTACTCTTGGTTATGGTGACATTACCTTTCATTCTGATTTGGGGCGACTATTTTCAATCATCGTTTTGCTCTCCGGCATCATTTTCATGATTGTTCTTTTGCCAGTGACTTTTATTCAGTCGTTTTATGAACCATGGATGGCAGCCCAAGCAGCAGCGAAGATTCCTAAACAGCTTAAAGAGCCTATCACCGGTCATGTGATTCTGACCTTTTACGGTCCTGTCGTTAGTAACCTTATTCCTAAGTTAGATCAGTTTAATTATCCCTATGTTGTTGTTCTGCCAGAGGCAGAAGACGTTGTCCGACTAAGAGATAGTGGCATTCATGTGATCCAAGGCAACCTGAATGACCCAGAGACTTTTATAAGAGCCCGTGTTGAAGATGCTGCGATGGTCGCAACAACTCGTAGCGATATTGTCAACACCTCTGTGGTGTTCACTGTTCGTGGACTAACTAGCACGACCCCTGTCATCGCGACTGCTCGAAATGATTCGTCAGTTGAGGTTTTGAAATTGGCCGGCTGCAACCGGGTTCTTAACCTTTCTCATATTATGGCGGAGGCATTAGCAAGACGTGCCATAGGCGGCACACAGTTTAGTCATGTGGTTGGCAATATAGATGACCTTGTCATCGCTGAAATTGATGCCAGTCGGACTACCTTGGTAGGGATGGATTATCGAACAGCACAAAGGGAAACCAGTGTCAGTATTGTTGGCTTTTGGGCTAGAGGGCATTTTGAAATAGGGGAAGCTGAGAGCATCATCGAAGCAAACACCGTTTTGGTCATGGCTGGCAGTCGACAGCAAATAAAAGAATTTGATCTGGGTTACAGAAAAGAAACTTATGAGGAAAAGTCTCAGCCGGTAATCATCATTGGCGGCGGCCGAGTAGGAAGAGAAACAGCTAAAGCATTAAAACGAAGAAAAGTTGATAGCGTTATTATTGAGCAGTTAGAAGAACGGATAAAAGCGAACGAGAATTACATTCTGGGCTCCGGTGCTGACAGAAAAATACTAGAACAAGCCGGAATCAATACGGCTGCTACGATCATCATCACCACCGGCAAAGATGAAACCAATATTTACCTCACAATCTTGTGCAGACTTTTACAACCAAACATTCAGATAATCTGTCGATCGACTGCAGAGATGAATGTGGCAGCATTACACAGAGCCGGCTCAGACATTGTTATGTCATACGCTTCGATGGGTTCAAACTCGCTATTCAACTTGCTTAAGCGCTGTGATTTATTGATGATTGCAGAGGGGTTGGATGTATTCAAAATGCCTGTGCCAGATGAATTGATTGGCATAAGCTTAGGAGATGCCAACATTCGAAGCAAAACCACATGCAGCGTAATCGGCATCGACATTAACGGCAAAACGTTGACCAACCCTAGCCCTAGCGAAGTATTTCCAGCAGGCGGTGAAATCATCCTTATCGGCTCACCAGAGGGAGAAACCGCTTTCTTGAAACTTTTCCCAACCAAAAGCACTGACAATAGGGCAAAAAATGCCCCTTAGTGATATAAAAATACTTCTAGTATATTTGTATCACCATTCTATATTTACATAGTATTAACTTTCTTGTGATGTTTTCTTAGGCATTAAAAAAGGCGGTCACGCCCATCAAAGATGTTCGTGACCGCCTCTGTAGTTTTCTAACTCAAACAGTACTATGGCCGGTAAGTGCTCACTGGAGGTAGCTGAGAACCGGAAAGATCATCAGGCACGCTCTGCTCAACTCTCACCGTGTGAGTTAACGTACCAATGCCTTCAATGTTAGCACTGATTGTTTCTCCGTCGATCAAATAGCCAGACCCAGAAGCTCTTTGCACTCGCCCAGCTCCAGTCCCTCCCGAGGTTCCACTTTGCATTACGTCGCCGGGAAACACTGTGATGAGAGAAGACGCATATTCTATTAACTCAGGAATATTGTGAATCATATCTCCAGCTCTTGCCTCTTGAACTGTTACACCATCGATCACTAACGTTTGGTGCAGACGATCCATAGGATCTCCATAAAATTCCTTTGGAACTATCCATGGCCCTTGAGGTGCAAACGTATCGTGTCCTTTCCCGACAAACCAATCAGACCCAGCACCAAATCCTCCAGGCGGACGTCCACCTCGATCAGAAATATCCATTGCAACCATATAACCGAACACATGATCATAAGCTCGACTAGCAGAAATGTATTTACCCGTTCGGCCAAAAACGATTGCCATTTCTACTTCCCACTCGATTCGATCGCGACCATAGGGCATTATGATATCGTCGCCATCACCAATCACTGCGCCACGAGTTGGCTTCAGAAAAAGGTAAGGCACTCCTCTATTTTCTTGGCGCTCTCTGTTACGGGCAGCTTGCTCATCCGCATTACAGCCTTCACAGGCGTGAGTATAAAAATTAACTGCCGCATTCATAATCTTACTGGGGTATTGAATCGGCGCCATGATGTCTACCGAACCCACCGAGTGAACGTAGCTCGGACGGTCCGAGCCTTCCAACAATCCCTCTGCTGTCAACCAGTTAACCACTTCGTAAATACGAAATTTCAGACCGTATTCATATTGCTCGATAAGCCCAAGCATATCGTTAGGCATAGAAATTGGGCTGTATTGGGGGCGGAGTTCCATTGCTCGATTGGCAGCGGCAAGATCAACAATTAGATCGTCATCTCCGAGCACTAAGCCAACGGTTGGAACATCATCTATGGCAAAGGTACCTACTTTAAAAGGCACCACTGATTCCATTGCCTGTGCAGCAAGCTGTGCAGGCGCCGCCAGCAGTGCCAAGACAGCAATCACTGTAAGTGAATTTAGGGACTTTCTTATCATCGTTTTCTCCCAGTGTAATTTTAGAATGAGGGTATGAGCTAGTATCTAATAACAAAGATAATCATTATTCAGCTGCTGAGTTAAAAGTATCGTTGGCTCTGCGCTTTGTCCAGTCATTTGATCGCAGGAATCAACGTGTTCTATAGCGTCTGATGTGATTCGGAAATTAGATATTTGGCCATGGGAAGAGATCAAGCGGTGGCACGTCCAAGTTTATTTCGGAGCCTCGCGCCATCACAAATGTTGGCCTTAAAAGAGTTGAGATTTCTTCCAGCGGATTCTCACGAGAGGCGATGATATCTGCGTCTTTCCCAGCCTCGATAGTGCCCGTTATATCCGTTAAATCCATTAAGTCTGCCGCGTTCACCGTGGCAGAGATAAGAATATCTCGTTCCGGCATCCCTGCTTCATTCATCAAAACCATTTCATAAGCATTAGTGCCATGATCATTAACACCGGCATCTGTCCCAAACGCTATTTTGACTCCGTTTTTGTAGGCGATATTCAGCGCATTCTTCATTATTGGACCTACCTCCAACGCTTTCTGCCGTACTGCCGGTACAAAAAAATCCGGTCTCTCTGTGGCTATGCGCTCAACCGTGTATCCCGCAATCAATGTCGGCACATAGTAAGCTCCTGTTTGTACGAACAGCTCTGCGGTTTCTTCATCCAAGTAAGACCCGTGCTCGATAGAATCCACCCCTGCTCTAAGAGCCGCCTCTAGACCAATTTTGCCATGAGCATGAGCAGCGACTTTCCGGCCCATAGCGTGAGCCGCTTGCACCAAAGCAATTTGCTCCTCGTCTGTAAACTGCTGCCCAGTGCCGGTGGCTGTCTGGCTAAGGACACCGCCTGTCGCGACATATTTTATGTGATCTGCACCGAACTTTATTTGAGTGCGAACTGCTTTCCGGCACTCTGCCACACCATCACAAATTCCGGAATGAGGATGTGGGAAAATGTCATCTCTAAACCCACCGGCATCTCCATGACCTCCCGTAGGACTAAGTCCCTGACCCGCCGCTTTTATTCGAGGCCCCATTACGATGCCCTGATTTATTGCATCTCGCAGCGCAAAAATTGCATTTCGGTCAGCGCCAACGTTGCGGATTGAGGTGAACCCCGCACGCAGTGTGCGCATTCCAAACTCCAGCCCCATTAAGGTACTCAGCTCGGACGAGCGAGTGACTCTGATTTCTCTTCCATTCGCTTCTTGTTGGCTAAGAATATGCGTATGAGAGTCAATTAACCCTGGCATGACAAAGTGATTTTTAAGATCGATGACGGTTGCATTGGCCGCGCCACTTAACTGACTCGGAGTCACGTAGCCATCGCGAACTTCGACGATCACATTATTTCGAACAATAATGCTTTGTTCTGTTTTCACCTCTTCGCGAGCATCGGCAAGCAATGTTCCCGCATGAATAATTTTCCAACCGCTAGGTGCTTGAGCAAATAATGCGGACGAAAACACCAGGGTGAAGCAAACTATTATTTTTCTAATCATGAGTGACCAACCTTTTTTAGAATATGCTGCCACAGCCATCTGAGCCTAGGCTGTGAAAATCTTTGTATAAATAAAACTTACAGCATTTTAGGTGTTCTCGCTATCGCTGACAGTTGCCACACAGAATTCTCTTTATTTACTGTGAAAAGAAACCTCTAACCGTACCATGAGCCAAAGCACCCCTGTTCAGGGGGTGCACGATAACGTCGAGACCCTCTACGCTTGGCTCGAACTAGACACGTGAGTGTAATCCCTTCCAATGGAGAAAATTAGCATGCCAAGCCAGTCAAAATTATTTGAGAAAAAGGGCCTACTTTGGATAGCAGCGATTCTTTTTTGTTCGAGTCTGCAACTGCAAGCTCAGTCTCTGCCCGGAGTAGAAGTGTCATCAACCAACGTGGACCCGGATGCGATTACCTTAGTGAATCTGGCAAGCCAGCAGTTTCCAGACTTGTTCTCCGGTGGCACCCCTTGGCGGCAATTTGAAGGTTTCTATTTTCAATATTTCGCAACCAGCGGCATTTATTTGGGAGTTAACGCAGGAGATTTATATCTGCTTGGAGGGCCCTTTGGCAACCGAGCCGTGAATCAAGGAAAAATAAGCGATGCAGTAAACCTGTTAAGCAGCGGAACTAGCTCATCCCAAGTATTCTTCGATGACATCACCGCCGCCAGCACACTGAAGGATTTACTCCGCTATTTCAAAACTCTGACAATTAGCTATGACACCATAACCAGTGCGTTTCAGGTTTTGGCGGCGGTAACCCTTGAGGTACAGGGCGCTGAAAATGTTGGAGGGACGCCCGCTGAAAAACTCATTGTCACCGTAACTGGGAACAACCTTCCAGAGCCTCAAACCTACCAAATGTGGGTAAACAGTGAGGGTGTGATTATTAAGTTAGTTCAAGCTGGCGGAATAGAGTTCTTGATGCCTAGCTCAGATTTAATAGGAAGCGGGCTAGTAAGCGGTATGCTGCTATCACTTGCTTCAGCGCAATCTCCTGTTGTTACTGCTGCAATCGCCGAAGAATTAGCCAGCCCCACGGTCAGCACAAAAACCAGGGATGCCAATATCAGTGGCATCCCTGTGAAAACCTTAGCTATTCAAGTGGGAACTGAAGGTACCCCCACCATAGTGTTTGAAATCAGTGACTTCGGCTCTTTTTCCATGACCAGCAAATTGGAATCAACCTTTGCTGGCTCTACTACCCGCTTTGAATTGAAGAATGTCGTCCTGCGCTAAAGCGAGCCTTGCAGCTGGGGCTAGTGCAGCGCTCCCTCTAAATGTGGAGGCGACTAGTCTTAGCCTGCTTGGCTAAAGCAGCTTCACCAGCCGGACATTGGCGTCACCAAAAACTCTGGCTTCAGAAAGCCCCTCTATTAATCGCTTAATTTCAGCGCTTTTCCTTTCTGCCTCTTGTGCTACTATGCGGACAGACTGTGAATAAGAAGAATTAAATGAGATTAAGTGCGACTGATGCAGCATTTCTGTACGCGGAAACTGCAAGTGGACCGATGCACATTTCATCGGTGTTTGTAATCGAAGGCGAGCCTTCCTTCGAGAGCGTCTTTAAACACTTTGAACAGCGCATGCATCTGCTGCCTGCTTACATGCGCAAAGTAGCCATGGTCCCCTACAATATGGGACACCCTAAGTGGGTAGATGACCCTGATTTCGATCTAAATAAGCATCTTTTCCATCACCAATTACCTGAAAACTCCAGCTACCAAGACGGGCTCGATTTCGCAGTCACTATAAACGAAGCCATGCTGGATCGATCAAAGCCGCTTTGGGAAAATCACCTTATTAGTGGCTTGGATGGCAAAACTCTGATGCTCAATATCACCCACCATGCTCTTATAGACGGTGCATCTGGGGTCGAGCTTGCCCAAATAATTTATGACTTTTCGCCCAATCCCACACCACCGGCTCCACCTGAGCCCAAGCAGCCCTCAGCCAAACAGGGCCCAGTAGAGCTTTATCAAGAAGCCTTGCTGGAGAATATGACGGCTCTGACTAAGATCAACCCTGCGGACTGGTTTCCTGACAATGCAAAGCAACGTAGTCTGATTCGCCGCGCGACTACCGTTTTTAGTAACTTCATCACTAAGCCCGCCATTACAGCCCCGTTTAATTCCTCATTGGTGGGGCCTAAACGGCGTGTTAATTATCTAAAAAGATCCTTTGGCGAAATCCGAGAAGTGCGCCGAGCGTTTGGTGGTACGATCAATGATGTGGTTCTGACTGTAGTTAGCGAAGGCATGGCTCGCTACCTAAAAAGTCGAAATCAATCAGTAGAAAACAAGAGAATGCGGATTATGTGCCCGGTTAACGTGCGCACCGAAGATCTCAAAGGGGCGTTAGGAAACCAAGTTTCAGCGATTTTTCCTCTCTTACCCGCTTGGCCCATGTCACCTCGCAGCCGTCTGGCAGCCGTATGTACGGAAATGGAAGGTATTAAGGAAAACGAAGATGCTCAGGCCGTAACCTTAACCACCGAAGCCGCCAATGGAGTATGGCCATTAGCAATGGCGCCAACTCAGCTTGTTGGTACAGATCTCGATCCTACGGTTTGGGCGGCACGATTTCCCCTACCCATAATGCCGGATCTCGGCTGGCAACCCCCCAATCCGGGCATCAATTTTATCTGCACTAATGTTCCTGGAGTACAGGTCCCTTTGTATTTGGCAGGGCACAAAGTTCTAGAAACCATAGGATTGCTTATACTTAGTGGCAACGTCGGGTTTAGCACCACTGTTTTAAGCTATAACAAAGAACTCTTTATTAACTATATTTGTGAGCCAAGACTGATGCCCGATGTGGAAGTGCTTACCCAAGCAACCAACGATGCATTTGATGAGCTATTGGCCTCAGCTCGAGAACATGCCGAACAACTAAGCGGAACCTAAAAAAACCAATGACAAAGAAATCGACTACTCATCCTCTCAGTGCCTATCCGCAAACGGCGGAACTCAAAAGCGGCACGTCTATTACTTTAAAAGCCATGCATGAAGATGATCGCCTTGCCATCATCGAGTTTGCGAAGCAACTGCCAGAAGAAGACCTACTTTTTCTCACCATTGATCTTACCCAAGAAGACGCTATCAACGGCTGGCTCGCAAACATCGCAGCTGGCAGTTCAACGTCTCTTTTAGCGTATTCGGGCGAGCAGCTGGTTGGTTACGCGACAGTCCATACTGAAACCGCACCCTGGACACGACAAATGGGAGAGATACGAGTCAACATCTCACCGGAAATGAGAAGCCAAGGCTTAGGCCGCTTACTGATCTCACATATTTTTGACACAGCCAAACATTTGCAACTTAAAAAGCTGTTAGCGCGCATGACCGCCGAACAAAAAGGAGCCCAAGCGGCTTTCAGAAAATTAGGATTTGTAGCCGAAGCACTGCTAGCGGATTTCATCGTTGATCATAAAGGCCTCTCCCATGACTTAGTCATGATGACGTTTGACGTCGATGGATTAAGTGACCAAGCTGGAACTAAATTAAAATTATAAGAAAAACCAAAAGAAGGGAGAAGGATTTGAAGACGGCATATAAAGAAGTAGACGGCCCCAAAGCACCACCCTCTAGTTTAATAGCACTTAGCGAACTGCTGCGAGCAGGTATCGAAGCAAGCACATTGCCTTTATCACTACCCATGTTGATGGCGCGGGCACCTAAATCAGATGGCCACAAAGTATTGGTAATACCGGGATTTATGGCCGGTGATACTTCGACCGCAGTCTTACGCCGTTTTATCAATTCACTCGGTTATGAAACTATCACGTGGGACTTAGGCAGGAATAATGGCGGCCAAGCTCAGCATGAGCAGCTAATCCGCAATTTCGAAATGCTAGCTGCACAGAGTGCGGAACCCATTACCATTATTGGTCAAAGTTTGGGCGGCGTTTATGCGAGAGAACTTGCTCGCCTTCAACCAGACTCGGTAAGGATGGTCATCACCTTAGGCAGCCCATTTGGCTCCCTCACCACCAATACTTCTCACCCTTTTCTTACTCGATTATTCAAAGCGATGGCTGGTGTATCTCCAGAGCACGCTCAAAAACAAAGACTAACCACCGATCCCAAGGTGGCTCCGCCAGTTCCATGCACCGCTGTTTACAGCAAAACGGACGGCGTAGTTCCTTGGCAGTCCTGCATTGAGCACGTCGAGCAATCAAATGAAAACATAGAAGTCATAGGCAGCCACATCGGCATGGGATTTCACCCACATATCCTGCATGTGATTGCTGATAGGCTTGGGGAAAAAAAGAAGACTTGGAAACCTTTCAAACGCACAAGTTTAACTAGCCAATTTATATTCCCTACTCCATCTGCTCGCGCATTAAACTAAATGCTGGAGTTTGCTTTAACAGCCTAAAGAAAAGGCACATTAAAAGGAGATCAGCTGATCTCTTTTTTTTGTTTGAAATTTGAGCATGTATCTTATTGAATACCATGCCTCTAAGTACGAATGAAAACCCGAACGAGCACCAAGACACGCAGACGCTGGACATCCAGCAACGACAGAGATAGTTTTACCTAAACTAAAATAACGGTCATAGATTCTAATTAATGACAACGAGTGGAGAGAACCATGAACCAACGCCGAGAACTTCTCAAGTTTCTAGCAGCAAGCCCACTACTGACTAGCTATTCAGCATTCGCTCAGGAAGTTGAAGAAACGTTAGGTCAACGATTGACTGACCCGTCGGAAGTGATCAATGTGTTCGAAATGGAGGCCGTTGCTAGAGAAAAGATACCACCGGCTCATCTTGGCTACTTAGCGACTGGGGTGGATAGCGACCTTACTCTTCGAGCAAATCGTGCCGGATTTTCTCGTTTCCAGATTCGCCCTCGACGGTTGGTTGATGTCAGCCAGACAGACACGAGAGTCAACGTATTGGGCAGCGAAGCTAGCTCTCCGATCTTTCTTTGTCCCGTAGGTAGTCAGGGTGCCTATCACTCTGATGCCGAGCTAGGCACCGCCAGAGCAGCCGCCGCTAAAGGTCATCATATGGTGCTCTCCACCCAATCTTCCACAGCCGTGGAGCAAGTAGCCGAAGCAAGAGGAGCGCCGATCTGGCACCAGCTTTATTCTACCAACCGCTGGGAATATACCGAAGCGATGCTGAAGCGTGCCGAGGCTGCAGGCTGCACTGCGGTTTGTCTTACTATTGATTTACCCGGGGGACGCAACACTGAAACCCAAGCGGTCTTAATGAGAGAAGACACCCGCAATTGTTCAAGCTGTCATACGGGACAGTCTAAGCCTATGTTTGACGGACTCGACATGCGCGGCGTCGGCTTAACAGATTCAGCCATGACTTGGAGTGTCATCGCTAGAATGAAGGAAGTTACCGACATGAATATTATCATTAAGGGAATTGAAGTAGGTGCAGATGCAGCACTGGCAGTTCAATATGGTGCTGATGGGATTTGGGTTTCTAATCACGGCGGCCGAGCGACTGAAACAGGCTTAGGAACAATCGAATGCTTGCCAGAAATTGTTAAAGCAGTTAACGGGCGAATTCCAATTGTGGTTGATGGCGGGTTCCGCAGAGGCACTGACATCTATAAAGCGCTGGCAATGGGAGCGTCTGCCGTCGGCATTGGCAGACCCTATTGTTTTGGTCTTGGTGCGTTCGGACAAGCCGGTGTAGAAAGAGTTTTAGATTTATTAAATCGAGAATTACTTATTACTATGCGCGGCAGCGGCACGCCGACTATTGCATCAATCGGTGCAGATTATGTGCATGACGCAGGCTATCGAGTGCCGCGAGGACGACTTGGTATCGATCAGTATTAAGGTCTAATTAATGTCGGACTTTATAACTCTCTGAGAGGACAAACGAGCCTGCCTAATAGCAGCTCGTTTGTCCGGCTTGGGCGACATCTCTAGTCACTCGATAACTCTTGAGCTATGCGATATAAAAACCGATAGCCACCGAATAAAGATTCTTTCAGCAACCTTTCGTCTTGGCCATGAATACGCATATCATTCCGATCTACGAATAACCCCGAAACACCATAAGTTGGAATGCCTGCATTGCGCATTTTTGCGCCATCGGTCGCACCGGTAGACATAGTAGGAATAACTGTGACACCCGGCCACATTTCTTCAGTGACCGACTCCACCGCAGACATGATCTCTTCGGTCAAAGGACTCGGGTCAGAAGAAGAACCACCACCGTCATAACGCACTTCCAACGCCGGATTATTAACGACCTCAGTCAATATCTTTAGAATGTCCTGGGGATCAGACCCCGGCATCATTCTAACATTCACTGTCGCGCTAGCAGTCTGCGGCAATGCGTTAGAAGCGTGCCCGCCTTCGAGAAGCGTTGGCACGGCAGTCGTTCTAAGCTGAGCATTTATTGCTGCTTCTTTACTTAGTCGATTCAGCGAGTCCTGGGGAATCGGATCTTGTAGAAGCGCAAGAAAATCATCAGCCCTTTGACCGTTATTTATCTCAGCCTGGCGACGATAGCTAACGCTCATTACCTCATTGACTTCCACTGGAAACTTAAACGCTTTTATTCGAAGCAACGCCTCGGCTAAATCATAGATAGCGTTGTCTTCACGGGGCAAAGAAGAATGACCCCCGGGGTTCCTAGCAGTGACAGAAAAGCTGGCAAAAATTTTCTCGGCAATTTGAATAGTGTTTGCCAACGGCTTGCCGTCTTGAAGCATTCCATAGCCACCTTCATTAATTGCTAGAGCTCCCTGCAACATGCCCGGATGATTTTCTAGTAGCCACCTAATGCCATTGCTACCTCCGCTTTCTTCATCAGAGGTCAACGCAATAACCAAATCTCTATTTGGCTGATAACCCTCTCTTTTAAAACGAACAAAATTAGCCACAAATATAGCCGCCATGGCTTTATCGTCAATTGTGCCTCGTCCGTAAAAATAATCATCATCTTCGTTAAGCACAAAAGGATCAAGATTCCAATCCGCTCTTTCTGCAGCCACAACATCAATGTGCGCCATCATGATAATCGGCTCGGCATCGCCTGTTCCTCGGTAGCGCGCCACCAGATTGCCTTTATGTGGCAGTGGACCTCCTATGAAAACATCTTCAACAGAAAACCCAGCTGCCTCTAGCCAAGCTCCCATGCCTTCGACTGCAAGTGTGTTGTTTTCTTCTTCTCGAGTCGTTTTATACTCAATGAGTTCTTTATAAATCTCATAGAGCAGCTGTCTATCGTCTGAGGGAATTTCTCGCTGCGCCAGCAGTGCTTGACTGAAAAACAGAGAAATGACTGCACAGTAAACTTGTATCGAAAGTCTATTCATTATGATTCCCAATTTCCTTCGCATAAATCAACTAAGCGTGCTTTTAGCTTTGATCTAAAACTTGATTTTAACACCACCATTTACAACAAACCCGTCTAGTGGTGCAAAGATATCGGTGAACACTGGGTTAGCCAATGATCCAGAAAAAATAGGGTCGAAGCGGGTTTGTCGTGTATCTGTAAAATTCTCAAAGTTGAGAAACAAAGAAACACTCGGATTGAATATTTTTTCCATCATCAACCCGAATATCCAATAATCACGCCCGCGTCTCCCATTAGTCAACTTTTGCGAACTAAAATAGTAAGCTTCCAAACCTACTCTTAAATCATCTTCACGTTCATAGACCAATACTGCGTTCACTCTTTCTTCCGGAATTAGAGGCGCCTGCGTCTCAGTGCGGCCCCGATGAACCGAAACATCCGCAAAGGTATATCCAAGAAAAAATTTCATGTGATTCCAACGCCACACTGCGTTTAATTCGGTACCAGTGGTGTCTAGGTAGTCGTCTATTTGTGCGTATTCAAATTGAGAAGGCATTGATTCGACTAGACTTAAAGGGTCATCGACTCGAGTATAAAACAGCAACCAATTTAAATTGAAGGACAGAGTTTCAGACAGTTGAAAAGAACGGTTGATGTCTACATTGACACCCACTGACCGCTCCGCGTCCAAATTGTTCTCATCTAATGGCAAGACGCCCCGAAACTGACGCGCCTCGGCAGCTTCTGTAAAAGGCGTAGGCTCTTTGTATCCCATTCCACCGCCTATGCGAACCGATGTTTCAGCAGTGGGGGTGAACAACAGTGAAAGTCTAGGCAATAGGAAATTGCCGTATTCGGAAGACTGATCTAAGCGAAGCCCGCTCTCCAGAATCAATCGATCTCCTAGTGAGTGCGTTGCCTGAACGAACCCGCCCACTGTATATCGACTAAAATCCAATTCAAGAGTCTCAACCTGGATGCTTTGATCGAAATCTTCGGTCCACATATTAACGCCCGCTATCCATTCCCCCTCTCGAGTTTCCTTCACTAAATGTGCTTCACTGAAACTAGACAGCTGTACGCCGGAAAAATTGAAACTGGGGATCTCCAATTGGCGATCGAAATAATTGACACTATTACGAAAAACAAATTCGCCACCATTCGCCAATTGATACTGATATTCAACCTGACTGGAAAGCCGTGAGGTATTATTGTTCTCAAAATACCTAGGCTGTGTTCTTGAACCATCGATATAGCGCAGGTCACCGCCCAAACGATTTTCTGTCACCGCATTTAAGCCAGCGCTAAGCTGGCTATTTTCCCCTTCAAAAAACAGTCGCGGATTAAAAGTAAATCGCTCAAATTCTGGTATTGCACTGAACCCATTGTCGGCAGGATCATAGGCCTCATTCCGATTGTAAGAAGTAAACAAGGTTGCACCGAGTTGCTCATACTTGCGTGAGAAAAACCCACTTGCATCCATACCGCCAGCACTAGTTCCGTTGAGTAATAGCGCACTTTCCGGTTTCGAGCCTGGAGTCTTACTCACTAAATTCACCAACCCGGCAATTGCTCCTCCCCCAAATAGAGTTGAACTAGCGCCTTTGATCACCTCCACTTGCTGAAGGTCCAAAGGGGCAATCTGCAATAAGCTCAAGCCTCCTGCAAAGCCTCCGTATAATGGCATACCGTCTCGAAGCAGCTGGGTGTATTTTCCATCTAACCCTTGAATACGAATACTGGAATTAAAACTTGTTGGGGAAGTCTGCTGAACATAAATACCTGTGCTTTCATTGAGTAGCATCCGAATACTGCCGGGCTTCATATTCGCTTTCTCATTCAGCTCTTCTGCTCCCAACACTTCAACCCGAGTAGGCTGAACTGCAAAGCTGCGAAGACTTCGGGTGGAGGTGATCACTATCTCTTCGATTTCTTCACCCGCAGAATCTTCTTGGGCTAAATAGACCTCCTCGTGGCCAAAAATGGCAAAGCCAAGGCAGAATTTAACTGCGAAAAAACATCTTTTGACGGCGCTTGGTTTGTCTTGCAAACGAAAAGTACTAAGAATGGCAGCATCTTCCTGAATTTATTGTAGTTGGGGTTGCCAGAGGGCTAACCCGCCAATAGTACCGTAGATCGGGTCCTACGGCACTTCCTAGGCAATCCTCCTTGCTATATCAGTCTCACCATAACGAAGTAGTAGCCCTCAGCCCTTCCTGACTGCCTTTGCAGAGGCGGCTCAAGCCAGGATCAATCATCCTCTCAGCTTTTTGAACCTCCAGTTGACAACCCCCAAGCTCCGTAATAACCTCGAATCACTAGTCACTTGATAAGGATCAGGATAATGAGAATAACAAAGATTGTCGCTATTTCTGCGACCGCACTTCTACTGGGCAACACTGCCCTTGCGGGCGAAGGTTACACAGCAGATCAAGCATTCCAAACAATGCTTAAGCTTGAAGGCACATGGAGCGGAGAAGCTCAGGTTGTTCAAGTAGGACAAGACAGGGCTGACGCCGCTGTTTCAAAAACTACAGTCTCTTTTAAAAATATTGGCAATTCTTCTGTGATGCAGACATTTGCCGCAGGCACTCCATCGGAAATGATCAGCATGTACCACCAAGATGGAAAGAATGAGTTGATTCATACGCACTACTGCGCCATTGGCAATCAACCGTCAATGACCTTCAAGAGCACTGCTGAAGAAGGTGTCATTGATTTTAAATTCACGAATGGCACCAACATGGACGTAGATGCGGATTACCATGCCCATGCTAGCTATATGCGTGTAATCGATGAAGATACTTACGAGACCCGCACCGAGAACTGGGGTGGTGGCAAGTTAATGTCTCATCGATACACCACGATGAAGCGAGTTAAGTAGACAGACTGAATCGATCTAAGCAGCATTTTAAAAGGGCGCACTTTGCGCCCTTTTTTATACCCATTTTTCTATCGCTGGCAATGATCAGTATTGGGTAGATTTTGCGAGACTGACGTCTAGACTTTTTCCTCGGACCACAATGAGGTACCATTCCGCTTTATCACTTCGTGCAATACGTAAAGAGTTCAGATGAAACACCCTAAGTTGCTGCCTCTATCTCTAGTATTAGTACTGCTTTTTAGTAGTAGCTTCGCCTCGGGGCTCATGGCGCACGGGCACGGTGCTGACTCTGCCAGCTTAGACTCAGTAGTCGCTAAATCTATGCACGAACACGCTTCCCACTCCCAAGATCACACAACCCTAGGCAACAATGCTTCAGATCAGCCTGATTCAGGAATTGAAAGCAACCACAGCTGCCTATGTGATGAACTTTGCAGCACAAGTTCCCTGCACTCTGCCGCGTCACATAGAAACTTAAACGCGATACCTTTAGATTTGCATTCACTGTTCTTAGAGCGCTTCTATCAGTCCATATCCCTAAACCTACCGGTTCCGCCTCCAACCTCCTAAATCAGCACTTCGCTTCGTTGATACTAATTATTTGGAGGTAATACCATGAGCTTTCGCGCTCTATCATTTCTGGTCTGCGGGTTTTTTACACAATTTTGTTTCGGTAAAACAGTCGAGTACACATTCGATATATCGACTTCGGAAACGGCTGTCGCTGGCGTTATCGTAGAGGCATTGACGATTAACGGTCAGATGCCAGCACCTACACTCAGGGCATCGGTGGGAGATACTCTGCGGGTGACCTACAATAACAAACTGAACGAAGTCACCTCAGTACATTGGCATGGAATCTTGTTGCCAGCGGACCAAGATGGCGTGTCCTATTTGAATACCCAGCCCATACTGCCGGGCAAATCTCACACCTTCGAGTTCCCGATAACTCACGCTGGGACTTTTTGGTATCACTCCCATACCAACTTTCAAATTCAGCAAGGTCTCTATGGTGCCATTGTCTTAGACGAAGCTGGCGAGTCAGACGGCCTCCAAGAAGAGGTCTTACTTCTGTCAGATTGGACTCACTCACCGGTGAATAGGATCCTAAAGAACCTCAAGTCCTCGGACGATTTCTATACGTTTCAACGAGGCACAGTGCAGTCTTGGGATCGGGTATTGGCCAATGGCCAAGAAGCAATTAGCAATCGACTAGCAAGCTCATTTTCTCGAATGGGGCCTATGGATCTCGCCGATGTCTATTACGATGCTTTCCTGACTAACGGAAAAACTGAGACCGCAATCCCGATCACCAACGACACCACCAAACAGATCAAACTACGGGTAGTTAACGGCTCAACGTCTAGTTATTTTGATATGGAATACGCTGGAGGGCCCATGACAATCGTAGCAGCGGATGGGCAAGATGTTGAACCTTTGCAAGTCCAACGACTCCGTATTTCTACGGCCGAAACTTACGACGTAACGGTTTCTGTCGAGCAAGATAAAGCGTTTGAATTCCGAGCCACTTCCATTGACGGCTCTGCATACACCAGCACTTTTATCGGACAAGGTACGCGGGTTTTTGCTAATGACATTGCAACTCCCAACCTATTCTTAACCAATCACAGCACGATGGATATGGCGAGTAACAGCGGCCACGGCATGACGGTGGCGCAAGCGCCAATGGACCATTCTAATTCGGAAAACGAACATAGCGGCCATGAAATGGCTGACCCGCAATCCCATTCACTTTCAATCAGCGACACCATGAGAATGCCCCATAACGAGACCATGGCAAGCCCCCAAGAGGTCTCAGTCATCAGTCATATGACCGACTACGCTAGTTTGGAAGCAGTGGATTCCACCACCTTACCAGCAGCGCAAAGCTGGCGAGAAATTCATCTTGAGCTAACAGGCTCCATGGAACGCTACGTATGGGGCTTCAACGGTAAAACTTTTAGGGAAAGCCCTCAAATTCTAATAAAAAAAGGAGAGAACGTTCGGCTTCATTTCAATAATCAAACCATGATGCATCATCCTCTTCATCTACATGGCCATTTTTTTCGAGTTATTAACGGAAAGGGGGACCGAAGCCCGCTTAAGCATACCGTGAACGTACCGCCAATGGGCCATGTGATGATTGAATTTGATGCCAATGAAGACCAAGATTGGCTATTTCATTGCCACAATCAATTTCATATGAAGTCTGGTATGAATAGAGTGGTTAGCTATCAAGACTCGTCAAATTTCAGCCAAACAATTGCCGAAAAATTGCAAGCGTCTCAGCGCTATTTCGCAATAAATGAGTTCCATCTCATGACGTCATTTGCCGATTATGAATTTTCCCTGTTCGACGAACGGCATGAACTTCGTCTTGAAGTCGAATCGGATTTAGCCGGTAGAAATGAAAATTACACGACCTACAATTACCATTTCAATCGATTCATGTCTGGGTTTATCGGTTATCAAGACCGAGAACAAGAAGAAGAGGAAAATCGGGACGTTGGAGTAGCTGGCATTAATCTAATGCTACCTTTCCTAATCGAAAGTGAGTGGCGGGTAGATGACGATGGTGAATTCCGATTGGAACTGGAATCAAACATACCTCTAACCCAAAGTATAAGCGTGGACTGGCGCTGGAACACGGACGATGAATACCGTTATGGAATCAACTACCGACTTAACAATCGCTGGGCTATCACTTTTCACACGGACAAAGAATATGGAGACGGTGTCGGGGTGAAGTTTTTTTACTGAGTTTTTTCTAGACTATTCTCTAAGGTTTAAATTTGCGGGACGTCTTACTTACCAGTCTAAGTCATCGGGTATTTGATAATCAGCATAGGGATCATCTGCTTGCAATCCGCTATCCTGCTCAGCTTGGAAAATTATCGATTCAGGCAGTCTTTGAGCAATTCTATCTGCCACCACAGCAGGGACCAGTGAATACTGGTCCGAGTGCTTAACAATGACAATTTGCCCCTGGCTAAGCTGATTCACCTGAGAATCGCTAACCCAAAGGTGCTTGATTTTATTCGAGTCCGAGAAACTGTATTTTTTATCACCCTGCCCGCTCTCACCACCCAACGATATGCTGTGGGTTTCGATGAGCTGCTTAATTTGTGCACTAAGCGCCACTTGCTGCTCGCGAGCATTTTTCTCTAGGTTTAACTGGCGATCTTTTTCTGCCCGGGCGGCTTTGGCCTGTTGCTGTGCCACTTTGTTTTCATCTACAACGGCATTTTTCCCAGCCTCCTTGCGCGCCAACTTTTCTTGCTTTAATTTAGCCCGTTTTAACTGCTTCGCTTTTTTGTCGTCCACAAGGCCCGACTTTTTTAACTGATCCTGTAGGGAAATCACCATAACTAAATTACAACTCTCTTTATAAATAGCACTCGCGCTAGGATTTTTTAAACACACTTACGGAAAATGCCGCGCTAAACTCGGTTAGGTCATCGACAATAACACTCACCTCTTTCTCCTTGGCACGCCAATAGTAAGGCGTCATCATCAACAAGGCTTTTCGATCACTCGCTTTATCCAAATTGAAATTGAAAAGAAGGTGAGACTTTTCAAGCTCAATAAAACCTTCCGGTATAGTATCGCTGAGTTCATGGGCTTTCGGCTTTTGATAAATCGCATCTTTTATTTGACTCAGATGGCCCGGCGCAGGACTTACTCTGAGCCAAATTCCATTCGATTTCAAAACCCGCCTCGCTTCAGAGTCTTTCATTGGTGCAAATACTTGCAATAAAACATCCTGACTAGCCGTGACTACCGGCATTTCAAAACTGTTGCCAATGGCAAAATTGTAGCTTGAATGCTTCTTGGCGGCTTTCTCTATGGCAGCGCGGGAAACATCATGACCACACCCCTTAATCGAGAGATTAGAAGCGATAAGCATAGGCACGATCTGACTTAAGTAATAGCCCTCCCCACAGCCTGCATCATAGACGCTAAGGGTATTAGAGTCTGCATGTGATTTAATAAGATCCACTAGACGCTGGATCAGAGGGTAATAGTTACCCCCTTCTAGAAATACCCGCCGCCCATTAACCATGTCTTTACTGTCACCGGGGTCGTGACTATTTTTCTGATTGGCCAACAACAAATTCACATAGCCTGCTTTCGATTTATCGTAACTATGACGATTATCACACTGCCATTGCTTTTCGTTCAATCGAAGTGGCGCCCTGCAGACTGGACACATCCAAGGACTAGTAAGCACGAAATCAGAAACTCCAA
Organism: Pseudohongiellaceae bacterium; assembly: GCA_045106275.1. Taxonomy (GTDB): domain Bacteria; phylum Pseudomonadota; class Gammaproteobacteria; order Pseudomonadales; family Pseudohongiellaceae; genus UBA9145. Next base: position 16,712 of record JBGCEK010000026.1, on the reverse strand, counting down.
TTGGGCAAGGTTCAGACAATGCTCTGGCCCTTTAATTCAATTCGATTACCCTCAGGATCAGAGAGATAAATCGAAGGGCCTTGACCTTGAGCACCATAGCGCGAACTGACTGCGCCACACTGAACTCCTCGATCATTCAAATGCTGAATAATTTTATCAGCATCCCAAGGCATAACTTGAAAACAAACATGATCCATATTAGGCGCCTTCGGGTCTGGGTTATCCCCTCCTTCTTTCCCCAGCATGCTCTGCATGTCGACCAAATCGATCAGTGATGTGCCAGCTCGTAGCTGGGCTAAGCCGTTTGCAGCTGGCCCCCGCTCTAACCTAAACCCTAGAACCTCCTGATAGAAGCTCACCATCGCTTCAATATCCTTTGCTCGAATAACAACATGATCGATTTGAGTTACATTAATTGGGTTAGCTTGGATCATCACGGTTTCCTGCATCAACGAAGGCTGTGGTGCTGCGAGCCTATTGCTATTCGTTCTATTTTGGTGATTTCAGGCCCTTTTTACAACCAAGAATTCATAGACTTAAAAACGAAAAAAATTTATTCTCTAGGACAAATCATTCGCAAGGTAACTGCATTGAAATTACTCCTATCTAGCCTAGTCAACGCCACATTGCTCTTAGGTGCAGCAAATCTGAACGCTGACACAAGCCTACTGTTTATTGGTAACAGTTTTACTTTTGGTTACGGCTCTGCAGCACAAGTGTATCGAGCTGACAGCGTCACCGATCTCAATAACCAAGGTATTGGTGGTGTGCCCGCTTTGTTCAAATCGTTCACTGATCAAGCTGGGCTTGACTACGACGTCTATCTTGAAACCCAGCCGGGCAGCGGAATCGATTATCATCTGGAAAACAAACTGAGCGTAATAGGGCGCAGACCGTGGGATCAAGTGGTTATGCACGGTTTTAGCACCTTGGACAGCGCCAAACCTGGCAACCCTGAAGTGCTCGTCAATACGGTCGGAGAGATGGCAGAGTTTCTATCTGGCAAGAATTCTCAAGTAGAGATCTTTCTCACTTCAACTTGGTCTAGAGCCGATCTTATTTATCAGGAGAACCGTCCTTGGACCGGCACTGTAATTGAGAAGATGGCTGAAGATGTAAGGGCAGGCTACGATCTGGCGGCTGCTAGCGCGGCGGCAGTCAAGTCGGTCAACCCAGTGGGCGAAGCTTGGACGGAAGCTATGAATTTGGGAATCGCGGATCCGAATCCTTATGACGGAATAGAAACGGGGAAAGTCGACCTATGGACGTGGGATCACTACCATGCCAGCAACTATGGTTACTACTTAGAAGCTCTTGTGGTTTTTGGCAACGTCACCGGCTTAGATCCACGGTCACTCGGTCAGAATGAATGTTCTGGCTATGAGCTAGGCATGTCCCGAACAGAGGTTTCAGCGCTTCAACAAGCAGCATTTAATCAGCTCGATAAGGAAGGTAAAGTGACTGCTGCACCTTTAGAAATCATGAAACCTGTTGCGCCACAGCGCTGCAATGACCCAAAGTAAACGTTGCCTACTTGAAAACTTATTAGTTAATGGCACAAAACTTAGCAACGATAACGATCAATAACGTGATGAAAAAATATAATTCTCAATTTTCAAACTTGCTAACCTCATTTGCCTTGATGATTTGTATTGTCGAGAGCTCTCTAGCGGCAGAAGACGTTAACACTGCTCCAGAATTGGAAGGCAGCAACTGGCAGCTTGTCCATATGACAGTGCTAGGAGGCTATGAGTTTGCACCGGAAGACCCGAGTAAATACGTTCTCAACTTTCGCAGCGATAACAGGCTTACCGGGTCATCAGACTGCAATGAGCTTGGCGGTCTCTGGATGCAGGGAGGAATGGCGCTGCGCTTTGAGCCATTTAATACAAGCCGTAAGCTATGCTCTCCAGGTTCACTGCACAACAATTTTTCTTTGTATTTGCGAGGCACTAAATCCTTTTCCATCGAAAGTGGAAATCTTGTGTTAACCACCACCACTCCTGATGTGAGGCTTGAATTTGAAGCTCGCAATTAGCCTGTCCCGCGTCTCACCAAATCTCGGCTAATCCTGAGTGTCCCCGAGCTCGGGGAGGGAAAATCTTATAGAAAAGGTGCAAGATATCGTCAAACCAACACAAGACGAATAAATGACATTTTTTAGGAAAGCGATATCGGCCAAAGTGCTAACCGCCAGTTTTCTTGGAATATTGGCGATATCCTTACCCACCCTCATTTATTTTGAGATCTCAACGGCTATTAGTTTCAATAACAGCGACTTTATCCCGTTAACTAGCGGGAACGTCCTGCCATCAAATACAAGCTTCGAAGAAGCCCAAACCACCTCCTCTCAATGGCAACCAGTCACACTTCCTTTTCACTGGCGCGAACAGAACATCAACTCCCCTGCTGTTTGGTATCGGTTTTATTTGCCCAGAAACGAATTCACAGTTCTAACGAGTACCAACGAGGACGAGCTTTGGGGGCTTTATATTTGGCGGCTCAACCAAACCGCAGACATTTGGTTTAATGGCGTAAAAATCGGTTCAGGAGGTGGTACTGAAAAAACCATGGCAAGATATTGGAATACCCCCCTGTACTTTTCAATTCCAGGACGCTTGATAGAAGATAATAATGAAATTTTGATAAAGCACTTCGCTCAGCACAATTGGGGTTCAATTCCCGCCCCTATAATCGCGCCTGAAAATTCACTAAAACCGATTTATAACCTCAGATATTTCATCCAACATGATATTGCACTCAGTCTCTTCGTCTTTGTTTTAGTTACAGGACTGTTCAGTTTTTCCGTTTGGTTCTATCGGCCGAGTGAACCTCAGTATTTTTGGTTTGCCATTTCATCGATCGGTTTGAGTTTCTATTGCCTTAACCAGTTTATTCGCTATTTACCCATAGGCTCAGATGCTTGGCGCTGGCTATCTAATATTTCCATCGATCTTTGGGCCGCTGCCATTTTCATATTTATGTTGAAAGCCCTCAAAATAGAAAAGCCTCGTTTAGTAAAAGCTGCACTGGCTTATGTGGCAGTCGGCATCCCTGTCTATTTTTATGCCAGCTTTTACCAAGTATTCGATATCAATATTTATTTCCATAGCGGTGCGCTGCTTATTGCGGTTACCAGCTTGATCATTTGCTCTGCTCACTATGTGAAAACCAAAGAGAGCTTGCCCGCGTTTTACTGTAGTGTGATTCTGATTGCTTTTTTGGCAGGTTTACACGACACACTGATGCAAGCCGTCGTCAATAATGGCTTACAAGACAGCTCTTTGGCTACCTTTAGCAACCACTTCAATTTCCTTCATTTCGCCGCACCACTGATCTTTCTTGCGATCGGTGTCAATCTGATCAGAGGCTTCATTGACTCTATGAATGCGGCTGATCGACTCAACGAGGAACTAGAACAAAGAGTAGCATCAGCTCGACAGGAGATAGCCGAGACTCACAAAGCGGTAGAAGACGCCATAGCGCAGCAGTCCGCCAGTGAAGAAAGGGAGAGAATTTATCGCGACTTGCATGACGACGTGGGCTCCAAATTGCTTTCTTTGTATTACCGTCTAGATAAAGAGTCAGACAGCACACTTGCAAAGTCTGCCTTGGAAGATCTACGAGATATCGTATCTCATAAAAGTTTAGACAGTTGCACGTTGGAGGATGCCGTTGGTCAATGGCAACAAGAAATTACTGAAAGAGTAAGCGACCGAGAAGTCGAGCTTTCTTGGAAGTTTGAAAAAGGAAATCAAACAATAGTCTTAAGCGAGCTGCAACACACGCACTTAAGGCGCATGCTAAGAGAAGTGCTCAGCAACGCGATTCTTCATAGTGCTTCGCTTACGGCGATTAACATCGGCATAAACTGTAACGAAGAGGTACTCACAATTTCTGTAAGCAATGATGGATCGGAAAGACCAGTCAGCAAATGGAAACCCGGCCGAGGAATTAGCAATCTTAGAGTGAGATCTCGAGACCTTGGTGGAGAAATCAGTATTACAGATTTAGAAGGCAGCTGGGTGGACGTTGCCTGGGAAACGCCCGTTGGAAACAACCACGAAGGTAAACTATGACTCAACAAATCCTCATACTGGAAGACATGCCTGACACTCAAGTCTGGTTAAAGGCCGCATGCACGTTAGCCTATCCAGAGGCAGTTATTAGCATCGCCAGCAGTATCGCTCAGGCCAAATCTCTCTGTGAAACTAGCCAACCTTCCCTTGCGCTTTTTGATTTAGAACTACCGGATGGGAAAGGCAATACTTTTATACCCACACTGCTCTCGATGCATCCAGAGTGCCTTTGTATAGTGGTCACAATCTATGCAGATGAAAATCATTTGCTTCCTAGCCTCAATGCCGGCGCTAAAGGCTATATTCTGAAAGATCAAAGTAAGCAAAAAATTGCAGAGATGCTCAAACAAGCGGTGCAAGGGGAACTGCCACTTTCGCCAGCAATTGCCAAGATTGTTCTTGAGCAATTCAAAAAGGAAGAAGAAAAATCGCCGTTAACAAAGCGGGAAAGTGATGTGCTTACCCTTATCGCCTCGGGATCTAGTAGCCCTGATGTGGCAACAAAACTAAATATCAGCAAATATACTGCGGAGGATCATCTAAAACATATCTACCGTAAACTGAATATTTCCAGTCGCGCAGAAGCCGCGCTAGCTGCAAGAAAGTTAAAGCTCATATAGCACCACTACTAAAGAGACGCGGTGAAAAATTGGCCATTCTGCCATCAAGTTTTCAGACTATTTATTAAACACAACTGTCTTATTACCGTCGACAATTACGCGGCTTTCGCAGTGCCATTGCACCGCCTTTGCCAACACTTTTCGTTCCACATCATTTCCTAGCTGTTTTAGTTCAGCGACTGCCAATCGATGGCTAACTCGGGTGACTTCTTGCTCAATGATCGGGCCTTGATCCAGCTCAGCTGTAACATAATGAGAAGTGGCTCCAATAAGCTTCACCCCTTTTTCATAGGCCTGTCGATAAGGGTCGGCGCCGGCAAATGCAGGTAGGAAAGAATGATGGATATTGATGATCCGATTCGAAAAATGGCTAACAAATTCAGCCGATAATATTTGCATATATCGGGCTAGCACGACCAGATCTGTGTCTGAACCCAGCAGCTTTAGAATTGATGCCTCGGCAGTGTTTTTATTCTCACTGTCCACACTAACGTGCTCAAAGGGAAAGCCGAGACTTTCAACCTGACTTCGCAGGTCATCGTGGTTACTGATAACCATTGACACTTCGATTGGTAGCACCCCTCTCGCCGCTAGCCACAATAGCTCCATCAGCGCGTGATCAAACTTAGACACGAATATAGCGACTCTAGTTTTTTCATGAGCTAGACGAAGCTCCCATTGCATAGCATAAACATCTGCAATGCGAGCGATAAATGTCTCAACAAAAGACTCCTTTCTTATTGGCAAGTCTTTTAGCTCAAACTCTAATCGGAGGAAAAACTTTCCTTCCGGCGCGCCACTTGAGTGTTGATCAAGGTCTACAATATTAGCCCCTTGGTTATGAAGAAAAGTAGAGACTACTGAAATGATACCCGGCTGATCTTTACATGAGATCAACAGCACTCCCTTGTTAAGGATAGAGTCGTCCGTCTTAGTTGGTAGTTGCTGCATCATTGTTTGCTCTTCATTGGCCGCCCACGAAATCGCTAATGTCCGTCAGCTTGTAGATAGGTGTCACTAGTTTAGTTGGGTTTTTCTAATATTTCTCCCAAAATTAGGATAAGATTCTACAATTCATACGAGCTCTACTGAACTTTCAATCCAAGCATCAGCATAAAGGAAGCGCTCTAGAGAAAGCCTGTTTATTGGGTTTGCCATTGAGTTATTCACTGATCTTTTGTTAGATTTTTAACGGAACTTTTAACCGAACTTTTAACGGAACTATTAACGGAACGACACCATGACCATGCCAAAAACAGCTAACGGCCAAGAAGAAGTCCCAAGCCCTATTAAACTCTCGCAGCAATATCCGCCTGAGTTTTCAAGCATCGAAGAAGAACGTGTCGACCGGAAAAATCGCCTAACTGCGACTTTTAGACTATTTGGGAAGTTTGGTTTTGACGAGGGTGTTGCTGGCCATGTGACTGTGCGTGATCCAGAGCATAGTGATCATTTTTGGGTAAACCCATTTGGCATCTCTTTCAAGCAAATGAAAGTATCGGACCTCATTTTGGTCAACCATGATGGTGATATCGTGGAAGGTAAACATACGTTGCTAAACCAAGCAGCCTTCGCTATTCATTCACGCATCCACAAAAACCTGCCCCATGTAACAGCGGCGGCACACACCCATTCTGTATACGGAAAATCCTGGTCCAGCCTTGGACGTTTACTAGACCCAATTACTCAGGATTCCTGTGCGTTTTTTGAGGATCACGTGTTGTTTGACGACTTTTCAGGTGTCGTTCTAGACGTCTCTGAAGGAGATCGAATTTCTCAAGCATTAGCTAAAAATAAAGCCGCCATTTTGCAGAATCACGGCCTTTTAACCGTAGGAAATACAGTAGATGAAGCTGCATGGTGGTATATCACCATGGAGCGCACTTGTCAGGCTCAGTTGCTAGCGGAAGCTGCTGGCACACCGAAACTAATTCGCCCAGACATTGCCACATTAACAAAAAAACAGGTAGGGAGCCCTTTAGCTGGCTGGTTTAGTTTCAAACCTTTGTACGATGTAATAAGTGCAGAGCAATCTGACATGTTCGACTAGCTCACGTCTCTTAAATCTCACCAAGGAAAACATCAAACTTACTATGAGTAATGAGAGCGGACCAGACAGGGACTTGGGAGACACTGAGTCACTTAAAGACAAGCTAAATCGGGACACGGCTAGAATCCAATGGAGCGCCTTAACTAGCTATAATCAAAATGATTCGATAATCGAGGTGGATGCGAGTTTAGATTTAGTTAACGTTGCCTGTGAATTTGTTGCTGACAACACCAAGCAAGTAGGTTCGTGGCTAGAAAGTGGACTCTTAGTTAAAGTGACCGAGACTGTCTCTGACAATTTGAAGGCAAGTGATCCAGAGGTATGGGCTGTTGTTGTCCCTCCTTGGATACTCATACAAAATAAGCCTTAAGCATCTAAATTTTTTTAGACTTTCTAGGCCTTCTTATAGCCAAACCTCACGATTATTCAGCCTGCCTTGTTTCCGGTTTAACTTGCAACTCAAAATGTCACTCATGGAGCAGGCTTTAAATAGTTCATTTATAGACTGTTTTTCTTGATCTTCCAGTGAGTCGTAGGCAGCTTGCATCCGCTCTAACAAATAAAAGCGATAGGGCTGAGCCAAGGCATTCAATTGGGTCCCTCGCACTTCAAACTCTGCGGTACCTACTCCTCGCTCAGCAACCGTGCCCGACTGGAGATCAGGTTGCTCAGACAGCCATCGATTGATTGTACTGCAAGCAGCTTTTGTTTCTGGAACAAAATCAATTGCAAGGTGCTTTAGCACGTCGATTAAGCTGTCGGGAATGTGATCATCCCTAAGGTATTCTTCACGCTGATCATCAAACTCTCCAATATCAGCATCAGGACGATTCATCCTTTCTACCCATCTGAACACTCGGATCGCCTTAGTCTGCATCAGTTCAAGAGGGGCCGGATCTCTACCTAAGTGCCCGTATAAAGGAGCAATCATCCCGAAATCTCCAATACTGGGTTTATTACCCAAGAGGTAAGGAGTTTCAGAAAAATGCTGATCGAGCTTAACTAAAAGCTCTTCATATAAATTTTCAACTAATTGAAACGATTCAGGCAGCACACCAAAAGCACGTCCGGCTCCTCTCATTTGATCCATTCTTTTTGACGCCAAACTCGCCCTATCTAACTCTTTCGGTATGAACGTTTCAAAGTGGAATTGCAGAAAATCGAGGTTCTTGTCCGGGAAATTCCAACGATAATGCATTGCTGGCCGCAGCAAGCCTTCGCAGCCGATAGCATCGAACAGAAGGCTAAGGATTTTTTGCTTTGGCGATGATGGGGAAAACCGCTTGTTTGAGAAAGTTTCATAAAAATCAATGATCGCAGCTCCATCCCGTATCACCTCACCGGTTTCGGTTTCCACCACGGGTATACTTTGTCTGCCACCCATTTTGGGGAGTATCTGATTTTTAAAATGCTCAGAAGTCGGCGTTGTTTCCCTGTAGGCAATACCGGCTTTTATAAGATAACTGCGTGCTCTTCCGGTAAATAGCGAAAGAGGAGATCCATATAAAATTGTTTCTGTCATAGAATTAAAACCGCATTCAATTAGTGTCGATAGGAGTTAAAAAGGAAAACAGAGCGTGCCTTGAGCCTCGCTGGCAGCTCAAGCTGCCAGCGAGAAGGATTGCTAAGGGGATTATTATTGCCCTGGCGGGCTAGCAACCTACTTTTCAGCTAGCTCTTTCATGTTTGCTAAGGCGCCTTCAAAAGCACCTCGACGCCTTGCGATATTAGCGTCTTTCGCAGCTTGGTCTTCTAAGTTAGAAACATCTAACATTAATGTGTAGAGCAATTTTGAAGTTGAATCTGAAACCGGTCGGGCTTCGAGAAACCCGTGATAAAGATCATAGAAAGAACCTTCCACAGCAGGCTGAGTGTAGCCATAGGATAACTCTGTTTGGGCGACTAACACCTCAGTGATTCGCCCTCCAACCAACACCCGAACCGTTCCAATACCGCCGTCACCTGAAGTGATCTCGCAGTCCAAGCCAAACCAGTCTGAAATGGCACAGTAGTCGCCCACTTTCTCCCAAACTTCCGATGCGGGTTTAGACACATCAATTTCCATTTCTATAGTCACATATTCCGGCTGGGCCATTGTGGAAGCGGCCCATAAAACGGCCACGCTGGTTAAGATATTAGTGAGTAATTTAGTCATTTTCCTTCTCCACAGTGATGAGCAAAATTAGTTTACCCAATTTTATTGCTATAAAAATCGACGTCAGACAGTAGCATAGGACATTGAAACATTCACTAACTGACTGTTAGTTCAAGGATTTATGCTCTATTCATTCGGATAATGCGGCATTCCGATTGTCCAACAAGGCTTCGCCGCTGAAGGCAAAAATTGAATTGCAATAGTCGAAAACAGTTGGCAAAGTCTAATTACGTTTGTCCTGTATAGGAGATCAACTATGACAATAAAAATATCCGACAAAACCACAACCTTCACTTCAGCGCTACTTGTAGTCTTATTTACAGTTTCCTCGATTCCCCGAGCGCAGGCATCTGAATTCGACCAGATCGGGCGCTTTGACTTCCCAACCTCCGGCTCAGGAGAGGCTCAATTGCACTTTGAACTGGGCGTTGGCTATTTACATAGCTTTGGCATGACTCAAGCCCAAGAAGAGTTTAGAGCTGCACAGGAAATAGACCCTGATTTCGCGATGGCTTATTGGGGAGAAGCCTTTACCTACCAGCACCCGTTCTTTGGTCAACTGAGTGATGGCCCCGGGGACGCTCTTAAACGGCTTGGAGCAACCAGCGAAGCGCGGCTGGCTAAAGCACCAACGGCGCGAGAGAAAGGCTTCCTGCGAGCCGCAGAAGCTTACGCGCTGACTGCCGGCGGCATGAAAGAGCGCAGAGTTGCTTGGATGGAAGCTATGCAAACCCTCTATAAAAGCCACCCACTAGATGATGAAGTGAAAGCGTTCTATACCGCATCTCTTTTAGCGGCAGCGACCGCAATGCCAGAAAACAGAGACCGATTAAACATGAAAGCAGGTGCTCTCGCCCTGGAGCTTTTCAAGAAAAACGAGCAGCACCCTGGAGCCGCTCACTACGTGATTCATGCGTTTGACGATCCGCTCCACGCCCCAATTGCTTTGGAGGCAGCAAATAAATATGCCAACATCGCCCCAGCCGTGTCTCATGCCCGACACATGCCAACCCATATCTTTATTCAACACGGTATGTGGGAACAAGTATCAATATGGAATCACTCGGCGTTCCAAGCAGGCTTAGATTTATGGAAACCCGGCGACAGAGTCGGAGATCTCAATCATTCCTCTGACTGGGGGCAATATGGCGATCTTCAATTAGGTAATGCGGCGGAATCTAAGCAGTGGATCGCCAAAGCGAAAGAAGTTCTTAAGAATAACCCTGGAGATCGACGTTCCATGGGCACAATCAAAACCATGGAAGCTCGCCACATCATCGAGACTCAAGGCTGGCAGACCCGTGAGTTAAGTGACGAACTCAATGGAGACGAATTGCTGGCATTGGGATTAAGTGCAGCCCATAGCGGGGATCTAGCATTGGCCAACAATGTGGTAGAACGCCTTGCTGTCTTAAGTAGCGCCGATGGCAGCAGCATCCAAACTCAATTAATTTTTAAAGAGGTAGCTGCTATCACTCTTCATAAAGAGTCTATGTCATCGCCGATGGTTGATACTGCGAAGCGTGCTGAAGCCATTCAGCTGATGCAAGATGCAATGACGTTAAAAGAAACTCAGCGTCCTCCCAACGGAGCACCAACACCGTTAAAACCCGTTCATGAGTTAGCTGCAGAAATCATGCTAGAAATGGGAATGTATGAAGAGGCGGCTGGGCTTTTTGAAGTATCGTTACAGCGTCTGCAGAACCGCCCTCTTTCGTTGCTCGGTGCTGCACGTAGCCACAACAAACTTGAAAACACCGACAAAGCTAATCAATACTACCGCGCGTTACTCAGCATTTCGGCGGACGACTCTCGCCTCGGCGTCCAAGAAGCTAAACAAAACCTCGGTATTTGAGACTGGTTTGGAAAGTTGGAGCGAACCCTGATGTTTGCTCCAACTTGGTTGGCTACTAGCTGCGGTCAATGTGTGTATTCACCAACTGCACCCGAAATTAGTCTTGAAATTGTTTACGAATATCTCGCATCGCGGGCAACCGCTCTAGAAAAAGCGCATACAGCTCTGGGTCAAATTGGGTGCCGACCAAGGAGGCCATCATCTTGAGCGCTTCAGCTTCTGAAAATGCAGGTTTATACACTCTAGAATGTACCAACGCATCATAAACATCGACTATTGCAACAATCCGTGCAGCAATGGGAATCTCATCTCCTTGCAACCCTTTAGGGTAACCTGATCCATCCCAATGCTCGTGATGACTGCCTGCAATTTCCGCAGCCATCTCGATCATATCAATTTCACTGTCTCCTAAGATTTCTGCGCCAATCGCTGGATGAGTCTTCATCACTTCAAACTCAGCGTCTGTCAACTTACCAGGCTTTTTTAAAATTTCATCAGGTATGCCAATCTTACCAATATCATGCATAGGCGCCGCCGCACAGATATCTTCTACAGCGAATTGCGACCATCCTAAAGCTCGGCCCATTTCCGCTGAATACAACCCGATTCTGCGTATGTGGGCTCCTGTTTCTTCATCTCTAAACCCAGCCGCGTAAATAAGTCGTCCAGAAATTTCAGTTTCTCTCTGCCTAATTTTGGCAGTTCGTTTACTGACCTCCATTTCTAACTGTTCATTTGATAATAAATTGCGACGGGCTGCCTGAAGTAAGTTTAAGTTTTTTTCGTAAGACTCACCAAGGTTTGTCAGCATTAAAATTAGCGCATGATCAACTCTAATAGCTTCAGCTTCCAGAGGAAGTTCTGAATAGCCCTCGACGCTTTCCAAAAATGGTCCCGAAGAAAGCACATCCTGACTCTCAGAGTTCCAATGCTCAATCGCATCGATAACAAAATTATCAAGGTATTCGGAGAAGCCAATAAGTCTAAGCCTAGTTTCATCTCCCCAGATTGCTGAAAACCAAGGCAATGCATCATTAATCAACTCGAAATAACCATCTTCAGTGTAAGCCAAAGCCACTTTGTTTAGTTTTCCTAAAACATGAGGTGCTAAAGTATTCATAACATTGCAGTCGCCAGTTGATTGAATATAGATTCCACTTTTTGCCCTGTCTTAGCGCTTGTTCTTAACACAGTGAAGTTCTCTTCTAAGGCAGCTATATCTTCATTCGAGACTGCCCATTGGTCTTCTAGATCTATTTTATTCAAAGCAACGATCACCGGAACATCACCGAGCACTTCCTTAGCTTTCTCATGAACAGCTAACGCGACTTCAAAAGTCTTTGGCCGCGTAACATCGACCACTATAACGTATCCTGCCGCGCCTCTTAGATGACTGGTTTTTAGAGTATTGTAATCATCTTCCCCAGCCAAATCCCAAATCATGAGCGTGACTTCCTGCTCACCGACAATGAGATTTTTTTTGTCTATTTTTACCCCAACTGTCGTTAGATATTTTTCATCAAAAATACTGCTGACGTAACGTTGAATCAAACTCGTCTTTCCGACCGAGAAAGCTCCGAGTAAACATATTTTCTTTTGTCGCATAGTTTTGCCGTTTATTTTACTAGTGAGCTTGGGTCTACTACCAAGCGAGTCATTCGTTCTGCTATGCCGTCGTTTGAAGGATGGTCAAAGGCGCTGTAGGAAGTAAGGATATCATCAGCCACGCCGGCGTTTATAAGAATCTGTCTAAAACTTTGGGCCCGCTCTAATCCCACTTGCCGATTAAAATCGGTTGTCCCTGACTCATCAGTGTAACCGACCACATCGATTTTCACTGATCCGCCAACTTCCTCTAGCACAAGCTCATTCAATTGGTTAATTTCTCTCGCTAGCAGGTCGATTGCTTCAACATCAAAGTCAGCCACAGTCTCACCATTAGCGAATGGTAAACGGGCTGCCTCAACGACAGGAACAGCACGCTCAATAGCCTCCCGCCTAGGAAAATACAAAGTCAGCCCAGAGCTGTCTAACGAGGTTAATCCTGTTACTGCAGGCCACAGAGTTTGAATAGATTCCAGCCAATCATTATCTGCGATTCCAGAAAGAACTAGCACACTGTTATTTACCGTTAGGGCAGTTTCATTAGCTGGGTCTAGGAGCCTGAAGGCACGCTTCTCTACTAAAGAATCAAGCAAGGAAAGTTGGGCGTGTTGAATAACTTCAACGGAAAATTTTTCATGCTCGAGAGCAGCTACATCGGCAGGCTCTCTCGCGTCAGGGTCAACCAGCAACTCAACATTCAACACATCATCGGCAAAACTGGAGTCCAGCAAGATGTAACCCGGTTCTTGAGCGAAGGTATCTACTAACGAGGCACGAATCTGTGAATCCTGATACAACAAATAATTCCAATAGCCTATGCCAGCTACAATAACGATAATACTTAGCACCGCGAGCCAAGGCACCTCTCGTGCTTTTTCTTCCCTTTTTTCGGACATCAACAGTGTGCGCAGATCGTCTTCACAATCCAAAAAAACATCGGGATCTCCTTGATAGGAAGAAAGCTCGGCTTTTTTCATGCGATGCATTTTTTCAAGATTTTTGGATAGCTCACTACGCAGTGCTTCGGGCACTCGCCCTCTGACAACGGCTGCTAAGATTGCGCTTGGTCCACGCTGGATAACCACAGTTAGATCACCTAGCCTGAGCGTGTCCAACTCATCTCCTTCCTGTGTAGAAAACGAATCTTCGATAAAGTCTTGAATAGCGGAAAACATACCGGACACCATATCCGGATCGCGAGTATCAGCTAGTTCAGAGTATTGGTGGTTAATAAGGAGGCTTGTTTCACGATGAATCAGAAAGACTTGCTCTACGCTGAATTCCAATGTGTTGAGCAGGACCAATTCAGAATAGGATTTTCCGGTACGCCAAGCATCGAATCTCCAACGAAGAGATTTCGGTGACACGCTTTCTTCTAAAAGCTGGTTCAAATTGTCCAGCATTTGCTGCATGGTTTCTGTAATCGATTTTCTGATTGCAGGCCCCATAATGGGGTACAACGACTCAGCTAATTTCTTAGGATCTTGATTTATCGAACTGCTAATAGCCTGGTCTATTGTTGGCGCGAGAACTTCTGAAATACTGTCATCTTTGCGGCTTCGTTCTTTAAGCGCTTCTGTGATGATATTAGAAACGATTTTTGAAAACTGCCCATCATCATTAATCTCTTCTCGTAGCTTGAGCAGGGAATCATATTCTTCACCGAGAATTATTTTTTTGATGCGGTCTAGATCAGAGTTCACGTTACAGTCTTCTTTTTGCGTATAGGAAGTTGAAACTTCTTACTTCTTTTTCTTGGGTGCAGTTTCGGGCGCCAATGACTCTGCCATTCCTAAGAACATAGTTGCTAAAGAAACTCTGTCAGTTTTTGAGTTTTGTAACTCATGATGAATCTCTTCCAACTGCTTCGCTAGATCTTCATTCCAGCTGGCCGCTCGAGATTCCAGCGACTCGATTTCTGTTGAAAGCTCTTCATGCATTTCATTGCGAGCAGCGCTGCTACTTTCATCGAGAGCTTTGATCTCTGCACGGACTTCGTCGAATCGACGACTAACATCTGCCGCCGTGTCCTTCGCCTGCTTCGCTAATGACTCTTTCATTTTGGCAATGCTGTCTTCGAGCTGTTTTATCTGCTTATTGTAATCAGCCTGCAACTTATCAGCAGTCGCCTCAACCAATCGCTCTAATGCTTTAGACTTTTCTTTGGTTTCCCTAACTTGGGCCCCAAAAAGGATATCTCTTACAGTGTCCAACTTGTCTGTCAATTCATTGGACTCTTCGACTTTTGTCGATGCCGGTGACTTCGCTTTAGTATTCATGATGCTTCCGTTCTTCTGGATCTATTGAATGTGATTTTGTAAAGGGACGTAAATTCTGACGGTTTCGGACCAAGATATCCATAACCTTCTGTAGATATTGGCTTTTTAAGGGAGATATCGTGCCCAAATCAACCCCAATCGGAGACAAAGTAGAAGCGATTACTCCCAATTCATTCAGAATCAAGTTGCTGTTTGCCCTCACATTTCGGCAATAGCTGGATGCTGGTAACTCCGTATCTAGTGTAAAAATGATCTAATCTGGGTCTACAGGCGTTTTGAACTACATTAATCAGATAAATAATAAACCTAACGAAGTAGCCTGACCTTGCCCTCAATCTCTACTGCTTTCCCTTTCAAATTAAAAAAACGGAGAATCTAAAATGACCAAATCAGTATTTTTTCTGATCGCAGCCCTGTTGCTGTCATCCAACCTAATGGCTGAATCGGCTGCCGATGGAGTTTGGAATTTTGCCATGAGCAGCCAAATGGGATCGGTGGATGCCACAGTCACCATTGAAACGAGCGGATCAAGCCTCACGGGCCTATTCGATGTAGGTGGTGGTCGAACTTGGGTGATGGAAGAAGGGACAGTTGATGGCAATGTCATCAATTTCAAAATTAACCGAGATGGCGCAGCCATGACCTATGTAATGGCAGGAACGGTAGAAGGGAACTCAATAAAAGGAACTGCATCTGCTATGGGCAGTGTTGTGGACTGGACCATGTCCAAAGAAGGGTAGTGGTCAGCTGCAGAGCGAGTTTTAATTGCTCTGCAGCTTTTAGAGTCATGGCTTACGCTATCACTGCATTTCCTAGCACTAGACACCTCGAATACTGCTTCTTTATCAATACCCTGAACTCAATTGCTCTGGGTGCGATAGTCTTAACAACGTCCCCACTCCCCAAGCTCCGCTTCTCCTAGAAACTTGGCCGCCCTTCTTTACCACTTTCTTTGACTCCTATAGCCAGCCAAACCCATAGGCAGCCTAAGAATCTCTAGACGATAAAACCGTATGGCTAAAGCCTCTGTCGTTAGTCGAGCATATTAAGCCGTGATACTCTTGGCGACATTAGGTCCATTGGCA
Source organism: Pseudohongiellaceae bacterium (assembly GCA_045106275.1). GTDB lineage: Bacteria > Pseudomonadota > Gammaproteobacteria > Pseudomonadales > Pseudohongiellaceae > UBA9145. The sequence goes on along the minus strand of JBGCEK010000026.1, from coordinate 984 downwards.
CAACAGTAGAATTCAATGACAGTGGAACAGAACATACCGATTACAAGGACATACTCATGATTAGGCTCAAATTTAAGGCTCGCTTTGGGAATTTTGCGTTGGTAATAGCAGCGTTTTTCCTAGCCTCCTGTACCGATTCTGCGACCCAAGCGCCGGAGCCCAGCGCCGTGAGCAAGCCCATCCTGTCGGTCAGTGATATTCATCAGAAAGCACTCGTATTAGATGCCCATGCAGACATTGTGATTCCTTCAACTTCCGCTAGTTTCTTGAGCGAAGACGGCCTCTCGCAGGTTGACCCTTCAAAAATGCGAGAGGGCGGGGTCGACTCGGTAGTTATGTCTATTGCTGTTGGTCCCGGGCCGCGGACTCCAGAGGGTGATGCTAGCGCTCGCGCCGAAGCAGACGCAAAGCTAAAGGCAATTTTGGAGCTTACCGCCAACAGTAACGGTGAGGTTGTTATTGCGAAAAGTGCCACCGAAATTCAAGAGGCTCATGATAACGATCAACTCTCACTTGTCCTAGGGTTTCAAAACGCACGGTCTTTACAGAGAGATATTTCTTCAATTGATTATTTCTATAACGCTGGAGTTAGAGTCTTTGGTCTCAATCATTTGGGCCACAACGATTACTCAGACTCTTCGCGCCCTTACTTTGATGGGGAAAAAGGAGAATATGAAATTACTGAAGAGCATCGCGGGCTCTCCCCTCTCGGTATCGAGGCTATCGAGAGAATTAATTCCCTTGGGGCGGTCGTTGATGTATCCCAAATGTCGAAAGCCGCCACACTGCAAACGCTCGACCTATCGTCCGCCCCTGTCATAGCGAGTCATTCCAATGTAAGAAGTATTTCCGATGCCGACCGAAATCTATCGGACGAAGAAATTGACCGAATAGGTGAAAACGGCGGTGTAATCCACGTCGCAGCGTTTAGAGCCTACTTATTGAATATTTCAGAACCGGAGTTTGTGACTACTCTGAAGAGAA
>JBGCEK010000025.1:0-53268 GCA_045106275.1 Pseudohongiellaceae bacterium | reverse complement strand
AACGGTTTCCCTGGCAACTCACCGCAGTTCGTTGGAACTTTCGAACGTGAGTCTTTTGGTGTTTACACTGAAATCAGCGCCGACATTACTGATCAGCTATTTATGCAAGGTGCTTTGCGCTACGAAGACTATGAAGACTTTGGCAGCGAGATCGTTTACCAAATCGCCGGCCGCTACGAAATCAATGATACTTTTGCACTTCGTGGCTCAGTAGGTACTGGCTTCCGTGCACCTACTCCGGGTCAGCAAGGTACGATTAACGTATCAACACGCCTTCCTGATGGGGTTCCAATCGCTCAAGGTCTTTTCCCGCCAGGTGGACCAGTTGCAGCGGCTTTGGGTGCAACCGGCTTAGCACCTGAAACTTCACAAAACTACACGTTTGGTTTTACAGCCGCCCTTGGTGATCTAGACTTGACCGTTGACTACTATCGTATCGACATAGATGATCGCACCAATGCTATCTCTCCTTTGACCGTATCAACTGATCCTACTTCTGGTTCAGCGTTTGCTAACTTCCAAGCGCTTGAAAACGCTGGAGTTGCTGGTGCAAACACAATTGGTCGAGTTCAATACTTCACCAACGCATTTGATAGCCGCACAGAAGGCTTTGATATCGTGGCAAGCTACCCACTTGACTTTGGTGACGCTGGATCAACCACGTTAAGTGCTGCAATGAACTACACGGAAAACAGCTTCGAATCTGATCCGTCTCAGTTCCTTAACGCAGAAAACCAGTTTGATTTCATCAACGGTGACCCTCAGTGGCGTGGCATTTTCACTGCCATGCATAACGTGGCGGATTTCAATATCATCGCTCGCGTTAGCTGGTTCGGTGAAGCAGAGAACTCAAACACTGGCGGTACACGTCCAGACGGGCTTCGTGTCCAAACCCTACCAAACTTCTTCCAAACTGATATCGAAGGACAATGGCAAATCAACGACATGCTTCGCTTGTCAGTGGGTGGACGTAACGTATTTGATGAGTTCCCAGACAGAGACGAAATCTCAGACTTCTGCTGTGGTCGAATCTATTCATCAGGCACTGTCGTACCTTGGCAGGGTGGATACTACTATGCGCGTTTGAGAGCCGACTTCTAAGCCGAAGCCTGTTCATCAAAAGCATGTGGATTGCATTGGGCGGTAAATTTTATTTACCGCCCTTTTTTTGCTTACCTATTTATTCATGTTACTCATGTAAGAACAGGCAACACGCACGCTGCCTGCATTGAAATCAGCAACTGCTTCAATCTCTGACGGCTGTCGCTTCAATTTCAACAAACATAAGTGGCGCTACAAGAGATGCTATTTGGAAGGCTGAACGAGAAGGTAAGTTAGGCTGATCTTGTGTGCCAAAAAATTGAGTATAGCCTTCCATAAAACCCGAAAAGTCCATATTGCCTTCGTTTTCTGGATCACCAACTAAAAAGACCTGAAGTTTAATCACATCTCCCATATCCAAACCCATGCCTTCTAAATTCTGTTTAATTCGATTTAGTACTGAGATAGTCTGGGTCTTGGTATCCCCATAGTACGCAGGATTGCCTACTCCGGCGTCTGCATCTGCCGGCGCGGGTGTCGCGCCACTTAAGAAGACAATATTGCCGCTTTTCACTTCTACCGCTTGGGCAATTGGAAACGTAGAACCATTGGGAAGTGGATACCTTTCCACATCGGCAATGACCGCGCTGCTGATTAATGAACCAAGGGCTGTAAGAAAGGGTACGACGAATGTTCGAATATGCATTATTTTTCTCCAGAAACTGAGATTGGTGGACAAGCGCACCATTCTAGCGCCAAATCACCCTGAGTAACTACTCAGTCCTTTCAGCGAACTAAGATGGACAGCAATCGACACTGTCTTTAAATCCAGTTAGGCCCGTGCTAAGTTCCACGGTCTACTACAACAAAAATGAACAATTTGGCGGAGAGTTAAATGAAAATCACTTCATTATGGGCCAGTGCAGCACTAACGCTAACCCTTTGCGGGTCTGCTTTAGCCCAAGATACAGGCGTAATCGGACCGAGTCCTTACGAATTTATCACCCAAAGTTGGATGGAGCCTTTTGCAGATGATGGTTTTACCTGGGGTGGCAATTCCAGCGTGTATGTGGAATCCAATGAACGCATTTTCATGTTGCAGAGAGGTGAAACAGAATTACCTGACCCACTTCCTAGCGAGTACACTAATTTTGCCGGCTCTATGGGCTGGAACGTTCTCAGAGGCCGAGGCCGAGTTTGGCGAAACTGCATTTATATTATTAATAGCGAAGGCGAAGTCGTAGAAGTGTGGGATCAATGGGATCACCTGTTTGCCGGTACTGACGGACCAGGACCTCACAGGATTACCCAAAACCCCTATGATCCAGAAAAGAAGGTATGGGTCATCGACGAAACCGGTCATATCATCTACGTTTTCTCAAACGATGGTGAACGACTGCTAATGACCTTAGGTGAAAAGAATGTTGAGGGGAACGACGAAACTCATTATTCCCTCCCCCAAGACATAGTTTTCTTGCCAGACGGCAAATTTTTGGTAGGTGATGGACTCGGAAAGAATCATCGAATTGTAGTGCGTAATGCTGACGGATCTTACCATTCCGAATTTGGCGAGGGCGGTACAGAACCTCACCAATTCACCAGCATCCACAGCATGGCATTCGGACCCAACGAGATGCTTTATGCTCTGGATCGGGATAACAAAGATGTGAAAGTCTACAAACAAACTGCAAATGCTGACTCAAGTGACTACCCTAACTATGAATATCAAACTACATGGGGTGGCCTAGGGCTCCCATTAGATATTTATGTGAGTGAAGAAAGCGCATGGGTCACCGACTTACAACCCCCCAAAGTGGTGCAGTTTAATTTCGATGGGAGTCGAGAGTATACCTGGCCATTACCAACAGAAGGTCCCGATTTTTGGATTGAAATGCACTCTATGTCGATTGACGAAGATGGCAACTTGTATGGCACTGATAACCAGGCTGGCCGACCACAAAAATTGGTTCCACGAAGTGACGCCGACCCCAAACATATCGTAAAACGGCAATATGTGCCGTAACAGGCGGCTAATTCCCGATTATAGGGATTCAGTAACAAGGACGAACCTCATGTTCGTCCTTTTTTTGCTCCCAACGTTAGTAATTAGCTGGTAATTAACCGCAGTAGTGCCCCCATTGCCCACCCCCCGCAAACTCCCTTGCAACAGCCCAGAGTTCCGAGACAGTCTGCCCGCAAAACTCTCCTTTTTACAACTCGAACACTAAATTCCTGTGCTATACCTAAGAGAGACACTTTTTAACAACAGCAGATCACTTGCTGTGATTCGACAATGGGAACCCACATTCAATGGATATCAACAAAGACATGAAAATTCTGGTCGTCGACGACCATGAGAGCATGCGTAGAATTGTAAAACAGGCACTTAATGATCTTGGATTCAAGAACGTTAATGTAGCGGACGACGGCTCCACAGCCTTACCCATGCTAAAAGGGGGAGACTTTGACTTTCTTGTCTCGGACTGGAATATGCCGGAGATGCAAGGAATTGATTTGCTCAAAGCCGTCCGTGCCGATGAAAACCTTAAGAGCCTACCGGTCCTTATGATTACGGCTGAAGCTAAGAAAGAACAAATCATTGAAGCCGCCAAATCAGGCGTTAATGATTACTGTATAAAACCCTTCAATCGCGAAACTCTAAACTCAAAAATAGTCAACGTTTTTAATAAACTTTAACACTAGTCCCAGCAACAATTCGGTGCTTTTCTAATAACAAGACTGGACTTACAAACATGACAGATGAAACCAAAATTGGCCAACCCGACAAAGCAACATTCAACGCCAGCTTTGGAGGGTTTACGCCCCCTTTGAATGTGGAGCAAAAATCACAATTAGAATCCCAGTTGCTTGGTCTTGACGAATGTTTGCGGGGCGCAATGCAAACATTGAATCAGTTGCATGAACCTTTGTATGTTCATGCAGATACGGATCTTTTCAAACAACCAGAATCTAATTTACTCTCTTATGTGAAGCAACTTACTGCCTGCGCGACTGCAAACGTTCTCGACATTTTAGAGGGCTTGCCTACGGCTGTAGACAACGCAAAAAATAGTAATCAGGAGATACTAAAGAAGTTAACCGAACACGGAAAGCCTCCTAAGGAATTTGCAGCTGTCGTGCAGGAACTTCAAGAACATTTAAATAGTCAAAATCGGATGTTGCAGTTCATGTCAGCCGCCCACAGCGACATACTCAGTCTACATTCATTCCAAGATCTGGCGAGTCAGGCAGTCATTCGAGCCGAATCCTATGTTGGCGATATTAAGAATGAACTGGAGGATGCACATAAGGGATTATTCGCCCTTAGGGACCCCAAAGATGCGTCAGTAGAACCCCGATCAACGGCAGTGCCCCAACAGTTGATGGAAAATGCCGCTCAGATGAATCAAAGTGACGTAGATTCTCTATTTGCTTCGTTAAAAACGTAGAATCTAGCGCTTTCCTTCATAACCTCACCAGATCTATTGTCCTAGATTCTGGTCTCTCGACTCGGAAACTACAGATGTGCCGTAAGCCCAATTCTAATGTCGCTATCAAGAAAATCGTATTTCGGTCGCAGTATAGGCAGAGCCCCGTGTTTATGGGTAAACAGAATTTCTAGCTGAAAAACCAAACTGAATGATACCTTTGGCCCTTTCAATTGATGATGATCGTACCAGTCAGCTTTTGATGGCTGCCTATTTGAAAGACATAAATTTTTGTGACTCGCTTATTCGAAAGAGCAATGGTCAGGAAGCTCTCGACTATTTTCGCCGCGCAGCCGAAGGTGACGCGATTATTCCAAACATTGTATTTCTAGATATCAAGATGCCGATACTAGATGGCTGGGGGTTTTTGGATGGGTTTAGTGAGCTGACAGACAAACTACACCCCCTCCCCCTGATCGTAATGGTTTCAGCAACTAAAACCATTGAAGACAGCACAAAAGCCGATGCACACCCGCTGGTAACCGACCTAATCCTAAAACCGATTAGCGCAGATTCCTTAGTTAAACTCACAAAGTGTCCGCAAATAGAAAAATATTTTCTAGAAAGCCATGAGCTGACTATCGAAGAGGCTCTCTAGCTGGCTTACTTTAAACCTATGCTTCATCTGGCTATTGATTTGCCGCCCAAAAAAACGACTGATCAATCTCAAAAACCCTGCCTCCCCCAAGCAAGTTATGAAAAAAATTGACAAAGCACATTTAACAAATGAAGTCTCTTTCCAATCAGCGGGACAAGCAAACTTCTCCGAAAAAGAAATTGCTCTGTTGATCGCTATAGAAAAAACTGGCTCTATCACCGCTGCCGCGAAAGAGGTTGGCATAAGTTACAAAACTGCTTGGGACAGAGTCGACAAACTAAACAATCTTTCAGAGCAAGCCATTGTCTCTAGGTCGGCAGGTGGAGCTAAAGGCGGCGGTACAGTGCTAACCAAGCTTGGGCAGAGCATCCTAGAAGGGTTTTTGAAGTTCAAAAAAGAACAAGAATCCCTTCTTGAACCTATAAATAGTGAAGTTTCTTCAATCGCTGATTTCGCCGCATTTTCGAGTCGCACCCGAATCAAATCTAGCGCCCGCAATCAATTCGGCGGTACTGTTTCAAAAATTCAACAAGGAGAAGTCACCACTGAAGTTGAAGTGAGCTTGGGCGACAATTTGAAAATCGTCGCCACGATTACCAATGAAAGCCAACAAGATATGAAGCTAGCAATAAACAATCCGGCTACGGCTCTAATCAAGGCTTCATGGATTCTCTTGAGTAATGACCTATCTATCGCAACAAGCGCTCGCAACAATATTTCTGGCACCGTTCTAAGAGTGACTAAAGGAGGTGTGAATAGTGAGGTAGTTCTTGATATTGGTCATGAAAAAACGCTCTGCGCGACTGTCACAAACCAAAGTGCCAACGCGTTGGGAATAGAGGAAGGTAAAACCCTTTTAGCCTTTTTTAAGGCATCTAGTGTAATTCTTATCAATAGCTAACGGGCAACCGCAACAGACTTTATTTGCGCCCATACCTTATCTCCTATTTGTAACTTCATCTCTTCAATCGACTTTCTTGATAGACGAGCCAATAAAAAAGACTCTCCCACTTTCAATTTCAGCATCGCCATCGCACCGTTTTCTTCAAATTCCATATCAGAAATGGTTACCTCTAAACGATTCAAAAAACTGCTGTCTCGATGCTCACTGAGGGCAATGCTGACATCACTGGCTAAAACCCTCACTCGAAATTTATCTTTGATCTCGTCACCAAAGGTTTCTATGAACAGTGAACCACCGGGGAAGCCGACTTTTATTAAACCAAAAACTGAATCTTTTTCAAGCACTCGCACTGGTAAAATTGCGCCTTGCTCAGTCCCCAAACGTAAAGGCACTTTCAAATTGGATGCCACATCTTCGAGAGCGCCATGAGTCACCACCCTGCCTTTCTCTAACAAAACCAGGTAGTCCGCGATCTTGATCACTTCTTCCTCTGAATGGGTCACGTAAAGAATAGGGATCTGTGATTTTCTTTGAAGATCTTTAATATAAGGCAGCAATTCTTGTTTGCGCTCACTATCCAATGACGCGAGAGGTTCATCCATCAACAATAGCTTAGGTTTCAGCAATAATGCCCTTGCTATAGCTATTCGCTGTCGCTCACCACCGGACAACTTCTCAGGAAATGTCTCAAGCACATTTTCGATCCCCATCAATTCTATTATCTCGGCGATCTCGCTATCGCTAATGTTAACTTGGCAATGGCGTTGGGCGAATCGTAGATTTTGACCCGCTGTAAGATGGGGAAATAAACTTGCTTCCTGAAACACGTAACCAATGCTCCGCTTAAAGGCAGGCAATACAAAACCTTCTGCCTGCCAGATTTCATCACCAACACATAGCGTTCCAGAAACTCTTTTTTCCAACCCCGCCATACATCTTAGCAACGTGGTTTTTCCCGAACCCGAAGCGCCATAAATAGCGGTAATACCTTCAAGCGGCGTGGTAAAATCTATATCCAATGAAAACAGAGAGTCGTTGTCATAAGCTTTTTTCAGAGAAGTTTTCACGGTGTCGCTCATTCTTGCACCGCTAACCAAGCTGGTTCACAAATGAGCCAAAGCGATTTATATCCCATGCTGCCGCCTTCCTAAGGTGTTTTCGTTTTGGGACCCATAGACCAGTAGCAATACACAAAAAGAGAACAGCACCATGGCGGCGGATAACCAATGTGCATCGCTGTAATTCAGAGCTTCTACATGATCATAAATTTGGACAGAAACAACTTGTGTTTCACCAGGGATATTGCCGCCTATCATTAACACCACACCGAACTCCCCGACAGTATGGGCAAAACCAAGCACACTAGCTGTTATAAAACCGGGTTTTGACATGGGAAGCACAACATAAAAGAACGTCTTAATCGGATTAAGACGAAGTGTTGCCGCCTGCTCAAGCGGCCGGTCCCCTAGAGAATGAAATACGTTATAAAGTGGCTGCACCACAAAGGGTAATGAATATATTACCGAACCAATGACCAAGCCCCAGTAACTAAAAGGCAACGTTCCCAGTCCTAGTGTTGTAGTCAACTTACCAACGAAGCCATTCGGCCCCATAAGAATAAGTAGATAAAATCCCAGCACTGTAGGCGGAAGAATGAGAGGTAAGGCAACTAGAGCGCCCACAGGACCTTTACTCCATGAACCCGTTCGCGCTAACCACCAGGCTAAGGGAGTGCCTAGGACTAGAAGGATCAACGTTACGGTAGAGGCTAACTGAAGCGTGAGCCAAATTGCCATCCAATCAGCGGTAGAAAACATTAATAATCGCCTTCTGGTTTCATTGCGGCCGCGGAGTATCCATAGGATTCAATAATCTCCTTCGCTGAGTCAGTTCTCAAAAACTTCATGAAGGAAAGAGCTGCTTGATTGTTACGTCCTCTCTGAAGAAGCACAGCATCTTGGACAATCGGGGCGTGTAATGCTGCAGGTATAAGCCAGTAGCTCGAACTTGCGTGATGAGTTGACCCGATCAGTTGAGCGAGAGACACGAAACCGATGTCAGCGTTGCCCGAGTAGACGAACTGGTAGGCCTGAGCAATATTCTCACCCTGCACCAATCTAAAAGGGGCTGTCTCCCACAGCTCGAGAGACTTCAGCACTTGCTGACTGGCTAATCCATAAGGCGCCAAGCGCGGGTTGGCAATGGCCACTTTATCAACAGTCGGTTGCTTAATCGCGTCCAAACTCTCGACTGGGGCAACTGCACCTGCACTCCAGAGGGCGAGCCGTCCAATCCCATAGGTTATTTGAGACCCTGGCACGCCAACCCCGTTCTCTTCCAGTAGTGCCGGTTTAACAGAGTCGGCTGAAAGAAAAGCGTGAAATGGAGCGCCATTGGTAATTTGTGCATAAAGCCTGCCTGACGAGCCATAGACAAGCTGCAAAGAGTGGGAGCTGTCTTGTTCAAAGTGATCGACCAGTGCTTCCATAGCCTGACTGAAGTTAGAGGCCACAGCGATAGTAGCCTGCTCTGCTCGCAACTCTGTAAAGCCCCCAAAACTGACAAAGAGACATACTATTGCCACTCCTACTTGAGCGAATCGATCCAAATTACACCTGTTCTGTTTAAGAGTTAGCGTTATATAGTAATTTATATAACGAAAATAGCCAACTTAAGCCTAATCCCTGTCGTCAAGAACGGTTATAAGAGCCTATACTAGTGACGCTTAAGCACTCATCGCTCAATTGGAATAGGCTGACACTCAATCATGGAAAAAATTAGTAGAGAAAACCTAAGACCCGTTAGAACCCTCAACCTCCTGTCTTCGCAAGAGATTCGAGGGTTGATGTCATCAGAGCATGAAGTGAAAAACCTATTTCGCGAATGTGCGCTGGCAGTTCTCAATACAGGCAATGATCAAGATGACGTCACTAAGCTATTGGAAGCATTTCAAGATTTTGAAATTGAAGTTATTCCTCAATCTCGCGGCCCGATCATGTCGGTAAAAAACGCCCCTGCTTCCGCGTTCGTTGATGGCAATATGATTCGGGGCATTCAAGAACATTTGTTTTCAGTACTAAGGGACATTGTCTATGTTAACTATTCATCAATTGGGAATTATGATTTAGCCAGTAGACGAGGCATCACTGATGCAGTTTTCGATATCCTGCGTAATGCTGACGTAGTTAAACCTAATCTTAGGCCCGACTTAGTCGTGTGCTGGGGCGGGCACTCAATAGGCAGGACAGAATATGATTTCACCAAAGAAGTTGGCTATGAGCTCGGTCTACGGGGGCTTAATATAGCCACAGGATGTGGTCCTGGCGCCATGAAGGGACCAATGAAAGGCGCGGCCATAGGTCATGCAAAACAGCAACAAGAAATGCGCCGCTACATCGGTATCACAGAGCCAGGTATTATCGCGGCAGAAGCCCCCAATCCCATCGTTACTGAACTGGTGATCCTTCCTGACATCGAAAAGCGTCTGGAGGCATTTGTTAGACTCGCTCACTGCATCATAGTTTTTCCGGGCGGTGCCGGCACAGCTGAGGAACTACTCTACATAATTAGTATTCTTATGCATGAGAGAAACGCAGGTCACCCTTACGGACTGATTCTTGCGGCTCCTGAAAAAAGCGGCGACTATTTCAAGGTGCTAGATCAATTTATTAAAGATACTTTAGGTGTTGAAGCAACTAAACACTATGAAATAATTATCGGTGACAGCGAATCTATAGCGAGAAAGGCAAAGTCTCACATTATTGATGTGCGCAAACATAGAATGAAAAACGGAGCTGCTTACGGCTTCAATTGGGAATTGTTCATCCCATCTGAGTTACAAGCTCCTTTTGAACCAACTCATGAAAACATGGCAGGACTAGAGCTAAGTAAGGACATCTCTGCTTATCAACTAGCCAGCAATTTGCGCAAGGCGTTTTCAGGCATCGTCGCGGGTAACGTAAAGTCTTTTGGGGTACGACAAATCAGAGAACACGGTCCTTATCAAATGCAAGGGGACCCGAACATAATGCAGAAGCTTGAAGATTTATTGGAATCTTTCGTTGCCCAAAAACGCATGAAAATTGACTACGCAAACTATACGCCCTGCTGGTCGATTGGAGAATAGAGTCTGGCTAAACCGCAGACCGCCGTATTATTTTTACCGTAGGTGGAACCATGCAAGAAGAAGGTGAGAGTCGATGTTATTGAACTTTGCCACTTGCGCCTGGCGTCCGTACAAAGCACTGACAGTGCTCGCCTTTTTTGCGGGGATTAGTAGCGGCTCAGCGCAAGCGGCAGAAACTCTTGGACAAACCCCAAGCGGTGCTTTTTATACTATATCTGTTCCTGACGGCTGGAAGAATAGCGATGGTTTAGTGATTTGGAATCACGGTTATCAGGGCTATACCCAGACCCAACCAGAATCTAACCCTTCGCTGGGGCCACTTGAAACCTTAGTTCTAGCGCAAGGCTATGCATTGGCTGCTTCGAGTTTCAGCCAAACTGGCTGGGCGCTTTTCAATTCACACATTGATAATCAAGAGCTTTACGATGCCTTTGTTGAACTGCATGGAGTGCCAGATACTCTATATATTCAAGGTGCATCGATGGGCGGCACTGTCTCAATTCGCGACTTGGAGGCCGGTTTGATTCCAGAGGCGGATGGTGCGCTCCTGATCTGTGGGGCAACTGCGGGTGCCAACAACTGGTATAACGCGTTTGATTTACGGGTAATCTACGAAGCAAGCTGCAACGGCGTCTCAAATTCAGAACTACCAACCAAGAATTGGTATGATCAACCTGAAGCGATTACCGGTGAATTGACATTCCTGCGATCACTTTCATCTTGCGTTGGGATTTTTCCCGATGAAATATCTTCAGCCCTTGCTGATTTCGCTCGCAGCAACGCACAAACTGAACGGCTAAACCAAATTCTGTCCCTAAGCGGCGTAAGCAAAGAATTTCTCTTACTCGATTTAGGCTACGCGGTATTTGAAATTCCTAACCTTGTGAATGACAATCAAAAACTGGCTGGGTTAAAACCTTTTGGCAATGCTGCCGTTGACTATGGAGATGAAGAGGTCAATCTATCGGTCCGTCGCGAGGTCGCTCTGCCCTCAGCCCGGAGCACTTTATTGAACAACTACACACCCTCAGGGAACATCGGCTCAACAAAAATCCTGTCGATTCACACTTCCGGAGATGGCTTGGTTAAAGTTGAAAATCAAAAGGTGTTGGGCGACCTTGTACCACCCTCTCAATACAGTTCAGTCGTTGTGGTAGAGGATGAACCTAGTCACTGTGGCTTTACGGAGAACGAAGTCGTTAGCGCTTGGAATAGCTTAAGGGGATGGGTAGAAGGCGCGGACCAACCTTCAGCTAATGTGATCAAACAACGTTGCCTGATGGATAACGGTAATGACGAGCTCTGCCGCTTCGACCCGAACTACCAATATTCTGGGCAATTACTCAGTTTCCCTCGAAACCAGCAAGCTGCAGTACTCGGACATAATGAGTACCTATCAGACACTAGAGCAGTTAGCTTGCAATCCCTAAAAGTAGTTGGGGAAACTGAAAACTACGACCTAACACTGTCTGCACTGTCCGAGAACTTAACGACCTTTAAAATTGATGACATCAAATTAACGGCAGCACCAAACAGCTGGCAACATCAGGGGCTTTTTTTCCCGGCGAACTCTCTCCTGTACATTCCCGAACTGATCGTGGGCCCTACCCCTTTAGAATCTCAACTTTATGATCTGTATATGGAGCTCAGTAGCAAAGATGGGGGAAATACGTTTACGTTAATTGAGTATGAACCCTCAACCCCACAGTAGTGCATGCCCAGTTCCCTCCAGATCAATTAGGGTTCTTACGTTGTCTACCTACGTGGCTTATGGTTTTTGAGCCGCTTCTTCCATTTCTAAACGACGGGCACCTGCAAGAATTCCGGGCATTGCATAGTTCCCTTCATGACAGGCATATTCGTAAAGACGATCTTCGGTAGCATAGAAACTTAGCTCTGCAGTCCATGGCTCACTGTAAATAGCACTATCATTAACGCTAAACTGATAAAATATCTCTCCATCGGAATAGCGACTAAAACGTTCTACAATTCTCCCAGCCTTGGTAATGGGAACCGAGCTCTGACTCAGCTGTATTGGATTTATATTTACCGTTTCAACCACCAGTTCATCTTCCTCATACCAGCCTACTGAATCACCAAACCAGGGCTGCAGCTGCTCAGGGCGACGGTTGCTTCTCGCGATGGAGGCTGAGTCAAAAATTGGAATAATTCGCGCATCATGAACCATTTCAGCTAGGATCATAACGTACTCATCAGTCTGCACGAACTGGTAAGTATTATTATACAAAGCGCCCATCATGCCCGGCCCCGCCTTATTACCAAAACCCAGCAAGCAACGTTCAGCATTCGGAATGGCCTCTGGCCCTCTGGCATCACCAAAACCGGTGGCATAGCGCGAACCAAAATTCTTGCGCTCAAAATCATATTGCGGGTTGGCAAGCCGCGGAACCTGCCCATTCTCCGGCTTCACAACATAAGATGTCCTAAACTCACCTTTAACTAGCGCTAAATTAGAGCCCGGTTCCACCCAAAAATTATTGTAAGCCCGAACACCAAAATCATCAGCCGATGCTGATGGCGTATCGTTCACCCCATCGCCTTCGTCTAATCCACCTTCTAGTCCCGCAATGGGTGTAGCAGCTGCAATAACTAACGCTTCCTCTGGAGATACAATAAGTGCATCAACACCGCTGGGGCGGGACAATTTGGTAAGAGATGCATTGGTCCATATACCCTCTAAATCTGGTTTGTTATGGTTTTGCGCCCAGCTTGGAACTGCCATTGCTATCCAGCACATAAGTACAGCACACCTTATGCTTTGCTGCTTTAGAGAATTAGTCATAATTGCTCCCTGTTTCGACGATTCTATTTTTAGATTCGCTATATTGATGAGATAGTTGCTTCGAGAAGTATTATGGATTGCTCAATCAATAATCATAAGCCTTAAAATAGATAATAAGCTACTTTCTTAAGCACCACCATAGGAGAAAGACGGGTCATACCGCAAAGGCGGCTTGGCCCCCTGCTTTCAGAATTAAGGTAACTGTCTTCACATCAAAAGGCTCCCATTTCACTCAGCCTCATTATTACAAAATGTTATACTTTTAAATGGCTTACGTGTATTTAAACCAGCAACAACTGTGCATAATTAGTATCAGGCAACCGCTTTCTTGTATCCCGCTAACACGTGCTCGGTTTTTAGTTTCGAGAAAGCCCTAAAAATAATAATGGAGTCAATGCTGTCAATGAAACCCAGCCTTTCCACATCAAAATCGTGCCTTAGCTTCCTCGGGCAAATAGTCCTATGCACTGCCCTGCTAACCTCACAGCAGAGTTCGGCCCAAAGCCAGCCAACAACAGCAGATGATTCTACAATCACTTACCCAGCCAGTTTTTTTGAACAGTACAATCCTTACTCGGTAAACGACATGCTAGCTCGCATTCCGGGCATTAATGTTGCGTTATCTGGAGGTTCTGGCAATTCTGGCCGCAGGGGGCTGGGAGCCGGTGGAGACCAAGTGCTTATCAATGGTCGCCGTGTGGCTGGCAAAGGGAACGAAGGTAATGCACAGCTTTCTAGAATTTCAGCAACTGAAGTGGACTATATAGAAATCATTAGAGGTACCTCAGGCGACCTTGATGTCCGCGGAGGCAATCAAGTTGTCAATGTAGTTTTACTGGAAGCAGAGGCAAGCACTTCCTATGCCTATGAAATCAATATGGATCACTACCATGACGGTAAATACCAGCCAGGTGGAAAGTTTTCTGCCACAGGACAAAACGGAGCCTTCAATTTTTTCCTGAGCGCCGAACTTGAGCCTCGCTGGGAGTATAGAGACGGCTTCGAAACTAGTTTCAATCCCGACGGAAGTTTGAATGAAACAGTGGACCGGGATCAAGGCAGTGATGCTTGGCCTACGTCACTTCAAGCTAACCTGGGCTACGAATTTAGCCCCCAAGACTCAGCAAACCTCAATTTACAATGGACTGATAATAATTTTGATGCCTATGCTGACCGCATCATCACAGACTTCGATACCAACCCAGTAGGAGTCCTGATCGAAAGAGATGAAATTCCCAACGAAAATAATTCTTGGGAAATCGGCGGCGACTACATGCATGTCTTTGAAAACGGCAGCCGTTGGAGAACACTATTCATAGTGAACGATTCAGAGAATAACAATATAAGAGACCGATTTAGAATAGAGCAGAACATACCAACTGCCGATCTTTTTTTAGCCAACTTTGTTCGCACTCGAGAAAGAATTGTGAGGTCATCCTATGTTTTCGACCTTAACGAAAAGCAGTCTCTAGAAGCGGGCGTTGAGCGGGCACAAACTATTCTGAACACCTCATTGCAGCTCGGCCTGCTTGGAGACGAACCAGGTTCGGAACGTTTCGGCGGCTTAAGCCCGATCACTGATGCAACAGGTGAAGTTGAGGAACTGCGCTATGAGTATTTTGCAATACATAACTGGCAATTCAACGATCGCATGAGCCTAGAAACCACTCTCCTTTTTGAAGACAGTGAAATCTCCCAAAGCGGCGATATCTCAAGATCCCGCAATTTCAATTTTTTTAGACCCAAACTGGACTACCGATTTGACATCACTCCTGCCATTCAATTACGCGCCAGTATCGAAAAAGATGTAGCTCAGCTTAGTTTCACTGATTTCACTGCTAGCATTGATGGCAGCGATGACGAGCAAAACGCCTTTGAAGGAAATTCTGATCTCCGTCAGACTCAGTCATGGCGCTATGATTTGAACCTTGAATATAGGCTTCCAAACGACGCGGGTGTGGTTAGCGGTAATGTATTCTTCCAAGACTTCGATGATTTGATTGACAATGTAGACGTGTCCACCGGTGGCGAAATTTTAGGAGCAAGAGGCAACATAGGCAGTGGTGAGCGCTACGGCCTGAATCTTAATAGCAGTCTGCGCCTACTCGCATTTAATCAACCTGACATGCTTCTTACAGCTGGTTTGGTCTTAGAAGAATCGTCCTTGACTGACCCTTTTCTTAATGTGGAACGGGAAAGGTCAATGCGCGGTGGCGGCAGTAACTACAGCTTTGGTTTCCGCCACGATATACCCTCTCGTAACAACATGAACTGGGGCTTTAACTATCGACGAGAATTCTATAATGAGTTCACCGTTTACGATGTAGATAAAATCGAGCGCTATCCAAAAGTGGGATCCTATTTCAGCTGGATAGAAGTTCAAGCCTGGGGAGACTTAGTCTATCGTTTCGAAGCCAGAGAC
Organism: Pseudohongiellaceae bacterium; assembly: GCA_045106275.1. Taxonomy (GTDB): domain Bacteria; phylum Pseudomonadota; class Gammaproteobacteria; order Pseudomonadales; family Pseudohongiellaceae; genus UBA9145. The sequence continues at coordinate 37,886 of JBGCEK010000025.1, read as the reverse complement.
AGCCGTGATCGATGCCGCATAAGAACCCGTTACACAAACGGAACGATCGCTACTGGTCAAATTGAAGAAATCGAAGACTCCTGCTCCGATGCAGGGCCGGTTCTCGCCATTAAGATTCGTGGCACTTTTTAGTCGCCGATTTATAGCTAAAAATGTAAGTGCTAGCAAAACAAGCTAGGTTTGAAGAAAACTATTGCAGGCAATGGAGCTCAATCTCTCCTGGCAATAAGAAAGATAGAACCTTAGCTTAACAAGACGAGCACCGGTATCTCTTTACCTTCGGGGTATAGTACTTTTAGCTCCAAGACTTTAAGCTTTGTCAGTAAAACTTCTATATACTCCCTCTTTTTAGCCCCCCTGAAATTGATGCATATGACTGAAACACCGATACCAGATGGCTTTAGCCCTATCAAGCTATCTAGAGAACCAGTTGAACTTTTCAAAGTATTAAAATTTGAGAGCTTGGTGAATTCGGGCGGGGAAGCCAAGCTGGTTATTGAGCAAGGATTGGTTTTTGTAAACGGCGAAGTTGAAACACAAAAGCGCAAGAAAATACGCTCAGGGGATACTATTGAGTTTCAAGATGATAAATATTTCCTTATCGCTGCCCCAACTGCGGCGGAGACTATAAAGCCATCTTCAACAGCTGAAAAAAAGAAACTTCCTAACGTAAAACGCGGAGCTATCCCCGCGCTTTCATCAGGCTTGAAAAAATGACAAACAACGACTGCCTAAGACGAATACGGTATATTCTGAATTTGAATGACAATGAAATGTGTGCTGTTTTTTCGGAAGCTGGAGAGTCAATTAGCCAAGACCAAATACAAGCATGGCTTAGAAAAGACGAAGACCCTGCGATTGAAGTTTGCTCTGATGAAAGTTTTGCACACTTTCTAGACGGTTTGATCAACCTCAAACGGGGAAAGAAAGAAGACAGCAACCCTCAGCCCATTGAGGAACTCAATAACAATATCATCTTCCGTAAGTTAAAAATTGCGTTTAATCTTCAAGCCGAAGAGATACTCTCATTGCTAGCTTTAGCAGATTTTCGCTTGAGCAAGCATGAACTTTCTGCCTTTTTTAGGCGAGCTGACCACAAACACTATCGAGAATGCAAAGATCAAATTTTGCGGAATTTTTTGGTGGGCTTACAATTAAAATACCGTGAAAGGGACTAGCTCCTCGAAAGTAGCTACAGAATTCTAAACTGAAGTGACTAAACGCCATTGTCTGAAAAATTCTGAGACGATATTTTTGAGTTCTTAGCCAGCGATTGAAAACCTAAGAGGTTTCCGTCAGGATCCCGCCCGAAAAATACTTCTCCGTCGTCCAACTCACCAACGTTGGTAACCAAGCGTCCACCAGCTGCTACAAACACCTCCCTCGCAGCATCAATGTCACTGACATCAAACACAATCATATTAAGCCCTAGTGCATCTAGAGGACGAGGCACGCCATCAATGGTTGTGGGATGACTATGGTATTGGACAATCTCCAGCTCCAAATTTCGAACTTGAAACCATGCCATTTCCATCCGCGTTCCCTCATAACCAGAGACCTTATCGAAGTTCTCCCCTGCTAGAGTACCACCCTGCCCGAGTCGTCGTGGTGCAGGTTCTTGCATTAACAATGAATAAAACTCAACCATCCGCTCAATGTTTGGCGATGCTAAAGAGATGTGCCGAATTCGATAATCGTTTGAGCGTGGCGTAGTTACTTTATCAAAATCGATGTGCTCGACCTCTAACACCGCACCGTCTGGGTCGCGAGCATAAGCATAGACAACTGGGTTTCGGGGGTTTAACTGCACCATTTCTGGCCAGCCGATGGGAGATGCTCCCGCTTCCAAAAAGCGGCGGTAAGTCTGTGTTGAACTGGCGACCTGAAAACAAACATGGGCTAGTCCAGGTCCATGAACTTCAACCGGCAAGCTGCTCTTGGCCTCATCGCTATGCTTTGTAAATTCCATCAAACGCAGCTGTGCATTACTACTTTTTAACAGTGCAGTTCTGGCAATCACATGATCTCGCCCTGCAATCTCATCAAAGATTCCATTGCCTTCTATTGTGCCTGTTTGCACCTTCTCTAACCTCGCTGAATCACTGTAGAACTTAAGTGATTGCTCTAGGTCACTGACAGATAGCCCAATAAAATTCACCCCATGCACAACGTTTTCTGTTCGCTGGTCCACTTGCGCAAGCACTGGCTGCAATAGCACCAGGGCAAGCGACGGCAACAGAAATCGAAAGTGATTCTTCATAGGATTAACCTTTTCTGGGTGCTAAAAAACAGGACTTTTCGATCATCCAATAAAAAACCCCACTCAGCAAGGCCAAATGGGGCTTTCGTTGTACCGTTAAGCATATCCCTATTATTAGGACTCTGTATCAGCCTCTTGAAACTCAACGTGAATTTCTAGTTCTATTTCATCACCAACGCCAAATGAGGTAAATCTATCTAGGCCGTGATCAGATCGCATAAACGAGCCGCTTGCGGAAAAACCCATTGTATAGCTGCGGGTCAAAAAGTTCCGACCGCCACCGTGAAAGTTGATTTCTAATTGCACGGGTGCAGTAACTCCCTTAAGGGTCAGATCTCCCTCGAATACAAAAGAATCTTCATCTATCGTTTCAAGCAAAGAAGTTGTTCTAAATACTGCCTGCGGGAAAGCTTCAACATCGAACCAGTTAGACCCTCTAAGCTCTTCAGCAAACTCCTCATTGTTAATATCCAAACCCGCTGTATTTATTACCACTTCCAAGCTGGAATTTTCGATATTTTCAGGATCAAAATCCAAAGTAGCATCAAAGTCGTTAAACCGCCCGATAAACGTTGAAAAGCCAAGATGGTTAATTTTCCACAGTAGAGAAGCATGATCCTTATCTAGTGTGTAAGCCCCAGAGCGAAGCTCCGTTACTTCTGTATTAAAATCCGGAGTCAACAAACGATCGCAGGACACTAGCAAACTTGCACTCAAAACGAGAAAGCCAATTTGACGAAAATTTTTCACTGATCTGTAAAACATTAGTAAAGCCTATTGAGAGAAATATAAATTATTGGGCAACTGCGTAAACATCAACTTTAATTGTGACATCGTTAGGAATCTCACCTGTACCAGCCCAGTATCCTTGACCAACGCCATATTCCAAACGCTTGATGGTAACTTCGCTGGTTAAGTGAAATTTGAGCTTACCGCCCTCGGTTTCAACATCTAAGTCAAAAGGAAAGCTCAGTGGATTAGTTTGATCTCTAATCGTCAGCGTGCCATCAGAGACGAAAGAGCTCATTGACGTCAACTTGCAGCTATCTGCCTTGAAGGTTGCCGTGGGCCATTGATCCACATCGAACAATTCATAATCGAGTAGGTAGTCCAATGCCTCTGGAGAATCAATGCTGATGTCTTCAATGGGGATAGTCACCTGAAAATCACAAGCAGCAGGATTCATTGGATCGATTTCGAATACAGCCTCAACGTTTTTAAATTCTCCTTCGTAAGGGTCGCCGCCAAAAGAGTAACCAAAGATTACGGTGGACTCTTCCGGATCTAATACCCATGTAGCCGCCTGCAAAGGCACACTAAAAGCAATCAGAAGCGGCGCAACAGCCGCCTTGTACAACAATTTTCGCATGGTAAACATCTCGTCTATTAATGGTTAAGGTAAAGCGTAAGCTACGATCTCAGCCGCAGAGCCACGACCGCTAACAGCCATAACAATGTACTGCTTGCCGTCATGCTCGTAGGTCATTGGTACACCTGTCTGAGTGTTTGGCAATTCAATTTTGGAAACTATGTCTCCGGTTGATTTATCATGAACCCACAAATTGGGAGCCCCACCCACACCTTCTCCAATGAAAAGCAGGGATTTTGTGACCAACAAACCTGAACGGGTCGCGACGCCAGTTCTAGGGAGATCCACTCCTTCCAAGGCCGCATTATTCGCTATTCGTTCTGGGGTATCAGAATTCGCAACTTGAAATACGTGATCACCGCTATTCATGTCAATTGCAGTGACCCGGCCATAAGGTGGCTTTACAAGCGGTAAACCCTTAATTCGGGGAACCCGAACACCGTAGGATTGACTGAAATCAACGTCAGAGTTCTGATCTTTGGCCACAGACAACAGCGCCACATTGGTTCGTGATGGGATGTATAAAATGCCAGTCTCAGGGTCTAACGCGGAACCTTCCCAGTTTGCTCCACCTATAGCATCTGGCAAAGCAAGCGTGCCAACGGTTCCATCAGCTGCATCTGCTTGGGAAGGCGGAGAGTATACGCTTGGGCTCAAACGGAAACGCTGAATAGCCTCTAAGGCCAGCCCGCGAAGCTCTGGAGTGTAATCAATCAAATCGTCTTCACTAAATCCTTGACGATCAAAGGGAGCCGGTTTGGTTGGAAACGGCTGAGTCGGTGAGTACCATTCTCCCGGCACATCCCCCGCTGGCACTGGGCGCTCCTCAATCGGCCAGATAGGCTCCCCTGTCTCGCGGTCAAACGTGTAAACCCAAGACTGCTTAGTGACCTGCATCAACACTTTCTTTCCATTCGGTAAATCCGCCAGTACCGGCGCCGAAGGGTTATCCCAATCCCAGATATCGTGATGGATTAACTGGTAATGCCATTGACGTTCGCCGGTTGTAATGTCTAAGGCAACCACGCTGTTGGCGAACAGGTTATCTCCCGGTCGGTCGCCGCCGAAGCGATCCCCAGTGGCTGATTCCGTGGGTAAATACACATGATTAAGCTCGGGGTCACCGGACATTGGTGCCCAAACTCCTCCGTTTCCTGCTATTTCAGCACCGCCGTCGAGCCAGGACTCGTAGCCGTAATCGCCGCGCTGAGGAATAGTTCGGAAAGTCCACAATAGCTCGCCAGTGCGAACGTCAAATGCGCGAACGTCGCCTTTCACATTAAATTTAGAAGGTGGACGCATGGACACTTTGTGAGCAGGCCCAACTACCGCGACATTGTTCATCACAAATGGAGGCATTGAAGACCCAATATCCACATCCTCGCGGCCTTCGCCCAAGCGCAGGCCCTCAAACATATCGACCATGCCGTTATTGCCAAAATCTGGGTCTGGAATCCCAGTTTTCGCATCTAATGACACTAGAAAGAATCCTGGAGTAATCATTATGATTCGGGTTTCATCACCGTCTCTCCAGAAAGAGAGTCCTCGACCCGAGCCTTTCCGCGGCGCTGCTGCGAATCGCTCTCCTTCTTGCGGACGCCATAGCCACAGCATTTGACCTGTAGCCGCATCCAGCGCCGCTACATTTCTTGTAGCCCCCAGTGTGGTATATAAAACACCGTCAACTTCCAACGGCGTGAAAGTAGCATTGGATTCAGGAGAAGGTCCGAAGTTTGCCGTGGAAAAACGCCAAGCGATCTCTAAAGAGTCAACGTTATCAGCGTTAATTTGGTCAAGTGGCGAATAGCGCTGTGCGGCCATATTGCCGCCGTAGTCGGGCCAATCACCCGCTGTCACATCCGTACCAGATTGAGCCATTGCCATTGAGGCAAAGGTGAGGATACCGGCACTCTTAACTAGTGACGAAATCACGCGCGTTGTTATTGTCATTTTGAACTCTCCAGATAGCAATTCTTTGTGTCTGAGCACCGGCAGTGACGATTTAGAAATTCGCTTAAACCAATCACACTGTTTTAGATTCATGAGGCACAATATCTCCCCCATCACCGGTCAGAGAAAGAAGGATAAGCAATCTACACCCCGCACGCAAGCCCTAGACTTCTCCTTTCATTAGAAAACCTATTTATAAATCAATAAGTTAAATCACCTAGACTAAGCGCTTTTTGTGATTCTTTGTAACTGCGTATGGTTCGGTTGCTACTGAAATTAAGAGAGAAAAATCGGAGAAGAAAAACTGCAAACGTCACGTTTGTTTATTCCCCTCGCTGGAACAAACTAACTGTCATTCACACGAGCAAACAACAATCAACGATTTATGAGATTTTTGCGCTGAAATTCAGTTGAGTCAGCCACGGTGAAAACTCTAAAGCTCCGCCTATTTGTAGCCAGCCCTTTGGTTATTCAAGTAGCTATATATTCCCACTGCGGTGGGATAAACTACAAGTTCGAATCTAGCACTGTATTCAATCCATGGAGCCCTAAACAATGAGAAATTTAACTGGAAAATTGCTACTCACAGCGTCAATGCTGATTTTAGCCAATGGCGCATTCGCCCAGAGCACAGCCGATACTTCCGCCCTTTCTGAAATTGCGACCATTGTCGCAGGAATCAATCACTTTCCATCAGACGGGGATATGACTACCCTCGAGGAAATTATTGGCAATTCCGATGTGTCACAAAATGTTCGAATCATTGCCGACACCGTGATTAACATAGAGCACTCGGCGAATGAAGAAGGTAAAGGTGCAATGGAGAGCATTCAGGCTAGCAGCCAAGCCTCTGCCGAAATGAAAGTGTTGGCCGAAGTGATAGCAAATCTAAGTCACATGGCAAGCCCTGACGCGAAAGAACAGCTCGCCCAAGCCTTCCCATAGGGCGCTTTCGCGAGACCGTTTAATAGAAACAGAGCCTACGGTGCGGCTGCGCAGCGTCCCCACGTAGGCTTAATCCCTAACACACGACCTACCTTGCCTAGTTTCACCCTGCAATCCCTCACGATCTCAGCTGAACAATGGAATACAATAGGTGACGAATTTAATCCCAGGACAACAAAACCGATGGGCAGAGCTTACCAAAACAGAAAAGAATCAATGGCCAAGACCGCTGAAGCCAAAACTAAGGTGTACAGCAAATATGGGCGAGAAATTTACGTCTCTGCCAAATCCGGTGGAACCGACCCTGAGGGAAATTTGAGTTTACGCGGTTTAATCGAACGTGCTAAGAAAGACCAAGTCCCCACTCATGTGATCGAGAAGGCTCTTGAGAAAGCGGCGGGTGTAGGTGGAGAAGACTTCTCACTTGCGCGGTACGAAGGCTTTGGGCCTGCGGGCAGTATGTTGATCGTGGACTGCTTAACAGACAACCCAAACCGAACATTCGGAGATGTTCGGCAGTGTTTCGTCAAAACCAAGAATAAAATTGGCACGCCAGGCAACGTAAGCCATCTATTTGACCACTGCGCCATCTTCAAAATAAAGTCCGATGATGAAGAAAAAGTATTAGACGCTCTGCTAGATGCAGATGTTGACGTCAACGATATTGAAAACGAAGACGGCCACATCACAGTCTTTACCCCCAATACAGACTACGGCTCCGCTCGCCAAGCGTTATGTGACAATTTCGGAAATGAAAAGGGTGAGCTTGATTTCGACACCGACGTCATCCAATTTTTAGCGCAAGCAGACATCGAACTCGACTCAGAGAACCATGAAAATTTCGAAAAGCTCATAGATATGCTTAACGATTTAGACGACGTTCAAAATGTCTACCACAACGTAGCGAATTAACCTTGTTAAGTCTTTCGATTTTTAGTGTTTTGCCCTCAGCGATCTTGGAGCGCCAAAAAAATTGAGACCAGTGATTTTTGATACAGATATAGGTATCGATGATGCAATGGCTCTTTTGTTCGCCCACTATTCCCCCGAAATAAACCTCGTAGCAATTACTACTCTATTTGGAAACGCCTCGGTTGAAAACACAACTAAAAATGCACTTTATATAAAGCAAAAATTTAAAATTGACGCGCCCGTTTTCAAAGGCGCTGAGGGACCGCTAGGCACAAAGCTAAGCGACTCTTACCCTGAGCATGTACATGGTAAAGACGGTTTAGGAAATATCAAAATAGCTGAACCCCGAGTAAAGCAAGAACAGCTTCCAGCGGCACAGGCAATAATCAAGCTCAGCAAAGAAACAGCCCAAAAAATAAGCATCATTTCAATTGGTGGCCTAACCAATATCGCCTCTGCTTTAACACTAGACCCAGGCCTTGCTAACCGCATAGAACAGCTTATTGTTATGGGAGGTGCATTTGGCTACAACCAACACAGAGGAAATGTGACACCTGTCGCTGAAGCCAATATTGCCAATGACCCTCAGGCTGCAGATCTGGTGTTTAGCAGCAATATCCCGACTACTATTGTAGGTCTCGATGTAAGCCATGAAATTAAAGTAAACCAAGCTTTTATAGCATCATTGGACAAGTCAGCCGGTCAAGCGGGCGCCTTCATTTCTGCCACAATGAAATACTATTTAGACTTTCACTACCAAATAAACGGGGTTTATGAATGCCCCTTACACGATTCAAGTGCGATTGCTTATCTTATAAACCCAGACCTTTTTACTACCATCTCAGCACCGGTGAGAGTAGTCACCAGCGGCATTGCCCATGGTCAAACCATACACGGTGACAGCACTCGAGACTATGTCACGAACACTTGGCGCAATATTCCTCCATCAAGAATTTGTACACAGGTCGACAGCAACGGTGTGCTGGCGTTGTATAAGAAAACCTTACAAGCCTCAGTCAATGACAACTCATAAACCAGCTGCTCAAGACGCCGGTGACATTTTAGTGATCGGAAGCATCAATAGTGATCTTGTCATCCGAGTTCCAACACTGCCTGCACCGGGCGAGACAGTTTTAGGAACGGGCTTCGCTCGATACGCTGGTGGAAAAGGAGCGAACCAAGCGGTGGCGGCAGCACGACTTGGTGCAAGAGTGCGTATGGTTGGCAATCTTGGCACTGACAGCTTTGGTGACGAAGCTCTGACAGGGCTTCAAAGAGAGAATATTGATTGCAGCTATGTCGCTCGCGACCCTCTTCAGCCTTCAGGTCTTGCATTCATCAACGTGGCAGACTCCGGCGAGAATCAAATTACTGTCGCCCCTGGTGCCAATCGCACCCTATCCGTAAAGGAAGTAGAAAAGGCAATTGCGGGCGCAGCAGCGGACACTATCTTATTGATCCAGCTGGAAATACCCCTGCCGTTAGTTGAACAATCAGTCGCTTTTGCTGCCAGCAAAAGAATTCGTGTAATTCTTGATCCCGCACCGGCACAGCCTTTGAGCTCTAAGCTTTTACAAAATCTATTTTTGCTTACACCCAATCAAACAGAAGCAGAAATACTCTCTGGCCTAAAAATAGACACAGTTAACTCTGCATTTGAAGCCGCCCGCCTACTTATACGACACGGCGTAGAGAATGTTGTTATAACCCTAGGAGAGAAAGGTGCGGTTATTGCTAATTCGCAAGCCGACAGGCTAGTCGTTCCTCCTTCGGTAACAACCATTGACACAACAGCTGCTGGTGATTGTTTCAATGGCGCCTTAGCAGTTGCCCTATCAAGAAACCAAACACTGGACGATGCGGTTGAGTTTGCCTGCTCAGCGGCCTCCATTGCTGTCACCAAAGCCGGAGCCCAAAGCTCAATGCCAACTCTGGCAGACTTAAAGCTAACTCGCTAACAGGATAGGCTCACGGGGGTAACGCGATCATTGATTAACGAGCACTGTCACCTAAACTTAGCCATTCCCGCGTATGAGCTTTTTAGAACCCAGCAACCTTTCGCCTGGTGAATTTAGTTACAGACATAAAAAAGCCCGATCTCTACTCACTAGATACCGGGCTTTTCCCATAAAGGAACTAACTACAGATCAACCTTTAAGCTGCTGGGAATTGATAATCCTCAAAGGTTTTTCGCAGACCCAGTTTATTAAGCTTGCCAGTCGCCGTGTGAGGTAGCTCATCAACAAAAACCACGTCATCTGGCATTGCCATTTTATGCAGCTTGTCTTTAAGAAAGTCTAAAACCTCTTCCCTGGTCAAGGTTTTACCCTCTTGCGACAATATGATAAGTAGAGGTCGCTCAGTCCACTTGGGGTGGTAGCGCCCTATCACCGCAGCTTCGGCAACGTCCGGATGATTAACCGCTGCGTTTTCTATTTCAATTGAACTGATCCATTCCCCACCTGACTTGATTACATCTTTTGTTCTATCAGTAATTTGCAGATATCCATCGGGGCTAATAGTGGCAACATCACCAGTCTGGAACCATCCGCTTTCATCAACAGGGCAATCGTCGGCACCTGGCTCATCAGAAAGGCCATAGTAGCCTTTGGCAACCCAAGGACCTCTAACTTTTAAAGCGCCGAAGGCAACTCCATCCCAAGGTAACTCTTGGTTATTATCATCCACTATGCACATTTCGATGCCAAAAACCCCTCGACCTTGCATGCACTGTAGGTCGGTAATTTCTGACGTTGATAAATCTTCCATTCCTTTTTTCAAACTGAAAATTGTACCAAGTGGACTAGTTTCAGTCATTCCCCACCCTTGGACTACCACAGCATTATGTTGCTCTCTAAAACGCTCAACAATAATACGTGGACAAGCAGCACCGCCCACGCTGACGCGGGCCAAACTCGGTACAGTTTTGTTGTTAGCTTCCAGATAATCTAAAAGCGCCAACCAAATAGTTGGAACCCCCGAGCTAAAGGTCACCTGTTCTGATTCCATAAGAGAATGTAGAGTCTCCCCATCAGCCATCTTTGGACCAGGTAACACCAGCTTCATACCTACCATCAAACCCGCATAGGGTGCGCCCCAAGCATTTACATGAAACATCGGTACGACCGGCAAACTGCATTCCATATTTGATGCGGATGTAACATCGGGGAGAGCTCCTGCTAATGCATGGAGTAGCGTAGAACGGTGGCTGTATACAACGCCTTTAGGGTTTCCAGTTGTACCTGAGGTATAGCACATTCCACTGGCGGTATTTTCGTCGAATTCTGGCCAATCAAAATCGTCTGTCTGCTCGGCAAGTAATTCCTCATAGCAAAGCACATTGGGCAAGCTAGACTCCGGCATATGAGCCCTATCGGTTAGTACAATTATAGCTTCCACTTTGCCTAAATGGTCTTTCAGGGCCTCGATCAATGGCATTACCAAAACATCAACAAAAAGGAATCGATCTTCCGCATGATTAATGATGTAAGCCACTTGCTCAGGAAACAGCTTCGGGTTGATCGTATGACAAACCATTCCACTTCCGGAAATTCCGTAATAGAGTTCCATGTGACGGTAATCATTCCAAGCCAAGGTTCCTACTCGATCCCCAAATTTTGCCCCAAGGGAATCAAGCGCATTGGCAAGTTGGCGGCATCGACCTGCGAAGGTTTTGTAATTCTGTCTATGGCGGGGATTGTCCACCGTCACAGACACCATTTCCGTGGTTGGAAAATTTCTTTCAGCATGCCGAAGTATCGACGAGATCATGAGCTGAGAATTCATCATTGAAGCTTGCATAGTTAGTCCTATTTAAACGAGAGCAACGTGGGCGATGCTCTATCTTATTTTCATTTTTGCACTGTAGTTAATCACCGGGCGATTCTGCGCGACCGAACGCTAACCATGTTGCCAAAATCACTCAAACCATTGGACCACGATTTCGGCGCGTGCTGTCAGTTTACACAACCTTAAGTTTATCCCAAACAAAAACAGCCTGACCTTTCGAATAAACCGTATTAAGTTCTTTACCGGTTCCACTTATTGACATAGAAAAATCGGCGCTGGGACCGAAGCTCGGTAAGAAGACAACGACTTCTGTTTTAGCTAAACTGCCAAAAAACTGCTACCCATCGCTTCAACACAGCCAAAACAAGAAGGTAACCTATGCCAATATCTAGATTCACCAAAATTGCGACAATTTGCGCCATCACCATCATAAGCAGTTATGTGACCGCGGCGGACCTGAAGCTCGTGCGGTTTGGTGCTGTTGGTGAGGAAAAACCAGGGCTATTGGACAGCAGCGGCCGTATTCGCGATCTCTCTGCTCACGTTGATGATTTCACCCCAGAGAATCTCTCTGATGAATCCCTAGCAGAAATAGGCTTAATTCCTATAGCTGACCTGCCCATCGTAGACGGCAATCCACGGCTAGGGGTCCCAGTTACGGGCGTGGGTAAAATTATTGCCATTGGCTTTAACTATGTGAACCACGCCGCTGAGATGGCCGTTGAGCTCCCTTCCGAGCCGCTGGTTTTTATGAAAGCCACATCGGCTTTAAACGGACCATTTGATAACATTATCCAGCCACGCAATGGCCGCAAACTGGACTACGAATCAGAACTCGTCGTCGTTATAGGCAAGAAAGCCCAATATATTTCCGAAGACAATGTATTCGACTACATTGCTGGATATACGGTGGGGCACGATGTGTCAGAGCGAGCTTTCCAGCGAGAACGAGGCGGCCAGTTCACCAAAGGCAAAAGCGCAGATACATTTGCGCCAGTGGGTCCTTATCTATTAACTCGCGCTGGCATAGAGGATCCCCAGAATCTGGCCATATGGTCAGAAGTCAATGGCGAAATGCGTCAACAGGGAAACACCGCAGACATGGTATTTGGCGTTAAGCAGATCATTAGCCATTTGAGTCAATTTATGACCCGGTATCCAGGCGACTTAATATTCACAGGCACACCAGCAGGCGTCGGGGATGGCATGGAACCGCCCCAGTACCTGACCCCCGGCGACACCGTTAGAGTAGGAATAGAAGGCCTAGATTCTCAACGGCAATTAGTTGTTGCGCCTAAGTAACCGAGTCTAGGGTAAAATCAGGCCCTATAGATTCTTGCAATACCACTATTATAGAGGGTTCTCGCTAGTAGAAAGCAAGAGCCCTCTTGCTCCCCTCCATCCCAAAAGAAAATTCAAATAAAGCCCCTGTTATCATTAATTGCTAGTCAGATCTCCGCTTCATCCGACTCTGCTTCCCCTTCAGCCAGCTCTCAAGCGCCTTGCTTTAGAGCTTAAAGCACTCTAAACAACCCCCCCCCCGCTTAAAAAATGGTGAGCCAGCTCATGCGGGCTACACTTAAGAATCAAACTGTATCAAATATCGCAGCAACATTGGAGTCTTTTTGCACTCGATATCGGATCCTTAGATGCAATTTTTATTCAACCATTTCTCATTTCTTTGGAATGGAGGCCTAGAGCCCAGTAGTACTGACTTAGTTAGTTTGCGAGAGCGACGGATTTTAGCCGGCATCGTTTTCTTAATACTTCCAGTTGGAACACTGATTATTTTTGGGAATTTTTCCAGCGGAGCATCTGCAGACAACTGGTTTCTATACTTCGGCCTTTGTTTGCTTGTAGGTTCTCTTTATGTTCAGGCTTATGAAAACTCACAAAGGACCGCCGGGAATTTGGTGTTTTTCACCTACTGGATCATGCCAACGCTGCTAATGCAGCGGTACGGTGTCCAAGGCACTACAATGATGTGGCTTTTACCGGTTTCACCTCTCGCTGTACTGGTTCTAGGACGGCGCACCGGAGGTCTCTGGGCAGGCTTGTGCTGTTTGACCTTCGTCTTTTATGGAACTCTGCATTCCCAAGGTCTAATCCGATTCGTCACCATCAATCATGAATACGTCCCTCACGTTGGAAAAAGCAACGCCATTGAAATGGTTCTGCTCACTTTAATCCTGACTGGGTCAGCAATTATTTTCCGGCAAACCCAAAGAATGGCTGAATCAAAACTCAGAACACTTGTCAGAAAACTGACTAAAGAAGTCCGCAGCCGGCGCCTAGCAGAAAAAGACGCGAAACACTCAGAGCAAACCAAAACAGACTTCCTATCTTCAATGAGCCATGAAATTAGAACACCCTTAAATGGCGTCATCGCTGCCACTCGTCTCATGATTGAGGCAGAGACAGATTCAGAACGGAAAGAATATGCCAATATCGTATTGTTGAGTTCAGACACACTTCTCGAGCTGGTGAGCGACATTATGGACCTTGATGCAATGAGCTCCGGCAAACTCACTTTAGCAAGTGACATTATAGCCTCGCGAGAACTAGTCCAGAGCTCACTCTGGCCACTTCAATTTCAGGCCAAAGAAAAGGGCATCAACTTCAATATCCATATTGACCCAGAGTTTCCAGAATTTGTTATGGGAGACAGAGTCAGAGCAAAGCAAATACTTCTAAATTTAGTGGGTAATGCCATAAAATTCACGCAGAGGGGCTCAGTCGATTTCAGCCTAGCAGTTGACCACGAGATGATAGTCATCCAGGTCAAAGACTCCGGTATCGGCATTGACAAAAAGGCCCAAATGAAACTCTTTGAGCCCTTTGTTCAAGCGGACAACTCCACTAGAAGCAATTTTGGGGGTTCTGGCCTAGGGCTAACTATTGTCAAAAAAATCATTAACACGATGAAAGGAAAGATAGAACTAGAATCCACCGTCGGCGAGGGCTCCAAGTTTTCAGTCTATCTACCACTGCTAATCCCAACTAAGCCATCAGTTGATGAATATCAAAAAGCCAAGAACGAACAGCGACCACAAGCGGATTTGCGACCGCTAAATATACTTATCGCTGATGACAACGCAGTCAATAGAATGGTCCTGGAGCGATTATTAGAAAAAGATAAACACAAAGTAGTGTCGGTGGACGATGGGAAAAAAGCGTTGGACTATTTAGAAGCCCATGATGTGGATATTTTATTATTGGACCTACAAATGCCAATTATGAGCGGTGAAGAGGCTGCAGCAGCTATACGAAAACTGCCGGGAACAAAATCCTCAGCACCAATAATCGCGATAACTGCAAATGTTAATGCCGATAATTCGAACGCTCTGCTTGGGAAAAATTTCGACGGTTTTGTAGCCAAACCTTTCAAACATGATGAACTAGTCGAAGAAATAAATCTCCATGCAAAGTAAATTGATCGCAGCATTTGAAAGATTAATATGGCTGCGTACTTTGGACCAGAGACACCCAAAATGAAAAACAAAAAATAGGTCTACATAGAACGACAGCTCTCTCATAGCCATGGATTAACAGAGAGATTCAAGATTTGATTTCTACGTCACGAAATGAGGAAGAAAGGGACATTGTCAGTACTTGAAAAAATTAGTTTGGAACAATCCGACTCAGCAAAACCTGAGCGTTTTGCTGTGCCTGACAAACTGAAACTAAACTGGCTCAAATTTTTGTTTGGGAGCCCTGCCGATTTATGGAAACGAAATTTTTTCGCCGTTGCCATTGTTATTACCTTCTTAACAGTTTCCTACTATGTTGATTTGAAAGCCTATGAAGCCGCGACTGGATATGAAGAAGCTATAAACATAAGCGGGCGCCAAAGAATGCTAAGCCAGAGAGCCCTGTATCTTGCAGTAGAGCTTAAAAATGGCTCCGCCGATGCCAAGTTAAAACTCTTAGCCACCATAAGAGAGTTTGATCAAGCAAACGAAGCGCTTGCCACCTCATCTCATTCGAAATCACTAAAGGCATTGCCACCTGAAATCAATAGACATTACTGGGGGCACAGCGAATCTCCCGGTCTTTACCAAAAATCCAACGATTTCATTACGGACGTTTTTAACTTTAGCGAGTCGTCTCCTCCTGACACTGCGCTTTGGCGAAAAGTCAACGCCTATGAAACAGACCAGCTATTAGAAAGCCTAGACCAAGCGGTGCAGTTATTTGAAGATAGGGCTCTCAAACAGACTGAGATACTCATCAACGGTCAGAAATACAGTATGATTTTTGGTAGTCTCATGCTGATTATTATGGCTGTATTTATTTTTTGGCCTTCCCAATTAGCAATCAATACTAATTTTAAAAAATTAGAAACCAACAACAAAAAGCTCACCAAGCATAAGAAAAGAGCCCTAAAACTGGCAAATAAGGCAGAGAAGCACGCGCGCATTGCAGAACAGCAAAGAGACAAAGCACTTGAAGCCGAGCGGCTTAAATCTGAGTTCCTTACCATCATGGGACATGAAATTCGAACCCCTCTCAACGGCATATTAGGAATGTTGGAACTTCTTTCAATGGACACGTTGACCGACGAACAGGAACGTCGGATTTCGACGGCGAACATTTCAGCAAAAGCGTTACTAAGAATCATTAACGACATCCTCGACTACTCCAAATTGGAACACAATCGGATGCCAGTTATTCATACCAAATTTGATATCAGACAATTAACTCATCAAACGTTTGAAATTTATGAGACTGTCGCTGCTGCAAGGGAAAATGTGCTCTCTGTTAATGTAGAAAGCGATGTCCCCTTAGTCTTCGTGTCCGACAGAGAAAGAGTCTCGCAGGTTTTGCACAATCTGCTTGATAACGCCATAAAATTTACGTACGCAGGCACTATCTCGCTGAACGTTAGTCTGATTGATATTGACCAGACCGTATGTCTTCACTTCGAGGTGATAGATACTGGAATAGGTATTGGGGAAGAAGATCACCACAGAATTTTTCACCGGTTTACACAAGTTGAATCAGAGTTAAATCGCTCCTACAGCGGCAATGGACTAGGTCTCCCTATATCGAAAAAAATTATCGAACTTTTAGGTGGCGACATAGAATTCGAAAGTGAGACAGACTGTGGAAGCATTTTTAGATTTTGGGTTCCGCTTGGGGATACGAAGTCAAAATCCAGCCCTTCTGATGCTGAAGAGAAGCCTAGCGAAAATTCGAAAGTGTTCAACGTACTTGTGGTTGAAGATAACAAGACTAATCAGATGCTTATTAAGAGCATGCTGACAAAAATTGGTCATAAGGTATCGATTGCAGAAAACGGCCTCGCTGCGCTGGAATCAATAAATGACAATGACTTCGATGTAGTGCTAATGGATATTCAAATGCCCATCATGGATGGTATCGAAGCAACTCAGAAAATTCGAAAGTTACCAAATAAAAAATCTCAACTCCCAATTTATGCCGTCACCGCGAACAGCGATGGACTGAACCAGACTGAGCAAGGACGGATTGGTTTGAATGGCTGCCTACCAAAACCCGTATCACTGCAATCTCTCACCAGGCTACTTCAACTGGCAAATTGCCATTGAGCTTTATTCGCTCTTCGACCTACTTCTTGGACAGTTTTTTACTTCCTAAAGCTACCTTGCCGCTGCTGGGATTCACCATAAAGTTAGTGCAATTAAGCCCCAACCAGTTTTCCTCGGCAATTGATTGGCCGACTCTCACAAGCAAAGCGCAGGCTTTATAAACCCCAGAGGCTAAACCGCTCGGGAGCGGAAGGTTTAAAATTGTGTGTGTTTGCTCTCCATTCACCTGAAGATTTGTGTGATAAGGAATCACAGCATTGGGAGCACTGATTGCCCCATTAGGTGTAAAGGTAAATAAATCTCCAGTCGGGAGTACCAGCGCAACATAGGTATCCATGTTCTGATCACCGGTTACTGTCATCGTTAATGCTAGCGGATCACCAGCAACATAGCTTTGCTGACTCACTTCGACGACCACAGCTTCGCCCACATTCTGAGCCGAACTATTGGTTGCTACTAAAGAGTAGCTGCCCGCATCAAACGCTTTAACGCCAATGAATATCCTTCCTCTATCAGAAACGGAGCAGTTTTCAATATTGTCCCCTGGAATAAAAGGCCTACAGGTATAATTCGTCTCACTTGGCTGGCCGGAAAGGCTTACGTACAAGTCCAAATCTGAGGTTATTGCGAACAGACTCACCTCAGTCGCATCCTCCACTTCATAGTAGGCCCATTCACCTACCGCGAGTGAGCCTGACACTGCTTGCCCCAAGGAAAGCGTTTGGGACTCCGAACCACTATCGACTCTTGCTGCCGTAGCAAGAAGTGAAAAACTGCCACCGTCGAATCCATTAATTCCGATATAGCTAACACCCTCTGCGGTTAAGCTGCAATTTTCAGCAGCAGTACCGGCCGAATAAGGGCGACAATCATAGTTACTCTCACTAGGTGTGCCTGTCCTACTGACATACAGGTCTAAATCAGCACTCAGCTCAGAGAGTTGAATTTGGGTCGCTCCTGTCACCTGGTAATAAGCCCATTCGCCTTCTTCAACCGTGCCAGTGATGGCTGAATTAAGGGTCAGGGTTTGTCCTGAGCTGGTTTGGGAAGACCCGGTAGAGTTGCCTATGAGACTAAAAGAGCCGGCGCCAGAAAACGCATTGACCCCAATGAAAGCAAGCTCTCCGGATTCGCCAATCTCACAGCGTTCATCGATCGTTCCGGACAAATAGGGACGACATGAAAAATCAGCAGCGGTTGGGTTGGCTCCGTTGCCGAGATATAAATCTAGGTCTGCTGACAGATTGTACAAATTAATCTCAGCGGCACCGGAGACCCTGAAATAGGCCCATTCCCCTTCTGCCAGTGAACCGAAAATAGGGGAATCCAACGTCAAAGTTTGGAAGCCCTCCCCAGCATCTATCGGCTCACCGCTACCGGGCGGTTCAGCAGCAGTAACACCATTAGCAATAAGACTAAACGTACCAGAAGCTGCTCCTGTGACACCGAAGATCGTTTTGGCACCAGCATCAACCGTGCACGTTTCGGCAGCAGTGCCTCCGAAAAATGGCCTACATTGAAAATTATTCGAAGTAGGCCGCGCGCCATTACCAACATAGAGATCTAAATCCGCAGTCAAATTGTAAAGGGAAATTTCGCTTGCGCTCTCCACCTCAAAATACCGCCATTGGCCAGCCTCAAGATTTCCGTCGACAGCCGTGCCTAGAGTTAGACGTTGATTACTTATGGATGGTTCCGGTGTGCCATCAGGCACACTGCCTTCACTCATTGAAAGAGCTGGTGTATTCTCCGCAAAGTATTCGTGACTGTCGGCATTGTTTATCGCTTTGTTAGGGTCAGAAACTCCTAGCTGCTTTGCCGAACTCTGACCATACTGATGATCATCCGTCCCGCCTAAAATTGTGAAATGTGAAAGCTCATGAATAATCGTTCCTGCCCTTGAATCAGTGCCAGTGACCTGTGCATTCCAAAAACCAGGGCACAAAAATACGTCGTATGGATTGTTTGAGTATACAAACGCAAAAGTACTCCGGCCACAGCGCGGAGATCCACATGAAAACTTTAAGGTCTTGTTCGCTGTGGCATCTTGGATAGCTCTGAAGTTACTAAGCACGCTTAGATAACGAGACGACAGATAACTACCAAACCAGGTTGTGTAGCGCTCCGCTGAGGGGCGCTGAGCTACAGTGGTTGAAGTCAACGCTTCAAGGGCCGTGGTGGCCATCGATTCTGCCGCAGTCAGCGCTATGTCAATTTCAGCTTGCTCTCCTATATCACATGAAGCGAACTCCGGCGGCAATTTAGATTCGATTGCGCTTAAACGATCCGCTTGATAAACCGCAATTTTATTAGAGTGCAAAGCAAGCTGCTGTTTGTCAGCCAAGATTGAATCTAGATCAACAACCCCCTGCCCCTCTGGCAAACCGTAGTATTCGATTTGAGAGTCAAAAACGATTGAATACAACCCTGCTTGCTCAGTCGCGTAACCAAATGAGATATCTAACTCAGCTGATACTGAGTTACCGGCTCCTACAAAAATGTAATCCTCAATGGTGGGTGCTGCTCGCTTGATATGGCGTTCTCGATAGGGGACTCTCTGCAATCCACTCTTACTATCAAACCGAACATCGAAATTATCCCCATTAAAGCCACCGTCGAGGGGAGTGTTCCAGCTTAAAACCCAAACGTCTTGCTTTGTTTCATTAAAAAGCGTGAAGGAAATTTGCAAACGATCAGAGTTAGCAGAACTTATTTCCGCTCGTAAAGAATTAGTTTGAGCGGCAACTCCCGAACAACAAATGCAAAGGAACAAGGCCAATGCCCCTATTGTTTTAGACACTAAATTGCTTGCAACTACAGTGTTCGAAACTACCGGTCCTAAAACCATGAGTGTGCTTTCCTGTAAAGTAGGTTCGCTAAAATGAAATCCATAAATGCGTTTGCTTTCATCATATTGTTCAGCACTGATCAGCGCCTCTTATTGTTACTGTTGTGGAATGTGAGAACGCCCATTTCGGGTACTTCAATGAAGATAGGTTCGTTTTCAACTAAAGCTGAGAGGCTCCTTTGAACATAGGTAACTTGCGCAGTTTCAGCTGCCCTCAATTCATAGTACCTTGATAAATCGAGCGTGGCAGCAAGTATCTCTTTAGGTGCTATCTCAACATAATCGCCTGACTCCGGAGCCCTACGCTTAATAATAGGCCCTTTATATTCTACCTTTTTGCCAGCCACACTGATTGTAAAAATGTTTCTAGCAAGCTGCTCTTCCCACGGAGTGCCCCAAGGCAACAGCATCAGCGGCTTCGAGCTTGCGTTTTCAATTAATAGCTCTACATTAAAGTTCGATGCGCCATTGGCAGCAATTTTTCGCCTGAGGGTTAGAGCGATGCTTATATCTTCTGCGGTCACTGAAGAAACTATTGGCTCGGCACCCACGGACAACGAGCTACAGTATGAAAATATAGCAAGAACTGAAAAACTAACAACGCAGGTTCTGGCTAGTCTCAAAGGTTTTAGAAGCAAGTTGCCCGCCCGACAGCTTTTATTCATACGATTTATAGTAACACTCCGTCAACCATACCCCAGTGTTAGTCCGCCGAGTATTTTCTTCTGCGACAGAGCCGCTCCCTCTCATCTATCTTTGCCCTGCGCTCTCTACACTGCGCGCTGTACTCAACGCGCCGCTGTAAAACAGTGTGCTACTGTCATTTCAAGTACATTTTCAAGCCTTAAAATCGAGCTCTGTTCAAGGTTCAAGTGAGTACTTCGGAATCAGCACGCGTTTACTAATTCGCCATCCATCGCTGGTACGAACAAACTCATCGTGGTATTCACCCATTAATACGAACCCATTTACAGTAGTGATTCCCTCTGGCGCGGCATAAATTGTCGCATAACTTACCCCAGTCGCATGATTCTCATCGATGGGGACGATACGAATAGTGCTCATTTCATGGCGAATAGTAGAACCAGTTTTGAGATCTTCTATTCGTTGACTGATTTCAGAACGCCCCACCCAGGTTTGATTCACGACTGTAAGCGAAGCATCTTCGGTAAACAGATTAGCAAACTCCTCCGCATTGAACTGATCGCGATGAAACGCATAATCGGTCACCAGATTACTGCAGGCCCAATAGACACTCTCCTGAGCGACAGCTATTCCAGTGGTCAATAGGAGTACGACCGTGAAAACCGCATGATTCTTGAACATGTTGCTGTTCCCTTTGGTTTTGAATTAATTGAAAGTAGTAGCTGCCGTACTGTGCTGTACAGAGAACTCCGCGTCAACTGCGGCCAGTTTAACCCTCTGCCTTGGCTAACAAAGGCTCTCATCTTTGTCTTTTCGGCTCAGCGCCCCATCCTAGCGGAATTTTTGATAAAGTACCTAGCAACTGATGCTTCTTAACACCTATCCCGACCCAACGCTAAGAAGTCTGATATGTCTCTAACATTACTGAAGGACCGATCTCTGATGAAAAGACACCTACCCCAAGTTCTCTTGTCGTTGCTTCTTGTGGCGCCTCTTAGCTTTGCCCAGGAAGCACTTAGATCGTTGAACGTTGACGATTTGATGGCCATAGATTCACTTTCAAGCCCAGTGCTTAGTCCAGATGGAGAATGGGCAGCATATGTCGTTAGGTCCAAAGATATGGACAAAGACAAATCAACTTCACAACTGTTCATGGTTTCCACCCAAGGGGGTGAGCCTATTCCGATGACAGCGAAAGACACATCAGCTGGCTCGCCCCAATGGAGCCCAGACGGTAAGTTTCTTTCGTTTACTGCTAGCAAAGGAGAAGATGCTAAAACACAAGTATGGACTCTTAACTTGCTAGGGGGCGAAGCGGTCCAAATCACTGAGACTCTGCAAGGTGTGAGCGATTATGCCTGGTCACCCGACAGCAGCAGACTATTACTAACCCTCACAGACCCGACTGACGCTGAACTTACCGAAGACACCGACGATGATGACAAAGCAATGCCCTATGTCATCGATCGGCAACAGTTTAAGCAGGACTACGTCGGTTACTTAGACCGCAGGCGCGAACATATCTATGTTTACGAACTCGGGGATGATGCCCCAGTCCAGTTAACTCATGGTGACTATGACGACTTTGATCCGGTTTGGAGTCCAAACGGCAAGTTCATCGCTTTTGTCAGCGACCGGTCAGATGATCCCGACCTAAACTACGGGACGGATATTTTCACGGTTGAAGTCGATAGCCCTAATCATACGCTGACCCAAATCACTTCTAATCCCGGCCGAGACTACTCACCCGCATACAGTCCAGACAGCAAAACCATTGCCTACGTGACTTCCTCCGGCCCTGATGTTGGCGGTTCGGCTTTAACGCCCACCAAATATTTAGCAATTACTGAAATAGGGTTAGATCAAAGGAAAATACTTACACCCAATCTCGATAGGAACGTGTCTAGTCCAGAGTTCTCTACAAATGGCAGAAACATTTTTTTCCGTCTGGAAGACAGTGGCATGAATCATCTTGCCAGAGTCAGAACAAGAGGCGGAGATGTGGTTCGGGTAGTTGACGGTAACGTCAGCGTGAGAGGGTTCTCTATCGCCCAAAACTCTACTGTTATATCGATGTCTAACTCAAAGACTCCCACTGAGCTTTATACCGTGGAGGACACTGACCTACAGCAACTGACCTTCAGAAGCAATGCAGCACTTGAGACAGTGGCTCGGGCTGAAGTCGAAAAATTGCGTTTCGAGAGTGCCGATGGCACGCCTGTAGAAGCCTTTTTAGTGCGGCCAGTGGGATACATTCCCGGAACACGCTACCCAACCATTGTCTGGCTGCATGGAGGCCCTGCTGCACAGTTTAATTTTTCTTTCCACGATACCGCTCAGCTGTTCGCGGCCAATGGTTATGCGGTAGTTATGCCAAATCCAAGGGGCTCCACTGGCTATGGCAGTGAGTTTGCTCACGGCACAGTTGCCGCTTGGGGCAAGAATGACTTCGACGATGTAATGGCGGCAATTGACCATGCTATTGAAATTGGCGTAGCCGACTCGCAACGCACTGGCGTCGGCGGCTGGTCCTACGGAGGCATTCTTACAAACTATGTCATCACCCAGACCCAACGCTTCAAAGCGGCGATGTCAGGGGCCAGCTTGGGCCTAGTAACATCCAACTATGGTCATGACCAATATCAACTCATGTATGAACTAGAATTTGGTTTGCCTTGGGAAAACCCTGAGCTTTGGGCAGAGCTATCTCCCTTCAATAGGGTTGAAAACATAACAACACCCACTCTTTGGATGGGCGGTGAAGTGGATTGGAACGTACCTATCAACAACTCAGAACAAATGTACATCGCCATGAAACGGTTAGGCCAAGAAACACAGCTGGTTGTTTACCCTGATGAACATCATGGAATACGAAGACCTAGTTTTCAAAAAGATCGCTTCGAGCGGTGGCTTGACTGGTATGATCGCTATCTAAAAGCTGACTGAATCCCACACCCCATGCCATATGAAAACACTCGTTTGGCATGGGGTGAGTTTATTTCCTTATCGCGGCATCTAGTAAAGGAGAAGCAGGCACAGACTAAATTAGAGCCTCATGCCCCAGCGTCACGGAGTCGGCTGAGAATCATAGTAAAGAATAGTCTTTCAAATCATTGAGCAACTTCTTCTTCGCGAATTTCAATGCCCAATAAGTTAACTTCGGTCTCATCACCAAATCCTAAATCGACTCTAAATTCTCCAGTCATATTAATCTCTGGCAGCTGAATAAAAGCTTCATTAACCCCAGCATTGATTGGATACGTTTGGCTTCTGGATTCGGCGAAACCACTTTCCTCAGCTGTTTGGTAAAAAACTTGCAATAAAATATCTTTATTGCTTTCTAAATTCAGACGAATTGTTGGGGATCTTAATGGCTGATCTGAAATCGCCTGCAGCACTATAAATGGATCGTTGCTTTCAGAGGAACGAATAGTCATCCGCCCATTATTGACGTCCAAACTGTCGATGCCGTTGGTTCGCACGACAGCAGTCTGCCATTGATAATCTACCACCGACATACTTTGAAAACGAAGCTGCTCTGGGCTGAAGGCGCGAATTTCTTTCAAAACAAAGCCTTCATCCACGAGCACTTCATATAATTTAACATTGAATTGCGTTGGCCTAGTCTCCGGCTCGGGCAGCGAAAACGCAAAATGGCCATTTTCCTCGCCAACCTTGCCTGTCTTAAACACTGCCTGAATTACGCCACCCACTGCCGCAGCGACTGTCAGTTCGTTCCGAGGTGTTCCCCCATCAAAGACACGACCGAAGTTAGAAAGCTCTCTAGCGTGAAGTGAACCACCCCAGACCACAGTTTTCTCGCTGGGCTGGGCTTCATAATTAGATACGGGAACATTCAGTAACGGCTGATAGAGCGGCTGCTCAGAATAATTCACGGCAACATCTGCAATTGGAGTATTTGAACCAAACAGCTGCTTTTTTCTGGCTAAACTATCCGAGAACAAGGTTTCGATATCATCGAAAAATTCTGCAAAGCCAGGAATTAGATTGACTGATTTACTTACCGAGCCTCTATTTTCATCTCGGACACTCTCGCCCATCAATGCCCACGGCGAATCAATTTCTACCGCATCCATAATCGTTGGCGCTATATCCAAAGTAGTGACGTAGGAACTGTCCACCCTACCCTCCGTTTGATAGGGATGCTTAATAAACAGTGGGACCGACACAATATTCTTCCATGCATCAGGAGTAAATGGATCCCGGCGGCTCTGCCCCTCCTCCATATAAGAAACTCCATGGTCGGCTGTAACAATTACCAAGCTACGCTCGAATTCTCCCTTTTCCTTTAACACAGTTACAAAATCCTGAAGCAGGGAGGCTGCGTAGGCGGATTGTTGCATATAGTTGTGATAACCCACATTTAGAAAAGATTGTCCTGCTTGAAACGCTTCCACAGACGTGAGCTGCTGCCGAATAAGATCACTGTTCTTTTGTAGATTACCTTTGGCTGTGAAATCATAAGGAACATGGGGAAAAACCATATGAATAAAATTGAATTGCTCCCTATTGGTATTACTTTCTATGCTGTTTAACCAATCTCCAAAAAAACCTAACCTTGCTGGATAAGCAGAGCTTGATGCTCTTAGTTCCGGCATGGTCTCATTAGAATGATCATGGAAAATCCCAAAATCTTTCCATGTGGAAGGAATAACCCCGATCTTGCTCTCGATCCAATCTTGATGGGAAATGATATGTAAGTAGAGTGTCAGCAAATCAGACCAAACCGCGCCCTTTTCTACTGTCTGCTTTGACACTAAATCCGCCGGCAGCACCGCACTATGGGCGAAAGCGCCACCACCCCAGCTGTCAAAAAGCTCAATCAAATTTCTACCTGGGGCCAAACCACGACGATTTCCTGACCGGTCTGTTCCAGACACAATACTGGGAACAGCGACATCGGTGTGATAACCGGTTGTCAACGCATTGGGAAAATAGTCTGCAGTTTCTGCCAGCTCTGCAAATTCAGGATAGCGCAGCACATCTAGCTCGCTATTTTCATCCTGCAAGGTTAAGCCACTGAACTCATCAAACACCAACATATAAACCGGTGTTTCATTAAAACCCTCGGGAGCCATACCATCCAAATTGCCAGATTCTTCAAATAGAGTCGATGCAGGAGATACATAAATAAAATGTAGAAAAACTACCGGTATAAGCAGGGAAAAATAGGCAAGTGTTCTTAGTGATTTAGCGCTAATCAAGACTGCAGTAATAATCACAGTTGCTGCCAGAGCCAAACAAAACAGCACTAAAGGTTCATAACCCGAACCTAACAGGCCATAGCCTGCTTTGTTAAACAGATAAAAAAGAAATATGCCCAGAAACAATCCTAGAAAGACCCGGTCAAAAATGTGACTTACACTGAGTTTTTTCGAGCACCAGCGAAGCAGCCCCAAAATCACTGTTGGCAAAAACAGTAACAGCAATAGCAACACCAGTATTGCTCTTGCATTCATCCCATGGGCAGTAAAAAGGTTGAACTGTGCCCCCAATACTCCGAGTAACGGTAACGATAAGGCTAAGTTGCTCACCAAAAACAAATAGCCATAGTCTTCAAAAACGCGCCCAGCAACTCCGCCTCTGACCTTCGGCAAGCTAATGCGCCCAGTAAACTTGGAAAGTAGATTAGGGAAAAAATTAGTTACCAGAGAAACACAGTTGTTGGTGGTCCAATACAAGACCAAGCCTAAAGGCGATTCATAGAGCAGGACTAAAAACAGTGCTGCCAGAACTAAACCTTGAATTTTCTCACGGCGGCTGCTTCTCGAACGGGTGTAAAGCGCAAGCACATTGATAAGCGTCATTAACAAAGGCGCTAAATGGAGACCGCCGGGCAACACACTATCCGGTGAAGCCAGGTTTCCAAACAAAGGAATAGAAGCATCCGCCAAACGCTCGAAACCGGAAAGCATGTAAAACGCAGCGATAAAAAATGGGAGCTGCACCAAGACACCCAAGAGTGATCTGACTGCAAAAACAGGATGATAGGAATAGCGTTTATATAGACGGATAGTTGCTTCGTGGCGAGCGGCGCCTGCCAATTGATGCTTAATTTGCGCCAGCTGCGGTTTAAGTACTGTCTCAATCTCTGCCTGATTCGACACGGCTTTCACCGTTAGCGTCTCCAACGGTCGAGTCGCAAGGCGAACCAGTATGGCTAACAATACAATGCCGAAAAAATAACTATTGGTAACTCCAGCCAGTATTACCAGAAACACTTCAAGCACAAGTTCTATTGGATAGAGAGTAAGCGTGTAAAGCACTATGAATCACGCTCCAATAGTTTTTCGTTAAGCAATTGCAACTGTAAATTCAATTCCTCAATCCTGCTTTCCAACGCTTCGAATTTCGCCTGCTGAGCCCGCTCCAACTTACTGGTTGAATGAAATTCTGCCTGCTCAACCAAGTAGTCAGCAATCACAGTGGCGGAAGATCCAAAGTTCGCCACATACTCCTCTCTCAGTCCCGCCAGCGATTGTGCCGAAAATTGTTCAAGGGTTGAGGCTACCAACTTATCGATTGTGGATAACTCTTGACGATTTGCACCGCTACCAATTTTATCAACCATCGTGTCAGCCCAGGTGTGCTCCATGTAATCGCTTTCAAAAATATCCCTACTCTGAGCAGGTATTTCTAGAGAAATGACGGGCTTCTCGTACAAGAAGGCAAAATCGAAGCGAATAGATGACGCGTCGGAAATAAGAATATCCGCTGTCGTCATCGCCTGTGTACCAAAGGTCTCATTATCCCAAACCACGTTAGCCAAGGATCCAGTCTCGGTTCTCCATTTTTCCACACAGTCCGGTTCAAATACGAAGGAATGAGGATGTAAGCGTATTATTACTGCAAAGCCCGCGTCAGATAAGACTTTAATAAACCCCGTTCCATACTCTGTGAAGCAACCTTTATTACCCCATGAAGGTGCTATTAAAACAGTCTTAAGCTGAGAAGTGTTCGAGCTTTTGTCTAACACTAACTCCTCTTTTTGACGTGACAGATCATCTAAACAAGGTAGACCCGCAACCACCAGCTGTTTTGGATTCGGCAATTGCCGCGCCCTCTCCACCTTACGAACAGCATCAACCTCATGTTCGCCAGCAAGCAATACTGAATCATAGTGATCTAAACTGCCCTTTCGGTAACATGAAAGATCCACCAGCGCATGAAAAACATGCACCAAGTTTGCTACATTTACGGGGCGATTTAAGGGATAGCCTTCACTACCAATGTTAGGTGTTGTACTGATCATTACCGGACCTTGCATCTGGGCAATCTTGGCAAACCCCAACCTGTTCTTCGACACCAGCTTCGAATCCATATAAGGGCTATCGATTAAAAGCGCAGGATCACGGACATCCAGAGTAATATATCGGAATTCAATTTCCCGCTTCAGCAACTCTTCAACAATAGGCCTAAATGTTGTCCAGTAAGTCTTCCCCTCGCTGAAAATTATGGGTGTTTTAAAATCTAAGCCCGAGAGCTTTGATGCTTTAGAAGTTGCAGGCGAACGAGACACAATCTTGTAAAAAAGTGATTTAAAGAAGAAGACTGCAGACCCAAAAAGAGCTATAAAAAAAGAAGCTACAGCATTGCCAGAGGCTGGATCTAAGTAGGCAAATGAAGTATTAGAATAAAGCGCAATGAAAGCCGCGGGCAGCACAATGCCAATTTTGCTCACTAATTTTCTCATTGTCCGACACTTAATTTAGTTACTATCTTAGCCTTTTGGCAACGAGACGAATCAAAAACGGGTCTTCTTCTTTGTAGGGAGAAAGCCCTTGGCTTTCTACTTTCTCGATCATCGAAAACCCTAGCGCTTCCAGTTTTTTTACCGTTTTTTCAAAATCGAGATAACGTCTGAAATGATCAGTACCAAACACTTTTTCAAGTGATTCGTCTTTCGTACTTCGCGCTTCCATAAAGAAATGGCCGCCAACTCTCAACACCTGTGGTAATTGATCGAAGACTCTTTGTTCCGTTTCGTCATCAATAGAATGCATAGTAAAACGAGAGTAAATGCAGTCAAGCTCAGTGAAGTCAGATAGCGTTGAGAAGTCTTGATTTAAGAACTCAACATTTCTCGCATTAAGTCCAGCCAAGTTCTCTATAGACTTAGAAGACAAGTCCAGAGCAGTAACTTCGGTGTTATTACGGGCAAAAAACAATGAGTCGCGACCATTTCCGCAGCCCAGCTCCAACAGCTTCATCGCATCCGTTAAATAGCGTTCTGCCACATGTTTGGCAAAAGAAGATGGCTCTAGTTCTAACCGCGTTGTCGAGTAGAATTGATCCCAGTACTCTTGATCACTTATCAATTTTTCGTAGTCCTGTTATTAACCCATGCTAAAACTCTAACGGTTTGGGTCTAAAGACACCTTTCTTCAACGCTTGTATGGCTAACATTCTCACTTTGATTGAAGGCAAACACGGCATCTGATGGTTTACTGTATGTGAGTAGTTCTTTGCCGCTGATTATGTCATAGATAGCCCTTTCCACCCAAACCAATGGGAACTGGGCTAGAACAACAGTCTACTGGAGGAATTCTGAAGTTGAGGTGGAAATGCAGCCAGAGAGAGCCAGCAAGCTAAAGATCACTCAGTAAAACCAAGTCTTCTCCACCGCTTGCGTCTCCAGCTTGTCGAGGTTTCGTTAAGAAAAGGTACCGAGATTTTTGCGTGAAATCATTGGGATAGCCCGCTATTCATAACGAAGCACCATTGCAGGCCTTATACGGGCGCTTTTCCAAGATTGAGAACCTACCGCGAAACAGGCAATCGCGGCAGACAGCACAAAGCTAATCAAAAACGGCCAAAAATCTACTGTTATTTTAGCGGCAAATAGAGAGGTATACCCACTCGCCAACACATACCCCAAAGGCCATGCCAATGCGTTAGCCACAAGGATAGGTTTTGCGAAATCAAGAAGCAGCATTGAAAATAGTCGAATACTGCTGGCACCCATAACTTTGCGAATACCAACCTCTCTTTGTCGAACATTGGTGATAAAGGTGGCATTTCCCAATAGTCCTATACTTGCCACGAAGAAACCAAACAGAGATAAAGTGCCAATAGAGACGCTAATCGCCAAAAACATGCCGTAGGTTGCATGAAATAAATCATCAACATATTCCCTAACTAGGGGGACTTCTGGCTGTAACTCCCGCCAAGTATTTTCTAAATGAGAAAGCCCTTCACTAATGTTTTCTTGAGACACTTTCACTATAAGATACTCCGCGAACTCGGGACGCATCATGTAAATATTGCCCTGCACTCCACCAAAACTGGAGAAATCAATAAATTGATATTTAGGCTCGGTGATTGCGCCAATAATGGTGAGCTCTATCACTAATTCTTCTTCAGTTGCTGGTGGCCCCACATGACGGAAAACCGAATTGCCTATAGCTTCAGTGGCATTTTCAAACCCGAGAGATCTTGCTCCTTGTTCATCTATTAATGCACTAAACGGCCCGCTATTGAGGGTGATCTCCGAGAAAGACAGAATTTTATCGAGGGTTCGCTCTCGAGAAAAATCTCTTCCGGCAATCAGCGAATGAGACATCGTTTCTGTGTAGTCATAGCCCACATAGTGACGCGCAAGATCAACAGTAGTCTCATTGGGGTCTCGGCTTCTAGAAATCGAGAGAGTTGAATTGCTTATTGACCAAGGCAAAATATCGACCTGGCTCACCGAACGTATGGCCGGGTTTCTTTCCAGCTCCGTAATCAACAAACTTGGGGCTGCATCATAAGTGTCAGTCGATACTGTTATTGCAATTTTAGGATCAGCTCTTCCCGCGTCAAGCTGTTGAGTCATTGCATTGTTTTGAGCAAACATTACCACTGCCAAAATCATCAATGTACCAGAGATAAAAAATTGCAGCCCCACCATGGCTGCGCGCATTCTCGCCGAGTATCCTGAAGACCCTTTCGGTCTCATCATTGAAACCACCGGTATAAAAGTCGTTCTAATCGCTGGGTAACTGCCAGATATCACGACGATTGTTAAAAGCGCCGGCAGCAGTGCTAGCCAAATTTCTGTTTGATAAAGTAGCTGAATACTTAAACCGGCTATTCCTAAACTGCTGCCAACAAAGAGCAAGCACATAGCAATGAGCAGCGAGCAAAAAAGCGCCAATCCGACGAAGAGTAAACTCTCGAAGCTATATTGAACAATAAGAGACTTCCTTTTCGCTCCGAGAATTTTCTGCACTCCAACTTCTTGACTACGCAGCGAAAGTTGGGCGATTACTAAACTTGAGTAGTTTAAACACCCGATAAAAAGCACAAGAAAACCTGCTACCTTCAATATATCCGGCAAACTGAAACCGCCTGTTATAAAAGCCAACATCGTAGGTATAAGCTGATTAACTGGCAGCAAATTAAAATTCATTATTTCGACAAAATCTGGGGGCAGCGTAGTAAGAGCGAAATTTTCGAGCCTAGCATTAAATGCAGGCACGTCTACCGCTGTTCCTTCCGGAAACTCCAAATAAACGAAGTCATTTTGATTTCCCCATCTATCCGCATCAGGATCGCTTCCACCCTCGATACGCAGAGATCTGACATAGGCCTCCTGTATTGCCATAGGCATGAAGAGTTCAGTATTAAACAACGCGAAGCCTGCTTCTAAGTGAGAAGGCTCATCGAGCTTCTTAGAAACTCCAGCAACAGTCACATTGAATCGGTTATCGATTTCCAATGCCTCACCAATCACATCGGTAGTGCCAAAAAGTTTGTTTGCTCCGACTTCTGTAAGGATTACTGAATTGGGTGGCAAAGAGTCTCCATCGTTGAGCCCCGCCAACATTGGCAATGGAAATATTCTGAAAAAGGGCTCTTCTACGTACACAGTATCCAGCGTCAGCGTGACTCCTTTCCCTGTCACTAAGGTGGGGCTAGACGTGGATGCTTTGGCAACATTCTCCAATTCTGGAAATGCGGCTCTTAGATATTTTGCAGCTGGAGAGTTAACTATTGGAAAGCGGTCAGGGAAAGGACTGTCCCCTATGGAGCGAATCATAAGATTGTAAATATTGTCCGCGTTCGGGTGATGGCGATCAAAGCTTCCTGAATAACTTGATACCAATAGTGCCGCCAAAAAGCATAAAAAACCGATCACAAGACTTGCCTGCCCAATGAACGTATGGAACTTAAAACGGGTCATGGCCTTAAACGCCATGCGCGTGTAATGCATTATCATGGCAGTGTCTCTAGTCAGCTGTATTGATAGCAATAGGTGTTTTGGAGCCATCGCCCTCTACCACAGAGAGTCGTGTCGCATGCTCTCCCCCCACAACTTCACCGTCTAACATCGTAACAATACGGTCTGCTCGTGCACCATGCTCAGGAGAGTGGGTAACCATTAATATAGTCGTACCGCCCTCTTTGAGTGTCTTCAACATATTCATCACATCATCGCCGTTTTTAGTGTCTAGGTTGCCGGTGGGTTCGTCAGCTAAAATAAGTTTGGGCTCACCCACGACTGAGCGTGCTACTGCGACCCGTTGCTGTTGACCTCCAGATAGCTCTTGCGGTTTGTGTTTAGCTCGTGAGTCTAAACCCACTAATTTTAGCGCTGAGGCCACTTTTTCCCGTCTCTCTGCTTTAGACATTCCTAGGTAAAGCAGCGGAAGATCGACATTCTCCTCTACGGAAAGATCGTCAATGAGATTGAAGTTTTGAAAAATGAAACCGATGTTTTCTTTGCGTAAGTCCACCAAGTCATTCTCTGATCGAGACGCCACTTCCTCTCCATCAAACCAATATTCACCGGCAGTCCCGTTATCGATCATCCCCAGCACATTAAGAAGAGTGGACTTCCCACAGCCAGAAGGCCCCATCACAGCGACAAACTCACCTTTGGCTATTTCCAAATTTATATTATTCAGCGCTGTAGTTTCCATGTAAGCCGTTCGATACACCTTACTCAGGTTTTTGAGTGTAATCACCGTGAACTCCCTCATTCTCTGGTTGGTTCTGCATTTTCTGTGGTAGACGCCATCACACTGATTTTGGTGACAGCAATTTACATTGAAGTACGAAAATAGAGTGTGTTGTAAGCCTTGATAATCTCTCCGTTCATGACCATATATACAGCTCGCTAACAGCGGCGGCCCAATAATTCGAATGGGACAAATTGAGCCAAAACGCAAAGGCCGCTTTACTGAAAAACCGGCATATTCAACTTAAAAGTGACTCCTTATGACACCGAAGATATACGTGCTTCACGAGCACAACGACTGGACGCTGCATCTGCAAAAGAGGCTGGAGGAGCTGAACCTTCCCCATGAGCTTTGGCACTTAGATCAAGGGCAGCTGGATTTGAGCAGTAACCCCCCACCCGGTGTGTATTACAGCCGAATTAGTGCTTCCTCACACACTCGTGGCCACCGCTATGCCCCAGAATTTGCCGAAGCAGTATTAGTCTGGTTAGAACGGCACGATTGTAATGTGATCAATGGAAGCAGAGCGCTTGGATTAGAAATCAGTAAAGTGAATCAGTACATGGCCCTTGAGCGAGCCGGCATTCAAACACCAAAGACATTGGTTGCCGCTGGCAAAGAGCATATTGTAGAGACAGCGAAACAACTGGGAGCAGAAAGCTTTATTACGAAACACAATCGAGCTGGCAAGGGTCAGGGAGTCAAACTGTTTCATTCAATTTCCGCATTAGAATCTTATGTAAACAGTGCAGAATTCGATGAACCGGTGGATGGATTAACGTTGATACAACAGTATGTAAAAGCACCCACTCCTCACATTATTCGACATGAATTTATCAACGGCGAGTTTTTATATGGGGTCAAAGTAGACACGTCGGAAGGCTTTGAACTTTGCCCTGCGGATGCTTGCTCAATTGAAGACCGATTTTGCCCAACCGGGGAGAGCGCTAAAGCCGGGCAGGCACAATTTGAAATACTGACTGATTACCGTCCTGACTTTATTGACAGCTATGAGCGTTTTTTAAAGTCTAATCAGATTAAAATTGCAGGCATTGAGGCTATTCAAGATAGTGCGGGAGTAAGCTATGCTTACGACGTCAACACGAATACCAATTACAACTCAGAGGCCGAGGCAATAGCTGAAAAATATGGCATGCTGGAGATTGCGCGCTATCTTGGACAAGAGCTGGCTCGGTGTTAGCTGTCAACTGTTGCAATCAGCGAATAGTCCTATTGCTTTAGGTCTGGTGAGCAAATAATCAGTAGGAGGAAAAGGGCCTATTAATGTCGTCTAGCCTAGACTTGCCAAAACCCACAGGGGAAGTGAATCGAATTCTATGCCTGGATGCGCTGAGAGGCTTTGCCCTTTTAGGGATACTCTTGCTTAACATCATTGGTTTCGGCCTGCTCTCTCCTTCTTATTCAAACCCGGCTTTTGATTTAGCAGATAGCGGGACTAGCAGCCTTGTCGCTTGGGCCATTATCGAACTCATTGCCGAAGGCGCCATGCGTGCCCTCTTCTCCATATTGTTCGGTGCCGGTGTCATGCTTTTTGTCACTGGCGTTCGAGCAAAGTCTGCATGGACTCACTACAAGCGAACGTTCTGGCTTCTGCTAATCGGTCTATTCGATGCTTATATTTTATTATGGAACGGTGATATTTTGGTCACTTATGCCATAGCAGGCGCGCTTCTCTACCTCGTTAGGAACCAATCTGCCAAAACCCTCTTTGTGATGGCCTCTGTGCTTATCATTCTAATGTCAGCTCTCCACGGGGCAACTCAATTTAGTCTAAAACTATCCTACGATGCATCACAGCGAGTTGCCCTAGCTCGCGCTGACGGACAAGCGACTTCTATGTCCAAAGAAGATTTGGCGTTGGCAGCGGGCTGGGAAGATTTCATTAAAGACTTCACTCTTTCACCAGAAGGGTCCCTACAAGAAACAGCTCAAAGGACAGAGAGCTACAACTCAGTATTAGACTGGACGGCATACAAGAATGCAGAAATTTACGGTTTTATACTGCCCGTATTTTTACTCTGGGATGCGCTGGCCATGATGATCATCGGCATGGGGCTTTACAAGAAAGGAGTCCTTCAGGCTCAGCGACACAATCGCTTTTACATCAATTTGATGGCGACCGGGTTTAGTATCGGCTTACTCACAAACGGTTTCGAAGTGGTTAACGCGATTCAAAGTAACTTCGACATTTTCTCAACTTTTGCTCAGATGCAATTCACTTATCATATAGGCCGCTTGGGGATGGCACTAGGATATATAGGCCTATTTGGTTGGCTTTGCACCGCTAGTTTGCTGGAGGGTTTCATCCAAAGGCTAGCCGCCGTGGGAAGAATGGCGTTGACGAACTATTTGATGCATTCATTAATTTGCGCAGTGCTTTTTACAGGCTTGGGTTTTGGCCTATTGGGACACTTCGAAAGAATAGAGCTATACGCTATTGTTGCAAGCATTTGGCTTTTCCAGGTTTGGCTAAGTCCAATATGGCTTAGTAAATTTAAATTTGGGCCGGTTGAATGGGTTTGGAGAGCGTTAACATACAACACTTTGCCTGATTTTAAGCGATAGGCTAATCAGCATGGCCTCGCAGCTGCCATTAAATTCTCACCGAAACACTCTCTATGCGCAGCTAGGTGTGCTCGAAAGCATTGAGGGCTCTACAGTGTTAGCCACTTAGCTAACTCTATCCCGTGATACAGGCTAAACCTTTGATTAGCGCAGCAGCTAGTATTTTGAGAGAATATTCGGGTATCGAACCTGAGCGGGGTTAAAAACCCGGCTCAGATAAACCAATTTTAGTTTAGTCAGCACTGCTATGACGTCATCGCTAACAGAGACTCAAACACTGCACGATAAAGAACTGGGGCTATTCTCATTGCTGCAAGGCGACCCCCTCGGACGCTTTATCGGCAGTTTTGCAATTCGATCGCGCTATACGTCTGTCTCTGTCGCTGCACTGCTTAGTTTTTCCGCCGCCATTGCCACTGGTCTTGAAGGCAGTTTCTACAACGATTCACTTTCACTCGATTTGGCCCACGATATTGGCTGGTGGAATCAATTCTTATTGGCATTTCCCACTTTAATCTATCTTGCAGGATCGTATTTCGGCGCCTTTCCTTCAACACTTACCCACTTAGTTGAATCAGGCGTCCTGTTGGCAAGTGACAAAGAATGGAAAAAGGTAAGAAGGTTTACTCAAAGCAAATTAAATGAGAAATCGTTTGTTCTATTACCCTATGTTTGCGGGGTCGCAGCCAGCCTTCTCACAGCCAACGTGACCCAAACTACTGGCAGTTGGTACGATGCGAGTCAGTACAATGCGGGATGGCTAATACCCATTCACGCCTTCTTTTTATATTACCTTATGACCTATCTTGCGCTGCGTTTGTATTCAGCCTTTCTAATTCTCAAGATGCTGTTTAGTTTCAAGGTTAACATCCAGCCTTTCCATCCGGATGGAAGCGGTGGACTCGGCAGCCTAATGCGGCAAGCAGAAAAACTCTATCTTGGATTGATCATCTTCGGAGTAATTGCGTCTTTAGGCATTCTATCGAACACAATAGTCTACAAACTGCCGCTTCTTGATTTATATAACGCGTTGTTTGTTCTGTCGTACGTTATCATTACAAGCATCGCATTTTTTATACCGCTTTATGCTCTCTCAAGCTGCATGAAGGACGCCAAACAGAAAGTGTTGACCACGATTCAAAAACGCTACAAAAGCTTAAATTCAAGTTCCAGTAACAGATCCGGGTCAACCAGTGGCACATCAATTGAGGATTTTGAAGCATTAAACTCACTGCGAAAAATTGCACGAGACATGCAAGTGTGGCCGTTTAATCGGAACAGTTTTTTGAAATTTGGCTTTGTGGTGGCAGCACCTTTCGCGATCATTCCTATCGTGCTTTGGATTATCTAGGACGCAGCATTGCACTGCATCCTAGACAATCTGTCAGCGTAGATTAAAAGTTTTCTTAAGCCTCCTGTTGTGCTTAAGATTGATCTCGTAGTACTCGGCGCAAAATTTTACCCGAAGCAGATTTAGGAATTGCATCAATAAACTGCACGATGCGAATTTGCTTATAGTGGGCGACCTGGTCCGCTACAAATTTCTGAATCTCTTCTGCTGGTGTATTTTGTCCTTCTTTTAAGGTAATGAAGGCCTTTGGTAGTTCGCCAGCCTCATCATCCTGAATGCCAATAACTGCCGCATCGGCAACTGCGGGATGGGTTACCAGTAGCGCTTCCAGTTCTGCAGGAGGAACCTGAAATCCTTTGAACTTGATAAGCTCTTTTAGTCTATCAACGATAGTAAAATGGCCGTCTTCATCGATATGGCCCACGTCCCCTGTATGTAGCCAACCCTCTTCATCAATCGTCGAGGACGTGGCTTCTGGGTTGTTTAAATAGCCAGGCATTACCTGCGGGCCTCGCACCCATATTTCCCCGTCTTCGTTAATGCCCAAGTCCTTGCCTGATTCTGGATCGACAATTTTGCATTCAGTAGATGGAGTTAAAATACCAATAGTCCCTGGCTTGTATTGTCCATCTAAGGTGGCGTGGCTCACCGGAGACAACTCTGTCATTCCGTAACCCTGCACCACTTCGCAGCCTAGGCGAGCAGCGGCTTCTTCTGCCAGTTCCGCCCCCAATGGGGCTGCGCCACTAAACACAGAGGCGAGCGAAGTCAGATCAAACTTCTCGACAATTGGGTGCTTAGCCAAGGCCAATACTATTGGAGGGGCCACAAACGCTCGAGCCACTTTATGGTCTTGGGAAAGTTGAAGGAATTGTTCCAAATCAAACCGAGCCATTGTTACTACCTGCCCACCTTGAGATAAAGCGCTATTCATTAGCACCTGCATTCCATAGATATGGAAGAAAGGGAGAAATGATAAGATGGTCTCTCCTTCTGAAATGGGCAACATGGCCGAAGTTTGAACCAAGTTTGCCACCAAATTTCGGTGGGTTAACATCACCCCCTTCGACAAACCGGTTGTGCCAGACGAGTACGGCAGAGCCACTACATCATCCAGCTCAACTGGCACCTGATGTTGAAGCGGCTCACCAAACAAAGTGGAAAGGGAAGGTACATCACTAGAATCTAAGGTAAATAGCTCGTTAACAGCCGTCCCTTGAATAGCCTCTTGAGCAACGGGTAAAAACATTCCCACAGTCACCAACAGTGATGCGCCTGAATCTTCCAACTGGTGCTTCACTTCTTTTGCAGTGTAAGTTGGGTTGATGGTGGTCACGGTTCCCCCCGCCCATGCAGTTCCATGAAACGCCACTGCATATTCCGGCACATTAGGAGCCATAATCGCGAGTACATCCCCTTTGCCGAAGCCTCGCTGTTGGAGACCGCCGGCCAGCGCTTTTACCTGCTCGGCAAAATCCCTATAGGTTAATGTTCTACCTGTATTCCCTTCCACCAGAGCAGGCTGCTCTGCCAACCGCTCTGCGTGTTGAAGGATAAAAGGGGTAAGCAATGTTTCGGGTATAGAAATATCGGGTAAAGGGCTGGTGTGGATCATGCTTTCTCCAAGAGAGGTAATTCACAGGAATAAGTTAAAAACGTAGATTGCCAGATCAGAGGCTTAACGTCACGCATCAT
>JBGCEK010000024.1:0-5508 GCA_045106275.1 Pseudohongiellaceae bacterium | reverse complement strand
GCCCAATCATGGGCACTGCGGATTCGGCACGAAAGTTCATTACATAGACGTGCTCAATGATATGGCTAATAAAGTTGCACGCTAATCTTCACGTTCAAAATCGGATAAATCTGCTTTGCAGGATTATCGATAAGCGCAGCTAAAAGCAACATAGAATCCACGCAGGCGATCACTAAAGTACCAGTGATTAGTGCCAAATTGGTGCGCGAGTACCAAATATGTGCGTATTTTGAGCCTGTAGAAGAAGATTAAATGAAATCTGGTTTTGGTTGCATAGGCATTGGACGAGCTTTCCTGGTGAGTTCCCATGAAAAATAGATAAGTAATCAGCAGACAAGGCTTAACCCGTTCAAGATTTTACCAACCTGCCAAGATGTGGCATGAAAAGTGTTTATGAATTAGCTGTAAGGATTCCTAAATATGACTTCTTCGTGATGTTAAAGACAGGAGATACCTACACGTTGAGATGGTTGAAGCACATTGTGTAACCGCTATCTATGCAAAAACCTAGCACTTAATAAAACAATAAAGGAAATATGAATGAGTGAACCTAAAAGAGCGTCAGATACACCGATTCCAGTTGAGGTAGAGTCTGGAAAATCCTATTTTTGGTGCGCCTGTGGGCTCAGCCAAACGCAACCTTTTTGCGATGGCTCACATAAAGGCACTGATTTTGTCCCCACTAAATATGAAGCAACGGAATCAAAGAAAGTTTTTTTCTGTGGTTGCAAAAGCACAGCAAATCAGCCGCTCTGTGACGGCAGCCACAACTAAACCCTTTTTATAAGCATCAGTATTTTATTGGCATCAAGCAGAGCCGATCGGTATTTTGAATAATTTCAGGAGGGTATTTGTGTCACTTATACAATCTTGATTGAGTCATGCATCGGATACTGGCAGATCGAGCGTTATCTTGTCAGTACTATAGTATTGTTTCTGTAGTGGGAGCAATAAACTAATTCACCGTGTTCCTGATTGGCGTGCTGCTAGGGTGACTGGGTAACCCCTTAACGTGTTGCAAGTTACCCATCACCTTTACTCTTCTTCCAGTTCTCCACCCTCTCTCTCCCCATCTTCGCCGTCTTTAGCGATACAGGTCTCTGGCAAGTAGCGCTTGCCTAAGGCGTCTACTGTGACCACGTCTGCCACGCACTCCCATTTGATGGTGTCGTCATCCTGGGCTCGGGCAATGAGCAGGAAGCCAGATTCAATGTCTTCAAATCGTCCACCAAATTCTGTCATTTCTACCATGGCCCTAAGCGTTCCGGTGCGCAATTTGTCGGCGGCGGGCACCCCCAACTCGCCTGCTTGGTACTCCATACCGGTGAGAATGCCTTCCGGAATGAAAGAGCTCAGGTTGATGTCCACTTCGGACTGCGGCATCTCGCCGTAAGCATCGAAGTACTCTTCAATAATTGCCTGCTGCTCCAATCCTAGATCAACCGCAGCGGACACTGCGTCGTCTATCCTGGAGTTGTGGTAAAAGCCAAAGGCAACTCCTACAAGCACGGTTACTATCATGGGATAGACAACCATCTCGGAGGTTGTGAGCCCACTCTGCCGGTTCCCTGTTTGGGTATTTTTCATCGAACTGAATTCCAATTTTGCAACTAACTAGTAATGTCCTGCCCTACTGCAGGCGCAAATCTCCATGCAACTTTCGGACCCGAGCGTTGTTTTATTTTCTGTCAGGCTTCTTGTTCCGCGCCGATGCCTTCGAGCTCTACAAGAACCTTCCCCAACATCAAGCGACTGGCCAAGGTAGGCACAGTATTTGCTGAGTAAATCTACATCTGACTGTTTCTAGATACTTTTGACCAAGTATCGCGCTAATGCGCACAGATTCGGTTCATTCTGCTGTTTTTTTGTCTCAAAAAGAGGCGGGGGCTAGTGTGGAAACTTGGAACAATCTGGTGGACAAGTTTGATCTCCTGTTAGAGAAGATCAAGCTGGAAAGAACTGTGAACATTGCCGGGAGAAAAATTCCTCCGGTGGTTATGGGCTTTGCATTGATCGCTATCTGCATTCCTATCTGGGGCTATCTGGAATTCGAAGGTCGGAACAAGCTCATCGGTGCGCTGGTCGCTATTCTCATGGCCTGGGGAGTTGCCCAATTGGGCGCTCTAGGTTTTTCATCTGGCACTGAGTCCGAATCTACCGAAAATTCTAACTCAATTGGGCACCCAATTGACGCAAGTGAAACTCAACCCGATCAGCAGGAGCGACTGGTCCGGCTCGCATTCGCAGGGGTTATGGCTGCATTAGTTGTCATCTATCTAGTGAGAAATGTTGACGGTTACGAAGAACTTAATATTGAGTCGCGCTATAGCGAGCTGGTCGATATGGTGGAGCCTATCCAAGATACGATAGAGGCTGCTCTGTTATCCGGGAGCGCGTCGGACCTAGATTTCTTCGATAGCGGAGAAGCTGGGCTGCCCGATGAGGTACTTGTTTCTGAACAGGACCACGGCATTTCTATCATCGACGGCCAGATCATTGCAACGTGGATGAATGATGAGTCCGACCTAGATGGAGTGACCTATATCCTTACTCCAAAGATCGAGGATGAAGAAGTTGAGTGGGCAACCACTGGGACTTGTGGCGGCAAAAAGGCCTGTTAGATAACCAGCAATGAAATTCACTACCAATCAATTGACCCTAACCATCAGCCAAAAAACTCAGGAGCAGTAGTTATGACTGATCAATCCATAAACCCTCTCGATATGGTTAACCCGCTTGATTCGCTGGACCGCACATCAACTGAGACGGGGCCTTCTGGTAAGCCAATAGTGCGTACCGAAGAAGGAATTATCACCGAAGGTAGTAAAGTGACATGGGACAGAAAGGCAATTCTTTGGGCGCTGCCCCAACCGCTTCTGGTTGCCGGCTCCGTATTACTCGTCGCCGCCATGCTGGTCAATGAGTGGGGAGGTGAGTACTACCGAGTTTGGACTCTGCTCGTTGCGGTCTCTTCCACACCTCTTTTGCTGATCGCCGAACGTTTTTGGGCCAAGAAAAAGTCCTGGCTGCTCAAGCCCGACGAACTGGCAGAAGATGTGTTCTGGATGGCTTCGGGGGGCCTGCTTTGGGGTCCTATCATTTCCGACCTGTATCGCACGCCAGTTTCTGAAGGCTTCCTCGCCCTGCGTGATATGTCGCCACTGCAAATAGAGTTCCAACCAACGACAGTGCTCGGGCTCATAGGGGCCATGCTGGTTATCCGATTCACTTCCAGCTTCCCGTACTACTGGTTGCACCGGATTCAGCATGAGTCACTGTTCTGGTGGCGTATGCACGCGACGCATCATCATCTTACCAAATTGAGCGCCATGCGCGGCAACCGTACCCATCCGTTAGAATATCTGGCACTTGGCCTCGGCACACCAATGGCTCTGGCTCTGATGGGTGCTAGCGATGAAGTTTTCATCGTTTCCGCAGCCTTTGGCATGTGGAACGGCAAATTTAACCATGCCAACCTGCCAATGGTTTCCATGCCT
Organism: Pseudohongiellaceae bacterium; assembly: GCA_045106275.1. Classification (GTDB taxonomy): domain Bacteria; phylum Pseudomonadota; class Gammaproteobacteria; order Pseudomonadales; family Pseudohongiellaceae; genus UBA9145. The sequence goes on along the minus strand of JBGCEK010000024.1, from coordinate 2,011 downwards.
GTGTGGGACTGGTTCTTTGCTACCGCACAGCAGCATCATTGCCACCATTCACTAGAGCGTCGTCAGGCAGATTCCAACTACGGTTGTAACATTATTTTCTGGGACCGCGTCTTTGGCACTTACTGCGGCGATGCTGAATCGGGACCCGCCGGCGCCGGCAAAGGCGTTCGTCTTTCTATCAAAGACCAGCTTATGCTGGCCTTCTATTCCGACAAACGCCTCAAGAGCTTGTAGCGAATCCAATAGAGGTAATCCAAGGAATCAAAGAAGCCGAAGTAGATTGGTTTTGAAGCAAACGTTTTCTGTCCAAACCACTCCGGCCTCTCTGATTTCCTAGTGCCGCATACTACTTATTAGGGGGAATAGAATACGTTCCAACGGAATGAGCCACGGGCTCCGATTCTCCTTCTGAAAAAATCGAAACTTCTCCAATCGCCAAAGACTTTCCCAATTTCAGCAATCTACAAACACCCACGATATCTTTTCCTGCAACAGGCTTGCGTAAAAAATTTATATTCAAACTTGTAGTGACCGCTAAGGCAACAAGACCAATTTCTTTCAAAATTGCAACATAGATTGCGCAATCCGCCAAAGACATCATAGTTGGTCCAGACACGGTTCCGCCTGGGCGTAAATCGCTCTCATCCACCTTGTAGCGGATTGTTATAGACTTTTCTGCGAATTCCTCTAATGAGAACTTGGCTTGGGGAAATTCTTTTGCGAAGAATAATTCCATCTCAGCAAGACTAACCTTTGACATTGAGATTCCTTTTGAAAACTGTGGTGGTAGGGCGAGGAGATCATCAAAGAGTTTATGACAAAAAATAGGATCGTGCATAGCGTGGTAGAGGTAGAGGTAGAGGTAGAGGTAGAGGTAGAGGTAGAGGTAGAGGTAGAAAGGAAAATGAGCTTTTCGAAGAAGCGTGCGTTCAACAAAGCGTTGACCCTTTTGATTACCGTTTTTGCAAAATATATCAGCTTCAATGCCGCTAACAGTGCATTGACTGAATGAAAAAGAAAAAACCAGCATTGGTCGAAGGTGGCGAAATTGAACAACGAATCTCAATGGCAAATAGACACAAAAATAGAGATCGGTGAGGCCTCGGTTAAAGCCGCCGCGCAGCAGGCTCTTGATGATACTCATCGAGAGCTCATTACTATACGCACCCTGCTCATCGGTTTGATTTACTTATTTCTTGCGGCTGTGAATTTCTTGGCATTCAATTCTGACATAGCGCCTAAAATTTCAATTGCGGCCGCAGTGACTGGGATTATTTTCGTTGGTGCATTCTACTTTCACAAAAGCCAAGTTTATCCCAGCTACTTAAGCAATTGGTTCAGTTTTGGAGAAGTCGTTATTTTGCAAGGTGATGGGCTGTTGTTTCTGGTAAGCACTAGCGACGCTATGAGTTCATATGGAGTTTACGTCACTATTATTGGCATAGGGTTTTTTATAAGCCGATTAAAATGGCTAGTTGTGGCGATTGCCTTCCTCATCGCGAGTTGGATGGCTGTTCTCACAGTTTATCAATTCGCTTTTGCAGTTCAAACAGAAGGCATGTTGCTGCTCTCATCTGTTACGACTGCAGGCTTTTTCTACTATCTGCGAGTTCGTTTGGCACTGAGGCAGGCGAGATTTCAACTGATACAAGATGCCTATTGCGAAAAACTGGAATACGCGGTCACTCAAATCAAAACGCTAGAAGGATTATTGCCAATCTGTGCAAGCTGCAAAGCTATTCGTGATGACAATGGCATGTGGCAGCGGGTGGAGGCCTATGTTGAAGAAAGGGCTGATGTGGAATTTACCCATTCGATTTGCCCAGGTTGTAAAGATAAGCTCTATCCTGATTTGGGTAAGTAATTATTAATCGGTTGCTGGTACTTCAGAGTAGCCTGATTTACTCATACCAATTTTCAATTAGGCTGACCAAGTGGATAAGTTGCAGGGGTATTGGCAAGGTAACTTCTCAATACCAGCCCGAAATTCAAAGCTGGCCCTGTATAAGCT
>JBGCEK010000023.1:0-18336 GCA_045106275.1 Pseudohongiellaceae bacterium | reverse complement strand
CCAAACGCCGATGATCTTTTCATAGACTTTCAAAAATTGGTTGCCGAACATAACGGCCATTCATCTCTTATTGAACTTGGTTCAAGAGCCCGCTCGGGAAACACCTACAAACAACATTTTCCCACTTTAGACCAATACACGGGAGTTGATATAAGCCCAGGAGACAACGTTGACTTGGTCGGAGACTTACATCAACTGTCCAAAGCCGTTAACCAGCGATATGACTTCGCACTCTCCATTTCAGTTTTCGAGCATCTTTTAATGCCGTGGGTCGCTGCCACCGAGCTCAACAAATCCTTAAAACTTGGCGGCATTGCCTATATTCAATCTCACCCTGCCTACCCGCTGCATGATGAACCCTGGGACTTTTTTCGCTTTTCCAAAGAGGCATGGCGTGGACTGTTCAATCATTTAACGGGCTTTGAGGTGCTAAGCACGGCTTATAGCTTGCCGGCCAATATCGTGCCAGCACATGCCATGGACGGACCTTTGCAAGGAATAGACCGAAACACGACCTATTTAATCAGCGCCTGTTTAGTACGGAAAATTTCTGATCCCGAAGTGGATTGGTCATGCAATCCTTCCAGCATCTATGACTTAGGATATTCCCATTAACCGGGTATCAGAAAAGCCTAGATATTTTGAGAGAGCCAAACGAATAAAAGCTAACTACCGGCTCAACTAACCAATTGTTTAGCTAAAAGACTTCATGAGACCCCATTAGAATTTTTAACTAGGCGCTTTCTTTGTGACTAATTACTTTGCCAAAAAAGTATTGGCTCAAACTACACCCTTCGTTTTGAAGCGCTTCACACGCTCAGAAGAGAATCCAAGCTCAAAAAGAATCTCTTCTGTATGTTCACCCACCGCAGGGACAGGGGCCAGCACCGGCTCATATCGGTTGTTATTGCCCGGTGGCAAGAAAGACTTCAGCGAGCCCGCAGTAGATTCAATGTCTACTATCCTTTTTAACGCGGTTAGCTGGGGATGATTCCAAACGTCTTTCATTTCATTGACATCTGCATAAGCTATATTCGCATCACCCAATTTCTTCTTAATTTCGTGCACCTCTAGTGTCTTGAACTTTGCATCAATAATTTTCTTAAGTTCCAGTCGGTTTTGTGAACGACTTTGGTTGTTAAGAAATCGACTGTCTTTGATTAACGGGCTGTCACTCAATACTAATTCGCAAAAGTCTTGCCACTCCCGCTCGTTTTGTAAGCCAAGCATAATTGCTTTTCCGTCGCGGCACCTAAAAGCTCCGTAAGGATAAATACTTGCGTGATCAGAACCTGTTCTTGGTGGCGGCTCTGCTCCATCATAAGCGTAATTTAAAGGATAGCCCATCCATTCCACCATCGCCTCTAACATGGATATGTCAATTTCACTACCTTCCCCCGTCCTCGCCCGCAGCATGAGCGCCGCCATAATAGCGGACTGGGCTTGCATGCCCGCAGCAATATCCGCGATTGAAATTCCGCTTTTAACTCCCGCGTCAGATGTGCCAGTCACTGACAAAAATCCCGCTTCTGCTTGAACTAAAAGATCATAGGCTTTTCTATCTTTATAGGGGCCTGATTCTCCATAGCCTGATATATTGCAAACCACTAATTGATTAAATTTAGTGTGAAGCGCCTCATAAGATAAGCCCAGTCTTTTTGCAGCCGAAGGTGCCAGGTTCTGCACCAAGACATCCGCTTCTTCTAAAAGGCGATTTAAAATATCAGCAGAATCTGGATGCTTTAGATCCAAAGTGAGGCTTAGCTTAGAACGATTGGTCCATACGAAGTGTGAAGAAAGGCCTTTGGTTCTATCGTCGTATTTCCGCGCAAAGTCTCCCTCTACCCTGCGCTCGACTTTGATTATCTTTGCGCCTAGTTCGGCCAATTGACGAGTGCAAAGCGGTGCTGCAATGGCGTGCTCAAAAGAAAGAACTGTAATCCCGCTTAAGGGTAATGTTTGCTTAGTCATTGGATCTCAGTTTGGTGGTTCGTAGGTTAAGGCAACTAATCAGTAGAACGTAAGCTCATCTTCTAAATTGCCTGCTTATGACGAATGATTAGATACAGAGCAAAGCCTACGGCGACGCCAGGCACGAGGCCTAAGATCAAACAAACCCAACCATGCTTTACAGATTTCGTTCTCGCCTCTTGCACTATCCACAGGCATAAAACAATCCAGCAGAGAATTACGTCCGTCGAGTATCCAGCAGCATAAGGATTTACAAATCCCGCGAGTATCGCAGCTAAAATATTCGGATCGGCAACCAGCGGGGGTACTACTACAACTGCAAACACTCCTGTAAAGAGTAATGCTGCCCCAGACAATGCAATGAGGTAAATTTTTTCGCCCATAAAGAATCAACTTGTTAGTAGTAATTTTCAGAAGCTCACTTGAATCAGCCAATTTTTCTCACCAAGTTATCTTACCCTCTAAAGGCAGGGTTTGTTAGCGTAAAACTACTTCCCATGCTAAACGTGCTTTCTAAATCACCACCTAACAAAGAGCGGAGAATTTCATCCCTTTTGGATATCCCGCTTGAATATTTAGGTGGAATTTTGATAAAAATCTACCATAAAAAAACCCAGCCATTTGGCTGGGTTTTAGGTTCGCGCAGCTTTTAGAACTGAGCGAGTGACTTCGCTAAACGTTTAACTTAACGAGTATAGTCGTAACGCAAATTGTAGGTGACTGCACCTAGCCCTTGAAAGGTCGCACCAAAAGACACATCAAACGTTCGCTGATTAGATGTATTGGTTATCACTGTAACAGAGAGTGAACCTGCACCTGAAACAACCCCTTCTAAGGATGAAGTGACTTCTCTGGTGATGGCATCAAAATCGCTCACATCTGGCGCAGGGAGATCCTTCAAACTAATTGCTGGGAACGCCTGAGTTATTGGAAACGGACTTGATGCACTGAAAGATCCAGAAATAGATAGATTCCACAGATCGACTGAGCCGCTGCCCGTGCCGGTGTCAGTCGTGGGCACTTCGATTGCTTCCAGCGATGCTAGAACGGTGCTTATTGATCCAGCATTCACCACTGCTTCGCCGAATGGTCCACCTAGTAGAAATACCGCGTCGTTAGCAAAAGCCAGATACACTTTTGTTGAGGGGTAGAAGCGATAAACATACTGGTCCAACGTTGCGGTAATTGCTCCGGCTGGGAAGAATTGCGAAAGCTTTGATTCCGCGAGAGTGAATATCTGATTTATTGTCGCTGTGGCAACGGGTGTAGAAGTCGTCGTTTGCTGGTTTGTCGTGGCAGCTCCGCAGCTTGTACTGTCGCTGACTTTGGAGCCTTTGAGTTGCCCATAAAATGGAGAGAAGGTTAAACCCAGGACGTTAACCTCGTTAAACGCCCCATTGAAGTTAGAGACGGCATACGAAAAAGAATTCGATGTATCTTTCCACACTGCTTCGGCGGTATTGCCATTAACGAATACGGGATCATTTAACTTAAGACCATCAATACATAGAGAATTATCGCTTCCGATAACAACCGCGACTTTAGCACCATTTGCAAATGAGCTGCCGTCCCTTACGCTGCTGAATGTGAGGTCATAAGTACCGACGAAAGATGATGGCACAGTAGCAGGTGCTTCGGTCTGAGCATAAAGACCGGCACTAAAAGTAACGGCAAGCAAGCCTAAGAGTTTGCGAAGGGTCGTAGGAACAAGCATTTTTTTCTCCAATGATAAGTTCACGCTAAATTGGTTCTAATTTTTTTGTAACTGGCGAATTTTAGAGGGCCAGACGATGAGTCTCTACCCCCTGAACAGGGGGTGCAGGGCTGATCTAATCAGATGAAATGAATCCCAATTTCATCGCTTTCAGAGTAAGTTCAGACCGGTTATTAACTTCCAGTTTTTGATAGATAGTTTTCACGTACCCTCGAATAGTGTCAGGAGACAAGCCAAGCAACTCTGCAGCTTCTTCCGCGCTATAGCCCTTGGACACCAATTGGGTTACTTCAGTTTCTCTGGCAGTCAATTTTGCTTTGCTTAGCTCTGACTCCAATTCTGCACCCCGAACGTTAAAATGCTCAATCAAACGCTTTGACGAAGCCGCAGAAATTGCTGGTTTATTATGCTTTATTCCCTGTAAATAGCTCACAATCTTATCTTGATCCTGATCCTTCAGAATATAGCCCTGGGCACCGGAGCGAAGGGCAGAAAACAGGTTTTTATCATCATCATAGATAGTGGCCACAATTATATGGCAAGCGGGCGAACTTGCAGTGAGAGTGCGAATGAAATCTAGCCCGCTGCCGTCGGGAAGCCCTAAGTCAACCAATGCGAGTTCAAATTCATGCGCTTTAGACTCGACCAATGCGGCGGCCAGAGTCTCCGCTTGAACAACCTTAATTGACGGAAACGCTCCCTCCACGCAGCTGCTAAGCCACTGTTGAGTTTCTGGGTTGTCTTCTAGGACTAATGCGTGCTTTGGCTCTTCCATTAAAAATCTTCTATCAGCTATGCCAACTCAGTGTTTGACAGCGTTAACTTTATTGCAGGATGTTAGTACAGTAGGTCTCAGAACAGCCAGTGTACACCCCCATAATGGGGGAGTCAGTGCCGATCGATTAGTCTATTATCGGATTCTTTCACTTTAATCGCCCAAAACTAAATGTCCTTGAGAATACCTATCCCCCAGTTCTGATTTTTATAGGGCTTTTTATGGGGCTTTTCAAAATCAGCCAAAGCGGTCTCGGGCAGGATTTCGCTCGCAACTCTCTAAAGAGCCTTCGGAATGCTGTTTCAAAAGCCAACAGCGAAGAACAACCCCGGTCCCAATATTGTGCAGCATAAAAGCAGAAAGTCAGCTTAGATTTGAGGGGGCAGGTAACAGTTTGAAAAACTGTGAAGCAGAGACTGGATGAAATTGGAGGAAATTTAGTATGGCGAAATTCTTACTCCCAAGGAGTTGGGCTAACGATTGAATTACCCCGCCCTCGCTAGATTCCTTGACCAGACTGAAACACACCAAGACCTAAATCCAAGCCTGCCTCTTGCTCGCTTAAGAACTTATTAACCAACTCAAATTCTGCTGCGGGCAAGCTAGCTTCCAGTTGCGTTCGTGTTGCTCGCAGGGCCTGAAGTTGTGCAGACAAAAAATCTATGGAATTCTGGGGTGCAAGCGAACCATGAGGATTCGTTGCTGCGTAATGCTGTTCGAAATAGGCATCAAGTAGCTGCTGTTTCACGGCAGGAGAAAGCGAGCCGGTCAGGATTTCAACTTGAGGTGCCGTAGTTTTCAAAAAATTCCGTTTTGAAGAGTTTTCTAAGTACAGTTCAAGCTCAGACAACTGGTCCGGCTCCAACCATTGCCCCATGGCATTGACTACGAAATTCGGATCTTGATTCTGGGTGTTTAGCTTGTCTTTTGATGCTCCTAGGGCAGCCGCATCTTTATACGCCTGAGAAAAAGCATCGAGAAGCATAGCTTCTTGCTCATTATTTACTGCCAGTTCTTGAATAAATTCACCCAGTTGGCTGCTAACCTGTGATTCAAGTGCACTTTCTACCATTGGCGAACGCGTAGCCTCGATTGCCGCAATTCCTATTGGGCTTGAACCAGATACTCCATTGCGGTTAGGACGGCCCATCGATAAGTTACCGCTTGCGGCAATTGAAGAATCCCGTTCGGCAGCGCTGCCACTGGAGGTCTGAATTGAGGCGTCTTGAGGTGGGAAGAGCACTGAGATAGAGCTTGCCAATAAAACGGTGATAGCAAGCAATGCAAGAGCAATTGTAATAATGCGAATCATAAAAGACGTGGAATTATAAAGGTGTTCTAGGGCTGGTGTGTAGTATTTCCAATTTTGTGTACTCCCCTTGTTCTAGAGTAACCACGTAAACTTTATCGTAAACCCTCTCATCTAGGTCACTAAAAGATTCTCCAGTCAACAAATTCACCAAGCCGGGAATGGTATTGGAATGTCCTGTTACAAGTATCACTTCATCAAGTGTTTTGAGATGCTCTACTAAACCGATGCCGTCATCCGGATCATATTCTTCAATACTCAACCCATGCTCATGGGCTGTGGGGGCAGCAGTGTTTTTAGTTCTCACGAAGGGAGTGGAAAAAATATGACTTAGGTTTTTATCGTGCAGCATTCGAGCGAAGGTTTTCGCCCGTGCTTTACCTACGTCTGTTAAATCAGACGAAGTTGAACTGTCCACTTTCTCTGCATGCCTCACTAAATAAATCGTGGTTTGGTCAGCAGCACTGATTAATCCGGAAAGTGCAAGACCGGCGAGCAGAAGAATTATCCTAGTCATGTATTTGGCCTCAGCCTTAACTATTGAGTTAATTACTACTGAACTCATTGATAATGAGTTTTTAGAATCTAAAATAAGGACGTTGGAAATTTGCTTTCCGTAGCCAGTAAAAAACAAATTAAAAAGGGGCGCGGAGCCCCTTTTTAATCACCAAAAGTTTAGTAAAGGCCCGCTTCTTTATCTGCTTCGTACTGCAGTTTTGAAATTCTGCGAAGCTGCTGCAAGGACGTTAAATGAGCGTACATCATTCCAACTAAACCTCGCTTGCGCATATCCAGGAAATCTTCATCGGACAATTCATTCAATTTGGCTTCGTCAACCACATAGATGCCATCAATGTTATAAGGAGTTCCATCGGGTCGATACTGGAGCTGAATCTGCTGAGTAGTTAGCAGTTCTTTTTCTTCCAATAGCTTACAAATAGCTTGGGTTTGAGCTACTTGCTCTGCCACAAAAGAAACAGACTCAATTCGCTTTTCCAAATATTCTGTTTTCTCGCCATCTTCCTTAAAGAGAGCTTCACCTTCGGTTTCGCTCAAAAGTTCACTCTCCTCATCAAGCATCACCACGTATTGCTCACCCTCTGGGTCAGCACGGGCGACTGAAAATGGAGGATTAGTGAAACTCATTGGAATCACTGGAGCCTGCCAACCTTCGGTATTGCAGTAGAGATTTTGACCTTCTCGAAGACTCATTACTACAACAGGAACAACCTCGCCAGTATCTCCATTCTTAACGAATACGATTGGAAATTCAGCGGCTAAGCTGAAAAAATCCTGGGCAATAATCGGAATCAAGTGCCTTTCTTTGTGGCGGGTATAGTCGCTATTCTCAGCGAGTTTTAAATTCTTATGCTTGTCATTTTGAAGTGGAACAATCTTGCTCATAGCGATGTAGGCCTGTTGGATTAAGTTGATAAAGCGAATGGTAGCGAGTCTGGCCCCAGAAAAAAAGGGTGATTAACCTGAGTACTTACTAATTGCTCGTTTCTCTCAGTTCAGCCGCGGCGATTCCGGCACTGGCACACGCCGCGTCCTCCGCTGGCGCCCCACCGGAAACTCCGATGGCCCCCAGAAATCGACCGGTTATATTGGAATAGATAGGAACTCCACCCGCAACCGTCACTATATCAGGCGCATTCGCAAAACCCGGGGTGGATTGGACAGCCACTTCCATTTGGGCGGTTGAGAACCTCCAGCCAGCGACCGCTGTTGCTTTTTCAATAGCAAATGCACCCACCCCCGGTGGATAGCCATCCATTCTTACGAATGAGATCAATGAGCCAGAACTATCTACCACTGCAACCGCCACCCCTTGATTATTAGAGACCGCATGAGCAACGCAGCCCCTGATTACGGTTTCTGCCACCTGAAGCGTAAGGACGCTGGGTTCTTGGGCATAACTTGAGTTGAGTGAAGCAAGCCCAATCAGTCCAACAGTCAACATTTTCAAATTTTTCAAAAACATACTATGTCATTCCTTAATCCAATTGGCCGCGAAAAAAGGGGCCGAATCTTATAAAGAGAGCAGAATTAACACCTAAGCTCCTCCTGCTCCCATGATTAAAAAGTCAGTGTCTGCTCACTAACCAGATCAGCCCTAATTTCTTCTTCGGTGAATGGCAATTTGATCCACTGACTCTTCGAGTAGAGCTTCGTGAGATCTGAATAAAACGGTGAATCTGGCTCCGGTGATTGAGAGTAAGTCAGAATAGCCTCAGCATTAGGGCTGCCATCTTCATTCCACGTAACCGCTTGAATATAGCTATTACCATGTGTGATTGGGCTGTAGCCTCCTGATTGTTCATTGAGCTGTGAGGTAATTACGCTGAACATACCCGCACGGCCATTGCCTCCCGGGATACCTATTTTATCGCCATTGCGCTCGGCAAACTGTACGTCGCCCCATTTTGCGCTCAGAGGAATATCAAGAGCCGCCAAATTTTCTAAAGCCTTGCTCATTGCCTCAGCAATGAACTCAACGGTTTCGGGTTCCTCAAGGGTCAAACCTCTGGGTGTATTTATTGGATCATTAAGATCAAAGGGTATTTTATAATGAGCAGAAATTCCCCGAGCGGCAGTCCAAAATTCATTGAAAATATGAGCCCCTATGCTGTCGATGTCCTGACGTCTATCCCATTGCCTCAACACCGAGCAAGCCTCTTCAGCCTGCTCACTTTCTATGGAAGGACAAACTGAGAGAATATCGTCTAGGAAAAGCTCCGCTCCATAGTGGCGATGGTTAAACAATAGATCTTCAACAGATTGCTGACTAAAAGTCTGACCCGAATCTAGTGCTTCATCAACAAACTTAAGACCAGCTCGGGTTCGCAGTGAACGAGCACTTCGTTCGTTGCCAATAATCGGAGAGAACCCTTCTAGACGGTCGTCTGGATTCGACAGCCAGTAGGAATCATTCATGTTGCTCACGTAATTCTTAGTGATGAGGCTGGGCTGCTGCGTTGGTGGCATCAATCCTGGAAAGGCTGCTGCTGGGTCTTCTTGCCAGTCGCAGCTGGGATCGGAACCATTCAGCGTAATAGCTCGCCGTCCTCCGCTTCCTTCTTGGCCAACTTCGCAGCGACCAATAAGTTCGGCTGACACATTTGGAATCGCTGACATATCAGCATAAAGGGCACCACCAGAACTATCGGCTGCTATGGTATTCACGAACGCTGCCGCTTGATACTTGCCTAGAGCATCTCTCAGTTCTTCGACATTTTGAGATTTAGGCATCGCCTTGTACTGATCTCCTGTTCGGTAGTTTTCATAGTTCACATCTCTCATGGCATAGACATATTGATCAGACCAAGGAGTGTTTTCGCTCACCACGACAGGCCCCAAATGGGTCATATAAACAGTTCTATTGACGCTGCCAGTGTCAGTTTCGACAGCAACATCAATAGCTTCGATGGCACGGGTCTCGTCACCTAAGCGATAGGTCATAGGGTCACCGGGCACTAGATCTAAACGAAACATAGTAAAGCGTAAAGCCGTCGATACTGTGTGAGTCCATGCGACTTTATCAGTGAAACCTATGGCGATTCTTGGTGATGAAATCAGCCCAGCGCCCATGACATCTACTTCACCCGGAAGCGTCAAATGTGCCATATGAAAACGAGACGCTCCGGCCCAAGGGTAGTGAGGATTTCCCAGAAGTATGCCGCTGCCGTTGTCACTAAGATCACTGCCAATCGCTAGGGCATTACTACCAATGACGTTGGGGTCCACAAACAAATCCAGCGGCCCTAAAGCAGCCAATTCTCGGCCTGGTGTGGCTGTGGCTATTTCTGAAGTTACTCGCCCAAGCCCATAGCGAATGCCAACCCCAATAGACAGTTTAGCCAAATCTTGAACATCGATAGGCTTGATCCAAGGCTGGTTCGCACAGGACGCTGGTAACTGATCTCGATTAACTTCTATGTAGTCGTTGTAACCCGCCACATAACCCGCATCCATTTTATTGTTGTCTTCTGATCCGCTAGTTAGGTAATCATTCACTTTATCCGAGTGTAGCAATGCCTTGTGAAATGCATCGCTGTTTACATTTCTATCGCTAGCACCAAAATACTTAGCCCGCTCACCGGTTACGGTAACAAGCTCTCGAGCCAGTACGCACACTGCATTGCTTGCCACCGCATGGGCGAATCCGAACCCTAAGCCTTCCCAGCTATCAGCCTTAACGTGGGGTATGCCATGACTTGTCCAGCGCAGTTGCACCTGCTCTTTGGGTGAGGTTATTGCAGCGGCTTGCTGCTGAGTTTCCGCTTCAGAGCTACTTTGGGCAGCGGTCTCTGTGGGAGCTTCTCCAGTGCAGGCCGCAAGTGATAAAGCGCCTCCTAGAAAAAGAACTGATTTGATTGAGTTTGGAAAGATTCTAGTCTTCATTTTTAGCCTCATCGTTTGTCGCATGGCCGGCTCCCTAATAGCTTGGGTGCTGCAGCACAGAAAGTCGTCTAGCCTGCCAGCTTACGCTTTATGAGCCACCGATAATAGACACTTGAAAGCTCTATATCACCATCTGTCTATTGCTCGAACCAGCAATCCCAACGGATACTGAGGGAATCCATCGAGCAGCACTGTCACTACGAATCACTCACTGTATAATCCCGCTTCTTCTTATTTTGATGCTATGAGGCCAAACATGAATGAAAAAGCCGATCCTATTGTTATCGTCGGTCAAGCTCGCACCCCCATGGGTGGCTTTCTGGGAGACTTATCATCACTCAGCGCAAGCAAACTGGGCTCAACCGCCATTGCTGCCGCTGTTCGGCGGGCAGGTCTAGACGCAGCTGATGTAGAAGAAGTCATTATGGGATGCGTTCTACCAGCGGGCTTAGGTCAGGCGCCAGCGAGACAGGCTTCCCTGGGCGCTGGCTTACCCAAATCCACAGGCTGCACCACCATCAACAAAGTCTGCGGCTCAGGTATGAAATCCATCATGCTAGCCCATGACCTTCTCAGTGCAGGCACCAACAAAGTAATGGTCGCAGGTGGCATGGAAAGCATGAGCAATGCGCCCCATCTACTTCCCAAAGCAAGAACTGGTTATAGATTTGGTCACGGCCAGCTAGTCGACCATATGGCATTCGACGGCTTAGAAGATGCCTACGAAGGCGAGGCTATGGGAGTCTATGCGGAAAGTTGCGCTGACAAGTATAGCTTTAGCCGAGAAGCTCAGGACGACTACGCAATTACTTCCTTGAAGAGAGCTCAAGCGGCCATAGAATCCAACGCATTTGCTGATGAAATCGAAGCTGTTACTTATAGCAGCCGCGGTAAAGACGTGACAGTGGATCAAGACGAGCAACCTATGAAGGCCAGATTCGATAAAATTCCAAAACTACGACCTGCGTTTCGAAGTGAAGGTACGGTTACAGCAGCAAATGCCAGCTCGATTTCTGATGGAGCGGCCGCCGTTGTAATGATGAAACTTTCTGAGGCCACCGCCCGAGGATTAACTCCCCTCGCAAAAATAGTCGCTCACACATCACATGCCCAGCAGCCCAGCGAATTCACAATGGCACCAATTGGCGCTATGAAAGCACTCTTTGAAAAAACCGGTTGGAGCAAAGACGACGTTGATTTGTTTGAGATCAACGAGGCTTTTGCGGTGGTTCCTATGGCGGCTATAAAAGAACACAATCTCGACCACGACAAAGTCAATGTTAATGGCGGAGCCTGTGCATTAGGTCATCCTATCGGTTGTTCTGGAACTCGAATCGTGGTCACGCTCATTGCAGCCTTAGCGAAACAGAACAAGAAACGCGGCATTGCATCACTGTGCATTGGCGGCGGCGAGGCCACCGCATTAGCAGTTGAACTTATTTAACAGCACCAAACGGAGTGCGTTGGCTATGTTGTTAAGTGAAGAGCAAATACTGATAAGAGACGCCGCTCGTCAATATGTGACCGAGTGCATCACCCCTTTTTCCGCACAATGGGACAGAAACAAAGAATTTCCCAAGGATGCGTTAAAGGGCTTGGCTGACCTTGGGTTTTATGGGATGTTAGTTCCAGAAAAATGGGGCGGCAGCGATATCGGCTACGCATCTGCGGCAATCGTGCTCGAAGAGATTGCGGCCGGTGACGCAGCTTGCTCCACCATAATAAGCGTTACAAACTCCGTCGGCTGCATGCCTCTTTACCAGTTTGGCAATGAACAGCAAAAATCAACATTCCTGAACCCTCTTGCCAGTGGGAAAATGCTAGCCGCTTTCTGCTTAACCGAGCCGCAGGCAGGAAGCGACGCATCAAACTTGCAAACAAAAGCAGTAGCCGATGGTGATGACTTTGTGCTCAATGGCACCAAACAATTTATCACCTCAGGAAAAAATGCAGACATTGCTATTGTCTTTGCAATGACTGACAGCAAAGCAGGAAAAAAAGGACTCAGTGCTTTTATAGTACCGACTAAAACTGAAGGTTACATTGTCAACGGCGTTGAAGAAAAACTTGGTCAACATGCTTCTGATACCTGCCAGATCACACTCCATGACTGCCGTATCCCTAAATCCCAACTCCTTGGCAAAGAAGGTGAAGGCTATAAGATTGCCCTAGCTAATTTGGAAGGCGGCCGGATCGGAATAGCCGCGCAATGTATTGGCATCGCTAGAGCTGCACTTGATGCAGCTGTTGCCTATTCAAAAGATAGAACAGCTTTTGGTAAATCTATCCACCAGCATCAATCCATAACTTTCAAGCTGGCTGAGATGGCAACAGAACTAGAGGCAGCAAGGCAGTTAGTTTTTCATGCGGCTCAATTGAAAGATGCCGGCAGTCCTTGCTTGTCACAGGCTTCAATGGCAAAACTATTCGCCTCCGAAATGGTGGAACGACTCTGCTCCCAAGCTATCCATATTCATGGTGGCTACGGGTATCTTAAAGATTTCCCCGTCGAGCGCTTCTACCGAGATGCGAAAGTTTGCCAGATTTACGAAGGTACAAGCGAAGTGCAAAAAATGGTCATCGCTCGGGACCTCTAAATCAAGCGCGATTTTAGTACCAAAAACCGACCGGTACAGCCAGCCAAAATGCTGTGGCAATTAGCGCGGGTATAACCATCAGTATTACCATGGTTTTGACTCTGACCATTTTTCTTGCTCCTAAGATTCTATTAACCCAAGTTATTATTCGTACCCTTACGCCTTTACAGCGTTGCAGGGACTATGCCAATTCTAAAGCTCCAGTAATTCAATGGTTTAGCAATCCCAGAAACCTCAATTTTTTGTGTTTCTCAAATTATTGTGGTTAAATTCTCAAATAATTGAGGTTTAAGCCATGATCGAACCTATCGATTGGATAGTAGATAGCTCGCCTGAACAGCTAGCGCTTCTAGACACAAAGCTGAAGGTAATAACGCTAAGCGGTTCATTGAGAGAAAACCTAAAGATCAACGAAACCGAATATCCAGAAGCCTCTTTAGAGTCATTACTAGGCCTAACTAGCCACCAATCTTTAACCACCAAGCTCAATCACCTATGCGCTGATGGAATTCCCATTGAAAATCTAGTGGTGCAATGGCCGGATTCAAGCACCACCCTGCGAGCAACTCTATCCGCTTGGAAAATAACAAACCCGATAGACGGCTGGTCAGGATTCATGGTTCTGATAAAACCGACTGGCTATCTGAATCAACAATCTCAGGAGCCACCATCTCGTCAACCCATATCTCAGGAACTGCAGCAACTGCGCTCACAGCACCAACTTATTCTCGATAGCGCAGGTGAGGGTATTTGGGGATTAGACAGTGCAGGACGTATAACTTTTGGTAATAGAGCTGCCGTAGAAATCCTAGGCTGGGAACTTGAAAGCGTTCTTGGCAAATCTTCACACGACATTCATCATCATTCTCACGAAGATGGAACACCTTATCCTAAATCCGATTGTCCCATCTATGCCTCACTTCAAGATGGCGAAGTACATCATGTAGACCATGAGGTTTTTTGGCACACAGACGGTAGCGCCATACCCGTGGAATATGTCAGCACACCTATAATGACCGACGGGAAACTCAACGGTGCCGTAATCGTATTCAAAGACATCTCTGAGCGAAAGGAAATTGAGCAGCAAAGAACAAAAGCTGACTTAGAAATTAGAGAACTTAAAGAGAAGTTAGAACAAGAACGTGACTACTTAAGAGACGAGGTAAACTACGCCGGAAACTTTGGAGAAATCATCGGCGACAGTTCCGCGCTTAGGCGCACCCAAGCCCAAGTAGAGGCTGTCGCAACAACCACAGCAAGCGTTCTTGTCCTTGGCGAGTCTGGGGTAGGAAAGGAAATGGTTGCCCGCGCAATCCACACACGAAGTAACCGTTCAGACAAAGCCTTGGTTAAAGTAAACTGTGCATCGATTCCCACTGAACTATTCGAAAGCGAGTTTTTTGGACATGTGAAAGGTGCTTTTACTAGCGCTCATCAAGACAGAATAGGACGACTCCAACTCGCTGATGGAGGCACGCTTTTTTTAGACGAAGTTGGCGAAATTCCGCTCGTCTTGCAAAGCAAACTCTTAAGAGCGCTGCAAGAAAACGAGTTCGAGAGAGTGGGAGATCATCAAACCATCAAAGTCAATGTTAGAGTGATTGCCGCTACCAATAGAGATTTAAGCCAAGAAGTGAGGGCGGGTAAGTTTCGCGAAGACCTTTTTTACCGACTCAGTGTTTTTCCAATTGAAGTGCCACCGCTTCGCGCTAGAAAAACCGACATTTATCCTTTAGCGATGAACTTTTTGAGTAGGGCTTGTAAAGAACTGGGCAAAGAACCAATCCCCTTAACACAAGGAAACGTTAAGGATTTGGTTGCACATAGTTGGCCTGGCAATATTCGTGAACTAAAAAATTCCATTGAGAGAGCAGTAATTTCCTCGAATGGAAGAAAATTACAATTCGACCTGCCTACAGCTAACACTAACAAGGTAGACTATTCAGTTCCATCCATATCGTCGGCTCCGCCCATTTCAAAAGCGTCGGGCACTTTTTTAACCCACCAAGAGTTCAGAAAATTGGAAAAAGAAAATATTATGGCAGCACTGAATTACGCCAATTGGAAAACCTGGGGTAATCAAGGAGCCGCCAAACTTCTTGGCATTAAACCCTCCACACTCGCCTATCAAATAAAGCAAATGGGGATTCAAAAACCATCAAACACATCGGATAACTAACATGAAAACACTTGTTAGTTAGAGAGAAAGGAATGACTTCAGCTGCCGCAGTCTCCGGGCTGGTAGTTTTTTTGACGTTGGCAGCCATTGGATCTGTCATCTACTTTTTCCTAACTGGCGGGGCCAATGAGAAATTTTCTGAGTTTCCTGTTGCAGTGAGCAGCCATGCGCTGTTTGGAGCCGTTTATTTATTAATGGCACCGCTACAGTTTTCACAAACCATCCGCAAGCGATCGCTTAATTTCCATCGCTGGTCAGGTAGGGTGTTAGTTGTTCTTGCCTTGATGTCAGGAGTAGGCGCTCTCTTTTTAGGGATAATCATTCCGTACTCAGGCACTTCGGAGCAAATTATTATTGGTTTTTTTGGCTCACTGTTTTTATGCTCGCTAGTCCTCAGCTACACCAATATCAGGCGAAAGAACGTTCAGCTTCATAGAGAGTGGATGATACGAGCGCTAGCCTTGGGACTAAGCATCGCCACTATGCGACTAATTTTTGTACCTGTACTCATTCTCAGCGCGTTAGATCGAGAAGCTACCGAAGCTTGGTCAATAATTTCATTCACTATTGCATTTATTTTGCACTGTGGATTCGCAGAATTTTGGATTCGCAGAACCCGAAAGATCAATTAGGCTTCCCAATCATCACTAACGGCTATCACTGTAAGGATTTAAAAAATCGGTCAGATCGAGGTAAGTAGTTATTGTCATAATTTAGAGAAAGAACCACGCTAGTAGACTTTCCAACAATTTCAGCTCTCGGCACAAAACCAATCATCCTAGAATCTCCGCTATTGTCTCTGTTGTCGCCGAGGGCCAAGTAAAAGCCTTCAGGTACGACCACCGGCCGAAAACTAGCCGCATTCGAACCCCACTTGCTAACTCTTATTTGATGGGCCTTACCCAGAAGATCTTCGATTTTGTCGATTGTTGTGTCAGTTGTAGAAACACCTTGGTAATCTAGGACTGTATTGTTGACAGACACAACATTGTCCCTCATTCCAACCAAATCACCTGGCACTCCCACCACTCTTTTGACGAGCCGTTTATCCGAGACTTCTGAATCAAAAACAATGATATCTCCGCGAACCGGGTCAGCTCGTTTTGCTAAGGAGACATGGGTAAAAGGTAAACGTATATCGTACGCCATCTTGTTAACAAAAATTCTGTCCCCTTCCAGTATTGTTGGTTTCATTGAACCGGTGGGCACATCACTCCAATCTGCGAAAGCGCTTCTAAAAACAAACATCAAGATTAGAAAAACGAAAAATGATTGATTGTCTTTTGCAAATTTTCTTAGCCAGTTTTTCATACACTTCCTTTATCATCTTACAGCGAACATGATTTTCATTTTATGAGACAGCACTTGCCCCAAAATAGTTCTAAACAGCATCCTGCAAAGCACCACTTTCTAATTTTCGTTTAATTAGCACCAACAGCAGTAGCTGCAAGACCACGGCCGCAAAAATGATTGCCCCAGACCCTGTGGCTCCTGCGACAGCAAAAGCCAACAGGCTAATTCCGCCATTAAACAGGGCATAGGGCAACTGGGTTCTAAAGTGCTCTATTTGCGGACAGCTCGCACCGGTTGATGCCAAAATCGTTGTTTCCGAAATTGGGGAGCTATGGTCTCCAAAAAGACCGCCAGAAAGAACGGCGCCAATGCACACATACATAGGTGAGTCGATTGCAAATGCCGTAGGAATAACCAAAGGCAACATGATTGCAAAAGTGCCCCAGGACGAACCCGTCGCAAATGAAATGATAGCCGCCAAGACAAATGCCACCATAGGAAACATCCATGCCGGCAGGCCCGCCTGCGCCACACTCGCCACATAGTCAGCAGCACCCAATTCTCGCCCTATATCACTAAGAGCCCATGCCAAAAGTAAAGTAATCGCTACCAGCATCATCCCGCTGATGCCCTTCAAATACACATCGATACTATTGAGAAAACCACGCACTCGGTAAAATGACATGAGTACAATCAAAACGAGGGCGGCGAAAAAATACGCAGTCGATAAGCCCGCCCTAAAATCCGTACCTGATACCTGTTCAAGAGGGAAACCTAACGGAACAAGCATAATTCCTAAAACCAGCGCCATCACAAGCAGTGGTGCCCAAACCAAAATTGGTTTAGCGTTGGGATGGCTGAATGCCGTTGCATCAGCGCTTGAAGAGGCAGGTGACTCGGTCGAGTCTGACTCTATTGAAGATTCCACTTTTGCCATGGCAGCGAAGTCAAAGTTAAAGATCGCCAGCAGCGGCACCATCAAAACCGCGAGCCATGCATAGAACTGGAAAGGGATAGTGCGGATAAAAGCAGTAAACTCACTCTCTTGTATCCCCAGCGCTTGGTATTCCTGAAAGATCAGGCTCATTATGTACACGCCCCAACCTATGAACGGGACCAAGATGGCCACAGGAGAGGCAGTGGAATCGATGATGTAAGCAAGTTTTTGACGGGAAACCTGCAAACGGTCCATAAGCGGCCTGAACACAGGGCCTACAATCAAGGGTGTACCAAGATCAGAGAAAAATATAGAGATTCCGCCCAACCAAGCCGCCACTTGAGCTTGTTTAGGTGTCTTTACCCACCGGTTTATCCGCTTAGCAAACGCTGCGCCCCCACCGCTTTGTTCAACTAGAGCCACAAAGCCACCAATAAAAGCCAACAAAATCAATACTCCAGCATTATAACTGTCGGTAAGCTCCGGGATTAAATGGGATTTCACCATTATACCCATCGCCGCAAAGGGCTCCGGACCATTGAGCATGACCACTCCGGTGAACACGCCACTAAACAGTCCCACAATGACATTTCGGGTGGAGAGCGAAAGGCTGAGGGCTACAATTATTGGCAGCAGTGAGCTTATTTCAGGTTCATTCATCGGATTCACACTAGGCAGATTTGTTTCTGTTTTGTTTTTGCAATCTTAACGCTGTTCTTAGTCGATAATAATGAAGCATCTCCAAGGGTAGTGCGATAAATAGTTAGAATTCTTCGCGAGGGCACTCGATTGTGCTCAAAGAATGCAATCCAATCATCGCTAAAGTTCGTATAAACCGAATTAAATATCAGTAATTATCGAAAAGATTTACGATTCACAATGGGTGATGCTTCGTTTTATACGAATAATCCGTAAGAATAAATTTACTTCCTAGACTCTATGACGGATCCTATTGGCTTAACTATTTTCTTTTGTAACAAGTATTTAGGTTCGCTCTCCTTAAAAATCAGGACAAACTTATTATGTTCAATTACTTGAAAAACGATCTGCCTGCGAGCATTGTCGTGTTCTTTGTTGCCCTACCACTCTGTCTGGGTATTGCACTGGCCAGTGGCGCGCCACTTTTCTCAGGCCTCATTGCGGGAATTGTCGGCGGC
>JBGCEK010000022.1:0-112135 GCA_045106275.1 Pseudohongiellaceae bacterium | reverse complement strand
GGGCACGACAGGGTGATCAACTGGCAAGAAATCTACATTGGAGCGGGACAGTAAAGAGAGGTTTCCTACACTAAAGCAACAGCTTCACGAATAGGGTTTTAGGGCACTGCTTAGATCCGCAACCATAAGCCCATGACTTCAAAGCCAGCACAAGGCAAGGTGATGTGTCTCTGGCGTTGACCGTCGCCCGCAGGGAGCGGGCGCGAGCTTACAAGGATGTATTCACAGCGTGTCACAGCCAGAGACACATCACCTTGCCGAGCCTCATTCAATTCCAGCAATAGTGGTTTCGAAACCTTAACTACCTAACCCTACAAGTTGAACAAGTATCAGAGAGAGCCAATGGTTAGTCTTCTACGGTTGAACTGCTGTCCGTGCTCTTAGGATGCGACGACCCTAGTTCTTTAATCTTTCGAGTTAAGGTGTTTCTCCCCCAGCCGAGCAAATTTGCCGCATCTCGCCGCCTTCCTGAAGTATGTTTTAAGGCGATATCAATCAGGGTACGTTCAAACATGGGTGTCGCTTCATCCAAAATGCCGGTGTTGCCAATGCTCAGCTGTTGATCGGCCCAGCTTTGCAGGGCAATGGTCCAACTGCCAGTGCTGTTGCCTTGATTTTCTTGTGCCGAGAATTCCGGTGGTAAGTCGTTCATATAAACTTCGCGGCTAGAAGCCATCACCGTGACCCAGCGGCAAAAATTCTCCAACTGCCTAACGTTACCAGGCCAGCTTAGTCCTATTAAGTAATTTTCAGTTTCTGGCCGTAGAACTTTTGGCTCCATGTTCAGTTCTTCCGCTGCTGACTTCAAAAAATGTGAAGCCAAGGTGGGAATGTCTTCTCGGCGTTCACTTAATTTGGGTATGTGGATTCGAATGACATTAAGACGGTGAAACAAATCCTCGCGAAACAAATGTTTATCTACTAATTGTTCCAAATTTTGATGGGTGGCCGCAATTATTCGAACGTCAACTTTAATGGATGTGTGACCGCCCACTCGGTAAAACTCTCCGTCAGAAAGAACTCGAAGCAATCGAGTTTGAGTCTCCGCAGGCATGTCGCCAATTTCATCTAAAAATAGAGTGCCGCCATCGGCTTGTTCGAACCTGCCGGTGCGCTGTGAGGTGGCACCCGTAAAAGCCCCTTTCTCATGGCCAAACAGTTCTGATTCAATTAATTCCTTTGGAATTGCCGCAACATTTAAAGGCACAAAGGGCTTGTTGCTGCGAGGGCTGTGACGATGTAGTGCATGGGCAACCAATTCTTTACCCGTGCCAGATTCTCCATTGATGAGGACTGAAATATTCGACTGAGATAAACGCCCGATGGCTCTGAACACTTCCTGCATGGCGGGTGCTTCACCAATTATTTCCTGGTCTTTGATCGGCGCTTCGATTTCCGGTTCGATAGCTTGCTCTTTTGAATGTTGAAGTGCCCGCTTAGTGACGGCAACTGCCTCATCTATATCAAAGGGTTTAGGAAGGTATTCGAAAGCGCCTCTGCTGTAGGAAGTTACTGCGCTGTCTAGATCAGAATGAGCAGTCATTATAATCACTGGCAGCAAGGGATGCTTTTCTTGGATTGTGCTTAGCAGATCTAGTCCGTTGATGCCTGGCATGCGAATATCACTAATAATAGCGTCCGGTAACTCGTGGGATAAACGATTGAGCAGTTGATCACCGTTCTCAAAGGTTTCCGTGCTAAGGCCAGTTTTACTGAGTGATTTTTCTAATACCCAGCGAATCGAGCGGTCATCGTCAAGTATCCAAACGGAATTGTGGTTGCTCATGCTTTGTTGTGCCTTTTCTAGTTAAAAACCTTGCCACTGTTTTCTGCAGTGGGAGGTTCAAGAGGTAAAACTATTGAAAAAATTGTTTCTTTGGCGCCGCTTTGACACTCAATCATTCCCTCATGCTGGTTAATGATGCCATGAGTAATTGGCAGTCCCAGACCGGTGCCGTCAGCGCGTCCGCTTATCATCGGGTAAAAAATGGTATCGATAATTTCTGGTGGAATGCCAGGGCCGTTGTCGATGATTTCTATGCCTGCGGCCAGTCTGTGAAATTGACTATTGATTGTGGAATTTCGTGTGATTCTTGAACGCAGGATGATCTTGCCTAGGTTGTGTTTGATATCTAAGCTAGTTAGTGATTGCAACGCGTTTCGCACTAGATTCAGCACGGCTTGAATCAGCTGCTCCGCGTCCGCGGTAATGTTCGGAATACTCGGGTCGTAATCCTGTATCAGTTCTACACCAGAGATCTTTTGGTCTGCAATTTCAGCTGTTACTAAGCTGCGTACCCGCTCCAATACTTCATGAATATTTATTTCTTTCTTTTCCAGAGGCTTTTTGGAGCCAACGAGACGATCAACCAAATTACGCAGTCGATCAGCTTCTTCGATGATGACGTTGGTGTAGTCGGAGAGCCCGTCTTCTGCTATTTCCTGAGCTAATAATTGAGCAGCTCCTCGGATGCCGCCTAAAGGGTTTTTTATTTCATGGGCAAGACCACGAACTAATTCTTGAGTAGTAGCATGCGCCGAGTGAAGAGTTTCTTCCCGACTAATTCTGTGACTGTGTTCTAGCGAGTGAAGTTCAATTAAAGCCTGCATCTCCCCATTCTCTTCAAACGGGTTGATGGTGTAGTCCACAGTTATGGCTTTATTATGGATAGTTCTAAGTTCAGCGCTGCGTTTCGAAATACTGCCGTTGCTTGTCAGAGCAGCTTTCATCTCTGATATGTCAGCCTGTGCACTTAAAAACAAGTCACCTATGAAGGCATGTTTGGCTTGTCGGTCGCTGATTTCTAAGAGGGCTTCTGCTGCCATATTGATGTAGAGCAGGCACAAATTATTGTCCAGCAAAATAACCGCAGTTTTTAGCGTGTCTAAAAGGCGCTTGTGGACATTATCAAGGGTCACGGCTGCTCTAACATTTAGCAAGGCAAATCAGGTTTAGCTTATCTATGCAATAAGCAAACCAATAATGTGAGGTTCTAACGACAGGCTTTCTGTGGTTGCATTCAAGGTTTTCACAGTGCGGAGCACTGCTATGACACGAACCTGCATTTATTGCACTATAATAGTGCATTTATAGAAGGCGTCAATTTAATTGATACGATCAGTGGATGAAATGGCGTGCAGCGGTCTTAGAGGAGATGTGGAGAGAATAGGTTTTTGGCTTCCATTTATGTTGATATCGAGCTTACTTCACAACTAACAGTTTTCTCAGGGGCATAAAAAAGCCCGGCGAACCGGGCTTTTCCGAGCTGGCTAAAATGGCTATGGCTTATAGCGCTTCTTTAGTCGTTTTAATAATCGCTGCTGCGACCTTGTATGGATCAGCATTCGAAGCTGTTCTGCGATCTTCTAAGCGACCTTTCCAACCGTCTTCGACAGTACCGATAGGGATACGAATGGAAGCTCCGCGATCTGAAACGCCGTAGCTATATTCGTCAATCGCTTGGGTTTCGTGGAGGCCGGTTAAGCGCTGGTCATTGTTAGCGCCATAAACGCTAATGTGGCGCTCAATGTTCTTTCCAAATTCTTCACATATTTTTGTGAAAATTGCTTCGTCTCCATTATCACGCATAGCGCCGTTAGAGAAGTTCGCGTGCATTCCCGAGCCATTCCAGTCTAGGTCTTTGCCTAAGGGCTTAGGTTCCCAGTTGATGGCGTAGCCATAGCGTTCGCCTGTGCGCTCAAGCAAATAGCGGGCTACCCAAGTTTGGTCGCCAGCGTCTTTTGCACCTTTGGAAAATACTTGGAATTCCCATTGGCCAGCAGCCACTTCAGCGTTGATGCCTTCAACGTTGATGCCTGCTTCAAGGCACAGATCAAAATGCTCTTCAACACAGTCACGACCGAACGAGTTGTAAGCGCCAACAGAGCAGTAATAAGGACCTTGGGGCCCAGGGTATCCATTGGCGGGAAACCCTGGAGGAAGGTTGGTTTTAGTATCCCAAAGAAAATATTCTTGCTCGAAGCCAAACCAAAAGTCTTCATCATTGTCATCAATAGTAGCGCGACCGTTAGTTACATGCGGAGTGCCGTCTGCGTTCAGTACTTCGGTCATTACCAAATAGGCATTGTCGCGGTCGGGGTCTGGATAAATCGCAACTGGCTTAAGCAAGCAGTCAGAATCATCACCAGAAGCTTGTTCGGTTGAGCTGCCATCGAAAGACCACATTGGGCATTCGGCAAGAGTGCCGCCAAAATTGTCTCTTACTTGAGTCTTGCTGCGAAGGCTTTGAGTGGGTGAATAGCCATCTAGCCAGATGTATTCCAGTTTAGATTTCATTTCTTGTCATTCTCCTAATGGGTTGCGACTTCTTGTTAAACACAGGCTTTAGCAGATTCTGCGTGCCAGTTAGTGTGTCTTTGGGTGTTCGGCTCAGCTTCAAATTCCCATCATCTTGCCGCGCGCCAAGGCGGTGCAAGTGATAAAGAATTAGCAAAGTCGAGAATCAGAGCGCAGTCACCAGTGCTTTGCTGGTGTCGGCATCCGTGTAAGTAGGGTAATCAGCAAGATGTATGCCACTGGCTGAGCCTTTACAGTGCCCGAATTTACTGGACCTCATCATAAACTTCAACCGTGGAGGCTCTAATAAAGAGCGCATGCCGTTTATCTGCACTATAACGGTGCAATATTCGCAAGTAACTCAATTGGAATAGGGGCTTTGACTCTATCAAACCGCTTAGGAGCGCTGTTTGATGGCTCCGGTAAAACGTAAATGAGAGGCTAGTCAGGCGTGCTGGCATCGCTAGGGTGTTCAGGCCAAGTTTCATTTCATAAAACCCCGCTCAGTCGTGTATACTCGCCGCCTTTTGCGCCGCATGAAAGGTCAAGTAGGCATTTTTCATCGCAGTAGCGGGCAAGCAAATTCAATTTCTACTCGGGCCACAGCAACCGCAATTGGCAACTTAAGAGTCTAAATCTACTTTACTGGAAAAATCGTGATAGAAAAAATTCGCAATATTGCAATCATCGCCCACGTCGACCATGGCAAGACCACGCTGGTGGATAAGCTTTTACATCAATCGGGAACATTAGAGTCTCGCGGAGCCCAAGTTGAACGGGTAATGGACTCCAACGATCAAGAGCGCGAGAGAGGAATAACGATTTTAGCTAAAAATACGGCGATTAACTGGAACGGTTACCATATCAATATCGTCGACACCCCGGGGCACGCTGACTTCGGCGGCGAAGTGGAACGGGTTCTCTCAATGGTGGACAGTGTGCTGCTGTTGGTAGATGCGGTAGACGGCCCTATGCCACAAACTCGGTTTGTGACTCAGAAGGCGTTCGCGCAAGGATTGAATCCAATTGTTGTTATTAACAAGGTTGACCGGGACGGCGCGCGTCCAGATTGGGTTGTTAACGAGGTGTTTGATCTTTTTGATAAGTTGGGTGCAACCGACGAGCAGTTAGATTTCCCCATTATTTACGCGTCGGCACTTACCGGCATCGCAGGAATGGAAATTGACGAAATGGCCGAGGATATGATTCCTTTGCTTGAAGTGGTAGTTGATAAAGTCCCGCCACCGGATGTTATCGCCGATGCGCCTTTGCAAATGCAGGTTAGTGCCTTGGACTACAACAGCTATGTGGGCGTGATTGGTATTGCCCGGGTGACCCGCGGTACCGTAAGAAACAACCAGCAAGTAATTGTGATTAACCGGGATGGGGTTGAGCGTAAAGCGAAAATTCTTCAAGTGAAGAGTCACTTAGGTCTGGAACGAATTGATGTAGACGAAGCCAGTGCCGGTGAAATTGTTTGTATCACCGGAATCGATAAGCTCAATATCTCGGACACAATTTGTGATCCTGAAAACCCTGAAGCTATGACGCCTCTGTCAGTTGATGAACCGACTATCAGCATGACTTTCCAAGTTAACGATTCGCCCTTTGCAGGCAAAGAGGGCAAGTACGTTACAACTCGGCAGATTAAAGAACGCTTAGATAGAGAGCTGCTCTACAACGTGGCCTTGCGAGTTGAGCCCGGTGATACGCCAGATAAATACAAAGTTTCGGGTCGTGGTGAACTACATCTTTCCGTGTTAATTGAAAGTATGCGGCGTGAAGGATTCGAGTTGGCCGTCTCTCGCCCTGAGGTCATAATCCACGAAGAAGAAGGGGTCTTGAAAGAGCCTTTCGAATCGTTGGTGGTGGACTGTGACGAACAGCATCAAGGGTCTGTGATGGAAGAATTGGGGCTGCGCCGTGCTGAAATGCAGGACATGTTGCCGGACGGAAAGGGCCGGGTGCGATTGCAGTTTTTGATTCCGACTCGTGGATTAATTGGCTTCCGTTCTATGTTCTTGAGTATGACCTCTGGCTCCGGGTTGATGACACATGTGTTCGATCATTATGGTAATTACAAAGACATAGAGTTGGCCGCGAGAAGCCGTGGTGTTCTGGTTTCTATGGTTACGGGTAAAGTGCTTGGGTTTTCACTGTTTAATTTACAGGACCGTGGGCGTTTGTTTGTAGATCCGAATGTGGAAGTTTACGAAGGCATGATTGTTGGCCTTCATAGCCGTGAAAATGACCTCGCAGTAAATCCTACCAAGGGTAAGCAACTGACTAACGTACGCGCCTCAGGAACGGACGAAAACATTGTTTTGTCGCCGTCTGTTAAACATACTTTGGAGCAAGCGATGGAGTTCATAGCCGATGATGAATTGGTGGAAGTGACTCCTGAGAATATTCGTTTACGCAAACGTTTTCTAACAGAGAATGAGCGCAAGCGGCACAGCAGAGGAAGCGCCGCGAGAGGATAAGCAAGCGCAGATGGTTTTGCGATGGTTTGGTTGTTGATGTATCTGAGTCGACGACCCAGCCATTGTGCAGAGGCCAATAATTTACTAAAAGGGATATCCCCATGTTGGTTTTATACCCACCAATAAAGCCCTATAAGCGACACCAAATGAAGGTGTCTGATATTCATGAGTTGTACGTAGATGAAGCCGGCAATCCAGACGGGATACCGGTCTTGTTCGTTCATGGCGGGCCGGGCGGTGCTTGTGACGCCAGCTCTCGACGTTTTTATGATCCCACCCTTTACCGAATTATTACCTTTGATCAGAGGGGCTGCGGCCGCTCGACCCCTCACGGTGAACTAACAGCGAACACAACCGCTGATCTGATCGACGATATGGAAAAAATTCGCGAAGCCTTGAATGTTGGAAAATGGGTTTTATTCGGTGGTTCTTGGGGCTCCACCTTGAGTCTGCTCTATGCAATTGACCATCCAGAGCGGGTGCTCGCTATGGTTCTCCGTGGCATATTTCTTTGCCGCCAAGAGGATATCGATTGGTTTTATAAAGACGGAGCCAATCGTATATTCCCAGACTATTGGGATGAGTTAGTTAAACCTATTCCTGAAAATGAACGGCAAAATTTGATTGCCGCCTACCACACAAGGCTTACTAGCGATGACGAGCTCGCTCGCATGGCAGCAGCGAAAGCTTGGTATGCGTGGGAAGCTAATTGCTCTAAATTGCGCCCGAGCGCTGAAACATTAGCAAAATTTACCAAACCCCATAATGCCTTGGCCCGCTCTAGATTAGAGGTCCATTACTTTTTCAACGGTGGATTTGTTGAACCAAATCACATTTTAGCCAATGTGAAGGCTTTGGAAGGTATTCCTGGCCACATCATTCACGGGCGCTATGATATGGTTTGTCCTCTTGAAAATGCACAAGCATTGAACAAGGCATGGAATGACTCTCAGTTGCATATCGTCAGAGATGCGGGACATTCGGCATCGGAGCCTGGTAATGTGGATGCATTAATCCATGCGGTTCACGATATTGCCAAGCAATTACAGGCTTCTGAGTGAGTTCAATAGATGCATGCGCCAATAAGGATCTAAAAATATGATAGCGCTAATTCAGCGGGTAAATTGGGCTCAGATTCATATCGGAGATGTTCGCCAAGCAGAGATTGGTCAGGGCTTGCTGGCCTTTGTGGGAATCGAAAAGGACGACACTCAAGCCGACTCTGAGAAGCTTCTTGATAAAATGTTGGCCTACCGTGTGTTCGCTGACTCAGATAAAAAAATGAATTTAGACCTTAAGGATATCGGCGGAGATCTTCTGATTGTCTCTCAATTCACTCTCGCTGCAAGCACAGACAAAGGACTGCGTCCGGGGTTCTCGTCGGCAAAGGAGCCAGTTGAGGCAGAGAAACTCTACGATGAAATGGTTGCGCTGGCGCGCGCTAAACATGAATTTGTGGAGACAGGCGTGTTTGCCGCAAATATGGAAGTGGCCCTAGAAAACGACGGCCCAGTGACCTTCATCCTCAATTCCTAGACTTTACGCTCCCTTCCAGCACATAAGGACCGGCTCTGATAGATGCAGGGTCATAGCGTCTTTGGCAGGCACTGCCGGCCAAATCATCTAACCGGCAATATTGTTCTCGTCTTCATCTTTCACTTGGCGTTTTTTGACTAAGCGTCCAGCCAAGACTCCCATCTCAAATAATGCCCACATAGGCAGCGCCAACATGGATTGGGTAAAAGGGTCAGGTGGCGTTAACAGCATAGCCACTACGAAACATCCAACCACGACGTAAGGTCTTTTTTCTACCAGAGAATCAGGTTCAGCCATACCAGACCAAATGCAAAGAAACACAGCGATAGGGATCTCGAAAGCCACGCCAAAGGCGAAGAAAATGGTCAGTGCAAAACTAAGAAAACTGCTGATATCGGGGGCCACTTGAATTCCTTCTGGCGCCACTGAAATAAAGAATCCGAAAACCACGCTGAACAAAATAAAACGAGCGAAGGCGACGCCGCCGTAAAAAAGCGCAACGCTTGAAATGAACAGGGGAATCGCAATAGCTTTCTCGTTTTGATACAGGCCGGGCGCGATAAAGGACCACAATTGATAAAGGATATAGGGTGCGGCGATTAGAAAAGCGACGTAAAAAGTGAGTTTAAATGGGGCAAAGAAAGGAGAGGTGGGATCGATAGCAATCATGCTGGTATCTTCCGGCAGAGCAGAAATCAGCGGGTCAGCCACATAGGTATAGATATCATTGGAAAAAGCGAATAGCGCTAAAAAAAGCACGATAACAGCGAGTAAGGACTTCAAAATCCTATCTCGTAGCTCGATCAAATGGTCAATGAGCGTTAGCTCTTTTTCCTCCTCAGCTGTTGTCATTAATTTTTACTTCGCTGTCCTCAGAATGGCTGGCAAGTTTTGGGTTTTTACCTGAACCGTAGAGCTGCTCTTTGATTTCTTCGTGCACTTCTTTGATTTGCTCGCCGGCCTCGGTGATTTCACCCACTACAGTTTTCTCAGCCGCCTTTGTTGGTTCTTCATCAGCTGTACTGTCTTCCAATGGTGCTACTGCACCTGGATCAAAGGTGTCAGAGTTGACAAGGTTGTTTACAGAGCGTTCTGTTTCTTTAGCCAAGTCGCTCATTCTTGATTTGGCATTTTCTATGTCATCGAGTACAGACTCATTGTGCAGTTGACGACGAATCTCGTCAGCGTTGAGTTCTCTTTCTATTTCATTTTTAACTTTATAAAAACTGCGTCGAAACCTACCAATCCAAAGACTCGCAGTTTTAATCGCGCCCGGCAGTTTTTCTGGCCCAATTACAATGAGGGCCACAACACATACCAGTAACAATTCGGTGGAGTGAATATTGAACATAGGCTGATGCCGCGTGTACTACAGAATTCGAATTCGAACCACAGTGAGGCCAGGAAAATACTCTAGGCTCAGCTGTGATACCAAGGAGTGTGTAAAACTATTTTTCGGCCTTCTCTGCGTCGGCTTCTACAGTTTCGCCCTCAGCGCTTTCAGAGAGTTGAGCTTGCTCGTTCTCTTTGTCTTCGTCGCCCATAGCACTTTTAAAGCCTTTCAACGCGCCACCAAGATCAGACCCTAAATTACGTAGTTTTTTCGTGCCGAATAGCATGAATACTATCAAAAGGATGATAAGTAATTGCCATACGCCGATTCCGCCTAAACCCATTGTGTTTCTCCTAGATCGTCAGTGCCAAATTTCAACTGCAATCAGTTAGTTTGTTCGAGAGGCCTTTTCTTCCAAGCCCGATATGTTAAAGCGTTTTTCTAGTTCCTCCAACACCTGATCTGGATGCAGCCCTAAATGGCTTAACATGACAAGGCTATGAAACCATAAATCGGCGGTTTCATTGATCAGTAATTGTTTAGTGTCCGCAGAGTCAGAGGCTGCGTCTTTCGCTGCTAATATGGTCTCAATGGCTTCTTCGCCCACTTTTTCCAATATCTTGTTGAGCCCTTTCTGATGTAAGGATGCCACATAGGACTCAGCCGCTGAGGCAGATTTGCGCTGCTCCAGTATAGTGGCTAATTGGCTTAAGGTGTCGGACATGATCAGCTCGTTGTCTGGTAAATTTCGTTGGCTTGCTTTATGACTGGTTCTACCTCTTTCCAGCTGCCGGCTTCCAATTTCTTGTAGAAACAGCTTTCCCTGCCTGTGTGGCAGGCAATCCCGCCAATTTGCTCAACTTGATAGCAAACGCAGTCGTTATCACAGTCCAAATAAATGCCTAAA
This sequence comes from Pseudohongiellaceae bacterium, assembly GCA_045106275.1. GTDB lineage: Bacteria > Pseudomonadota > Gammaproteobacteria > Pseudomonadales > Pseudohongiellaceae > UBA9145. The sequence continues at coordinate 101,579 of JBGCEK010000022.1, read as the reverse complement.
AGCTTTTGGATGTGGCCTGATTCTTCGCCCTTGCGCCATAGCTTGCCTCTTGAGCGAGACCAATAAACTGCCCGCTGTTCAGTAACAGCAATTTCTAAGGCCTCTTTGTTGATCCATGCCTGCATCAAAATACGATTGCTAACAGCATCCTGAGCGATAACGGGAACCAGGCCATTGGCGTTCCACTTTATTTTGTTAAGGTAACTGGACATGCGCGTAGTATGAGGGCTCAACGCTTAAAACACAAAAAATAGACTGCGCTAAGTCCCAGCCCAAGGCTTATCATCGAAGTGTTCTCAAGCCAATCGTTAACAGGGCTGAGAAGACAGCCTAAAGTCAGCCCTAGCAGGACCATGCCGGCTATTTTTGCTTGGCGCTGGGCTTTAAGTTCTCTCTGCTCTCGATGGGCCAGATCGGCCTTTAGGTTTTGGTTAATCGTGCTTAGCTGCTTTTGCTGTGCGGCTGCTTCTGCCAATAAGTGAGGCAGTTGAGGAAGGTTTTCCAATAACTCAGGCAGGTTGTCTCGAATTCTGTTGAATAAAGTCACTGGGCTAAGCCGTTTTGCCTGCCATCGCTCTAAGAAAGGCAGAGCTGTTTCCCAAAGATCTAAGTCTGGGTAAAGCTGCCTGCCTAATCCTTCAATGTTGAGCAAGGTTTTTTGTAGAAGCACCAGCGAGGGCTGCACTTCCATATTAAATTTTCCCGCCGTTCGAAAGAGTTCTAGCAAAAGGTCAGCGAAAGAGATTTCCTTCAAAGGTTTTTCGAAAATGGGTTCACAGACGCTTCTTATTGCAGATTCAAATTCGTGTACTTTGGTGTCGGCGGGCACCCAGCCGCTGGCTACATGCAGTTCGGCAACTCTGCGGTAGTCTCTTTTGAGCATCGCCAATAAGTTTTTAGCCAGATAGTCCTGGTCAGAGTCCGTTAGAGAGCCAATAATCGCGCAGTCGATAGCAATGTACTGTGGCTGCTCGGGACTGTGTTTAGCCACGAAGATGTTGCCAGGATGCATATCTGCATGAAAAAAATTGTGTTCAAAGACTTGGGTGAAGAAAATATTTACACCTGTTTCAGCGAGTGCTTTTAGGTTGATATTGTGGCTTGCCAGTGAAGCCATTTCGGTCACTGGAATGCCATTAATTTTTTCCACCACCATCATATTGCGGGATACATAGTCCCAGTACACGCGGGGAACATAAAGTGCAGGTGAGTTGGCGAAATTTCGTTTGAGTTCTGAAGTATTGGCCGCCTCAGACTGGAGGTTTAGCTCCCCAATGATTACCGATTCGTAGTCGTTGATGATTTCGATGGGTCGTAGACGGCGGCCAATGCTGGTTCGGTTTTCCACCAGAGCAGCAAGCCATTTGAGCACTCGTATGTCCGATTTTACGGTTTTTTCAATGCCAGGTCTGACTACTTTAATTACTACGTCATCGCCGTTATGAAGTGTGGCCGCATACACCTGCGCTACAGATGCTGAGGCAAAGGGTTGTTCCTCAAAACTCGCAAAAACGCTGCTGGGGTCTACATTGAGCTCGGCGCGAATAATGTCTTCTATAGGGGGCGTTTTAAAGGGCGGTACTTTGTCTTGCAAGGTGGCCAATTCATCTGCAAGTTCAGGTTCTAAAAAGTCACGGCGAGTTGAAAGTAGCTGACCTAGTTTTATGTAAATCGGCCCCAGCTCTTGTAGTGCAAGGCGCAGTCGTACTTCCTTGGGCTGGTGACGAAGAGTAGAAAGCATCCACAGCAAAGAGAAGGGCAGTAAGCAGAGCTGTAAAATAGAAGCGCCTGGTTTTCCCCGCAAAAACTCACCCAAACGGTATTTCGCTATCACATTGAGGATGCTGATTAGTCGTAGTAAAAAAGACACTGGATTGGGGAATTCTTAAGGAAATTGAGGGCTTGCAAAGATACCACCTGCATCAACCGCTCACAAGGAAGGGAATGCGCGAGAGCTTGGGCAAAATGGAGTTATCTATGATTTCCCGGCAAAGTCGCCACGTGCGTTATTGGGCAATTTGTACTGGTTTTTTCAGGGTTTGATTAGACAAGAAACTTATTAAGCTGCTGTGCGCGCGCCTCTGCTCTATCTATGCGGAGCTTGAGTTGATCTAAACGCCCAGAGAATTGTTCAGCTTGGCTTTGGGTAGGTAACGTATTCGACTCTTCTGTGAGGTAGTCACGCACTGAGTTGTTAAGGCTGTGGCCAGCTTGGTCAGTCCACTGCTTGATATTGTCAGAAGCGGCTTTCGCAGTGTGTGTCGCCAAATCGCCAAACCAAGGGGCAATAAGATCATCCCAGCGCAAGTCCAGTTTGCTGATGCTGTTGAAAAGCTCATGAACAAAACTGGCATCGCCTTCGATAGTCAATTGAGGGTTGGCCAAGGCATTAGTGTTGGCTGAAGAATAAAGCAAACCCAGTAAAACAGAGGTTTTACCCCGCACACAGGCGGAGGGTGTTGCATTTTGCTGCTTGGCACTTAGTGCGCTCAAGCGGATATGGCTGCCAGTAAAAGTAAGGCATAGGCAGGAGGAGGGGCTGTCAGCATTGATTTCCAGCAGTTTGCCATCGAATTTAAGCACGGTAGATTTCATATGCTGATCTGAGTTAATCAGTTGATCAAGTGCATATTCAAGGGGCCACAGGGCGGCTGTGCTAAGAAGCGGGTTCACCATTGATGCTTGTTGTGACTCAAGTTTGTTGGGGTTTGAAGCCAATGTGAATAGCGCAAATACCGCTCATGACATTGTGATATTTACAATTCACCAAATCGGCGTCTTCCATCATTTGTTGGAGAGTATCTTGGTCAGGATGCATTCGAATAGATTCAACTAAATAGCGGTAACTGTCGGCGTCGCCGGTAATTGCTTTGCCAGCCACTGGCCATAGTTTGGAGAATAGGTCGTAGCTCTTGCCAATCACTGGATTGGTCGGCTTAGAGAACTCGAGGACTAGGAGCCTGCCGCCCGGCTTCAACACTCGTTGAATGCTTCGCAGAGCAGCATCTTTGTCAGTGACATTGCGAAGGCCATAGGCGATGCAGACACAATCAAAACTATTGTCGGCGAAGGGCAAACACTCTGCGTTAACTTGAGCCACTTCTATATTGCCATTCATGCCTTTGTCGATGATGCGGTCCCGTCCGACAGCTAGCATTGCCTCATTGATATCTGCCAGCACAACTTGTCCATCAGGACCGACAATTTCGGCAAATTTGAGGCTGAAATCCCCTGTGCCCCCGGCAAGATCTAGTACTTTGTGCCCAGAGCGTAGTGCGCTTAGCTCAATGGTGTAGCGTTTTATAAGGCGGTGAGTGCCGAGTGACATGATGTCGTTCATTACATCGTAGCGAGCAGCGACAGATCTGAAGACATCGCCAACGCGCTGCTCTTTTTCTGCTACGGGAACTTCTTGATAGCCAAAATGAGTGGTGGCTTCGGTATTTTCAGGTTTGCTCATGGGACTGAAATCTTTTTGCTTGGCTATCTGACTTAGAGTCAGGTGCTAAGTTTGAGTGGGCGAAGTCTTAAGTGTAATGACCTCTGTCTGTTCAGGCAATGGCTGTCTCAGTTTGCCAGCCGCTTTGAGTCTGTTGAGGTAGCTTTGCCAAAGTTTGTCCTGGCTTTCACAGAGTTCTTGTAAATAGGTCCAAGTAAAAATGCCGGTTTGGTGCCCGTCACTAAAAGTAGGCTTGATGGCATAGCTCCCCACGGGCTCAATACTGGCTAGTTTGACTTCTTGCTTGCCGAATTGCAGTACTTCTTGCCCAGGCCCATGTCCTTTTACTTCCGCAGAAGGGGAATGAACCCGCAAAAACTCTGCGCTGAGCTCGTAGCGCTTTTGCTCGTAGACAAGCTCTAAGGTCGCTGATTTTTTGTGGAGAATAATTTCCGATGGCGTTGCTGTGCTCATGGCTGAGATTCTTCGCAATTTCCAATTGGGCTCACGGGATGTTTTGTCGGTTTACAGTACATATTAATTTAAAGAATGAATCGGCTAAGGTCTTCGTCCTTCGCAAGATCATCCAGTTGATTTTCCACATAGGCTTTATCGATGGTGAGCACACTGTTTTCACCTATTGCCATGTCAGCCGCAGAAAAAGAAACTTCTTCCAGCAAGCGTTCCATGATCGTGTGCAACCTTCTTGCTCCAATATTTTCAGTACGCTCATTCACTTCAAAGGCTGTCGCCGCAATTTTTGCTATCCCGTCCTCGGTGAAATTGACCTGCAAACCTTCGGTCTCTAGCAGCGCTTGATACTGTTTGGTGAGCGAGGCATTCGGTTCGGCCAGTATTCGCTCGAAATCGTTGGCGCTGAGTGGGTCTAACTCTACCCGGATGGGCAGTCTGCCCTGTAGTTCCGGAATCAAGTCAGAGGGTTTTGATAAATGAAAAGCGCCAGATGCAATAAATAAAATATGATCAGTCTTAATGCTGCCATACTTAGTGGTAACGGTAGAACCTTCAATTAATGGGAGCAGGTCTCGCTGAACCCCCTCTCGAGAAACTCCGGCGCCCCCTTGATCATGACGGTTGGTTACTTTATCGATTTCATCAATAAAGACTATCCCTGTTTGTTCGGTTGCCTCGATTGCTCGGTTTTTGATTTCGTCTTCATTGACGAGCTTTGAGGCCTCCTCGTCTTTAACTATTCGTAGGGCAGTTTTTACGTTGAGTTTCCGGCTTTTTTTCCGTTCACTAGTCATGTTGGAGAACATATTCTTCAGCTGACTAGTCATATCTTCCATGCCAGGAGGTGCCATAATCTCGACGCCCGCTGGCGACTCCGCCACTTTGATTTCTATCTCTTTATCATCTAATTCGCCTTGTCTTAGCTTTTTTCTAAACACCTGGCGTGATGTTGATTGGCTTGACTCTTGAGTGTCAGAGGACTCAGTTCTTGCTGGCGGTAGAAGTACATCCAAAATTCGTTCTTCGGCTGCATCCTCCGCAGCCTGCTGGACTTTTTGCATCTCCTTCTCGCGCAGCATTTTTACCGATACATCAGCCAAGTCTCTTACGATGGATTCCACATCTCTGCCTACGTAGCCAACTTCCGTAAATTTGGTGGCTTCAATTTTGATGAAGGGTGCTTGGGCTAGTTTTGCGAGACGCCTTGCTATTTCAGTTTTGCCCACACCGGTGGGGCCAATCATCAGAATGTTTTTTGGGGTTACTTCGGCTCGAAGGTCTTCATCGAGTTTCATTCGTCTCCAGCGGTTGCGCAAGGCAATTGCCACTGCGCGCTTCGCAGATGATTGGCCAACGATGAATTTATCCAGCTCGGAAGATATTTCTCTTGGGGTCATGAGTGACATTAGGTAAACCTATAAAGTAACAGCTGCGTGTTGATTATCTGTACTGGAGCAGACAAGAAGTCCGCCCTCGCGAGTCGCAGCTGGGTTTAAAAAGTGAGTTCTTCGATAGTGTGATTTAGATTGGTGTACACGCAAATCTCCGCCGCAATGGTTAGGCTTTTTTCCACAATCGGGCGGGCTTCTAAGTCTGTATTTTGAGTTAGCGCGCGGGCGGCAGACAGGGCGAACGTCCCACCAGAACCAATGGCCATGATGGAGTCTTCTGGTTCGATTACATCGCCGTTGCCTGTAATTACGAGTGAAGACTCTTTGTCGGCAACGATTAAAAGCGCTTCTAGACGCCGCAAGGAACGTTCAGTACGCCAAAGTTTTGCCAGCTCCACCGCAGAGCGAACCAGTTTGCCGTGGTGCTTTTCTAGCTGTTCTTCGAAGCGTTCAAACAAGGTAAATGCGTCAGCAGTGCCTCCGGCAAACCCTGCCAAAACCTGGTCTTTGTACAGACGCCTAACTTTGCGGGCGTTGCCTTTCATTACGGTGTTGCCCTGAGAGACTTGTCCGTCGCCACCCACAACTACTGAATTCCCTCGTCTTACCGAGACAATAGTAGTGCCATCGAATTGTTCCAAATCAAGTCTCCTTTGAGGCTGTAATGTTTCTCAAGTGCTCTGCCGTGGCTAGTTTTTGACAGTAGCGGCGGCTTACACGCGCACGAGCATTTCATATTGGGATTAGTTCAGAAAAATCAAGAGGGGTATAGCGACAAGCGGCCTGAAGTGGCTAATTTATTGGGGCTTAAGCCTAAAGTGTCGAACACCATTGCTACTCAAGGTTTGCTCCGCTTGTTGCAGCACAACACTGTCAGTGTAGGGCCCCGATTGAATGAGGAACATTGTGCGGCTGCTTAAGTTTTGTTGCTGAACAAAAACGCTCAGCCCCATGTCAGTTTGGCGCTGACGGGCACGCTCGGCGGATTCAGCTGATTCAAAGGCGCCGCTCTGAAGAAGGAAAGGAGATTCTAAACTCGTGTCGCCGGCTTGCAGTCTTGTCAACTCAACGGGCACTGCATCCACTTCAACCTCGTAGTCCTGTAGCTCGCGATAGAATTCAAGAGTGATTTCGGGATCTTCAGGGTCAGCGGCTGCGGGTAGTTCATTTTGACTGCTGGCTGTTGGCAGTGCGGCAGGGGCTTGGTTTAAAGGCGGCACTTTGCCGGAAAGGTAGAACATGACGCAGGCAAACACACCAACCGCTATGCCCACAACGATACCTGTGAGCATCAGCGACCATCCCGGTGGTGCTTGCACGACTCTGGCCTCAAGAATGGGCTCGGGTCGAATTTTTGCGAAATCTTGAGTCATTGGATTTGGATATCTATAACACTTTGTTTTAAGTGATTATTGTGTTTTGGAGGCTTCGCCACCCCAATTATCGGTAGTGTTCATGTAAGCTAAAGCGTTAATTCTATCTTTTCCTAGCAGCTTTGTACCTTGCTAAATAAGATCTTGTGGGTCGACATCTATACTCCACCGAGATTTACTGTCTAAGCGACTCTGCTCTAGGTGTTGCACTAGAGCCGAAAGAAGCCCATGCAAAGGTGGGCGTGAGATGGATTTGATGATGAGTTGAACACGAAACCTTCCGGCGCGCTTCTCCATTGGAGCAGGGATGGGTCCTAATGTTTCAACGTTTAAACTATGGCTCTGTATGAACTGCTGGCAATGGTCTCGAGCACCCAGCAAAAACTGTAATGCTACGTTTAAGCGCGGTGATTCGCAGCGAAGCAGTGCTAGGTGGGCAAAAGGAGGCATCTGGGCGGCACGTCGAGTCTCTAGCAGATAGTTGGCATAGTCACTGTAGGGTGCTGTGCTGAGCTTGATCAAAGCATCGTGACTGGTATGACGAGATTGAATAATGACCTCGCCTTGCCGTGATTCTCTCCCAGCCCGTCCAGCCACCTGAACAATAGTTTGCGCCATGTGCTCGAGACCCCTGAAATCGGCGCTGAAAAGACCGCCGTCGGCATCCAAAATGACGACCAATGAGATATTAGGAAAATGATGCCCCTTGGCTATCATTTGGGTTCCTACTAGCAAGCAGGGTTCGCCCTGCATAATCAGTTTCAGTTTTTCATCGAGACTGTTTTTCCGTCTCGTAGAGTCTCTGTCGACTCTAATCACCGGGGTGGAAGCGAAGCGCTGCTCTAGAAAGCCCTCCACCTGCTGAGTCCCGAGACCTATGGTATTCAAATCCCTTGCTTGGCACTGGGGACAAATACTCGGCAAACGGCTGGAGCCACCGCAGTGATGACAGCGCAGCCCAGCAGGGTTTGAGTGGACGGTATATTGCGCATCACAAGCTTCACATTGGGCTGTCCAGCCACAGCTTGCGCAATTGACCACCGGCGCGAAACCTCGACGATTAATAAAGACCAATACTTGGCTGCCGGATTTAAGCTGTTGCTCGATTGACGTTAGCGTGTAAGGTGCAAAGCCACGAATTAGGGCCTGCTCGCCGGTATCAACAAGCTGGACAGTGGCGGGGACCGATTTACCAGCTCTCTTATTGATGGCCAAATAGGTAAATTTGTCGCTCTGGCAATTGGCGAGGCTTTCAAGGCTGGGTGTGGCAGAGCCTAACACCACAGGTATTTTTTCTTTGCGGGCACGAATAACACTTAGGTCGCGGGCGGAATAGCGAAACCCGTCTTGCTGCTTGAAAGAGCTATCATGCTCTTCATCAATAATGATGATTCCAGGCTTACTCATGGGTGTAAAAATCGCTGAGCGCGTACCGAGTATGATTGCGGCTTCCCCGGTTCGGGCTTGCTGCCATGCCCGCAATCTTTCTGTGTCGTTAAGTCCAGAATGCAAGGCCACGGTCATGCAATTGAATCGATCTTTAAATCTTTGAATTGTCTGTGGGGTTAATCCTATCTCTGGAATTAAGACTAGGCATTGTCTGCCTGCCGTTAGTTGCGTTTCCATAACCCGCATATACACTTCAGTTTTGCCAGAGCCAGTAATACCGTCAAGCAAAAAACACTGATATTTTTTCTTAGCTAAGTTGATTGTTTCAACAGCATGTCGCTGCTCGTCATTTAAAGTTAACTGATGACGATCCATCTCATTAAGTGCGGTAAAAGCTGTAGGGACCTTTGGAATTTGTTCAACGGCTTGTACGAGGTTTTTATCTCTTAGAGCCTTTAATAAGGCATTGTTATATCCCGCTGCTTTAATTTCCTCTATGGAGACAGGAGAGTTGGTTTCAATAAACTGTAGCAATGCTTTTTGTTTGGCTGCTTTTTTTACCACCTCATTAGCATGCGGATCTATAGGCTGCTTCACCTGCCAGCAGACACTCGTTTTTACAGGCGCTGGCGGGCTGCGCAGTTTGTTAGGTAATGCTGTAGCGATCACCTCACCCAGTGGGTGCTGATAATAGTCTGAAGCCCAATTCAGCATCGACCAAATTGATTCAGGGAGCAAAGGTGATTCATCAAAGACATCTAGGATAGGTTTGAGCTTGGATTCAGGCAGATCGGAACCATCGACGCTGGCAACAACAGTGCCGACTACCTCTCTGCGACCAAATGAAACGAGAACTCTGACTCCACTGACGAGCTTTTCGGGTGAGTTCTCTTGGGGCAGGTAATCAAAAAGGCGTCGTAGTGGCGAAGGAACGGCTATTCGGTAGACTAAGCCTTTATAATGGGAAGAACTCTGTGTAGGCATTAGGGTGGAGCCGGATAAAGGTAAAAGGCAGATCGATTAACACTCGCCAAGCATAGCAGATGTAGAATTCAGTTGAGGTAGAAATCCACAGAGATAAGAGGATTGCAGCTGCGGATACTATCAGCTTCTATTATACTCTGTCGCCGGGCTCAGCTTTAGCTCAATTTAATCGTAGAACGGCCAAGAAATAGAAACACATAAGGATAAAAAAGGGCGCTTACATCCATGGAGAACGACACTCTTCCAAAAGAACTTCTGCAGGCAAGAGAAAAAATTGATCATATTGACCAGCAGCTGATAAACCTTCTCGGCGAACGTTTTGCAGAGACATATCAAGTGGGCAAGATTAAAGCGCGTCAGGAGCTTGAGTCTTTCGACCCTGCCAGAGAAGCTCAAAAAATTGAGAAACTCAGACGCCTTAGCGAAGACGCAGGCTTAAACCCTGATCTTGTGGCCAATTTGTTTTCCCAGATCATGCAAGAAGTGGTTAGTAACCACAAAAAGTTGAAGGCCCAAGCTAGCTCTTAATTCCCTGAGGGCCGGGCTTGAAAATAACGCTGGGGCCTATCGCTTGCGAATTGTTTAAGCTCTGTTAGAATACGCGCCCCTTCTGTTACCGTTGATTCTGGTTTCAGAGCAAAGCAGATGTGGTTTCGCGTCAATTGGGACGCTCGGCGACATCAACTAAATTAGGAATCATTATGAAAGCTGATATTCATCCAAATTACGGCCCAATGAAGGCCACATGCAGCTGCGGTAACGTGATTGAAACCCAATCTACACTGGGCAAAGATATCCTTATCGAAGTTTGTTCTAACTGCCACCCTTTTTACACGGGTAAGCAGAAAATTCTTGATACGGGTGGTCGTGTTGATCGCTTCAAGAAGCGCTTCGGAAATCGTAAGCTGTAAGCTTCTTATCCTGCTGATTAGAAGCAGCTCAAGAATAGTTAGACGCTTGAATAAAACACCGCTCCGGTCCGCCGCGGCGGTGTTTTTGTTTGTGCAGCAAATACTGGCCGTTAAAGCGAAGGTCTAAAACTGGAGCCTATAATTAGGAACGTGAAGGTATCAGTGGTCGCTACAACCTCTAAAATTGACGGGTCTGGATTAAAAGATTGTTTCAGTGAGCACTTCGTCTTCTTGATCGAGCTCTGTTCCTGTTTGATCTAAAGGGTCTAATTCAGGTGCGTTTTCTACTCGAAAAACCTCAAATAAGGCATTAGGATCTCCTGGCGTTGCTGGGGCGCCAGTTTCCCGGTCGATAAGAAGATCGACTAAGCCGTCAGGCCTAGCCATTATTCTTTCAGGCTGATCCTGCAGCGCCTCTTTCATGTAGTCAATCCAGATTGGTACTGCCACTGTTGCCCCTTGTTCCCGCTCGCCTAAGGGCTCCGGTTGGTCGAAGCCAACGAATACTGTGGTGGCAATATCTCTATTGAATCCAGAGAACCAGAGTTCCTGCGGACCGTTGGTCGTGCCTGTTTTGCCCATCAAGTCGCTCCGTCTCAATTCTCGTTGGACGCGAGCGCCGCTGCCTTCCTCAACCACCGACCGCAGCATTGTGTTGAGAATGTATGCGACTCTTTCATCGATGATGCGCGGTGCGGAGGGAAGAATGTTGTCCGTAGTATTGAGTCTTTGGCAGGATTCGCACACGGTTACCGGCATTGCGCTATATATAATGCCATCAGATAAATTCGAAACCTGGTCAATAAACCAAGGCTCTACTTTGTAGCCACCATTTGCGAATGCGGAGTAAGCAGTCACTATCTCCAAAGGTTGCACATCATGGCTTCCTAGGGCCACTGTTAAATCGCTGGCAGGGAAATTGTTGGTCTGAAAGCCAAACTTGCCGGCAAACTCTAGCACGGCATCGGAACCCAATTGATCGAACAATCGCACTGCTGGCACATTGCGGGATTCTTTTAACGCGTAGCGTAACGTTATAGGCCCAAGAAAATTATTCTCAAAATTATTGGGTCGATAATTTCCGCGAGTTATAGGCGCGTCATTGATGGTTGTTGCAACGGTATATCCTTGTTCGAGGGCCGTGCCATAAACAAAGGGTTTGAAGTTCGAGCCGGGCGGCCGCGCTGTTAGCACTCGATTGACCTGGCTGCGTCTAAAATCATAGCCTCCCACCAGTGCCAAGACTTGCCCATTGTCTGTATCCATGGATACCAGCGCGCCTTGGAGTTCGGGGACTTGACCCAACGACCAATAATCTCGACCTTCTTTTACGCGAATTAGGTCTCCAATCTCCACTACATCTGATGCTGTGCTTGGTGGAGGCCATGCCTCATTTCTGCTGCGAAAGGCGTAGGCCCAGCTCATGCCTTCCCACGGTACAGTGACAGTGTCACCGGTTTTTAGAAGGGCATTAAAACTACGTTCTTCTACTTTGGTGACGATTGCTGGTGGTTGATCTCCATAGCTGGGAATGGGCTGTAAGCGCTCGAGCCAAATGTCGGTAGGCTCCAGAAGGTCCGCCGGAAAATTTGCCTCTGGTCCTCTATACCCATGACGCCGGTCGTAGTAACTTTCCAAACCGTTAACGATGGCCTGATTGGCGGCGAGCTGTTTGTCGCCGTCAATACTGGTCATGACTTCGAACCCTCCGGAGTAAGTGGTTTCACCAAACTCGGAGTAAAGTTGCTGCCTGACCATTTCTGCAACGAATGGTGCTGACACTTCGATATTTCTGTTGCGGCGTTTAGCGGTAATGGGTGCCGCATCGGCTAGCTCGAATTCCTGTTCGGTAATCATGCCCTGCCTGAGCATGTTGCGAAGTCTAACGGACCTTCTTTCTATGGAGCGCGGGCCGCTGGTCAATGGATTGCAGGCAGAGGGGCAGGGCAGAACCGATACCATCATTGCAGATTCCGCTAAGGTAAGCTCGCTTGCCTCTTTGCCATAATACACATAGGCCGCAGCGCCTATGCCATCCGCACCAGCTCCAAAATAAATGGTGTTTAAATACAGAGTGAGAATTTCTTCTTTGCTAAGTTCCCGTTGAATTTGCAGGGCAAAAGGAATCTCTTTGAATTTGCGCAGGTAAACATTGTCGCTATCAAAGGAAAGGTTGTTAGCCAGTTGCATGGTGATAGTGCTTCCACCGCCTAGCCTCTCGCCGCGAATAAAACCGTAGAATCCTCGTAGCAGGCTTTGTAAATCAACTCCAGGGTGAGAGTAAAAGCGGGCATCCTCAGTTGCGATTACGGCATCGATGAGGACTTGCGGGATTTCGTCAAAGCTCACAGGGTTTCGACGATTGCCTATTTCATCAATAAGGCGGCCATCGGACGTGAATATTCGCAGAGGGGTTTCCAGCTGCACATTGCGGTAGGTTTCTGCGGGCGGCAGTAGTGGGGCTAAATAAAGGTAGGCAGCCGTGAGCACCATGATCACAGCGGCAGTACCGGCGAGGATGAGTCGAGCGCTTATCTTTGCTATATGTATTACGGTGGATTGCACTTATGGGTTACCAAAAACTGTGTAACTGGCTGCGTAAACTACACTAAAAAGAATCAGCAATGGCTCGCATTAGGGTGCCCTGATGATCCACTGAAGCACGTCTTTCGCGATTGGCAATTCACTAGTTATTGCCCCAGTTGTCTATGGTGGCAAGTATACACTTGGCAGGCTGTAATGGGTTGTAAATTGGGCATTTTCTTGGATTTTCGCCCCATACACGCTAGATTTTACCCAGCGTCAGGCCGCTTTTGGGATTCGATGAGTATTGGTCTTGAGCGGAGAGTCGCTTTTTAGAGGGGAATTTTCTGTCGAGGCTGGCGCTTCGAACAGACCGCTCAATTGCAGGTCTAGCAACGTGAACTGAGTCAAAGAATTGCAGAATCAGTTAGTTCATTATTTAATGGTAAAGTTAATTATTGTAAAAGTTTGATAATATATTGAAAACTATATAAATTTTTTATTCGGCCGATATTTCAATCTGGAACTGCACTATTCTGCTCCTAGATTGCTAAGATATTGATAGTTAACAAAAAATTGTTTTATGGGGCCAGAATTGGCCTCTACTTTAGAGCATAGATAGGCGCTAAAATTTAGAATAATAGACCCAAGATTTGAGAAAGGGGTCAGGTTTTACAGGGATTTGAGGAAAAACGTGTGCTAGAAAAACTGACTAGCAAATTCAGTGGGCTTGGTAGCCTCGGCAAAAAAACGAAAACTTTGCTGGGTATCGATATTAGCTCGACATCAATTAAGGTGTTGCAGTTGAGTGCGTCTGGATCAAAATATAAGGTGGACAACTATATTGTTCGCCCTCTGCCTGCCAATGCTGTGGTTGAAAAAAATATAAGCGATATTGATGCTGTCGGCGAATGTATCAGTCAGGCAATCAGCGTAATGAAGCCCTCCATTAAGGATGCAGCTGTTGCTGTTGCGGGCTCTGCAGTCATCACTAAAACTATCGAGATGAACGCTGCTCTTTCTGATTCAGAGATGGAAAATCAGATTGTAGTAGAGGCAGATCAATACATTCCCTACCCGTTAGATGAAGTGTCTATCGATTTTGAGCGTCAAGAATTATCTCCCCGCAGTCCTGACATGGTGGAGGTATTGCTGGCAGCATGCCGGCGGGAGAACGTTGATGCACGTGTGACGGCCCTTGAGCTAGCAGGACTTACGGCAAAAGTCGTAGATATCGAAGCTTACGCCATCGAGCGAGCTTACACCCTGTTAGCGGAACAAATAGGCTCAGAAGACGAGCAGACCGTGGCGATTGTCGACATTGGGTCTATGATGACGACGTTAAATGTGATCTTGGATGGTAAAACCATCTACACAAGGGAACAAATGTTTGGTGGCAATCAGCTCTCTGAAGAGGTGCAGCGACGTTTTGGCTTGAGTGCTGCCGAAGCTGAAACCGCGATGAAACGGGGTGGATTGCCAGAGGAGTATGAATACGAAATTTTGGCACCTTTTAAAGACTCAGTGGTGCAGCAAATTAGCCAAACTCTTCAGTTCTTTTTCTCCTCTAGTCACTACAATGAAGTGGATCACATTCTCTTGGCTGGCGGGGTTGCAGCTATTGAGGGTCTTAGCGACTTAGTACAAGAAAGCCTATCTACTCCAGCGCGGGTTGCTAATCCTTTTGAGGATTTGAGCTTCGGTTCTAAGGTTAATCAAACCATGTTGAAAAACGATGCGCCGTCTCTACTTATCGCCTGTGGACTCGCAATGCGAGGGGAATATTAATGGCCCATATTAATTTACTTCCATGGCGTGAGCGGCTGCGAGAAGAGCGCCGAAGAGAATTCTTAAATGTTTTAGTAGGCATCGTAATTATCGCCGGTGGTTTGGTGCTTCTTGTGGATCGATATTTTGTGGCAGAAATTTCGACCCAGACTGCTCGAAATAATTTCATCAGAGCTGAAATTAGCATCCTCGATGAACGGGTCGCTGAGATCACAGCGTTGCGTCAGCAAAAAGAAGACATTCGAGCCCGGATGAATGTGATTACCGATTTGCAGGGTACGCGGCCACTAATTGTGAGAATGTTTGATGAGCTCGTTAAGACATTACCTGACGGTGTTTATTACAAGAGCCTTGAGCGAGCAGGCGAAACTATAGCTATCGAGGGCGTTTCCGAATCCAATTCAAGAATCACCGAGCTGCTACGAAACTTGGAAGGCTCAGATTGGTTTAGAGAACCAGATTTGAGCGATATTTCGGCGGCCGATGCAGCAGCGAATTCATTAACAGAAGCATTCACATTCTCGCTTCAGGTTACTCTTGATCTTCCTGACCTGCCTGATCAACCGGAAGAGGTCTAATTGAGTCCTATGTCTTTTTTCTCTGCTCTTATAGAAGATTTACAGAAATTTGATTGGAACGATCTACAAGATCTGGACACCATGGGTGTTTGGCCTGCTCCGGTCAAAGGGATTATCGTCTTAGTGATTTTTTCAGCGTGTATAGCCGCCGGTTACTTTTTCCACATTCAAAATTTACAGTCTGCACTAGCAGCAGCTGCCGCCGAAGAAACTACGGTTAGATCCGAATTCGAAGCCAAGGCTTATCTGGCATCAAACCTTGAAGAGTATCGTGCTCAAACAGTAGAAATGGAAGAGTCTTTTACCGAGCTGCTTCGGCAGTTGCCATCGGCGACAGAAGTCCCGGGGCTTGTTGATGATGTGACCGAAACCGGTGAAGGAAGTGGTTTGGATATTTCGAATATCGCGTTAGCTCCTGAAGCGGTGCAAGAGTTTTATATTGAATTGCCCATCGATATTGATGTAACGGGTGACTACCATGATTTTGGAACGTTTGTGAGCGGCCTTGCCAGCTTGGATCGAATCGTGACGTTGCACGATTTCATAATTCGAGCTCGAAGCGATAGCTTTTTGGATATGAGCATCGTAGCCAAAACCTACAGATACAAAGATGTGGATGCGCAGTAGTAATGATTTCCCCTACTCAACCTTGTAAATTATTTCAGCTTGTAGCGATGTCCATTGTCCTGACTGCCTGTGGTCGTACCGATAATTTTTCGGATTTACAGGATTTTGTCGTTGAGGTGAAAGCGAGACCGGCGGCTCAGGTTGAGCCCGTACCAGTGTTCGTTCCCTACGAGGGTTTTATTTACAGTGCTGCATCTCAACGCAGCCCATTTGATATTCCTCTCACCATTAATGGTGAAGATGCTCAGCAGTTAGCTCTAGATGTGCAACCAGATTTTGATCGTGTGCAGGAACCGCTGGAGAGTCAATCCTTAAGCGAATTGACCATGGTGGGAATGCTGTTCAGACAGGGAGTTTATGAAGCGCTGATTGAAGATGCGTTTAACGAAGTTCATCGAGTTGGAGTGGGCAGTTTCCTTGGGCGCAACTATGGCAGGGTGCAATCGATTTCAGAAACTCAATTGAGCTTAAGAGAGATAGTGCCAAGTGGAAATGGCGGCTGGGTTGAAAGGCCGCAAACTCTTACTTTGCAATAATTTGAAAGAAGCTGACGAAGAGACGGCTACGGGTATTTAAAATGACTGATTCAATAAAAAATAAGCTGACGAGGCACTACGGTGCCAAGCTGCAACCGGGGATAATTCGGAGAGTCGCGCTGATTTGCGTTTTGCTGTGCGCCCCATTTTATAGCTTCGCCCAGCAATCGGTTAACCTCGACAGCATTGGGTTTGCAAACTTGCCAGGCGATAGCATCGAAATTCAGCTTACTTTCGATTCGGTGCCTCCTGAGCCTTCAAGTTTTGTGCTCGACAATCCTGCGCGAATTTCACTAGACCTAGACGGTGTGATTAGCGGCCTTGCTCAGCAGCGTTTCAATATTGATTCAAACAATGCGCAGAGCGTTATGGTTTTGGATGACGGCAGTAGAACCCGTCTTGTAATCAATCTAGATCAACTGGTTAATTATGAATCTACTGTTGCAGGCAATGTGCTAACGATTCAAGTGGGCAATGACAGCAGCACTGGTGGCGTTGCTGTGGCAAACCAGGTTGTCTCTGGGATTGCTGGCTCCCGCCAAAATGAAATTGTGGATGTGAATTTTCGTCGGGGGGATGAAGAAGAAGGACAGGTGGTGATTGAGCTTTCCAGCGACCAAGTGATTGGCAGCGTTGAGCAAGTTGGAGCGAGAGTCTATGTTGAATTTTCCAATACTCAAGTTCCTGAGAATCTAAATCGCCGTTTCGATGTCGGAGATTTTGCGACTAATGTGAGCACAGTCGATGTGCTTGGCCAGTCAGGTCGAGCGACAGTGGTGATCGACATTGATGGCACCTACGAATATGTGGCCTTTCAAAGCGGAAACATCTACACAGTTAGTGTCCGCCCACCAGCGCTTGATGTGTCCGGTAACGATGATACTGCCGGTTATACCGGTGAGGTAGGCGGTCTGTCTTTTCAAGACATTCCGGTGCGCTCGGTGTTGCAAATATTGGCTGATTACTATGAGTTTAATTTCATAGCGAGCGATGCTGTGTCTGGCAATATTACCATCCAAATGGAAAACGTGCCGTGGGATCAGGCTCTCGAACTGGTTTTGAGATCTAGAAATTTGGGCAGCCGACTGGAAGGGAATGTGCTTTATGTAGCACCGGCTGAGGAGATAGCAGCGCAAGATCAATTAGAACTGGAGGCTTCTCAACAGCAACAGGCTTTGGCGCCACTTTTTACTGAATATGTGCAAGTAAACTATGCAGATGCCCAGGAAATATTATTTCTTCTGACTGGTGGTGTTGGCGGTCAAGGGGGCGCAGCTGGTGCAGCGGCTCCGGGACCTGCTGCTGGCGCTGCGTTGCCTGGAGCAGCCGCTGCTGGTGGTGCAGGCGGAGGAATGATGGGGGCAGGTATACTTTCTCCACGGGGAACCGCTTCGGTTGATGCGCGCACAAACATCATTATTGTGCGCGACATAGAAGAAAAATTGCAAGAAGTTAGGGCCATGCTAGCGCGCCTAGACGTGGCTGTGAGACAGGTTCTAATTGAAGCTAGAATCGTCAATGTATCAACGGATTTTGGCAGAGATTTAGGTATTCGTTGGGGCGGTTCTGGCAGCGCTCCTACCGGTGACAATATCCGCTATGGTGGATCGCAGTTCACAACGCTGGAGGAAAGCACCAATGTGTTGAATCGACAGGTCGCGGTTCAAGAAGCTCTGGCAGCGGGAGATGCTGCTCGAATTCAGGCATTGCAAGACGGGACCGATCCAAGCCTTATCGGCGCGCTGGTGGCCCAGGCTATTGCCGCGGTTCCAATCCCGTTTGGTGAAATCACGTTTCCAGATGCATTGGCAGTTGATCTTGGAGTTGCTGATCCTGAAGCCTCTTCATTCTCCATTGGTTTTACCGGTGCCAACGGGCTTATTGAGCTAGAGCTTTCCGCTCTAGAAAGCAGTGGCAACGGCGAAGTTATCGCTCGGCCGAAAGTCACAACTCAAGACAAAGTGACTGCACTTATTCAGTCTGGTGTGCGTATTCCTTTTCAATCACAGGCAGGGGGTACAGCCGGTGGGTCAACCACAGAATTTGAAGACGCTGTGCTTTCATTGGAGGTGACACCTCAAATAACACCGGATGGGCGAATTAATATGCAGCTGGATATACGCCAAGATTCCGTTGCAGCAGGAACCGGTGCTGTTCCGGCTATTAATACTAACCAAGTTCAAACCAGTGCTTTGGTCAATAACGGTGAGACAATCGTCCTCGGTGGTGTTTTCAGAGAAGAAAGCACGGTTACTGAAACCAAGACGCCTTTTCTGGGCGACCTCCCCTATATCGGCCGGGCATTTAAGCGCACAGAACGGGCGAATAGACGAACCGAGCTGTTGATTTTTATAACTCCTAAGATTATTGCCGATATCAATATAAGGTAATTATCCTTTTTCAGTTGCTTAAGACGGGTGAAGTTGATTATCAGCTTCGCCCGTTTTTGCGTTTGCTCGCTCTGAAATTGGAGAGGGTGTGGGTTCGCACCTTAGACTCTTGTTTGGCTATAATTCGAATTCTATTTTTGTCTATGACCGCTCAGCGGTCGAGAAATAACAAATTATGTATTCTTCACAAAAACTATTCCTGATCGGCCCAATGGGTGTGGGAAAAACCACTATCGGTCGGGTGCTTGGCGAGGAGTTGGGTTTTGATTTTTTTGACTCGGACCGAGAAATAGAGGCTTCTACCGGTGCAGATATTCCATGGATATTTGATGTTGAAGGAGAGGCCGGATTTCGTGTTCGAGAATCTAGAATGATTGAGGAGCTTACTCAAAAAGAGCAGCTTGTTCTTGCCACGGGAGGGGGTGCTATATTGGCACCAGAAAACCGACAGTGGCTCTCCTCTAGAGGAACCGTGGTTTACCTCAGAGCGTCTATTAAGCAGCAGCTCGAAAGGACTAGTCGAGATAAAAATAGACCGCTCTTGCAAACCCCCGACCCCGAGCAGCGAATTAAAGATCTAATGGCCATTAGAGAGCCGCTATACAAAGAAAGTGCCGATATTGTAATTGACACCAATCGTCGAAACCCAAAAGCGGTGAGCAACGAAATCCTTGCCCAGCTATCAAAATTAGCCGAAACCCAGACATCAGCTTAGGGTGTTTGTTGCATAAAAAGACTAGGGAAGAATGTATGGAAACTTTGCAAGTAGAGCTAGCGGATCGCAGTTATCCGATTTTTATCGGTGATTCGTTACCCGACCCTGAAGCAACTCAGCCTTATTTTGGGCTAGGTAAAGTTGTGATTGTAAGCAATGAGTCTGTTGCTACACATTATCTGAAGACCATAAAGGAAAGGTTGGCCGAGCGTGAAATTTTAGAAATAGTCTTGCCTGATGGCGAGCAGTATAAAAATCTTGATGCAATCAGCTATATTTATGATCGGCTTATGGAGGCCAAGTGCGATCGTAAAACGACGCTAGTTGCTCTCGGTGGTGGTGTGGTCGGTGACATTACCGGATTCGCGGCCGCGACTTATTTACGAGGTGTCAATTTTGTTCAGGTGCCAACTACTTTGCTCGCTCAAGTCGATTCCTCGGTAGGAGGTAAGACTGGGGTTAACCACCCTGCTGGTAAGAATATGATCGGTGCCTTCTACCAGCCCCAATGTGTCATCATCAATTCTACGTTTTTAGAGACGCTACCCGTTCGGGAAGTTAAAGCGGGTCTGGCCGAGGTGATCAAATACGGATTGATCAATCGTCCAGAGTTTTTTGATTGGTTGGCAGAAAATAGCGAGGGATTGTTAGCCCTCGATTCCGCCTTAATAAGGCAGGCAATTAAAGAGTCATGCCAAGCTAAAGCCGAGATCGTTGCTCAAGACGAGCGGGAAGGCGGCGTGAGGGCGTTATTGAATTTGGGACATACCTTCGGACACGCCATAGAAACTGCTAGCGGCTACGGCGTGCTGCTTCATGGTGAAACAGTGGCGATGGGGATGGTTATGGCCGCAGATCTGTCCGCGCGAATGGGCGAGCTGGATCATGCTGCGGCATTGAGAATAAGAACTGTGTTAGAGGAAAATTTTGGTATGCAGGTTGAGCCTCCTGCCGATATAACCGTTGAGAGGTTCCTCACTCTAATGGCATCGGATAAGAAAGCGGAGCTCGGACAGATCCGTTTTATTCTACTGAAGTCAATTGGCGGCGCTTACATAGAAGCCGAAGCCGATAGTGGTCTACTGGAACAAACCCTAACTGCCGGCGAAAAATTGTGTAAATTAAAATGAATTCATACGTACAACAACTAAAGCTCAATTTCGATCCATTTGACGTTGCTACTTCTAAAAACGGAGAGTTTTTTGAAGGAGGAAACCGGCGGGTTTTACTGGATCGGGTCGTCGAGCGAGCCATGTACAGCGAATCTGTAATCGCTATAACCGGTTGTTTAGGTGCCGGTAAGACAAGTCTTGGGAAAGCGATCTCGAAGAAATTCTCAGATGAGGCAGTGATTGTTAATGTCGTTGCCACTCTGTTTATGAATTCGGACCAGTTTCTAAATGAATTGGCAACAGCACTGGCATTGCCAGCGGACAGTGAGAGTGGAGAAAATCGCGCAAGTGCTGTTGTTGCCCTAGCAGGGCGCTTGCAAGCGAATGGCAGTTCGCTTCTGATTCAGGTAGATGATGCTCATGAAATGAGTGCCGAAGTTTTAAAGGAGTTGGTTGAGTTAAAGACTGAATCACCGGCTGAAAGCCTGCAAATCATTTTGTTTGGCGAGAGTCAGCTGGGTAGCATGCTAGAAAATACTCTTGAACCAGACGAATTGGCGATACTTGCTGAGTTTGAGTTAGAAGGGTTTGGGAGTGAGGCCACTATCGACTATGTTCGTTTTAAGCTGGCTTGTGCAGGCTATTCCAAACCACTCCCCCTAAGCGGCAATGAGTTGGGGGCGATTCACAACGCGTCCCAGGGGATGCCAGGTGCAATAAATGGTTTGGTAAGGAATGAGCTAGAGAAACAAGCGGCACCAGAACCGGCTGTGGTGAGCGGAGAGTTAGAGGAGCTGGAACAACAGTTTAGTAGCAGTTCTGCTTTGCATGAATCGGATTACACTGAAGCGGAGTTGGAAGAGTTTTCAGCGGCAGTTGATATGGAGGTCGAGAATGAACCTGAGCGTCAGGAGTCAGCTGTTGCCAATCGATATTTCATCGCTGCCGGAATTATGCTGGTGGTATTAGTAGGCGCAGTAACGCTGTTTCGGTCAACCGACAATACGCAATCAGCAACAGCACAAATTGAAGTGGCGGCCACTTCGGCCAGTTCCAATCCCACAGAGACCTTGTCAGCAATTGCTCAGCGACCTCGATTGACTGATGCAGGAGTGTATTCTGTCAGGCCAGACCAAGCTGTTGAGGCGGCTAATCAAGAGATTAACTTGCCTAATGAAGAAGCGCGCGAGGAGGTTGTGTCTGATGTGCTTTCGACTATTTCGACAATTGACAGTCAACTGAGAGAGGAAGAAGAAGCGGTGATGTCGAGGGCCGAAGATGTGAATAATGTGGTCGGCTCTGAGTTAGCAAGGGAAGGAATGAGCGAAGGAATGAGCGAAGAGTTGGCGCGTGAAAATGAGACTCCGATAGAAGAGTCTTCCGTTTCCTCTACTTCTTCCTCAGTAGAATCTTCCGTTAGTGCGGGCAAGCAGGATGCAGCTCCGGAGAGCATTGTAGCTGAATCATCTCTTGTTGCAGCGGCTTCAACCGCTCAAGAGTTTACTTCTTTTGAGCAGTGGCTTTTGGCGGAACCCGCCACTAATTTCACTGTGCAATTAGTGGCGGCGTTATCTGAAGCAAACATAGCCGCATTTATCGCAGCAAACCCAGAAGTTAATGGCAGTGGCTACTTTGAAACTAGACTTAACGGCAAGCCTTGGTTTGTGGTGGTGGCGGGTAGCTTCAGTAATCGTAATTCTGCAGCCGATTGGCTCAAAGATTTGCCAGCGTCGATTAAATCATCTGGACCTTGGGTGCGAGATTTAGCAGGCATTCAGTCAGATCTTAGAGCCCGATAGAGTCGATGAAAGGCTAGGTCTATGTAGGTTACTTTTCCCTGGCCGCTGGACTCTTTGAGCTTGCTCACCGCTCGTGTAAAATCGTGATCCGATTTAAGCCTGCCTCTCTTATTAATCAGAACAGTAGTGACAAATAAAGGATATCCTCTTTTGAAATTGAAAAATGACCGTTTCCTGAAAGCGCTTGCCCATCAACCCGTTGATGTAACTCCGGTATGGATGATGCGTCAGGCCGGACGATATTTGCCTGAGTATCGTGCTACTCGAAAGCAGGCTGGAAGCTTCCTTGATTTATGCAAAAATGCAGAACTTGCTTGCGAAGTGACTATGCAGCCACTGCGCCGCTACGATTTTGACGCGGCTATTTTGTTCTCTGATATTCTGACTATTCCAGATGCCTTGGGCCAGGGATTGTATTTTGAAGAAGGAGAAGGGCCAAAATTCAGAAAGGTAATTCGCAGTGCCGCTGATGTGGAAAGCTTACCTGAGGTGAATATCGCATCCGAACTTGAATATGTAATGAATGCGGTGAGTGTCATTCGAAGAGAGCTTAACGGCGCAGTACCGCTCATTGGTTTTTCCGGAAGTCCTTGGACTCTGGCGACATATATGATCGAAGGCGGCGGCAGTAAGGATTTTAGACTCGCTAAGCAGTTTATGTACGATAATCCAGAGGCTATGCACTTGCTGCTAGACAAGCTGGCGGATGCAGTGACCGATTATCTAAACGCGCAAATTGAGGCTGGAGCGCAGGCGGTGCAAATATTTGATACTTGGGGCGGCATACTGACGCCGTCGGCGTATCAAGAATTTTCTCTTGCGTATATGGAAAAGATTGTTGCTAATCTTACCAAGGAAAGAGAAGGCCGGAAGGTGCCAAGTATTTTGTTTACCAAGAACGGTGGCCAATGGCTGGAGAAAATAGTAAGTGCAGGCGCTGACGGCGTAGGCCTGGATTGGACTATCGATATTGCAGATGCGAAAAGGCGGGTTGGTGCCAATGCCGCTTTGCAAGGCAATATGGATCCGACAATGCTGTATGCCTCTCCTAACGCCATTCGCCAAGAAGTTGATAAAATTCTGGCAGGTTTCGGGCAGGGCTCTGGCCATGTTTTTAATCTTGGTCACGGAATCACACCCCAGGTAAACCCTGATCACGTAAGCGTTTTTGTCGATTCAGTTCATGAGCTTTCGGCCCAATACCACAACTAGCAGCACACAACTTGCTGCTTTTATTGGGGTTGGTGCAAACCAGCCTTCTTGGGCGGGCAGTGAGCGGCAAACCATAGAACGAGTTGTGCCGCTTCTGCAGCAGCTGTCTTCGAGCCCCCTTGCCCTTTCTTCTCTTTACGTGACTCAACCTGTCGATTGTCCGCCGGATAGTCCAGACTTTGTTAATGCGGTTGCGCAAATACAAGTGTCGAATACTCAATCCCCCCTTAAGCTGTTGGATAAATTGCAAGAATTGGAAAAGCATTTTGGCCGTCAGCGAAATGAGCATACGAACACAGTCGTCAATGGGCCCAGACCGCTGGATTTGGACCTAATTTACTTTGGTGGCATAGCTCTAGTCAGCGAGCGATTGACGCTTCCACACCCAAGGGCGAAAGACAGGCTATTTGTCTTAGAGCCTTTAGCTGAACTTGTAACCCGGTTAGATTTGGGTGCGTCCACTGAAAATATTTCCGAGCTAATTCAGCAGCTGAGATAGCACAAAAAGCCTTTAACTTATTGTTTATTAATATAAATTCTTGTTTTTGACAGGCTTTTTTTCAGCTTTCGGGTGTCGAGATCAGCAATGTTTCTGCTGTGGAAAAGTGATCTGGGTCCCGAATTCACATTCTATTTCAGGTAATATCCTGCTATTCTTTAGGGGTAAATGGTTCGAAAAGAATTCATGCTTTCGATGGCACCATCGTGAAGCTTAACTAGTACTGTTTGAATAAGATAATGATTATAAAGCGCACACTTACAGCTTTACCCTTACTGCTTAGTCTATCGCTAGCAGGTGTGGTGAGTGCGCAAGATTCTTTGTCTATCGCAGTGGATCAAAACCCGCCAGTGACTAGTTTTAGCCTAGGGCCTAGTTTGCTTGGTTCAGGCATTGAACCAACGATTAGTGTCGATCGGGCCGTCGAGCCTAAAGATTTTCAAAACGGGATGGTGAAAGAAGCGCTCAACTTCAATCTCGGGCTGCAGGTGGCTCCTTTTGAAGGGCTGAATATAAGAGCGGATGCTTGGCGCCAGCAGCTAGACGACGGGCCAGCTTCATCCGTTGTGGGCGGACAATGGGCCGGTCAGTCTCAGCTCTACATTGAAGATTCTGTTATTAATGAATTTAATTTGGAAAGCCCTCTCATTGGCGCAAACCTCGAAACCAACGGTTTTGATCTTGGTGCTTCCTACGTTTGGGAAACTAGTCGGTTTGGTCAGTTCACATTGAGTTCAACCATGACCTATGTGGAAGATTTTGATAATCGCGGCAGTCTTTTAGAGCTTGTAGAGACAGATCTAGCCGCTGTTAACGATCGTTTGCTGAGTCCCGAGCTACAAAGCAGTTTGGTTTTAAGTTGGCAATTTGGAAATCATACGGCCACAGCGATCACCAACTACTTCGATTCTTTCAAAGATATCAGTGAATTGGATATCAATGAGCTTAATGAATTGGTAGACGATATTACTACGGTTGATTTTCAATACGGATACAGTGTCAACGCTGGGGATAACGGCAGGGCAATAATTTCATTCGGCATTCGTAATATTTTTAACGAAGAAAGCGCTCAGATTCTCAATGCGACAACGCGTATTTTGGACCAAAATGGCCGCGTGGCCTACGGTTCCATCAAATATCAGTTTTAAGCACTACTACCTTAGTTCTAAACTAATTCCTTAGCGACCTGGCCGATGAATCACTAATTAGCCCGCGCCACACAAAAACAATCCACCTGATTCGCACCACCTAAAAAAAGAGCCCTTGCGGCCTCGGACACTGTTGCACCAGTCGTTATTACGTCATCTACTAGGGCTATGTGATGGTTACCGGTCATGGGAGTCTCCTGATGGTAGTTGAATGCACCTTTGAGATTTCTCTTGCGCAGCTTCGCCCCCTCTATTTCGGTCTGTGGCTTGGTGTTCTTAACTCTTGCCAGCGCGTGTTTAGCAAGGGGTATGCCACTCATGCGGTGTATGACTTTTGCAATTTCAAGTGACTGATTGAAACCTCTAGCTTGCAAGCGGGAGCGATGAAGCGGGACAGCAATGATCAGGTCGGGAGCTTTTCGCGTCAGGTAATGAGCGGTGAAAGCGGAACCCAGAAGGTGTGCGAGCGCTGCGCCAGCGGCGAAGTCACCGTTAAATTTAAATTGACCAATGAGTTTGCTAACTGGAGCCGCATAAGAAAATGCCGGTATACAGTTGTTGTAAACGGGTCTCGCTCTAGAGCAACCCCCACAAGTTTTTGATTCGACGTCTATTTCCAGCTCTATGCCACAGTGCAAGCAAGGTCTATTAGATCGAGGAAGAGAGTGGGTGCAGGCTTGGCACAGATTTAAGGCTGAGTGTGTTGCCATTCCACAAAGTAAGCAGTCTGCTGGAAATAGTCTATTGAGCATAGAGCCCTCCCTCGCCTCATTGGTTCTGAAATTGCTCCAATTACCGCAATTTGATCTGTTTATGGATGCAAAATTCAGTATAGGCAGTGACAGCACGTTGGCTAAGATAACGCTCGTCAGAGTACCTGTTGCTTGGCACTTCACATATAATCTGCGGCTTGCTAATCGCCCAACGAGGAAGGTTTCATGGCCACTTATAGAGCACCGCTTGCGGACATGCAGTTTTTATTGCGGGATGTGTTTGATGCAGAGTCCCTGTTTAGCAGCATGCCAGATACAGCTGAAGCTAGCGGAGATTTGATCAACGCGATCATAGAAGAAGCAGGTAAAATCTCCGAGGGGCTTCTTTCTCCAATTAATCAGAGCGGCGATCAGATCGGCTGCAAATTCGACAAAGGCGTCGTCAGCACACCAGAAGGTTTTAAGGAAGCTTATAAAGCCTACGCTGAGGGAGGATGGGCAGGCCTTACAGGCGATGCCAATTACGGTGGTCAGGGCATGCCTAAACTGCTATCGGCGATTATCGAAGAGATGATGTTTGGCGCAAATTCATCATTTGCTCTTTACACAATACTAACAACAGGGGCAACGTTAACCCTAAGTCATCACGCAAGCGATGAACTTAAAGCACGCTATTTACCTAAAATGTATGAGGGCACGTGGTCCGGCACTATGTGCTTGACTGAGCCCCATGCAGGTACGGATTTGGGTATGATTCACACCAAAGCCGTTCCTCAGGCTGACGGATCATACAGTGTATCTGGCACCAAGATTTTCATCACGGCTGGCGAGCACGATCTTACAGAAAACATCATACATTTGGTCCTAGCCAAACTCCCCGATGCCCCTGCTGGTCCTCGTGGTATTTCTTTATTTTTAGTTCCCAAAATACTGGTTGATGACGACAGCAACCTGACTGGCAAAGAGAACGGCGTTCGCTGCGGCTCGATCGAGCACAAAATGGGTATCAAAGGGTCAGCGACCTGTGTCATGAATTTTGAAAATTCAAAAGGGTTTTTGGTGGGTGAGCTAAACCAAGGCCTGTCAAACATGTTCACCATGATGAACTATGAACGGCTATCGATGGGTTTGCAGGGCAACGGCTTGGCTGAAAGTTCTTATCAAATTGCTTCGGAATATGCCAAAGACAGGCTCCAGGGGCGGGCACCTAGCGGTGCGATATTGCCTGAAAAGTCGGCCGACCCGATTATTGTGCATCCAGATGTCAGGCGTATGCTTCTTACTATGCGCTCCAATATTGTAGCGGGGCGTGCTTTGTCTCTCTATGCCGCGAGTCAGCTAGACATTTCAAGATTTCATCCAGAAGCAGAGACTCGAGCAAAAGCGGATAAGCTTGTTGCTTTATTGATTCCAGTTCAGAAAGCTTACTGTACAGATCGAGGGTTTGAAGCCTGCGTTTTGGGTCAGCAAATACTTGGTGGTCATGGCTACGTGGCAGAGTGGGGACTAGAACAAAACGTGAGAGACGCTCGAATTGCGCAAATTTACGAAGGTGCAAATGGTATTCAGGCTCTCGATCTAATGGGTCGAAAAACAGTAAGAGTTAATGGATCTTTATTGGGTATCTTGGAGGAAGAGATTGAGCAATTTAAGCAAGCTAATTCTGCAATTTCTGAGCTAGCGCCTTACCTTCATTGTTTGACTGAAAGCCAGTCTCTGCTAGCGACAACCACCGACGCAGTTATCGCCAAGTGTGCAGATAATCCTGATGAGATTGGCGCGGCTTCCTATGCTTATATGGAGCTAATGGGCCTAACACTTTACTGCTTTATGTGGAATCGTGTGTTGGCAGCCGCTGTTGCAGCCAAAGCCAGCGGCTCTGGTGATGAGGATCATTTGGAAGGCTTGCTGAAGACAGGTGAGTTCTTTATGGCTCGTTTACTGCCTCGCGGCAAATCATTAGCAGAAGAAATTGCAACGGGCGCGGATTCTATGATGGCTATGACCGCGGCCCAGTTCTAGAAAGCGAATAGTAAAGCAATTCAGAATCAGTGGAGCTGGGCAGATTTAAATGGCCCAGCTCACACTTTCCGTGAATAAGTTTTTGTATTCTCCAAGATCCTCGCTTGGCTCTCCCACTACAATAATATTGCCGTGTTCCACGGGGATGACGACACCGTTGAAGCGTTCATCTTGAATCCTATATTCAACACTAACCGGGCTGTTGTTAATGACGAAAAAGCTGACTGCTCCCTGTGCTCCTTCAATAATTAAATGGGCGCTATCATAAGCAGGTATCAAATTGCATGGTTTCGCAAAGTGCACCGGCATCGAGGCCACAAATTCATTGCTTACTAAGCTTGTACCAACACCTGCCATTGCGCTTCGAACCATAGGCATACCTACAGTGTTTACGGAGGTTCCGCTATTTATGGCTTCAATTGCTGCAATTTCTTCATACAAGTGCTCTAAAACTGACTCTCCAAACGCTATTTCCGTCGCGCTTGGCCCTGCGTCGTAGATGAATGAAAACGTCACCCCTAGTGCGAGAACTAAACTTGCCGCAAGTGCAAAAACGTTAAAGTAGCTGGAATTGGCTGCCGGTCTTTCTGCGACCTGCGCCAAGTCGGAAATCGCTGTTTCTTCCTTTAACTCGTGCTCAGGGATGGCCAGTAGCCTTCCCTTGAGGTCTGCGGGCACTTCGGTTGACTGCATAATAGTTTGCATCTGCAGTTCCATTTCCTGCGTCTCGGCTACTATTTCTGCCTGCTCTTGGCTCAGGTCTGCGCCCGCTGGAGAGTTGTGCTCGCCAGCCAGAGGGTCCGAATAGAGCTTTTTGCGGAATTCTATTTCGTTCATTTTTCTAAACTCTTTGGTGATAACTACTAAATGGTTTAATCAGTAACTTCTTCTGGGTCCAAGCCAAACTCTACTTTTAGTTTGCTACGAGCCCGAAACAGTCGGGTCATAACCG
Source organism: Pseudohongiellaceae bacterium (assembly GCA_045106275.1). Lineage (GTDB taxonomy): Bacteria > Pseudomonadota > Gammaproteobacteria > Pseudomonadales > Pseudohongiellaceae > UBA9145. The sequence continues at coordinate 73,004 of JBGCEK010000022.1, read as the reverse complement.
TATTGTTGTTCAGCTCTAAAATTCCAGCGATCTCCTTGCCGCTGAACCCGCCTATAACTTGCAGCAATAGCGGCTCTCTGTACTCACTTTCTAGTCGGTTGATCGCATTGTGTAAAAGTTCTCGATCCATTTTGAAGTCTGGCTCATTGTCCCCGCTCTCAGCGATTGCCTGACCATCGATATCGACTAGCTCTGGTCGGTATCTCTCATAAATTCGAGCATTTTCCCGCCTCAAAATAGTGAAGAGCCAGGCTTTGGCTGCTTTATCGTTCTGGAGGCTGTCTAAAGACCGCCACGCTCTTAGAAAAGTCTCCTGCACAAGATCTTCAGCTAGAGGCTGATTTTTGGTTAACCAGACAGCATACCGAAATACGTCTTGATAGAGCGCTCCAACCAGCGATTCGTAGCGTTGTTGTTTGTTGTCTCCGTGGATGACCGGTATTTCGCTCATTTTTTTTCAGTTTCGCTGTAAAAAAGTAAAATTGTTTTAATAAAGGGGGCTAATAAAGCCTAAGCTAAGACCTAAAATGCCCTCATTAGGAGACGTGAGTGTGCCTAAATTGCATCAGCCCAGCAAGTTTTTTACTCACCGTCAAAATAGGGGAGTAGGCTATCAGGGGCGATGACTCATGATAAGATAACCACCTATAAAGATTCTTGGAAAAACACTATGTTATCGATTGCAATTGCCGGTGCTGCCGGGCGTATGGGGAAAACCTTAGTGGAAGCTGTAGCGGCTCAAAGTGGAACCCTGAAGCTGTCTCAGGCTACTGTGTTAGCTGATGATCCGAGCCTAGGGTTAGATGCGGGTTTGTTAGCCATCGGGCGCCCGTTAGAGGTGGTTACGCAAACGGAGTTGGATCAGACGAAATTTGATATCTTGATTGATTTCACAAGCCCTGTTGCCACACTTGCTAATCTTTCTATTTGTCAGTCGGCCGCAAAGGCTGTCGTTATTGGGACTACAGGTTTTACAGAGCAGCAGCTCAAAAAAATTCAGCTTGCCGCCAAGACCATTCCTATAGTCATGGCGCCCAATTATAGCATCGGGGTTAACCTGAGTTTTCGGCTTTTGGAAATGGCGGCCAAGGTGCTGGGAGACGATTATGATGTGGAAATTTATGAAGCCCACCATCGGCATAAAAAAGACGCTCCCTCTGGCACCGCCCTTAAAATGGGTGAGGTGGTTGCTAAGAGTTTAGATAGAGACCTGGACAAAGTGGCGGTTTACGGACGCGAAGGACAGACTGACGAGAGACTTCGAGAGACTATAGGGTTTGCGACAGTGAGAGCGGGGGATATCGTTGGAGATCACACCGTCAGTTTCGCCGGTGGTGGTGAGCGACTTGAAATCACTCATAAGGCCAGCAATAGGATGACTTTCGCCAGCGGAGCGATTAGGGCGGCGAGCTGGGTTTCAACTCAGTCACCTGGCCTGTATTCAATGGAAGACGTTCTAGGGCTGGCTTAGAATGTAATTCTGGTTTTGGCTAAAGAAAGTTACGATCTATTACAAATCAATAGGTCAATTCCACTATTTCTGATGGACAACTAAGGGGGTGCTTCCGTATCATGCTCGCTCAGTATGTTGAGTGCTGAGATGATGTTGAAAACACGAATATTTTAAAAAAAGCGGAGTGAATTTATTTTCACTCCGCTTTTTTTTGTCTGAAATTAACTAATTGAGATTAGGAGCGATTGTGGCAGGAGCAGCTGTGCTGGTTTTGGAAGATGGTAGTGTCTTCCGCGGAATTTCAATAGGAGCAGAGGGTAGTTCTGTTGGTGAAGTAGTGTTTAATACTTCGATGACGGGCTATCAAGAAATACTAACAGACCCCTCCTATGCAAAACAGATAATCACTTTGACTTACCCTCATATTGGGAGCACGGGAACCAATGAAGAGGACAATGAGTCCGATCAAGTTTGGGCCTCTGGTTTAGTCATTCGAGATCTTCCCCTAGTCGCGAGCAATTGGCGCAATGGGCAAAATCTAGATGATTTTTTGAAAGCGAGAAATGTGGTCGCGATTGCTGAGATCGATACTCGCCGGCTTACGCGCATCCTAAGGGAGAAAGGGCCGCTCAATGGATGTATCGTTGCCCGCAGTCAACTGCCTACCGATGTCCTTGAACAGGCTGAGCAGCAGGCGAAGCAATTCGCCGGCCTTAAAGGCATGGATTTAGCCAGAATCGTGAGCGTCTCGAAGCCCTATGAATGGGATTCCAGTGTCTGGGATATCGTTAAAGGCTATGAAACGGCTTCTGAACCCGCAAAATTCAAAATAGTTGCCTACGACTTTGGTGTTAAACGCAATATTTTGAGAATGCTGGCGGCTCGTGGCTGCAAAGTAACGGTAGTACCAGCACAAACACCCGCCGCTGATGTATTAGCAATGCAGCCAGATGGAATTTTTCTGTCTAATGGTCCGGGGGACCCGGAGCCTTGTGACTATGCGATTGCCGCTATAAAGGAATTCTTGAATGAGGGTATTCCGCTATTTGGAATTTGCTTGGGCTGTCAGCTGCTAGCGTTAGCCTGCGGCGCCAAAACGGTAAAGATGCAATTAGGCCATCACGGAGCTAATCACCCAGTTCAAGACTTGCGAACTAAAAAAGTGATGATTACCAGTCAGAACCATGGCTTCGCTGTTGATGAAAGCTCTTTGCCTGATAATTTGAAGGCGACTCATAAATCTTTATTTGATAACTCTTTACAAGGAATCGAGCGCACGGATAAGCCGGCCTTTGCCTTTCAAGGCCATCCCGAGGCGAGTCCCGGTCCACACGATGTTGCGCCTTTGTTTGATCATTTTGTCGAACTAATGCAAGCGGCTAAATCATAAGTTGGAAGCCGTTAAACCCACTAAAATTTACTTAAGCGATACAGTCTAAATCATGCCTAAAAGAACCGACATAGAAAGCGTACTTATCCTGGGTGCAGGCCCAATTGTTATAGGTCAAGCTTGTGAGTTTGACTATTCGGGCGCGCAAGCGTGCCATGCTCTCAGAGAAGAGGGCTACAGAGTCATATTGGTGAATTCTAATCCAGCGACGATTATGACCGACCCGTCAATGGCTGACGCCACTTACATTGAGCCTGTGAAATGGCCAATCGTTGAAAAGATCATTGAAAAAGAACGGCCTGATGCAGTGATCTCAACCATGGGCGGCCAGACTGCTTTAAATTGCGCCCTTGACCTGAAAAAACACGGCGTGCTTGAAAAATACGGTGTCGAGTTAATCGGTGCTAGCAGTGAGGCGATCGATAAAGCAGAAGACCGAGAGCTGTTTGATAAGGCAATGGTGTCGATTGGATTGGAAACACCCAAGCATGTAATGGCCAGAAACATGGATCAAGCCAAAGAGGCTGCTGCTCAAATTGGTTTCCCTTGCATTATTCGCCCTTCATTTACGATGGGTGGCTCAGGGGGAGGCATTGCCTACAACAAAGAGGAATTCGAAGAGATTTGCGCGCGAGGCCTTGAACTTTCGCCTACCAATGAATTGCTGATTGATGAATCGCTCATCGGTTGGAAAGAATACGAACTAGAAGTGGTGCGAGACAAGAATGATAACTGCATTATTGTGTGCGCGATTGAAAACTTCGATGCCATGGGAGTTCATACCGGTGATTCAATTACTGTTGCGCCGGCTCAAACTCTCACAGACAAGGAATATCAAATTCTGCGCAACGCCTCCATCGATATTCTCCGTGAGATCGGTGTTGAGACAGGTGGCTCTAACGTTCAGTTTGGCATAAATCCAAAAGATGGCCGTCTTGTGGTGATTGAAATGAACCCGAGAGTGTCGCGCTCGTCGGCGCTAGCATCCAAGGCCACGGGTTTTCCAATTGCTAAAGTGGCAGCCAAGCTGGCAATCGGCTATACCCTCGATGAACTCAGAAATGAAATCACTGGAGGAGTTACACCTGCCTCCTTTGAGCCTGCGATCGACTACGTGGTGACCAAAATACCTCGGTTTACGTTTGAAAAATTTGGTGATGCTAACGATCGACTGACCACTCAGATGAAGTCAGTGGGCGAAGTGATGGCAATAGGCAGGACTTTTCAAGAGTCACTACAAAAAGCGCTCCGAGGTTTGGAAGTGGGTATGTGTGGGTTTGATCCCATATTAGAGCCCGGCATAAGTAACGCCAAAGAAATACTGACACGAGAATTGTCTGAGCCGGGTGCCCAGCGAATTTGGTATCTCGCAGAGGCTTTTCGATTGGGGTGGACAGTTGAAACTATATACGAAATTTCGGGCATCGATCCTTGGTATTTAGTACAGGTAGAAGACCTTATTAAAATTGAGTTAAGTCTTACGGAAACTTCATTGCCAGCTATCGACAAAGACGCAATGTTTAGGCTTAAACGCAAGGGGTTCTCAGATAAACGCTTAGCCCAGTTGCTTGATGTGTCTGAGTCTGAAGTGCAGGAAGCTAGACGCGGGCTTGGTGTAAAGCCGGTTTACAAAAGGGTAGATACCTGCGCCGCGGAATTTGCCTCCACAACTGCATACATGTACTCCACATACGAAGAAGAATGTGAAGCTAACCCTTCGGATAGGAAAAAAATTGTCGTTTTGGGCGGTGGGCCAAATCGAATTGGCCAAGGCATAGAGTTTGATTATTGCTGCGTCCATGCAGCGCTTGCCATGCGGGAAGATGGTTATGAAACCATCATGGTTAACTGCAATCCTGAAACGGTGTCTACAGATTATAACGTTTCAGATCGCTTGTTCTTTGAACCGGTTACGTTTGAGGATGTGATCGAGATCGTTAGTTTGGAAAATCCGGTTGGTGTCATCGTTCAATTTGGTGGTCAAACGCCTTTGAATTTGGTGAAAAAACTGGAAGCCGCGGGTGTTCCTGTTATTGGGACTTCACCCGATGCAATTGACCGGGCAGAGGACCGTGAGCGTTTTCAGCAGCTCATTCAAAAACTAGGGTTAAAGCAGCCTCCCAATAAAACCGTGCGCAGTGTTGAGGAGAGTTTGATTGAGGCGGAAAAGATTTCTTACCCTTTGGTAGTGCGACCTTCATATGTCTTAGGTGGACGCGCGATGGAGATCGTTTACAACGAAACCGAGCTAAAGCGTTATATGCATGAGGCGGTCATGGTTTCGAATGAGAGTCCTGTGCTGTTGGACTATTTCCTAAGCTCTGCTATTGAAGTTGATGTGGACGTAGTGTGCGACGGTGAACAAGTTGTTGTGGGTGCCATTATGCAGCATATTGAACAAGCGGGAATCCATTCTGGCGACTCAGCTTGTTCGCTGCCACCCTATAATTTGCCCCAAGACGTACAGGATAAAATTCGCGAGCAGGTAACAAGTCTGGCGTTAGAATTAGGTGTGGTGGGTTTGATGAATACTCAGTTAGCCTACCAAGATGGTGAAATTTACATTATTGAAGTTAACCCTAGAGCCTCTCGAACTGTGCCGTTCGTGTCCAAGTGTATTGGTACTTCCCTGGCCAAGGTGGCTGCTCGTTGCATGACCGGTGTGAAGCTGGCCGAGCAAGCTTTCACCAAGGAAATCGTACCTACAACCTACGCTGTCAAAGAAGCGGTATTCCCGTTTAATAAATTCCCAGCGGTTGACCCGATTCTAGGACCCGAAATGAAATCAACCGGAGAGGTCATGGGTGTCGGTAACTCTTTTGCTGAGGCATATGCCAAAGCTGAAATGGGGGCCGGTGATGTGATCGGCGGTCCCGGACGATGCTTCATCAGTGTGCGTGATCCGGACAAAGAACACGTTGTTGAAGTGGCAAAGAAGATTTCGGCGTTAGGTTATTCACTGATAGCCACATCAGGAACTGCCAAAGTAATTGAACAGGCGGGCTTGGATGTTGAGTATGTCAACAAAGTAAACGAAGGTAGACCCCATATTGTCGATATGTTAAAAAATGACGAGATTCAAATCGTGTTTAATACGACAGAGGGTAAGCAAGCAATTGCAGATTCCTCTACCATTCGCAGAACGGCGCTAAAACATGGGGTATTTTGCACAACAACAATTGCGGGAGCACTTGCTGTATGCGAGGCTATCGCTTTCGGCCCCAATTTAAGCGTGTATACGTTACAAGAGCTGCATGCCGGCCTAAATTAACGCTGGTGTTGGCTCGATCGTCTGAGCTAGCTGTCAGCAATCAAACTAAGATTTTATTATGCGTAAAGTACCAATGACTGTAGATGGTGCGGAAAACCTCCGCGCCGAGCTCAATGAGTTGAAAAGTGTAAATCGACCGAAGATCATCGCCGCTATAGCTGAAGCTCGGGAGCACGGCGATCTCAAAGAAAACGCGGAATACCATGCTGCCCGGGAAGAGCAGGGTTTTTGCGAAGGCAGAATTACTGATATCGAAAGTAAACTTGCTGACTCAGAAATAATTGATGTCACTAAAATTCCTCATACTGGCCGAGTAATTTTTGGTACGACGGTGACACTGTTCAATTTGGAGACAGAGAAGCAGGTCACCTATTGTATCGTCGGGGACGACGAGGCGGATGTTCCTGCTGGTAAGATTTCAGTGAGTTCACCTATCTCACGTGCTCTCATGGGCAAGTTCGAAGGTGACGAAATTGTTGTGAAAGCGCCTGCCGGCGATATTGAGTTCGAAATTGAGAAAGTGGAGCACATTTAGGCTACGCCTTTTAATGCTCCGCTTAGGCGATTCGTCGTTTGATGTTGGATAACTTTGGATCTTGTTTCTTCGCTTGTCGATAAAGCAAGATCACGTGCCCCACACTTTGCACGCACTCCGCATGAAATTCTTTGCAAATCTCCAACGCCAAGGCCTTCTTCTCCTCGCGCTCGCCTGCGGCAATTTTGATTTTGATGAGTTCGTGGTCTTCTAATGCGCGATTGAGCTCGACTCCCACATTTTCGGACAGACCGTTTTGTGCAATCATCACGACTGGCTTGAGCTTATGCCCAATGGCGCGGAATTTTTTCTTTTCGATATTGCTAAGGGGCATAATAGTTTTTGCTAGGAATGAGACGGGCGGAGATATTATCAATAAAATCAGAGGCTGGATATCGCTTGATGATTAATGAGACATTTTAATGGCAAGATCCAAGAGTAGTAAGGCGTGGTTGCAAGAGCATTTTGACGATAACTACGTTAAGCGCAGCCAGGAAGATGGCTATCGGTCTCGTGCCAGTTATAAGCTCATAGAATTGAATGAAAAAGATCATCTCATCAAAAACGGGATGACCGTGGTTGATCTTGGTTCTGCTCCAGGGGGCTGGTCACAGGTGGCAGCTGAGCTTGTGGGCCATAAAGGACGGGTTATCGCGACGGATATCTTGCCGATGGATGGCATGGCGGGCGTGGAATTCCTGCAGGGTGATTTTACTGAGCAGAACGTTGTCAATGAATTGCTTGAATTGTTAGATGGTGCTACCGCAGACCTTGTAATCTCCGATATGGCACCCAATATGTCTGGAATGAAGGACATTGATCAGCCGCAAGTGATGTATTTGGCTGAACTGGCGTTGGATTTGGCAAGAACTATACTTAAACCTGGCGCGTACTTATTAGTGAAAGTATTCCAAGGTGAGGGCATTGAAGCCTATCAGCGACAAATGAGAGATAGCTTCAAGACCGTTAAAGTCAGAAAACCTAAGGCTTCGAGAGCTAGGTCTAGAGAGGTCTATCTTCTTGCCGCAGGCTTTAAGGGGCTGGACTGATTTCTTGTGAAATCTTCCACCATCGCAGTAGAATGGCCACTCTCAGAACTTAACCCTGAATTTGCGGGTCGCATAATTTAACAGAGCTGCAGCAGTGCAGTAGTCCGTCTTACAAGACAAGTATTTAAGCAACCGGGGGATAAACCCTTGAATGATATGGCAAAAAATTTAGTTCTATGGATGATTATTGCAGGTGTATTGCTTACTGTTTTCAGCAATATTAACCAAGAGCCTAGCGATGAGAGCATCAATTATTCCACTTTCGTCCGAGAAGTAAGATCAGGGCGAGTTGAAAGAGTTGAGCTGGCTGGTATCGATATTGTAGGCCAGCGCTCCGATAATTCTCGGTTTAGAACTGTTATGCCGCTTATTGGCGACGATCAGCTATTGAACGACCTCTTTGAAAACGACGTTGAGGTTATTGCCAAAGAGCCCGAGCAACAGAGCATTTGGTCTCAGTTGCTGGTGGCGAGTTTCCCCATCTTAATCATTATCGCGCTCTTCTTTTTCTTCATGCGGCAAATGCAGGGTGGCGGTGCCGGTGGCAAGGGCGGCCCCATGTCGTTCGGGAAAAGCAAGGCTAAGTTATTAGGCGAAGATCAGATCAAAGTCACTTTCGCAGATGTGGCGGGAGTTGACGAAGCCAAAGAAGATGTTCAAGAGCTCGTCGAATTCCTACGAGAGCCGGATAAATTCCAGCGCTTAGGCGGGAAAATACCTAGAGGGATCTTGATGGTTGGTCAGCCAGGTACAGGTAAGACCTTGTTAGCCAAGGCAATTGCCGGTGAAGCAAAAGTTCCTTTTTTCTCTATTTCCGGCTCCGATTTCGTGGAAATGTTCGTTGGGGTAGGTGCCTCTCGAGTCCGCGATATGTTCGAGCAGGCTAAAAAGCAGGCACCATGCATTATTTTTATTGACGAAATCGACGCGGTCGGGCGTCATCGTGGTGCTGGGCTAGGCGGTGGCCATGATGAGAGAGAGCAAACACTTAACCAATTGTTAGTGGAAATGGACGGCTTTGAGGTGAACGATGGAGTCATCGTGATGGCTGCCACTAACCGTCCTGACGTGCTCGATCCGGCGCTTCTTAGGCCTGGTCGCTTTGATAGACAAGTGGTCGTTGGCTTACCTGATATTCGCGGACGAGAACAAATTCTTAAGGTTCACATGCGCAAGGTTCCAATTGATGACAGAGTTCAAGCGTCGGTGATTGCCCGCGGAACGCCCGGTTTTTCTGGTGCAGATCTAGCCAATTTAGTGAACGAAGCGGCGCTTTTTTCAGCGAGAGCTGGCAAGCGCTTAGTCACAATGGAAGAATTTGAGAAAGCAAAAGACAAAATCATGATGGGCGCGGAGCGCAAGTCCATGGTTATGTCGGAGAAGGAAAGGTTGAATACGGCCTACCACGAGTCTGGCCACGCTATTGTGGGTCGGCTAGTACCTGACCATGATCCTGTCTACAAAGTCAGCATTATTCCCCGTGGCCGAGCATTAGGTGTGACCTTGTTCTTGCCAGAAGAGGATCGCTACAGCTTGAGTAGGCAAGGCATTATTTCACAGATTTGCAGTCTTTACGGAGGGCGCATTGCTGAAGAGATGACTCTCGGCAAAGAGGGAGTTACAACAGGAGCCTCTAACGACATTCAGCGCGCAACTGAAATGGCTCGAAATATGGTCACTAAATGGGGCCTTTCTGACGAACTAGGTCCGTTACTTTATTCTGAAGATGAGGGTGAGGTCTTTTTAGGAAGATCAGCCGCCTCACAATCTAAATCGGTATCGGGAGATACCGCGGTTGCCATCGATCGCGAAGTGCGGAAAATCGTTGATGAATGTTACACGACCGCGACTACGATTTTGGGCGAAAATAGGCATCTATTGGAGCTCATGAAAGACGCGTTGATGGAGTATGAGACGATCGATCAAGATCAGATCAACGATATCATGGAAGGCAAAAAGCCAAGACCACCCGCAGATTGGTCCGACTCCAACGACAGTGGTTCTGGTTCAAATGGTGTGGTTGAGAAGGCAGAGGATGGCGAAAGCAAATCTAGCCCGATCGGCGGACCTGCAGGCGAACACTAGCTCTAGTGTTTGCTAAAGATTTTTTCAGCTCACGCAGCAATTAGTTCTTTGAATACGCTAACAGCAGGGAGTAGGCAGATTAATCTGTCTACTCCCGTTTGTATGGGTATTATCAATGTCACACCTGACTCATTTTCTGATGGATCCCAGTTTCAATCCTCAACTTCTTCAAGGGGGTTTTCTGTTGATATAAGTAAAGTGTTGAAGACCGTCGCTTCAATGATTGAAGAAGGTGCGACTTTTATTGACGTAGGGGGAGAGTCCACCCGCCCCGGCGCGATGACTGTCTCAGAGCAAGAAGAGCTTTCGCGGGTTATACCGGTCATCGAGGCTGTGCGTTCTAATTTCGATGTGTGTATATCGGTTGATACTAGCTCCCCTGCGACGATGAAAGCAGCGATTGAAGCCGGCGCCGAAGTGGTGAACGATGTGCGAGCTCTGTCTCGAGTGGGTGCCTTGGAGGTAGTTGCTGAATCTAATGCAGCGGTGTGTTTGATGCACATGCAGGGCCAGCCCAGTTCTATGCAGCAGTCAGTCTCTTACTCTGACGTGCTTCAAGAAGTGTTCGCTTTTCTCCAGAGCAGAATTAGGGGCAGTCTTGACGCGGGCATTGATTGTTCTCGGATTATGATTGACCCAGGCTTTGGTTTTGGTAAATCTTTGGACCATAATTTTCAGCTATTAAAACACCTCGCTCGCTTTGAAGAATTGGAGCTCCCGCTTTTGGTTGGCATTTCTCGTAAGTCAATGATTGGGGGAGCTACAGACAGACCTGTTGATCAACGGCTAGCTGGTTCTATAGCGGCCACCATGCCAGCTTTGGCAGGTGGGGCAAAGATTATTCGGACACATGACGTTGCTGCCACCATGGATGCAATTAGAGTACACTGCGCTTTACTAGATGCTTAATAGATAGAGTTACAAATGCAGAAAAAAACTAAGAAATATTTTGGCACTGATGGGATCAGGGGTGCAGTGGGAACGGTGCCAATTACCCCAGATTTTATGCTGAAGCTGGGCTGGGCAGTGGGCCGAGTATTCTCTGAACAAACCAGCGGTCGCAATAAAATACTTATCGGCAAAGACACAAGAATATCCGGCTATATGTTTGAGGCAGCTCTAGAGGCGGGCATTGCCGCTGCCGGAGTTGACATCCATCTAACGGGTCCCATGCCTACTCCAGCTATCGCTTATCTGACTCGAACCCTAAGAGCACAAGCGGGAATCGTGATTAGTGCCTCACACAACTCTTTCGCCGACAATGGGATAAAGCTTTTTTCCAGTGATGGCACAAAACTTCCTGATGAAGTTGAGTATGCAATTGAAGAACAGTTGGATAAAAACCTAACCACAGTGGCGCCGCAATTGCTTGGAAAGGCGTCAAGAATTACTGATGCGGCAGGGCGCTATATTGAGTTCTGTAAGAGCACGGTTGATTCCAGCCTTAAGTTTAACGGGCTCAAAATGGTGATTGACTGCGCTCATGGGTCTACTTATCACATCGCACCAAGCGTTTTTTCAGAATTAGGTGCTTCGGTTGTCACTATTGGGACCTCTCCCGATGGCTTGAATATTAACGCGGAAAGCGGTTCCACTTCTCCGCAGAAATTGGCGGAAGCGGTGATTTCTGAGAAAGCAGATATAGGAATAGCGTTCGATGGGGATGGTGATAGGGTTGCTATGGTGGACCACACTGGGGAAGTCGTTGATGGGGATGAGATTCTCTACATCATCGCGCGCGATCGGCGTCGCAAGAGCATTGATTTTGGTGGTGTGGTTGGTACTGCAATGAGTAATTTGGGGTTAGAACTGGCATTGGATGATTTGGATGTGCCCTTTGCGAGAAGCGCGGTGGGTGATCGCTATGTAATGTCAGAAATGCTCAAGCGCGGCTGGAATCTTGGAGGAGAGTCTTCGGGGCACATTATTTGTCTCGACAAAACGACCACGGGTGATGGCATTGTGTCCGCATTGCAGGCTTTATCTGCAATCTCCCATAGTGGACAGTCTTTGGCAGACCTAAAAAGTAAAATGCGCAAAACGCCTCAGTGCATGGTGAATGTAAGGTTAGCGGCGGCAGTAGATCTTGAAAAAAATGCAGCTGTGCAGGCTGCGATAGCAGAGACTGAATCTCAATTGGGGGATAAAGGCCGTGTGCTGCTGCGCCCCTCTGGAACTGAGCCTCTTATTCGAGTAATGGTGGAAGGCCAGGACGAATCAGAAGTCACTAAGCTCGCGCAGGAGCTTGCCGAAGTGGTTTCTGCTGAAGTTTCTGATTAGGGATTGATTGCAACGAAATTAAGACTTGGGTAGACTTGGCGCCCGATTTGCTGGGGCTCCTGTCTCAAACCGATTAATCAGGGGAGTTAAGAAGCCCGTGCGTAGAAATTTGGTCATTGGCAATTGGAAGATGCATGGCTCTAAAGAGAGCCTGCAAGCATTGCTGAGTGAATTGAGAGCAGGACTAGATAGCTGTCTTGGCTCCACGATTGCTGGGGTTTGCCCCACAGCGATACATATTCCGCTAGTGGAGCGGGCGCTTTCAGGGAGTTCGATACAGCTAGGTGCTCAAAACGCGAATGCTCGAGACAGCGGGGCGTTGACCGGTGAGATCGCTGCAGCCATGCTCTGCGATTTTAACGTTAGCTACTGTCTAGTTGGGCACTCGGAAAGGAGGGAGTTGTTCTCCGAGTCGGATGCGGATATTGCGGATAAGTTTGCTGCGATTCAGAGCTTAGATATTGTGCCCGTCCTTTGTATCGGAGAGTCTCTGGTTCAACGGCAGCAGAATATGACCGAGCCAACCATACTGGCTCAAATCGACGCTGTTATTGATCGGACAGGAATTGAGGCTTTTGCCAATGCCGTTATAGCCTATGAGCCTATTTGGGCGATTGGCACAGGAGAAACCGCTACTCCTGAACAAGCGCAGCAGGTGCACCGAACAATTCGGCTCCATCTGGCTGAGCTAGATGAAGTGGTAGCGGAGAACATTCAGATTTTGTACGGCGGCAGCGTTAAAAGCGTCAACGCCGCAGATTTATTTAGCCAGGCTGATATAGACGGCGGTTTGGTGGGTGGCGCTTCGTTGAGCGCTGAAGAATTTATAGCTATTTGTAAAAGTGCGGATTCAAAGTAATGGAAACGGTAATCGTAGTTGTTCATGTCATAGTGGCGATCACAATCGTAGGTTTAGTCTTGTTGCAACAGGGCAAAGGCGCAGACGCTGGTGCTTCTTTTGGTTCAGGGTCATCACAGACAGTATTTGGCTCTTCAGGCAGTGGTAACTTTTTAGTGCGGGCTACTACCATCGCCGCAACGATCTTTTTCGTGACTAGCCTTTCCTTAGCAATTTTCGCCAAAGATAATGCTGGTTTGGCAGCACCGGGCGGATTGCCAATTAATAACCAAGATTTGTTGAATCAGGAGCTACCAGAAGCGCCTGTATCAGATGTGCCTGAGCTAGAAACAGCGCCAGTATCAGGAGATAATCAAGACGTTCCAAGCCTTCCAGGCGCGGAAAATTAGAGTTTATGCCGAAGTGGTGGAATTGGTAGACACGCTATCTTGAGGGGGTAGTGAGCTATGCTCGTGCCGGTTCAAGTCCGGCCTTCGGCACCAAATACACGGCAGTGCGTGCTATCGCTGAATATAAGGTTGCGGTAATCGCTATTTCTTGTTCTAAGGACAAGCTTAAGGAAACCCGCGCCAACCCTTGACCTGAGGTCTCTAGGCTCCGTATAATACGTCCCCCTTGTTTAGATCGATGGGAGACTGCTTCGGTGGCCTTCAAGAGTTTGGACAAGGTGCTATAGAAGAGTTGATGCGGGGTGGAGCAGTCTGGCAGCTCGTCGGGCTCATAACCCGAAGGTCGTAGGTTCAAATCCTGCCCCCGCTACCAATCTTTTATAAGCTGAACAGGCGCTTCACCCGAGTTTATGGCTCGGACAAGGAAGCATTTGAGAGTGGGCCTAGGGCCCATTTTTTGTATCTAGGCATTTTAGTTTGGAGTGCAGGTTAACCATCTGTAGCGATACGCGTTGAGTAGTGGTGCCAATAAAGTAACTGAATTAATTGAACCGACGATAGAGGCATTGGACCTCGATCTTTGGGGAGTGGAACTTCTTCAGCAGGGTAAATTTACCGTGCTGAGGATTTATATCGAGAGTGATGCAGGAATCACTATCGATGATTGCGAAAAAGCGAGCCGTCAAGTTAGTGCGATCTTAGATGTAGAAGATCCTATTAGTGGCGAGTACACCTTAGAGGTGTCTTCACCTGGACTGGACCGGCCGCTGTTTAAAATTTCGCAGTTTGAAGAGTTTGCCGACGATGAGGTAAACATAAGGATGCGAAGTCCTCTTGAAGGGCGTCGTAAATTCAAAGGACGTATTACTAAGATTGACGGAAATACGATTCGCGTTAATGTCGACGGGACTGAATACGATTTAGACCACGGTGATATAGAAAAAGCGAGCGTTGTATTCCAGTGAATACTGCTCAGTAGTGAGAGCTTTTAGCTCCGCTGCGATATTTGAGTAAGGTGACCCCAGTTATGATGAGCAAAGAAATTTTAATGGTTGCAGACGCTGTCTCTAATGAGAAAGGCGTGTCTCGCGGTGTGATTTTCGAAGCTATCGAATCAGCCCTTGCATCGGCAACAAAAAAATTAAACGATAATGAAGAAATCGATTGTCGAGTATCGGTGGACAGAGAAACAGGTGAGTACGAAACATTTCGTGTTTGGGCTGTGGTTGCAGATGAAGAGTATTTAATCGAGGAAACTCAGCTCATTCTCGAGCAGTTGGCAGACAAAGATCCTTCTCTTGCTGTAGGCGATGTTTACGAAGAAAAAATCGATAATGTGGAGTTCGGTCGAATTGCTGCGCAAACCGCAAAGCAAGTTATCGTGCAGAAAGTACGAGAAGCTGAACGAGAAATAGTCATCTCTCAGTATCAAGATAAAATTGGTGAGTTGGTTGCTGGCACGGTTAAGAAAGTAACTCGAGACAATATTATTGTTGATTTGGGTTCTAATGCGGAAGCATTGCTGCCTCGGGACCAAATGATCCCTCGCGAGACTTTTCGCATGGGCGACAGAATGCGCGCTTTGCTTATGGATGTGCGTTCTGAACAGCGCGGTCCACAACTATTCTTGAGTCGAACTTCTCCGGCCATGCTCATCGAGCTGTTTAAAATTGAAGTGCCAGAGATAGCTGAAGAAGTTATAGAAATAAAAGCAGCAGCAAGAGACCCCGGTTCGAGAGCGAAAATTGTAGTGAGCACCAACGATGGTCGCATCGATCCTGTAGGTGCCTGTGTTGGTATGCGAGGTTCCCGCGTGCAGGTCGTTTCCAACGAATTGGCCAATGAGCGCATAGACATTATTCTTTGGGATGATAATCCAGCTCAACTAGTGATTAATTCAATGTCTCCTGCAGAAGTGGCTTCCATTATTGTTGATGAAGATAGCAACACTATGGATATCGCTGTGGCAGAAGATAATTTGGCGCAAGCTATTGGTCGCAATGGACAAAATGTTCGGCTGTCTAGCGAGCTAACAGGTTGGTCTATCAACGTGATGAGCGAAGAAGATGCAGCCGCAAAGCAGCAGCAAGAAGCGAGCGGATTTATCGATATGTTTGTCAGCAAATTGGATGTTGATGAAGATGTGTCTGAGGTCTTAGTGCAAGAAGGGTTTACCTCTCTAGAAGAAATCGCCTATGTGCCCTTGGATGAGATTCTAGCGATTGACGGATTCGATGAGGAAATTGCGAATGAGTTAAGAAACAGAGCTAAAGATGCTTTGTTGACTCAGGCGATCGCTTCTGAAGAAGACTTATCATCGGCGAATATCGCTGATGATTTATTGAACATGGAAGGGATGGATGATGCTCTGGCATTAGAGCTATCCAAGCGCAAGATTCTGGATATGGAAGGTCTTGCAGAACAAGCCATTGATGAGCTTATGGACATCGAAGGCATGACAGAAGAACGAGCGGGTCAACTAATTATGACTGCGCGCGCACCTTGGTTTGAGTAAATCGACCTAGGGTTGATGAATGGGAGTTGTTTGAATGGCAGATGTAACAATCAGTGAGCTCGCCGACGTTGTAGGTGTTTCGGTGGACAAACTACTGTCTCAAGTCAAAGAGGCAGGATTGCCGCACAAGAAAGCAGAAGAAGTTATTTCCAACGAGGATAAAAATACGTTGTTGGTGTTCTTACGTCGTGGTCACGGTGACCGTGATGCGACCGATGCTGCTCCCAAAAAGATTACGCTTAAGCGGAAAACTATAGCAACCTTAAAGTCTGCCTCGACACACGGTCGAGGTAAAACAGTGGCTGTTGAGGTTCGAAAGAAGCGAACTTACGTTAAGCGCAGCGAGATCCCAGAAGAAGCAGCTGCCGAAGAAGCAGCTGCCGCGGAAGCCGCCGCTGCAGAAGCTGCTGCTGCGGAAGCCGCTGCCGCTGAAGCCGCCGCCGCCGCTGAAAAAGCCGCTGCTGAAAAAGCCGCCGCAGAGGCTGCCGCTGCAGCTGAAGCAAGTGCTAAAGCTGATGCTACTCCTGTTGCTCCGCCACCTGCTGATCCAGCAGATGCCAAGCCTGGCGCCAAGAGAAAAGCTCCAGCCAAGCCTGCAGCTGACGAACCTAGCGACAAGAAAAAAGGCAGCCCCAGAAACAAAGGCAAGGCGCAGCCAGCCAAGCGCCAAGCCAAAACAATTCACGTTAACGATGATTTCGTTTTAGAGGGCGATGATTTTGATGCCCTAGGTGGAAGACGCGGCCGCGGCGGGCGAAAGTCAAAAGCTAAGATGGCTGCTCAGCAACACGCCTTTGCAATGCCTACAGAAACTAAGATTCGCGAGGTTAAGATCGGAGAAGCAAATACCCTTGCCGATTTAGCCGGGCAAATGTCGGTGAAGTCTGGCGAGCTTATTAAAGTGCTCTTCAAGATGGGTGTAATGGCGACAATCAATCAGATTCTTGATCAAGACACTGCAACACTCGTTATCGAAGAGATGGGGCATACAGCGAAATTTGTTTCAGAAGATGTAATCGAAGAGGAATTGGCTGAAACTTTGGCCGCTGATGTTGGTGAAGAGCAAATCGTTCGGGCGCCAGTGGTCACTGTTATGGGACATGTTGATCACGGCAAGACTTCTCTTTTGGACTACATTAGAAAATCCACTGTGGCTTCTCATGAGGCTGGGGGTATTACGCAGCATATAGGTGCGTATCACGTGAACACTGATCACGGCATGATTAGTTTTCTTGACACACCCGGCCACGCTGCATTCACTGCCATGCGCTCTCGCGGTGCTAAGGCAACTGACGTGATTATTTTGGTAGTGGCAGCTGATGACGGTGTCAAACCTCAAACTGAAGAAGCGGTTCAGCATGCGAAAGCGGCTGGAGTGCCTTTGGTTGTGGCGATCAATAAAATAGATAAGGAAGGCGTAGACCCAGATCGGGTTAAAAACGAGCTTTCTGCCATGGAAGTGATTCCGGAAGAATGGGGTGGTGAAACTCAGTTTATTGAAGTTTCTGCTATAGCTGGCACTGGCGTAGAAAAGTTGCTTGAGGCCATTTTGCTCCAAGCAGAACTATTGGAATTAACAGCTTATACAGACGTACCTGGCCACGGAGTTGTAATTGAATCCCGTTTGGATAAAGGGCGAGGTTCAGTAGCTTCAGTTTTGGTTCAAAACGGTACGTTAAGAACCGGTGACATCGTTCTAGCAGGGCATGAATATGGCCGCGTTAGAGCACTCGTTGATGAGAGAGGCCAAAACGTCAAAATGGCAGGGCCATCAATTCCTGTAGAAATTTTGGGTCTAAACGGTGTGCCAGAGGCTGGCGATGATTTTGTGGTAGTCGCTGATGAGAAAAAAGCACGTGAGGTTGCGGAGTTTAGACGCACACGCCATAAAGACAATCTGCAAGCGAAACAGCAATCTAGCATGGTAGAAAACATGTTCGCCGGATTGGGAATGGCTGAGAAAGGGATTCTAAATGTCATTATCAAGACGGACGTGCGTGGCTCGTTAGAGGCTATCATCGGTTCGTTGCAAAAACTTGGCACCGATGAAGTTGAGGTCAATGTGATTGGTTCTGGCGTCGGTGGAATTTCTGAAACTGATGTACATCTTGCGGCAACATCCAAGGCAATGATAATCGGGTTCAATACTCGCGCAGATAAATCAGCGCGGGATATCGTTGACAATGAAGGGCTGCAGTTACGCTACTACAACGTGATTTACGATGTCATTGATGACGTTAAAGCTATTATGGGAGGCATGCTTGCTCCTGAGATTCGCGAGACCATCGTGGGTATCGCCGAAGTAAGAGATGTGTTCAATTCGCCTAAATTTGGGTTGATTGCCGGCAGCATGGTGATCGAAGGAACTGTTTATCGAAGTAAACCTATTCGTGTACTTCGGGACAACGTGGTTATCTACGAGGGTGAGCTCGAGTCCCTTAGACGCTTTAAGGATGATGCCAATGAAGTGCGTAATGGCATCGAGTGCGGAATCGGAGTGCGCAACTATAACGACGTTAAAGTTGGCGACAAGATTGAAGTCTTTGAGACCACCGAAGTCGCGCGTAGCCTATAACTTGGTTATCGGATTAGGTTGATACTGTGGCGGAAATGTCTCCAAGGGTGCAACGGGTTGCTGATCAAATTCAGCGAGAGTTAGCAACACTCATTCAACTTGAAGTTAACGACCCTCGGGTCGGTATGGTATCGGTGACCGGGGTATCAGTAAGCAAAGATTTAGCCCATGCCCGAGTATACGTAACTGTTCTCAATACACTTTCAGATCATGGGGATGTAAATTCTTCTACCCTGACGGAACCCGGTGAACTAGACAAGTTAGAAATTGAAGAAAATATTAAGGCGTTGGGTAAGGCGGCGGGATTTCTCCGGACCTTGCTTTCAAAGCGATTAAAGACAAGGTCAGTGCCTAAGCTGCAGTTTCATTATGACGGCAGCATTCAGCGAGGGCATCAGCTATCTACTCTAATTGATAGCGCTTTGGCGGCAGATGAAAGCCAACACTCTGATGAACCTGATAGCTAAAATATCGGTTATTAGGAGATTTATAATTGGGTCGTCAGCGTCGAAACAAAGGCAGGAATGTAAACGGAATAATCCTGTTAGATAAGCCGATAGGCTTAAGTTCGAATCGTGCATTGCAGCGGGTAAAGCACCTGTTTGAAGCAAATAAAGCGGGACACACAGGTAGTCTAGACCCTCTCGCGACAGGAGTGCTGCCACTGTGTTTAGGTGAGGCCACAAAGGTTTCCCAATTCTTATTGGACTCTGATAAGAAATACAGGGCGACAGTGAAATTAGGCGTTAGAACTGATAGCGCCGATTCAGAAGGCAACGTGATTGCAGTCTGTGACGACTTTAGTGTGTCAGAGCAAGAGGTGCTCAGGGCATTAGTTCAGTTTAAAGGTGAGATCCAGCAAGTGCCACCGATGCACTCTGCTTTGAAAGTCGACGGTGTTCCGCTTTACAAGCGAGCTCATAAAGGCGAGGTCATCGAAAGGCAGGCCCGGTCAGTGGTGGTTTATTCCAACGAACTGATTAGTCTGCACGATAATGAGTTGGTCCTCGAAATAAGCTGTAGTAAGGGCACTTATATCCGGACTATTGCTGACGATTTAGGTGAAGTTTTAGGATGTGGCGCGCATATTGTTGCGCTGCATAGAATGAAAGCAGGCCCGTTTTCTGAACAAGACTGTTTTTCATTAGATTATTTGACAGAGCAAAAAGAATTGCAGGGTGCAGCGGCCTTGGATGACTTGTTAATCCCAATGGATAAAGCTATTGAGGATTTGCCTGCTGTTGTTCTGCCTAGCATTACTGCCGACTTTGTAAAAAATGGTCAGGCTGTATTAGTAAGTCACCTACCCGCTGACGGTTTGGTGAGGATGTACGACGAAGAGTTATTTCTTGGCATTGGCTGTATTGATGACGATGGTAAGGTAGCTCCTAAACGATTGGTTGTTACTCATGAGTGAGAAATAACTAATTTATTTTAACGCAAGAATTCAGGTAACTATCAATATGCGTGGTTACTCTGAGATCAACCGGGTGTAAGGGGTCAGTAAATCTCAGCATAGATTGATGAGAAATGACTGCTTAAACAACTCGCTACTTAACCGCATATTATGGAGAAAGTAACATGGCTTTATCAGCTGAAACGAAAGATACAATCATTAAAGAATACGCTCAGAGTGAAGGTGATACAGGTTCACCTGAAGTACAAGTCGCTTTGCTAACTGCGAATATCAATGAGCTTCAAGCTCACTTCAAAGAGCACATCCACGATCACCATTCACGCCGCGGTCTAATTCGCATGGTGAACAGTCGTCGTAAACTTCTCGATTACTTAAAGCGCAAAAATGTAGAACGTTACGCTTCTCTAATTAAGCGTCTAGGTCTGCGTCGCTAATTTAAGTGGTCAAAAAATTGTTCAGCGCCTGATGAGTTGGCGCTGAATCAATGTAATCAACTAGGAAATAATTATGTTCAACAAGGTAAGTAAAACGTTTCAATTTGGCGGTGATACGATCACTCTTGAAACAGGTAAGGTCGCTCGACAAGCAACAGGTGCTGTCATTGTAACAATGGGCGACACGCAGGTTTTGGCTACAGTAGTTGGTAAAAAAGAAGCCAACCCACACGCGGATTTTTTCCCACTCACAGTTAACTATCAAGAAAAAACCTACGCAGTAGGCAAAATCCCAGGGGGCTTCTTCAAGCGTGAAGGCAGACCCACTGAGAAAGAAACACTCACTTCTCGATTGATCGATAGACCGATTCGTCCATTGTTTCCAAAAGGATTCAAAAATGAAGTGCAGGTTATCTGTACAGTAATTTCTGCTGATAAAGATATCGATCCAGATGTGCCAGCAATGATTGGTGCTTCAGCCGCGCTCGCGATTTCTGGCATCCCCTTTGCCGAGCCTATTGGCTGTGCGCGAGTTGGTTATGATCATGAAAATGGCTACGTATTGAATCCAACCCATTCTGCATTGGAATCATCACTACTGGACATGGTAGTTGCTGGTACTAAATCAGCTGTATTGATGGTTGAATCTGAGGCTAAAGAGCTTACAGAAGACCAAATGCTTGGCGGTGTTTTATTCGCCCACCAAGAAATGCAGGTGGTGATCGATACAATCACTGAGTTGAAAGCCGAAGTTGGCAAGCCCGCGTGGGACTGGCAGCCGGAAGCTGAGAATGAAGCATTGAAGTCCGCGGTTGCTGATAAATTCACCGCTGGAGTTACTGACGCGTACCAGATTTCAGACAAGATGGAACGTTATGAGCGCATCGGTCAGCTTCAATCTGAAGCGGTTGAGCAAATCGCTGACGAAGAAGCAGGAATTGCTGCAAGCGATGTGAAAGAAGTGTTTGGCAAGCTAGAAAAGAGCACGGTTCGAAACCGTATTCTCGACGGAGCTCCTCGCATCGATGGTCGTGACACGAAAACGGTCCGCGCCATAGAAGTTGAAACTGGGGTATTACCAAAAGCCCACGGTTCTGCTTTATTCACAAGAGGAGAAACTCAGGCATTAGTGGTGACCACTCTAGGTGCCTTGCGTGATTCACAAATTGTTGAAGACCTAAGTGGCTCCAAGAAAGATCCTTTCATGCTGCATTATAACTTCCCTCCCTATTCTGTCGGTGAAGCAGGTTTCATGGGTGGCCCTAAGCGCCGTGAAATTGGTCACGGTCGCCTAGCTCGACGTGGTGTGGCTGCTGTTTTGCCTGCTGAAGAAGAGTTCCCTTATGCAATGCGTATTGTGTCTGAGATTACGGAATCAAACGGTTCTAGCTCCATGGCGAGTGTATGCGGTAGCAGTCTAGCGCTTATGGATTCAGGTGTTCCAATTAAGGCACCTGTGGCTGGTATCGCTATGGGTCTGATCAAAGAAGGCGAGCGTTTCGCGGTGTTGACCGATATCTTGGGTGATGAAGATCACCTTGGTGATATGGATTTTAAAGTGGCTGGAACTTCTGACGGCGTGACTGCGTTGCAGATGGATATCAAAATTCAAGGTATTACTGAAGAGATTATGGAAATTGCTCTTGAGCAAGCCAATACAGCTAGAATTCATATTCTCGGTGAAATGAACAAGGTGATCTCTCAGTCTCGGGAAACTGTTTCTGACAATGCGCCAGCAATGGCAATGCTTAAAATTGACCCTGACAAGATTCGTGATGTTATCGGTAAAGGTGGTGCGGTCATCCGTGGCATCACAGAAGATACTGGCGCCTCAATCGATATTGATGATGACGGCAACGTTAGAATCTACGGGGAAGATGCGACCTCACGAGACGCTGCCTTAGATATGGTTAATGCAATTACTGCCGAGGCAGAAGTTGGCAAACTGTACATGGGTAAAGTAGCCAGAATCGTTGATTTTGGTGCGTTTGTTACTATCCTTCCTGGCAAGGATGGACTCGTTCACATTTCACAGATTTCTCAAGAGCGTGTTGAAAGCGTGAATGAGTACTTAAGTGAAGGTGAAGAAGTGCTGGTTAAAGTGACAGACCTTGATGCTAGAGGTCGAATCAAGCTAAGCATTAAGGAAATTACTGATGAGGAAAAAGAGTCGTTTACGGCTGAGTAATTTCTAAGTGAGAACACGAAGCCTGCTGTGCGTAAGTGCAGCAGGCTTTTTTTTGGCTAAATTTTGGCTTTATGTCCTTATTACATTAACTAACATCAGTTGCGAAAGTTGCTGAGAAGTTTGTTCAAGCAACTCCGAGCTCATATGATTAACTGGCTAGAACCAGCAAAGAGCCCTTTATCCCTCCAATTTACCTTCTGCATCAGTAATTCGTCATATTTGGGAAGACAGCCTCTGTTAATTTTGCTTCAATCGGAGGCTAGAGTGAAAATACACTCACTATTGCTGTAATACTGCCCCAAAAATTACACCAAGCGTCGGTACGAGCGGGTGAAAGAGCGCCATAGAGCGAAATGAATAGGGAGAATGAAAAAGCCATGATTACTCAGCGAGTTTGTCTAAATAACGTCCATCAGTCCGTGAAATTGGTCTGCGGGCTATTGCTATCAGTGCTGTTACTGCCTGCTACAGCCTCTGCGCAGGACGAGGAAGTCACTTTTCACAGAGATATTGTTCCGATCCTTCAGCGTAGCTGTCAAGGCTGCCATAGAGCTGGGGGCGTCGGCCCCATGCCTTTGGTCAGTTATGATGAAGTTGCCCCTTATGCAGGGCTTATAGAATACAAAACCGGATTGCGTGACCGCGCCGGTGCGATGCCTCCTTGGTATATGGAGAAAAACATTGGTATTCAAGACTACAAAAATGATCCATCGCTTACCGAGGATGAAATTTCAGCAATCTCCCGCTGGGCCCGCAGTGGAACACCTGAAGGGGACGAAAGTGATGCGCCTGCTGCCTTGGTGTTCGACGATAGCCAAAAATGGACTGCCGGCGAACCTGATTTAATTGTTACCACTAATTCAGTCACCAAACTAGCAGGTACACCGGATTGGTGGGGTGAGATCGATCGAGTTCCCACCGGCCTTACCGAAGATCGTTGGGTTAAGTCTGTTGAAATCGTAGAAGTGAATGACGTTAATAATCAGTCTGGCACTGGCAGAGACACAGTGGGTGGACGCTATATTTTTCATCATATGATTTGGGGAACCTCAGAACTGGACGAAAATGGTGAACGAGTTGAGGGCACAAACACCAGCTGGCCGGTTCACGAAGTGGGACGTAACCCTGACATTTTTGATCCAGACGGCGGACGCTTGCTAACGGCTAACAGCTTTATCGTCTCCGATTCCGTGCACTTGCATTCCAATGGTAAAGATACAACGGGGCATTTAGAAATTGGATTTCGGTTCCATCCTGTTGGCTATGAGCCAAAGTATGAGCGCGCGGTTTTGGGTCTGGGAAACGGGGTTGATATCAGCATTGCGGGAAATGAAAGCGAGCAAGAGCTGCACGCCTACACGGTGTTAAAAGACAATATTAAGGTCATCAGTTTTGAACCCCATTTACATGCGCCTGGCGAGAGAATGTGTTTAGAGGCTATTTGGGGTTACACCATTGAAACCTTATCATGTGTCGGTTACGACCATAACTGGGTAAGGGGTTACGCCTATGAAGACGACGCTGCTCCGTTGCTACCAAAGGGTACTATTTTGCACATCGTGGGCTACATGAACAATACATCCACCAACCCTAACGTACCTGATTCCAGAAACTGGCAAGGCTCGGGCAACAGGTCGGTAACCAATATGTTTATTGACTTAGGCATGCGTGTGAAAATGAGTGATGAACAGTTTTTAGAAGAAATGGAAAAAAGAAGAACTGGGCTTAATTTAGGGCCTAATGACCATATAATCGGGTGCCCGCTTTGCTTGGCTCCATTGGTTGCCCCAATAGTACAAGAAGAACCAGCAACAGCTGGTAATGAAGTTGCATTACAGGAGAGTAATTAATCATGATTTATCGTTCTAACAAAGGCGCGCGAGTGTCATTGGGTTTAGTTGTCGTCTCGCTTTTCTTAAGCTTATTTGCCCAAGTTGCCACAGCGCAGTCCTATACCAAAGGCCAGCATGTTGAGCCGGCTTTCGAGGGCTGGCGTCCATTACCGGATGGTACATTCAATTTGATGTTTGGCTATATGAATGAAAATTGGGAAGAAGAGCCTGACGTACCAATAGGAGAGGCTAACTCATTTTCACCGGGTAACCCAGATCGTGGGCAGCCAACACACTTCCTTCCGCGCCGAAACCGCTTCACATTTGAAGTCAATGTGCCTGCAGATTGGGGTGACAGAGAATTGGTATGGACTCTAAATGTTAACGGTGTTGAGCGTAAAGCATACGCTACTCTTAAAGCGGATTATTTGGTCGACAACATGGTAATCGCCTCTGAAACAGGCTCTCTTGGTGCCGGAACAAGTAGTCCAGAATCTAGGGCAAATGTTCCACCGATTGTTACGGTACAGGGTGATGCTATTCGCACAGTGAGAGTGGGGGAGCCAATGCGACTTCAAACTCAGGTAACGGATGATGGCTTGCCAACGCCAACAGATGTTGTGGCCGAAGCGCGTAGATTTGCAGAATTTGCAGGTGGCCCTTTAGCTGCTGCGTTTGTTACGCCAGAAGCGGTTAGCAAACGCCGTTTCTCTACCCCCCCAACTCGAGTGACTGTGGGTAAGGTGAACGGTTTATTCTTGTCTTGGAATGTGTATCGTGGTGCAGGGAAAGTGACTTTTGATCCGCCAATGCCCAAGCCATGGGAAGATACTCGCACAAGTGCCAACTCTCCTTGGGGTGCGCTGTGGGTGCCTCCACCGATTCCTGAAGACGGAATGTATGAATCGACGGTAACTTTTGAAGAACCTGGTACCTACGTCCTGTGGGGGCGTGCAGACGATGGTGGCCTTTATCATGATGGTTATCTGACTGTGAACGTGACTGAGTAAGAATTCACGTAGGCACTCTGTTTTTAAGACAAAGGGCGGTGGAAACCGCCCTTTTTTGTTTAAGCGGTCGTTTAAGCGGCTGTTTAGTGGAGCGCGGGACACGAATTCGGGCTCTAACTAATTAGTGATATGAACTATCGTGACTAACGTTGCATTCAAAGGTGAGAATATGAAAAAAATAGTTTTAGCGGCAATGATCTTCATTGTTTCTTCTGCAAGTTTTGCAGATGGCCATTTAGCCATAGAGCGCGCTGTTAAAAACAGCACCAGACCAGAAGCAGACACAGCCCGTGATGCCACTCGAAAGCCAGCAGAAGTGTTAGAGTTTTTTGGCATTGAAGAAGGCATGAAAGTGCTCGATATTTTTGCGGGTGGAGGCTATTACTCGGAAATATTGAGTCATGTGGTTGGAGAGCAAGGGGAAGTTACGCTTTATAACAACGGTGGCTGGGATGGTTTCGTAGGAGCGGGTGTTGCTGACAGATTGGCAGATGATCGATTACCCAATGTGAAGTCTCTTGTAACCGAGACTGATGAGACTATGTTTAACGCTGACTACTATGATGCTGCAGTTTTCGTGCTGGGGTTTCATGATCTTTATTATGCCGCTGAGGGTTGGCCGGCTATCGATGCGGAGAGTTTTTTGTCTGCGGTGTATGACAGCATAAAGCCGGGTGGTGTGGTGGGGATAGTTGATCACGCTGCAACATTGGGTGTCGCTTTAGATGTTGCTAACACCCTCCACCGAATTGATCCTTTGGCGATTCAGCACGGTATGGTGACGGCGGGATTTATCCTTGAAGGAGAGTCAGGCATTCTGAGAAACCCGGATGATGATCGACTCAAGTCTATGAGCGATCCATCGATTCGAGGCAATACAGATCGAGTGGTCTATTTGTTCCGCAAGCCAAGTTAACTCTCTCGCTTGGCTCCGTAGATAAGGAGTGCGGCGACATTGGAGAGTCGCCGCCATAGCCACTTACATGCTGCGCCTATATTGGCCACCCACCTCGAAAAATGTGTCGGTAATTTCACCTAGCGAGCAGAAACGAACTGCGTTCATTAGCTCTTCGAATACGTTTTCATCTTTAATCGCAGCATTCTTAAGACGCTCTAACGCTTCTTTGGAATTGCCGCTGTGGGCTTTATGAAACTCAGCCAAGCGAGAAATTTGGCTTTGTTTTTCTTGTTCGGTAGAGCGGGCTAGCTCAATGTTGAGTTCTGGTTCTGGCTCAGGACTAATAAAAGTATTGACTCCTACCAATGGCAAACTTCCATCGTGCTTCCGGTGTTCATAATACATAGATTCATCCTGAATCTTACCGCGTTGATATCCAGTTTCCATCGCGCCAAGAACACCTCCTCGTTCAGAGATCTTTTCGAATTCTTGCAATACCGCTTCCTCTACAAGATCGGTTAACTCCTCAATGATGAAGGCACCTTGATTTGAGTTTTCGTTAACGGCCAGCCCCCATTCTTTATTGATGATGAGCTGGATAGCCATGGCTCGTCGAACAGATTCTTCGGTAGGCGTGGTTACGGCTTCATCGTAGGCGTTGGTATGCAAGCTATTGCAGTTATCATAAACCGCTATAAGTGCTTGTAACGTGGTTCGAATGTCATTGAATGACATTTCTTGAGCATGTAGGGACCGGCCCGAGGTTTGAATATGATATTTGAGTTTTTGACTACGTTCATTGGCACCGTAGCGAAAGCGCATTGCAGTCGCCCAGATTCTTCGAGCCACACGGCCCATTACAGTGTACTCAGGGTCCATGCCATTAGAGAAGAAGAACGACAGGTTGTGTGCGAAATCATCAACTTTCATGCCCCTTGCCAAATAAGCCTCTACGAATGTAAAACCATTCGACAGGGTAAATGCAAGCTGAGAGATTGGATTCGCGCCCGCCTCTGCAATGTGATAACCAGAAATAGACACGGAGTAGAAATTACGAACACGGTTTGCAGTAAAGTATTCTTGAATGTCTCCCATTAGCTTCAAACTAAATTCTGTTGAGAAGATACAAGTGTTTTGCCCTTGGTCTTCTTTGAGGATGTCTGCTTGTACTGTGCCGCGAACGTTCTCTAACGTGCGTGCTTTTAATTCATCAAACTCGCCCGCGCTAGGCTCTCTAGAGTTTTCTGCTAAGAAGACGGCGAGTTGCTGATCTATTGCTGTGTTTAAAAACATAGCCAAGAGAGTGGGTGCTGGACCATTAATAGTCATAGAAACCGATGTGGTGGGATTGCAAAGATCAAAACCATCGTACAGCGCTTTCATGTCATCCAGCGTTGCTATAGAGACCCCAGAATTTCCGACTTTGCCATAAATGTCTGGCTGTAGGTCCGGATCAAAGCCGTATAAAGTTACCGAATCAAACGCTGTAGATAGCCGCTTTGCATCTGAATGCTCCGAAAGTTGCTTAAAGCGGTTGTTGGTTCGAAACGCATCACCTTCACCGGCAAACATTCGAGTGGGGTCTTCACTGTCTCTTTTAAACGGAAATACTCCGGCTGTGAATGGAAAATTGCCCGGCACATTCTCTAACAGTAACCAGCGAAGCAGTTCACCATGGTCTTCATATCTAGGCAGGGATACCCGCGGTATTTTAGTGCCCGACAAAGAAGTGCGGGTCAACTCTGTTCGGATTTCTCGATCCCGCACTTTTACAATAAGTTCATCGCCGGAATAGTCTTCTTTGAGCTGTGGCCAATTTTCTAGAATTTTCTTCGCTCGCCCATCCATAGCAGACTCTTTTTTGGCAATAATATCGTCTAGATTACTGCTGTCTTGTCCTGCGTTATCAAGCATGCCTTTTGCTGCGGTCAGTTGCTGACGCTCGCGGGCAAGAGAGGACTGAGCTTTAACCTGATCATGATAGTCTCTAACGATTTCAGCAATCTCGGCAAGGTACCTTTGCTGTTGGGCTGGGATAATAAGGGTGCGAGAGGTGGAGGCTTTAGTGTTGACCGTCTCGAGATAACTTTCGAATTCTTTGAGCCCTTGCTTTCTAAGCTCTGGTAGCAGGGCCTGATATAAAGCGGTAATTCCATCGTCATTAAATTTTGAGGCGATGGTTCCAAAAACCGGCATGGCGTCGGGCATAACCGAGAACGCCTCACGATTTCTTTGCACTTGTTTTGAAACATCTCGGAGCGCATCTTCGCTGCCTTTGCGGTCAAATTTATTAATGGCAAACACATCCGCATAATCAAGCATGTCAATTTTTTCCAATTGACTGGCGGCGCCGAACTCTGGAGTCATTACATAGAGAGAGGTGTTAACAAAAGGCACAATGCCTGCGTCACCTTGGCCTATACCGGGCGTCTCGATAATGATTAGGTCAAAACCAGAGAGCTTCATGGCCTGGATGATTTCACTTAAATGCTCTGGGATTTCTACAGAAGCATCTCTTGTTGCAACTGAACGCATAAATATATTGGGATGACTGATCGCATTCATGCGAATTCTATCGCCTAGAAGTGCGCCCCCTGTTTTCTTACGAGTAGGGTCAATTGCCAATACACCGATAGTAAGTTGGTCTTGGCTGTCTTGACGAAAACGCCGAATAATTTCATCAGTTGTGGAGGATTTTCCCGCACCTCCTGTTCCCGTGATTCCCAGCGTAGCAACCTTTTGGGCTTTTCCAGCCAGCTCAGCAAGCTGATTGATGCTGCTGTTGTCGTATTCGGAATTTTCTAATGCGGTGATTGCCCGAGTGAGTAATAAACGATCTCCTCCTGCCAATTCTTCGATTGTAGGAGGGGTGGGGCGCTGCTTTCCTTGACGACATCTAGCCAACATGTCGTCAATCATGCCTTGAAGGCCTATTGACTGACCATCAGCGGGCGAATAAATTCTAGTGACGCCGTACTCGTGTAACTCATCAATTTCTCCAGGGATAATGACCCCGCCACCACCGCCAAAGACTTTTATGTGGCCTGCACCCAGTTCATGAAGCTTATCAATGAGGTACTTGAAATATTCTAAATGCCCTCCTTGATAGGAGCTGATAGCGATTGCGTCGGCATCTTCCTGTATAGCCGCTTCAACTATCTCCTGTACGGATCTGTTGTGAGCCAGATGGATTACCTCAGCGCCGCTGGATTGGAGAATTCGACGCATGATATTGATGGCAGCGTCGTGACCGTCAAACAAGCTCGCCGCAGTGACAAATCGAAGCCAAGATCGTTTCTCAGGATCTTGCTGAGTGGATTCCAACGATCGTTTGATGCTTACTACACTCACAGTGTGATCTCCTATGCCTGCCGCGAAAATGGGGCGGGCGCCGTTCTGATTAGTGGGTCTCTACATAGGGTTCACATTTTAACGTAAAAAACCCTAGGCGTCCTGAAACTCGACGCTCTCTCAGTTTACTACATCCAATTGGTCGAAGGCGCTGATACTAAAATTATGCCCAAGGACAGATGCGTATAGTCCATCTTCTCGGTATAGTGCGAGAATGGAAACGTGGATCAGTTTTACCCTGCTTGCGATTGTAATGCAGTCAGTGCGAACCGCAGGCCAAAAGCAGATTGCCCAAAAAATTTCTCCCCAAGCGGCGACACTTGTTCGCTATTTGTTCGGTTTGCCCTTTGCAATAGCCTACTTTGCTTGGCTGCAAGATGATTTTCAATTAGCCCAGCTAAACTCCACCTTCTTGCTGTCTTCTTCGTTAGCCGCTATCGCTCAGATAGTGGCAACGGTTTTGCTGATTAAAGCCTTAGGCATTAAGAATTTTGCCGTTGGCACCGCCTTGGCTAAAACTGAGGCCATACTGACTGCACTAATAGGCACGCTGTTTTTTTCCGCAATTCTTAGCCCTTGGGGTTATCTTTCAGTAGTACTGGGTGTTGCCGGAGTGCTTGTGGCCAGCAATTGGAAGATTAGTGCGGCAGATCTTACAGCTAATCGTAGCATCAAATTCGGGCTAGGCGCGGGCCTTGGGTTTGCGCTTGCTTCACTTTGGATTCGGCAAGCGTCTCTTTCCCTGGGGCTTGATGGCATCGTGAATGCAGCTACTGTATTGGTCTTTATGGTTGGGCTGCAAACTCTGCTGTGCTTGATTTGGGTCGTGTTATTCGAATCGGAGCAGCTACCCTTGATCGTTAAAAATTTCAGAGCATCGTTGTTTATTGGTGTCACATCGGTGCTTGGTTCTATCGGCTGGTTCACGGCAATGAGTCTGCAAGAAGCCGCGTTGGTAAAGACACTCGGCCAAGCCGAATTTCTGGTAACGTTGCTTATCACCACGTTTTATTTTTCTGAAAAAATATCTTTAAGAGAAGTGATTGGTATCGCCCTGATTGCCGTTAGTGTGGCGATGTTAATTAAAGCATAGTCAGCGAGAACCAGCGGGACCAAGTCAATCTCGGTCATTTAGGTGGATTGGCACAGTAGGCAATCTTACATTGAGAGTCAGCATTCGAAATAAGGAATTTAGGTGTGATCTACATGATGAAAGCAACGGTACAAAAAACAGTGAGTCAAATTTTAATGCTTATTTTGATGGGGTGGGTCTTAAGTGCTTGCGCTTCTCTCACCGAAGAGGGTGGCGCTCAAGACGAGATGGCAATGTTCACTGTGCTTTACACCAACGATGAGCACGGATGGATGGAGGGAATGGAAGAGGGACAGGGTGCCGCGAATTTATTTGAGCTTTGGAAGGAGGAAGAGGGTTTTAGCCAGGATGGCGCCTTTTTGGTTTTGAGCGGTGGCGACAACTGGACTGGACCGGCCATTTCTACTTGGGTGCAAGGGCAGAGCATGGTGGAATTAATGAATGCTATGGATTATGACGCGTCCGCAGTCGGCAATCATGAATTTGATTTCGGTCTGCAAGATTTTTCAGCCCGAGCGGCGCAAGCAGATTTTCCCTATTTGAGCGCCAATACGCTCTGGAAAGAAACAGGAGAACACCCTGTTGATCTCGGAATTTTGCCCTACACATTAACGTCAGTCGCTGGTGTGAACGTTGCTATCATAGGTCTAACTACAACGTCGACTCCAACCACTACTATGCCTAGTGTAGTGGCACCATTAGCATTTACGGACTATGAGGTTGCCCTCAGAAAAGTGATGCCAGAGATCCATGCACACAACCCAGATGTGCTCATCGTCGTCAGCCACGTTTGCATGAATGAATTACGTCCTCTTGCGTTGGCAGTGGAAGATTTAGATATTGCACTTATCGGCGCTGGTCATTGCAATGAGTTAGTGGCTGAAAAAATTGGCAGTACCGTGGTTGTTGGTGGAGGCTTTCATTTTAGTAGCTATGCGAAAGCACAAATTCAAGTTAATCGAGTGACAGAAGAGAGTCAGGCGGTTTCTTTTTCCACTCACCAGAATAAAGACTCTGCAGCGGACTCGGCTTTGGCATCTATCGTCAGTCGATGGCGTGATGTGTCTGAAGAAACGCTGTCAGAAAGATTGGGTTTTAGTGAACGTGAGTGGCAACGATCCAGTGATGAATTGCAGCAGAGTATCGTTGACGCGTGGTTAGAATTCGATACAACTGCAGATATCGCGCTTACCAATGGCGGAGGAATTAGAGCCCCATTGGCAAAGGGCGAGATTAGTTTAGGAACTATCGTGGCAATTATGCCTTTCTCAAATACTATCATTGCTACCGATCTGACAGGCGCAGAAATAGCTGAGGTTATGGCGGAAGCAACTCGTCCAGTGATAGCTGGTATGAGAATGGAAGCGGATCAATGGGTGCTGGATTCGACAAACGCCCCTCTGGCAGAATCAACTCACTACCGGGTTTTGGTTAATAGTTTTATGTACGATGGCGGTGACGGTTATGGAAAACTGGCGCGGTTTGATCCAGAGGGTTTTGACACAGCCGTGCACTATCGTGAACCTTTTGTTCAGTGGCTGAAAAAAATAGGGAGTTCCGTCGACCAACCTTTAGTGTTGGACTAGGTGTCTAGCAGTTGAGCGTCGTAGCCTAGGCTAGTTAATCTTTCTAAAATGGAATTGCTCTGTTCTCTGCCGCGGGTTTCAACTGTGAAATACAAATCTGCATCCTTGGCGCGAATGCTGGCAAACATGCGCTGATGAGAGACTTCTAGTATGTTTCCCCCTAGATTGCCAATTTCTTCAGCAATGTCTGAAAGGGTTCCGGGAAGATCACTTATTTTAATAAGATAACGTACGATTGACCCTTTACGTGCCAGTTGTCTCATTAAAACTGATGCGAGTATGCGTGGGTCAATGTTTGCTCCGCACAAGATGATCGCTGTTTTTTGGTGGGTGAATAGCGCGGGGTTTGCCATTACCGCGGCCAATCCAGCTGCGCCTGCCCCTTCGCTGACAGTCTTTTCAATAGTTAGAAGTAAGTTGATAGCCTCTTCAATTTGATCTTCACTCACCAGAACGATTTCATCTACTCGCTGCTTGATTATTTCAAGGTTAGCTGTGCCAGGCTGCTTAACGGCGATTCCTTCAGCTATGGTTGATCCGCCCATGGGTGCAGTTATGTCGTTAATCGCATTGTAGGCACTGGGGTAACCATCAACTTCCACCCCAATTATTTTGATTGCGGGGTTGAGCGACTTCGCAGCAGTTGCAACTCCAGAAATTAATCCACCTCCGCCGATGGGCACCACGATAGTGTCTATATCTGCAGTCTCTCTAAGAATTTCCAAAGCGACGGTGCCTGCTCCGGCTATGACCGCCTTGTCATCATAGGGATGAACGAAAGTTAATTTCTCTTGATCGGCAAGACTATGTGCGTAGGCGGCGGCCTCGCTAAGCCCTGATCCTTCCAATATGACCTTGGCGTCAAAATTCTTGGTGTCTTCGACTTTTACATGAGGCGTGTTTCTGGGCATTACAATGGTAGCGGGAATGCCTAGACGCTTGGCATGATAAGCCACCGCCTTGGCATGATTGCCCGCCGACATGGCAATGACTCCTGACTGCTTCTCAGCGTCGTTTAGCTGCAACAACTTGTTCAACGCGCCTCTTTCTTTAAAGGACGAAGTGAATTGCAAATTCTCAAATTTTAAAAAAAGCTCTGTACCAAGAATTTGAGTTAAAGTCTGAGATTGCTGAAAGGGAGTTTCAATAATAGCGCCGGCAATTCGGTCCGCAGCTTGTTCGATATCTTTTAAAGTGACTGTCATGTTTTTGGGGCGATTCTTGAACCGGCTCTTATAGGACAACTTGCGAGGCGAACCCTTGTCCGGCCCCTGACGTTGATAAGTGATTTCATGGGGACTAGTTTATCACTAGTGCGGTGAAGTCAAAGAAGAAATTAGTGGCGCAGCCACAAAACCAAACCCAAGGGTTTATTATTTGCGGGCTGCGGAGAGCCCAGCTAGATTTTTATATTTCAGCCGAGGTTGCTTAAGTCGTCAGCCTGCTGCAAAAAGCTATTCCAAACTGCAGAAAAACTCTGATCGTGGGTTGCCAGAATGGGTAATTGATAATCTTCGCCCGGGGATGGCTTCTGAGTTAAGTATTCTTCAGCGCAGGCGTTAGCGCAGCGCAGAGATACCGCGAGAGGTGTTGTGACAGCGGTTGATTGTTGTTCGAGAGCCTCAACAAAATTGGCCGGCAGCCCCCAGTTTTTGGCTACCACAGCTGAGATCTCTAAGGATGCTTCGGTAATATATTCTCTAAACTCGAGGCTCCCCGGTTCATCGTCAATATCGCTGGTGGCGATGGCATCGATCAAGCAGTCAAAGACTACTATTTTTCCCACATCATGGATGAGCCCCAGAAAATAGCCGGAAAATTCTTCTTCTTCCAAAGCCGCGGCGAAGCCTTTGCACAGATAGGCCGTGTGCAGTGAATGGGTCCAAATCTGTTTGCCATACATTTTGTAATAAATTGGCTTAGGCGGTTGAATGGTTTTCATCATCAATGAGCTAGCGATTTCTGCAATCCCGGTAATGCCAAGCCTAGCAACGGCAGTGTTTAGATCCTTTATGACAAAGCCGGATGAGTTTTGCGCACTGTTAACAATTTGGAGAACGCGTGCGGCTAGCGTGGGGTCTTGGTTGATAAGGTCTGCAATTTCCATGTAGTGAGCATCTGGCTTGTCCAAAAGCTGCAACAATTTTAGTTGGATAACCGGCAGAGGCTTTATCTTATTGCTTAATTCATCTTTGTTGGCCAGCGCAGACTCAATAGCGGCCATCGTGGTAGTTTCCAGCAAGTTTAAATTCTCTGCATTGTGAGAGAACATAACATCATAAAAAGCCGTTACCGACTCGGAATTATTCATAGGGGTGCCTAGCAGGGTTTTAAGGTTTCGTTTCCTAAGCGTAGTAAGAAAACACTCGCCTTGCAGGGTTTTTACCAAAAATAGGGTTGTTGACCATTGCGCTCCAGCCTAGGGTTAGCCAATTGCTCCACGTCATGCAATACTTTGGTTTTAGGCGGTTCTCTGACAAAACGGGGTGCCGGTCAGTCAACAATAGGAGAGTATGCATGTCTCTTGCAGATAAATTGAACGAAATAAAGCAAGGCTCTGTTAAGCGAATTCCAGCGAATATCGCTGAAATTATGACGCGAGCGACCGATGACTTGCGTGTCTCGGGGATTATGGAGAGAGTGATAAAGGTCGGTGCAAAAATGCCAGATTTTACTCTGCTAAACCAATCAGGCACTCCAATCTCATCGGCGGTCTTACTGCAAAAGGGTGCGTTGGTGCTAACTGTTTTTCGAGGCGGTTGGTGACCTTACTGCAACGCAGAGCTGTATGCTTTGCAAGCGTTGAATGATCAATTCGAAAAAGAAGGTGCTAGTCTTGTTGCTCTTACACCCCAGCTCCCTGAATTTAGTGAAACTATGGTTGACGAAAACTCGTTGGGTTTTGACCTGTTGACAGATCATGGGAATGAGTTTGCCGGGGAAATAGGGCTGAAATTTGAATTGCCTGACGATTTAAAAGCAATCTATCAGAAGTTTGGAATAGAACTTTCTAAACACAACGGTGAGTCTAGCTGGACCTTGCCCATGCCCGCGCGAATCATAGTGGACAAAAGCGGTATTGTTCGTGCTGTAGATGTTGACCCTGACTATACGGTGAGGCCAGAGCCGGAGGCAACGTTACAAGCCTTGAAGGCCCTGACGTAAACCCCAATAACAAGTTTTATTTATCAATAAAGAGAAACCCTAGTTATGACGCTAATGAAATTTTCACCCCTACTTCTCAGTGCTCTTGTATTTTTATCAGCTCCGATTCAAGCAGATCATCACGGTGAGAAGCTAACTCTCGCGCAATTAGCGGAGTCCCAGCACCGAAGTGCTGCTAACGTAGCCCGAAATGGTGCCCGCCACCCGGTGGAAACGTTGGAATTTTTTGGCCTCACCCCAGATATGACTGTTATTGAAATACTTCCGGGCGGA
Source organism: Pseudohongiellaceae bacterium (assembly GCA_045106275.1). Taxonomy (GTDB): domain Bacteria; phylum Pseudomonadota; class Gammaproteobacteria; order Pseudomonadales; family Pseudohongiellaceae; genus UBA9145. The sequence continues at coordinate 37,356 of JBGCEK010000022.1, read as the reverse complement.
GGTTGGTATACGGAAATACTGGCTCCTTATTTAAAGGACGAAGGTAAGTTTTATGCGGCACATTTCTCTCCAAATGCCAGTGTAGGTTATATGCCTAGGGCTTTGGATAGATTCGAAAACATGCTTATCGCGAGCCCAGACATTTATGGTAAAACTATCGTAAGACACTTAAACCCTCCCCATGAGACTGCCATCGCCCCTCCAGCAACAGCGGATATGGCTATGACTTTTAGAAATGTTCACAATTGGATTATGGCTGGGCAACAAGATGAATTCTTTGATGCTTTTTATGCGGCACTAAAACCAGGAGGAATTCTGGGAGTAGTAGAGCATCGAGCAAAAGCAGGTTCATCTATGGAGGTTATGCAAACTACGGGGTACGTGACGGAAGCTTATGTGAAAGAGTTAGCGGCAGCGGCAGGGTTTGAGTTCGCTGGCTCTTCAGAAGTTAATGCTAACCCCAAAGACCAAACTGTTTACCCTGAGGGTGTTTGGACATTGCCGCCTACCTATCAAATGGGTGAGGAAAACAAAGCGCAATTTACGGCGATTGGTGAAAGCGACCGGATGACCCTGAAGTTTGTAAAGCCCCTATAGTAAGCGAGACCTTCGCAGCGGAGGGGCAAAATAGTTTGCCTACTCCGCCCGTTGTATCACATGTTAAATTTTTCGAGCTAAATTAATTGAACTCTGAATCTGTTATTGCGCTTGTAGTTCTTTGTTTACTGCTGGTTGCAACAGTATTTTGGGTGGCTTTTTGGCCAAGGGTTCGCCGCAAACGCATCACGTCAATCCCTTTCCCAGACTCATGGAGGCAGATAGTCTGTCGCCGCCTTCCCTTTTTCGTAAAATTGCCCGCTGAACTACAGCGCCGCTTTGAAGACCAAATCAAAGTGTTTGTTTATGACAAGAGTTTTGTTGGCTGTGCCGGTCAGGACATTGATGATGAGGTTCGCGTCACGATTGCAGCCCAGGCCTGTTTGCTCATTCTCAACCGTGATGTTAATCCCTATTTAAAGCTAGACTCAGTGTTGGTCTATCCATCAACATTTGTAGCGACAAGGCAGGTTCGAGATGAATTAGGCTTAGTGTCTGTCAGCCAAACCGCTATGCTAGGAGAATCTTGGAGCCAAGGAAAAGTAATATTGGCGTGGGACAATGTTGAAGAGGGTGCCCGTAGTTTTAAAGATGGCCAAAATGTTGTGTTGCACGAATTTGCCCATCAATTAGACAATGAATCTGGTTCTCACAATGGCGCTCCCGTGCTGGCAACCAGCGGAGCCTATCAAAGTTGGGCTCACGTGTTGACAGGTGAGTTCGAGCAATTACAAAAGAAGGCAGCTAGGGGACGAAGAGGGCTGATTGATCATTACGGTGCCACCAATCCGGCAGAGTTTTTTGCAGTCACCACTGAGACTTTTTTTGAGCGACCGGAAGAGATGTTTAAAAGCCATCGTGAATTATTCGATGAGCTGGCGGGGTTCTACAGGCTGGATCCTCGAAACTGGCACGACCCTCTTAGGGGACATGGCTAAGAGTTAAGGCGCACTTTGGGATACTATAGCCCCAATGGCTTAGCCCCTCGTGTCTTTTGGCGCTGACATTCTCCTGCTTTAAACGTTATAATCAGGACTCCTTTGCGCTCAAAATCCGGTGGCGAAATAGACGGTCTACTTCAAATTTTCCATGGCTATACAAACCCGAAATACAAACGGGGGTATTGAATCAGACCTCGTAAAAGCCCACAGCGTGGCTGCTCTCGCCATGCTGCTTCTAGCCGCGTTCTTTGGAATCGCCGTTTCTCTTCAATTCTTTGCACCTGATTTTCTTAATGGACTACTGCCCAGCTGGGGCAGAATGCGTTTTGTTCATACTCAAGGAATAATGCTTGGTTGGCTAGGCAATGCGTTTATTGCCTTCCTTTATTACTGTGTTCCGATCTTGACCTCCCAGCCCATCAGGAGTCGACGCTTAGGCATAGTTATTTTTGCGCTCTGGAATTTTGCCATTATGATTCCTGGCTTTGTGTTAGTGCTTGCCGGGTATAGTCAGCCCTTAGAATGGGCAGAATTCCCTCTTTTTACCGATGCATTAGTAATGCTTGCTTTTTTATTGCTAGCGATTCAATTTCTGCCAGCTTTTTTCTCCAACACATTTGATAGCCTCTATGTGTCTAGCTGGTACATAATCGGTGCTTTAGTATTTACGTTGCTTTCCTACCCGATGGGAAATTTCGTTCCAGAATTTGTGCCTGGCGCGGCGGGGGCAGCCTTTAGCGGCCTTTGGATTCACGATGCGGTTGGACTATTCGTTACGCCTTTAGCACTCGCAATTTTGTACTTTGTCATTCCTGCGTCGACGGGCAAACCTATTTTTAGCCATTTCTTGTCGATGCTGGGGTTCTGGGGATTGTTTTTTATTTATCCTCTTAACGGTATTCATCACTATATCTATTCCGCGATACCCATGGCCGCGCAACTGGCGGCTATCTTCGCTTCATTTATTTTGGGTGTCGTTGTCATAGCAGTAGTTTCAAACCTCATGCTATCCCAAAGAGGTGCCGGTTTATTCCCTCAAGAAATAAGTCTACGTTTTGCCTCGATGGCGGTGGTGTTTTATTTGCTCGTCAGTTTGCAGGGATCTTTACAGGCAGATATGGAACTTAACGCATTAACCCACTTTACCGACTGGGTCATTGGTCACTCCCACCTTGCTATGTTGGGGTTTGCAACATTCGCAGGAATAGCCGGAATAGTTCACGCATGGCAGCGGCTGCCCGAGGCTCGTTTTAATTCAAAGATGCTCAACTGGGCCTATTGGTTGCTCACCGTCGGCATCACTTTAATGGTTGTAGACCTAACTATTGCCGGACTAGTTCAAGGTCAGCTTTGGCAAGCCGGAGCACCTTGGCTAGACTCCATCCGCGCATCTCAGCCTTATTGGATAATTAGAAGTCTCTCGGCTTTACCTGTTGTTGCTGGTTTTACTTGCCTATTGAGTGGCTTAGTTAGCGGCAGCGATACCCTTAGAAATGGCACTGCTCAAACAGTCGAAGCTCAAGCAAAAACAGTTCGCTCGGACAGCCCTCCTAGGGAGCCAAATCTAGCCTTAAGAAATTCTTATTTGGTGGCCTCGGTTGCGGGAATCGGTTTCTTTGTTTTGTCAGTTACTCTGTTGGGTGTTTTGCCGTTGCAGGCTTTAGAAAAACAAAGCGCAATGCTAACGGAGGCTGAACCTTTGCCCTTGTCTCCAAGTGCTCAAAGAGGGCGCGAGCTTTACTCCAAAGAAGGCTGTGGTTATTGTCATACTCAGCAGGTGAGGTTCGTTGAAGCCGATGTGGCTCGCTATGGTGCGCCAAGCTTAGCGTGGGAAGGGCGCTTGGACTACCCTCATCTGCTTGGTACTCGGCGAATTGGGCCCGATCTGTCGCGCGCTGGAAATGTTCGAACTTCCCAGTGGCATTTAGCCCATCTGTATGCCCCTCGAAGTGTCGTGCCGGACTCAATCATGCCGGCATATCCTGAATTTTTCGCTGGGGGGCCATTGGCTCCGAGTCAAGAAGCCCTCGATTTAGTAGCGTACCTTGAAACTCTTGGCCGTGAGCGAGAGCTAGCGTGGCCAGAAGGAGATCGCCGTGCCGCGTTGGCTACGAACGACCCCATGCTCTCAATGTCGCTTCGCCAGTCACCCTTAAACACAAACCCTGCTCGCACCCAGCCTCGGGGCAATGCTCCTTCCCTGGCGCGGGTTGAGACTTCAGTTGCCGGCGTTGAGCTTTGGCAAACTAACTGTAGCGGTTGCCATGGGGATACAGGTCAAGGCAATGGTCAGGCGGCTGAATGGCTGCAACCACAGCCTGCTAATCTTACCCAACATGACTATAGTGCAGATTTACTGGCTGATGTTTTGTGGAATGGAGTGCATGGCACTTCCATGCCCGCGTGGCGTGAACTCAATGCTTCACAGCTTAGCGCTTTGGTTGCTGTGGTAAAAAGTTTTAGCGAGGTTAAAGAATTGGCGTCTACTTCTAGGCAGCTGAGTTCAGGGCAAAGAGTTTACGAAACTCACTGTGCTGAATGTCATGGCGCTAACGGTGATGGCAACGGCTTCGCAGCGGGTAGTTTGCCGATCCCTATTTTGCCTGCGGACTTTACTGGTGAGCGCTTAACGTTGAATGAAAGTTTGCGGGCGTTAACACTAGGCGTTCCAGGTTCTTCTATGGCTCCGTGGGGAGATAGGTTAAGTGAAGAGGAGATGAATAACGTGAGTCATTACATTCGATCTTTTTTCGCGGAGGTTTCTGAGAATGATTAGTTCATTGATCGTTTTCACCTCGCTTGCCATGTCGGCAGCCTTTGCTTTTTTCTATTTCACAAACGCTAGATTTCGCGAAAAAATAGAAAGTCCCAAGCACCAATTTATGGAGCAATTGGCTCAGCATGCAAGCATGAAGGAGTCAGTTGATGAGCGCTAATATAAAGAGCAAGGATAGGCTAGTCGTAGCGTTGATTGCGGTATTTCTTAGTATTGCTGTGAGTGGAATTTCCCTCTGGTTTCTGGATTCTAGTCAAGATGTTTCAACCATCAACGCAGTGCCTAGTGTTGAATACGGCCGTCGTTTGGTGCGAGAAACCACCGCCCTTATGGGGCCGGGGCATGAAGATCCTGCAATGCAATTTTCTGGGACATCTATGGATTGTGCTTCCTGTCATTTGGAGACAGGAACTAAGCCTGGCACATTGTCTCTACTTCAATCTGCCAATCGCTACCCTCGTTTTTCGGGGCGTGATGGGGGCGATCGTGATCTGCGGGACCGGATCAATGGTTGCATGACCCGCAGCATGAATGGACGGGAATTACCTCGGGACAGTATTGAAATGCGCTCGATAGAAATGTATGTCAATAATTTGAACGCTCAATACGCCGTAATGGGCGCATCGAAACGAGCCTCTAGTGAACCTCCAGCATTTTCTGAACCGGACCGTGCAGCTGATGTTGCGGCTGGCGAAGTAGTCTACGAACAGCGCTGCCAAGTGTGTCATGGTGAAAATGGAGAGGGCTTGGCAGAAACCGCAGATAAAAGCCAAGGCTATCTGTTTCCGCCTTTGTGGGGTGCGGACAGTTTTAACAACGGGGCGGGCATGACTCGCGTTTTAACGGCCGCCCGTTTTATCAAAGCGAGAATGCCCTTAGGGCAAGAAGATTTAACCGATGACGAGGCCTTTGACGTGGCGGCTTTTGTAAATTCACATGAGCGGCCCGAGAGAGAGAATTTGTCTGAAGATTATCCAGACCTAACTCGAAAACCAATAGATAGTCCCTATCCACCTTACGCAGATGACTTTCCTATTGAGCAGCATAAGCTGGGCCCATTTGGGCCCATCAGAGAGTATTACGAGAATCTCAACCAGTGAGTTAGCCTGCGTAAAGAAGGCTATAGCCGTATTCTTGGGAGCGAGTAGTCGCTATGACTCCCGCAGCTACAAATCGGCTGTTGGGAATATTGTTGGCTTTTAGCTCTTGAAAGACTTCTTCCACAGAACTGCCGGTTAGACTCGCCAGCCTGCCGGCAAATGCCCGAGTCGCTTTGTTGCAAATCGCAAATCGAACTCCCCTGGCAACCATTGAATCAATGGTGTTTCCCCGGTTTGCCATGTCACGGCGTGCTTGGTTCACTGGGTTCGATTTGAAAATTTCACCGGTTTGAGGGTCTTTCAAATTCAGTGTCTGAGCAAAGGATTCGCCATACTTCGCCCACATGGCGTCGTTATAACCTAGTGGGGTGGATTGGTGGCGGAAGCAAACTATCAAGGAATAATCTGATTCGAGACCGTCGTAGTCCTCGGCATGGGCAAACAAAATATTGTTGGCGTAGTTAAGTGCAGTTATGCCGCCGTTTGCTGTCGCTGAATCAACATAGGCGCGATGCTTTGAGGGCACGTCCAGCCAAGCATCCGGAGCATGGCGCTCTGGTTTGAAATTGGAAGATTGATTGTCAGCGGCATTCGCAGAGGCTGCTAAAGTTGCTCCTGTTGCCACTACTCCCATGCCTGATAGGAATCTTCTTCGGCCTGCATTCTTTTTTAGATTGTCCATATTTCCCCCAGTAAGAAGCTCAATTTTAAATGGGGTGGGCAGAAAAATACAGAGTTGAATAATTCTCTATCTCTTTTTTGGGCCTGTTCATCAGTTTCTTCACTCAAGGATCAATGGGCTTTGATCCATCGAATTTCAAAGTTTGACTAACGAAGCAGCAACAAGGGCCTGCTTGAGCTGAGCAGCATTTTCACAGTCATGCTGCCCAGAACCCATTCACGTAGCCGGGTATGGCTGAATGCGCCCATTAACGTTAAGTCGATTTGGTGCTCATCTTGATAGCTATGCAACGTTTCGCAAGGATCGCCCTCCAGTACCACCGCTGTGACTTCGTGACCGGCATCCTTTAGTTTTTGTGTTGCTTCAGTTTGTAAAGCCAGACTTGAATCAGAAGACTCGCCAACAGTGACCAAATGGACCGGTAATTCGGTAAATCGTTTGCTGTTAACGAGTAACTCTAAAGCCTTGCTTGAGGCGTCACTGCCATCAAAGGCCAGCATGATTTTCTTCGGGGTTTTGAAATCGCAGTTCACCACCAAAATCGGTTTGTGCAAGGCGCGGATGCTCGCCTCTAAATGACTTCCTAGATGGAGGTCATCTTGAGCATGTTCTTCACCTCTTACCCCCAAAACCAAAAGCCGAATATCTTGTTCCATCGCGATAAGAGATTCGGTCAAACCATCGTGGCGTTGCTTCAAGGTGGGAGCTGCTATGCCTGCTGCAACAACCCTTTCTTTTGCCGCTTGCAGCATTGATTTCCCTTGCTCGAGCAAAAGCCTATTTCTTTGTCCTTCTAAAGTAGTCAGTTCTTCAAGAAGGGTCTCTCGGCTTCCCAAGCCTATAGCACCGGAAAGATCTGAGCTCGCGGCATTTTCAGAGTGTTCTAGGTTGTGAAGCAGCGCTAGCGGAGCAGACAGGTTCAAGCTAAACCATGCCGCATAGTCACAAACTGCTTCGCTGTATCTAGACCCGTCTATACAGGCCAGCACCTCTGTAATGAGAGGTGTTTGAATATCAATGCTCATTAATGTTCACCTAAGACTTTGTCAATTTGTTCCGGTTTGTCGTGCACTCCAAAACGGTCAATAATCGTTTCGCTGGCCTCGTTAAGTCCGCGGACTTCCACTTCAGCTCCTTCACGGCGAAACTTGATGACCGCTTTGTCCAGCGCGCTTACCGCAGTGATATCCCAAAAATGCGCGCGATTTAAATCAATAACTACTTTGCTTACCGCTTCTTTAAAATTGAAAGCCGCTAACATTTTTTCAGAAGACACGAAAAAAACTTGGCCTACAATCTCGTAGCGCCGGCAGTCCTCCGCTTCGCTGTATTGATCTGCTACATACATAAAGTGGCCGACTTTTCTGGCGAAGAAAAGAGATGCCAGCAATACGCCCGCGAACACGCCGTACGCTAAATTGTGAGTCCATACCACTACCGTCACGGTTGTAAGCATCACCAGGTTCGATGACATGGGATAAGTTCGAAGATCTCTGATAGATGTCCAGTTGAATGTGCCGATTGATACCATGATCATAACCGACACCAAGACTGCCATGGGTATCATCGACACTTGAGCTTCAAAAAACACAACCATCAACAGTAATACTGTCCCGGCCACAAGCGTCGAAAGGCGGCCGCGGCCTCCTGATTTTACATTAATGACTGACTGCCCGATCATCGCGCAACCTGCCATGCCCCCGAGCAGCCCAGCACCAATGTTGGCTACTCCTTGGGCCTTACACTCTCGGCTTTTATCGCTGGCTGTATCCGTTAGATCGTCAACTATTGTCGCTGTCATCAATGATTCAAGCAGGCCAACCACTGCTAAACCTGCTGAGTAAGGGAAGATGATTTCAAGAGTTTCCAATGTTAGCGGAACATCCGGCCATATGAAGATGGGTAGTGTGTCAGGCAGTTCACCTAAATCCCCAACTGTGCGTATATCCAAGCCCAAATAAGCACTGGCGGCGGTTAGGGCCAGAATGGCAAGCAAGGGTGAAGGCAGTGTTTTATTGACCAAAGGGAATAGATAAATAATGGCTAAGCCAGCAACGGTTACAGCATAGGTTTGCCAACCAACACCGGTGAGCTCGGGAAGTTGGGCGAGGAAAATTAATATTGCTAATGCATTAACGAAGCCGGTGACCACCGACCGAGAAACAAAACGCATCAGCTCCCCAAGTTTGAGATATCCGGCGATGATCTGGAAAACACCTGTAAGCATGGTAGCCGCGAGCAAATATTGCAGGCCATAGTCTTTGACTAGTGTGACCATTAACAGTGCCATAGCGCCAGTCGCGGCAGAGATCATTCCAGGCCGGCCGCCGAGAATCGCTGTAAGAACGGCAATACAAAAAGACGCATAGAGGCCAACTTTAGGGTCGACTCCGGCGATAATGGAAAACGCAATGGCTTCTGGAATCAAAGCTAAAGCAACAACGATTCCTGCTAAGGTATCGCCACGAATATTCCCGAGCCAATCTCGTCGGGTTGAGTACAACAACATAAGGAGCCTCAATTACAAATGAACTTACTTCGACTGTCCCAGCAAGAAGCCTGACTGGCCAAGTGGGCATAGCGCCGCACCCGGCGGCAAGTCAAGGGGGCGGCATTATAGGGGCATCGATCTCTATGTGCTAATTAAACATGATGTGGCTTTCTTGCTTTGCGCTTACTATGCGGCCACTTATTGGAAAAATCTTTATTGTAGGCAGTGTCATTCGGAAAACCCGATCAAAGCAATCGTTATATTTCATTGTACTGATTGCGGCTCAGGGTCTATTGTTTTAAACATTGGTCAATCCTGCGGGCACGCGAATGCCCTCCAGCTCCGCCAAAAGGTTTTACCACAAAATGCTTTTGCTACATCTAATCGCCAAAACAGGAGGCATGTTAAATGCTTAGAAAATCTATATCTTTAATTACGGCCCTGACTATCGGCTTGGCGCCGCTTGCGTCAGTTAGCCCTGCGTTCGCCCAAGAAGGCGTTGCAAGCAACGACTACTGGTGGCCAAACCGCTTGAGTCTTGATCCTCTTCGAAACAATTCTCCCGCATCTGACCCTATGGGTGAGGACTTTAATTATGCGGAAGAATTTTTGAGCTTAGATCTTGATGCTCTCGTGGCTGACTTGGAAGAAGTAATGACAACGTCGCAGGACTGGTGGCCAGCGGACTATGGACACTATGGTCCCTTCTTCATCCGCATGGCATGGCACAGCGCCGGCACTTATCGCACTACCGATGGTAGAGGCGGTGCTTACGGTGGAATGCAGCGTTTTGCGCCACTTAACAGCTGGCCCGACAATGCGAATCTAGATAAAGCTCGTCGATTGCTTTGGCCTCTAAAGCAAAAGTATGGTCGCAAAATATCTTGGGGTGATTTAATGGTGCTGGCAGGCACTGTTGCCATGGACTCGATGGGTTTTGAAACCTACGGTTTCGCTGGTGGCAGGGTTGACGCATGGGAGGCCGAGGAAGTGTACTGGGGCCCAGAAGGTGAATGGTTAGCCGACGAGCGCTACAGCGGTGACCGTGATCTTGAGCAGCCCTTAGGTGCGGTACAAATGGGGCTGATTTATGTCAACCCAGAAGGCCCAAATGGCAATCCTGATCCACTTTTAGCAGCCCAAGACATTCGTGAAACATTTGGGCGCATGGCCATGAACGACGAAGAAACAGCGGCGCTGATTGCCGGCGGTCATACCTTCGGTAAAGCCCACGGTGCAGCGGATCCGTCTGAGTACGTTGGGGCCGAGCCAGAAGCCGCGTCTATAGAACAGCAAGGTCAAGGTTGGAAGAACAGCTACGGCAGCGGAAAGGGTGCTGACACTATTACCAGTGGCCTAGAAGGCGCCTGGACAGTAAGCCCGGCATCATGGACTCATAATTATCTTGAAAATTTGTATGCTTATGAATGGGTACAAACTAAGAGTCCAGCTGGCGCGACTCAGTGGATTCCAGCCGACGGAGCTGCATCAAATCTAGTTCCGGATGCTTACGATTCTTCAAAGCGTCATGCGCCGATTATGTTTACTACCGATCTGGCACTGCGAATGGATCCGGCTTACGGAGAAATTACTTCTCGCTGGTTGGAGAACCCTGAAGAGTTTGAAGTAGCGTTTGCCAAAGCGTGGTTCAAATTGACTCACAGAGACATGGGGCCAAGCACTCGTTACTTAGGCTCAATGGTTCCTGAGGACAAGTTAGTGTGGCAGGACCCGATCCCTGAAATCGACTATAGTTTAGTGAATTCCCGTGACATAAATCGGTTGAAATCTGAAGTACTAGAGTCTGGTTTGTCCGTGTCTCAACTTGTGAATACGGCGTGGGCATCAGCGGCAACGTTTCGTTCTACCGATTCTCGAGGTGGAGCAAATGGCGCTCGCCTTCGGTTAGCGCCTCAGAAAGAGTGGGATGTTAACCAAGGAGCCGATGAGGTGATCAATGTGCTTGAAGCCATTCAAGCAGATTTTAATGAAGGGCGATCTCGGCGAAAAATTTCACTCGCTGATTTGATTGTTTTGGCGGGTTCCGCTGCTATAGAGAAAGCGGCCGCGGATGCAGGATATGACGTTGATGTAGTCTTCAATCCTGGGCGCGCGGATGCGACCCAAGCGCAAACCGATGTAAATTCATTCGCGGTGTTGGAGCCTTCAACTGATGGTTTCCGCAACTATGTAGCCGCTGATAATACTCGGCCACCAGTAGAATCTCTGATCGATCGCGCGGACATGCTGAATCTAACGGTTCCGGAAATGTCGGTACTCGTGGGTGGACTGCGGGTATTAGATGCGAACGTTGGACAGGCTGCACACGGTGTCTTCACCGACAGAGCAGGTACTCTTAGTAATGACTTTTTTGTGAATCTGTTGGACGTTACTACCCAGTGGACGAAGGCATCTGGATCGGAAGAAATCTACGAAGGACGATCTCCAGCTGGCGATTTGAAATGGACTGCGACACCGGTAGACTTAATCTTTGGTTCTAACAGCGAGTTGCGCGCGGTTGCAGAAGCCTACGGAACTCAGGATGCTGACGAAAAGTTTGTAAACGATTTCGCAGCAGCTTGGACTAAAGTTATGGAGCTTGATCGCTTCGATCTGTAAAACTGCAATATCCTTAATCACTCTTTTCCCCCCTTTAAAGAGTGTTCGAAAACGGCGACACTCTGTGTCGCCGTTCCTCGTTTTGAGTTTCAAAAACAGCGATTATTAGTTTCATTGTATGTTGAAAAAGCACAATACTGATTGCGGATCACATTGAAATTCTGGTTAACTAAGCGCCAGAAAAAATAGACTAATTACCCATCAAAACTTCAGAGGCTCGTCATGTCAGTAAACCCCACATATCTTCAAATGTTCTCCACTGTCTTAGAAAGCGGAGAGCTTCGTATGGAATTGAAAGAACAGCAAACTCCTACCCCTGAACCCAATCAAGTGCTGGTTAGGATTGAAGCTACTCCAATAAACCCATCAGATCATGGAGTTATGTTTGGCTGGTCCGATATGGGCAATGCAACGACTACAGGCACAGGGCACGAGACAGTGCTGAGTGCGCCCGTGTCGGAGCAAGGCCTGCGAGTGATGAAAGCCAGAGTTGGCCAGGCTTTAGCGGTGGGCAATGAAGGAGCAGGAACAGTCGTAGCCACAGGTGACAGTGATCTGGCTAAAAGCCTTGATGGTAAAGTTGTGGCGGTTATGGGCGGTGGCATGTATGGCCAATATCGCTGTGTAGATGCGGCAGCGTGCCTGCCGTTGCTAGAAGGCCATACTGCTAAAGACGGCGCTTCAAGTTTCGTTAACCCCCTAACAGCCCTTTGTATGATTGAGACCATGAACATGGAAGGCCATACGGCCTTGGTGCATACGGCCGCCGCATCCAATCTCGGGCAGATGCTAAATCGCATTTGCAAAGATGACGGTGTGGAGCTTGTGAACATCGTTCGCAAAGACGAGCAAGCAAAGCTGCTGACCGATATGGGCGCGAAATATGTTGTTAATAGCAGCGCTGAGTCTTTCATGGCCGATTTGACTGATGCGATTCATGCGACCGGTGCGACCTTAGCATTTGATGCCACTGGCGGCGGCAAACTTGCCTCCGACATACTCAGTTGCATGGAAGCGGCGGCTGCAAGGACTCCCGGTGCTTACAGCATTTATGGTTCAGTAAAACACAAGCAGGTGTACCTGTACGGCGGGCTCGATACATCGCCAACCACGCTTAACCGTGGTTATGGTATGGCTTGGGGCGTGGGTGGTTGGTTGTTGCCAAATTTCTTGGCCAAAGCAGGCATGGAAGTGGCAGGCCGATTGCGCACACGAGTTGCGCAGGAACTGAAAACAACGTTTGCAAGTCATTACACCAACGAACTTTCTTTAGCAGAGGCATTACAGGCTGAAAATGTTGCTGAATACAATTCAAAGGCAACGGGTAAAAAGTTTTTGATTTGCCCGCAGAAATAGTTTGTTGATGGTGTGACTCGTAGAAAAGAAAAGACCGCTAAAGCTCATAGTTTTGGCGGTCTTTTTTATGCGTAAAACTTGATTTTGCATTTTTCTGAATGCTTATTCCGTAATTGAGGTTGAGCCCCATTGAGAACCCAAAACTTCTCCTTGATGGATGTAAAAAACGGAATCATCAGCCAGTATTGATCGATCTGAATAACCGCCAAAATTAAAGCCGTTGTCTGGATCTGAGCCAAGCAGAAATCCGTTCTGGCTGATGCCGGATTCAGTGATTTCAAAGCTGTAGAGGCCATTGTGAGTAAAATCGTAAAATGCATTGGGCTTGGATGCATCAAACGATTCTCTTTCGGGAACAGTTTCATGCAAGCGAACAGGGATCGCTAAGCGCGCCGCTTGAGTTGAAGTTGCGGCTAAGAACGACAGGGCGTGGTGATCTCTCAGAACTTCTGAATCGGTGCCTCGCTTCCCTAAACTTAAGGTGTTAACTTCAGTTGGGAGAGCTGGATTGCTCACATCAAAGAGTGCTAATTTCAATCCTTGATACCAGGCTCCTCTGCCACCACCAAAGTCTTCTGATGAGTCATCCGCCACCGCATCTTTGCCGATGCCAAGTATCAAATCCTCGCTTATTGGATGCAGATAGTCAGAATAACCCTCAATTTCCAACTCTCCCACCAGCTTAGGTTGTTCCTGATCAGATAGGTCAACCACATAAAACGGGTCTGTCAGTCTAAACGTCACTAAATAACTTCGGTCTCCCAAGAAGCGCGCTGCATAAAGTCGTTCGCCGGGCTTGCCAATACCCTCGATGGAGTTAACCGTTGCCAGTTCGCCTTCAATTGTAGATTCTTTCAGCACAGTGAGTGTGGTGCTAGATGAAGCTCCCCATGTGCTACCGACGGAAGTGGCGATGTTAAGGTAGTCGCCATTTTCTCCCATCCGGAAAGGTTTTTTGCCTTCGCTCCAACCTAGGTGACCTGGAACCTGTCCGGAGCCTTTGTAGTTTATGGCATCTTGAGTGAGTGAAAATTTGTGAATTGCTGTCCTGTGTTCTGGGCTATAAAACAGTGAGTCTGCAACAAACGCGTTGTAACTGTTTTGAGTGGTTGCCAAGTAAAGGGAATTGGCGGTCATGTAAATAGTTTCGGTGCTGCCTACAAAACAGCTGCTCTTAAAGTCTGTAGGCGCCCCCAACGGTATAGAGGTAATTGTTATTATTGTTGGGTTTTGATTGTTATCAATTGATTTGGTTGGCAGATAACAATTTTGGCTCTCAATGAGATCACGACTTATCTTCTTCGAATCTGTCGCTTTGGGTATTAAGTTTGTTAGCTGAGTCGATGCTAAAAGGGATTCGTTTTGCTGCATTACTTCTTCGTCTGCAGGGTAGGGCTGATACTCAGGAATTGAAGGAGTGAATCGAGTCACTACATATAGAGTCTCTCCAATGCGTCGGCTCGATACTAATTGACCGTCAATGCGAAGCGCTTCTATCGAATTCAGTTCTTGTGGATTGCTGGCATCAAAAAACTCCAGTTGAGTTTCGTTACTTTGCCAATTCCATACATCACGCCATAGGTAGCTATTGCCATTCTTACCGGCCACGGCGATCAATAAGTCATTCCCCGCCGGTCTATTTTTCACCAAGTACATGCCATCAGCAGTTTGTGTACCGGAAAGCTGAGTGTTGCCAAGTTCAGTCGCCTGCGCTTGGGCCGAGTCTAATTTATAGCTCACCAAACAGCTTCGGCCTTCGCAGTATCGAAAGGTATAGAGAATGTTACCGTCAGTCTTAACCGAGTCTGCCTCATCAACATCGCTCTCTTGTAAGTTGGTGGTTGAGACCCTGTTGCTTGCAGGAGCAGCGGCAGTACTGCCACTGTCTTCGGCGGATGTTGCTAGCACATAGAGTTCTTGATTCGTAGTGCTTGCTTGCAGACCCTGCTTGATAAAACTCTCAAAAGCAGAATCTGATGTGAAGGCATAAAGAGTATCGGAATCTGCCCGCTTAATTTGAAATTGGAGGGATTGTGGTGCCAGCACCATCGCATTTCCAGCCACTTGATATCCAGCAAAAACCTCATACCCGCCAGCGCTGAGAGCTTGCCTGTCGATGATTGGCATTTCAATCTCATCGGCCAGAGTGACTTGAGCAAATGGGACTAGGGGTTCAGTTTCGGGGTTCCAGAGTCGCCATCCTTCGCTGTCTTTTAGATACCAATCGTTGGCGACGGTTGCCGCCATGTACAGATCTGCGATCTTACCTTGATCTGTGCTGGCCACGTTCATTGTGTAACGGCCACTGTATAGGTCAGTGTCGAGAAAAACCGAAGCGTATGTATGGGGCTTGCTGGCATTGATTTTTGCGCTGCCATCATTGTTGCTGATTATGCCTGTTTCCTGACCTTGTGAAGCGTGGTTGAGCAGGGCCAGTAATGCAGCGAGGGAAGCCGTGGTTACTTTTCTAAGGAACTGGGTCCCAATGCCATTGAATGTGCGGCACGATAAGAGAGAATAACCTTGTTTAGAAATAGATATCATTTTTCACTCGCTATTTGCGGGGTGCTAGAGATGACATTTAGGTACACGCTAACTTTGTTAGTTATGGGCTTGGGAGTCCAGTGATTCTTCTGCGAAATGTGACTGTGGTTACACTTGCTCCTTAACAGCATAGAAAAGCACAAAGGTTGCTGCCTTGATATTGGACTGCTTGTTCTTTGGGGCAGCAAGGCTTTTCTTTTTGCTTTGATTCTCAGCAGCCTAGTATGTAAGGTTATCGGCCAAGTCTGCTGTGCATCGAAAATACCGGATTTCTTTCTTTTCCTGGCCATTGCTATACTGAAATGGTAACCACAAAGGTCTAATTCTCATGAAATATCAATTGCGCCCCCTACCCGCTTTCAAGTTTTTCTCTGTGCTGTTGCTCACTCTGATAGGTGCTCAGGTGCCTAGTTTTGGCCAAGATAGTGTGCGGACGGTGAATCATTATGTGGCCGATGTCTCCTCGGCACCCTCTATGAAGGGTGAGATTGCACAGCTGTATGTGCGAGAGAAAACCATAGGAGCACGGACTGCCAGTGAAGGTAGAGTGGTTCTATTCATTCATGGAGCTGGCACTCCCGCTGAAGTGGCATTCGATGTGCCATATCAGGGGTACAGCTGGATGGAATATTTGGCCAGAGCAGGGCTAGATACCTTTGCTATGGATACAACCGGGTATGGCAGATCCACTCGTCCCTATGTCATGAATGACCCTTGTAATATGAGTCAGACCCAGCGAGAACAGTTGATTCCAGAACTCGCAGAGACCGGCTGCGAACCAAGTTACGGCTTTGCCGCGACGACCATCGCTTCTGATTGGGATGACATAGACGCGGTGGTTGATTATGTGCGTGCCTTACGCGGCGTGCCTAAAGTTCACCTGGTAGCATGGTCATTGGGTGGGCCAAGAGCGGCAGGTTACGCTGCCTTGCATCCAGAAAAAGTAGATAGGTTGGTGCTGCTTGCTCCGGCTTATAGTCGCAGCCGCTCAGGGGAGCCTCCTGAGCAATTGCCTGTAGCAGGCGCCGCTTTTAGCAAGCAGTCAAGAAGCGATTTTGACACTAACTGGAATCGGCAGATCGGCTGCGAGAATCAGTTCGATTCTGAAGTTGCAGAGGCTGTATGGAGTTCAATGCTAGAATCTGATCCAGTGGGCGCGACTTGGGGTAGCGGAGTGAGACGCGCGCCCCGCACGACTGTTTGGGGCTGGGGTCAGGATAAAGTCGCAGCGGCGACCCATCCTATGCTGCTGGTGTCGCCAGTTCATGACCAACAAATTTCTGCTCAGCGAGTGACAGAGCTTTTTGAAGATCTAGGGTCAACTGATAAGGTTCTTTTAGACTTAGCCTGTTCTTCACACAATGCCATGTGGGAGAAAAATCATCTGCTGCTATTCGACGCATCAGCCCAGTGGCTTTTAGAAGGGGTGGTTGATGGTCAAAACAGCGGCACTATTCGCAAAGGCTATTAATTAGTCGGTTGTCTTAGTGTTAACTCAGTGCCCCAACCAGTTCGTTGGCAGGGGCACTCACTGTTAACCGGCGCTTAATGCAGCGGTTAGCGCGGTTAAAAATGCGCTCAATGCGGCGAATTCAGCCGATGAGCTCTGCAGCTGCGGGCCGCCGCCATGGCCTATCCCTTGGGTTTTGTTCAAAATAGTTTGCACGCCGTTCTGGCGAGCCTGAATGTAGTTCGAGATTTCTTGAATATTGTTGGCGGTTGACGTGCTGCTTTGTCTCTCATAAACCAGTGCGGTGAAAGAGGCGGCACCCCCTTGAACGTGACAATTGATGCAGCGGTTGTTTATCACCGGTTGCTCAACCGTCTCTTGAAATAGCGTTGTAGCCTGAGCCAGCAATTGCTCGCTGGTTGGTGGCGTTGTGGTCGTTGGATTTGGGGCAAAATTTGCCAGTTGAAAGGAAACTGGGTTGTCGCTCAATAGCGCTAGATCAACGAAAAAATCCACACCGTTGATATCGATGGTGGGAATTTTTAATGTGGTTCCTTCTAGAAACGGCGCGCTAGTTGTATCGCCGCCACTTGTTTCCGAAAATGCGGCAAGGCTAAAAGTAGGAGGATTGCTGCCTGCATCTAAGCTAAGGTCGACAGAAAACTGCTGAGCACCAACTACAACCACCGGCATTTTGATGACCGTGCCATCTAATGTGGCTTTTTGTGCAAAGGTAGATTGAATGAAAAAGGACGTGCACAGAAGAAGTGCTAGTCGAGTGGTCCATAGTCGCTGGGTAGTCATCGGTGTTTCCTGTCAGGTTAAATTGAAGCGAAGAACAGTTTATATCAGCGAGGTGGAGAAATCCTTAGCTTGATTGATGAAAGTTTGAGCTAGTTATCGTTTTATACTTCTCAATTGCGGGCCTAATTGCTGTGTCTCATTGAATTTGGCCAGCCTTTGGTTGTTGGACTTCGGTTTGGGAAGCTTTTACTCTGCACGTACTCAAACAAAAATAAACTAGGTGCCCCATGAAACTTTCCGGGAAAACAACGCTCACTGACTCTTTTGGTAAAGCAATTTTAACGGTAATCGGCTTTTTATCGCTGCAAACTGCTTTCGCCCAAGGCTTAACCGGCACAGAAAATGGAGAGTGGCGCTATCTAGGCGGCGATGCTGGTCACACTCGCTCTTCCCCGTTAGAGCAAATCAATCGCGACAATTTTGACCAGTTAGAACAGGCTTGGCTCTGGCGCGGAGACAATTTTGGCCCGAATTTGGACTATTTTTCCAGATCAACTCCTATTTACGTGGATGGTGTTCTCTACACGGTGGCGACTCCAAGACGCCAAGTCGTAGCCATTGATCCGGCCACGGGTGAGAATCTCTGGACTTTTCGAGAGCCAGAAACTATCCGTCATCAACGTTCGCCGCGGCAGGCTTATGGTAAAGGAGTTGCCTACGCGGAAGTTAACGGCCGAGGTGTAATTTACATCACCACACCAGGTTTCTTTTTATGGGCGTTAGATGCCAAAACCGGAAGGCCTTTGGAAAGCTGGGGCTCAGAGTTTCCAGTGGGACAGTTTCCAGACACAGGAGTTATCGATTTAATACCACGCCTTGTTGAGGATTGGGGACCTTGGCAGGACTATGTAGTCGCCGGTGGTGAATACGATGCTGATTATGGTATTCCTCGTGAACTAGGGATGGTAACCGCATCGGCACCGCCCATTGTTGTTAATGGTGTCGTAGTCGTGCTGGTGGGGCATCAGCCCAGCTATGGTCAAACCCGCATAGAGAATGTGCCGGGCGACATCATGGGCTTTGATGCTGCAACGGGCGAGTTTTTGTGGAAGTTTCATTCTATTCCAAGGCCTGGAGAGGTGGGTCATGAAACTTGGTTGAATGATGCGTGGAAGTTCTCTGGTGATATTTCTACTTGGGCCCCCGCGTCAGCTGACCCAGACCTAGGTCTGGTTTATATGGTGACCAATTCCTCCACAGTGCAGGCTTACGCGGGCCATCGACCTGGCAACAACCTGTTTGGCGGTAGTGTCTTAGCTTTGGATGTGAAGACTGGTGAGAGAAAATGGCACTTTCAAATTCATCGAAGCGATCAATGGAATTATGATTTACCAACGCCGCCAATGTTGCTGGACCTCACTGTAGACGGTAAAACTATTCCTGCGCTAATTCAGAATACAAAACAAGGCTTGGTCTTCGCCTTCAATAGAGCAACCGGTGAGCCGATTTGGCCGATTGAAGATCGTCCGGTTATGCAAACTGAAGTGCCGGGCAATTGGACTGCGGCCACCCAGCCGTATCCTACTTGGCCTGAACCTGTTGACCGTATCGTTGTCGATGGTCTCACCGACGAATTTGTTATTGATTATACCCCGGAGTTAAAACAGCAGGCATTAGAGTTGCTTTCGGATTTTCGTATAGGCGGACTCTATGTGCCGTCATTACCGCGAGATCATGGCAATGACTTTAAGAACAATATCGGTTGTCTGGGTGCGGGAAATGTCATTCCTCATCCTCCGGTCGCTGATCCCGCAACAGGAATGATGTATAACTCTCACAGCAGGAGCTGCTTCGCGCCGGGCTTCATGGAAGCCACCAACGGTGTGGATCGGGATAATCCGAATTATCCAAAACCCGGTGAGGGCGGCGTGACACCGAACAGTACGCCGACCACGGGAAAAACAGTCGCCGCATGGTTACCGCGAGGTGGTGGCGGAATGCCAACTATCGAGGGCTTACGCCTTTTCAAACCGATGGATAGCCAATTAACGGCCTACCAAATGAACACGGGTGAAAAAACCTGGTCGTTGCCTATCGGACCGACTCCCGATGCAATAGTAAACCACCCGTTGCTTGAGGGAGTAGAAGTTCCAGAAAGTGGAGGCCAAGGTTGGTCTATACAGATGGTAACCGGTGACGTGTTGGTGCAAGCTAGAGCTATGAGCGAAGGCGGCGTGCAGTTTGTGCCAGACGAAACATTAACACTGAATGCGAGAGATAAATTCTCCGGGGAGCTTTTAGCGAGCGTACCTTTGCCCGCGCCTGCTCAATACGGAATGATGACTTATATGCACGAAGGAAGTCAGTATATCGTGGTGCAGATTGGTAGCTCGCGCACTGACTTCCCTGGATCGCTGGTAGCCTACAAATTGCCATAATGGGGCAAAGTTTAAGTGATTGATTAAGGGCTACGCTGACTGTGGCTGAACTGTTTTACAGTTCAGCTCTCTGTCTTTTTTTCTTGTTCTTGCTCTCTACCGTTAGGTTCTCTTTCTAAAGTTCAACATCACCTTCATTGATGACATAAATAGAATGCACCTCATCTTCCTGCTTGAGGGTTTTCATTCTTATCTTCACAGGAAAGATTTTTCCATCAATTCGTTCCATAGTGCCATCAAAGAAAAGAGGTTGATCTACATTGCTATGGTAATAGTTGCTCGGGAATAGTTCATCGATGTGAAGTTTTCCTATCACCTGATTGGCCCCGTGACCGAACACTTGTTCAGCCCGTTTATTCCAAGACATGAGTAAACCAGACTTGTTGACGCGAAGCATAATATCAACCGAATTATCCAGCATGAATCTCAAATCGGCTTCCGAGCGAGTTCGCTCATTTAACAATGAAACAAGTTGGGTATGGGTAAACTCAACCTCGGCAAAAATGAGGGTGGAAATCAAGATGGGGAAAATGACTGCTTCCATATAGTAGAGCAAAAAGACCATCTCGGTTGACTCAACCATGAGCTGGCCAATCCGAATTGACAGAAGCGATGTTGCGCTGAGTATCAGAAAAATTTTTCCGGACAAGGTCGGAATGTTAGCTCGGGCAAGTGTTACTAGAATAGCTGCTGACGTCAAAATCGACGGGAGCACAAGCGGAAGCCAATAACGGGTGGATGGAGGAAATCCATTAACAAGAGTTCCAACTAGCCCGAGCAAATAGAGAGACACCAAAATGCCTAGTAACTGCTTGTGGTTACGTTGGGGTGTCTGTTCCCTTGTAATAATTGACCACAGGAGTGTCAATGACGCGACAAAGCCGAGCCCAAACATTACGAGAACCGCAGGTAATGATTCGGGATTTAGTGAGAGAACTAAAGCCGGGACCTGTCTTGAAGCCTCGAAACCCACAGCGAAACAACCCAACAAGAGGTAGGGCTTGCGAGAACTCAAGAAGTTAATTCGAAGGCTTAAAAAAGCCATCAAATTCAGGATCAGGATAAAGCCAATGGCTACAAGAAAATACGCAATCTCACTAGTCAAAATTGTAAGCCTTCTTGGTTAGAAATACAGGGCATGTGCATTGTGGACAGGGCTAGTAGTCGATAACCGCTTTCTTGTTCAATTAACATCTTTCAATTAAGCAGAGCTGTTCAATAAACAGTCGCTGATGGGACGGCAAGTTTACCCGAGCTGACCATCTAATTCGAGTTTTTGTGGAATGACTCGGGTTTCAAGCAATGACTCGAATTGTGCTAGAACTGTGACACACCTCTTGAATTCACAATGTCAGGTCGCTTAACCCCTGAGTTCGGGGATTATTACCCACAGACTTTGCGCCTATGATACTCGACTACTAGCGCTATCTGTTAGAAATCGTCTTGATGCTAATAGTCCGCGCAATCATTTAACACGCTAGATACCAATGGTCTTGAGTGTGCTTATTGAAGAGGATTAGTCCATGGCGAACCATAAGAACTTAGACCGGTTTAGTTCAATTTATGTTGAGTTCTCGGCGAGCCTAATTGCTGTGTTAGGGGTGGTTGCTTTTATACTGTCGCAGGCTGCCAGCGCCCATACTCTCAATACCAATACACTGACAATAAGCAATCCAGATGATGAAAACGAAAATCCTTCTTTCGTGCTGCTTGATCCAGGCGGGTTTAACTGCCCCACCACAGTTTCCGTCACAGTGGATCCTGCTACGGCGCTGAAAGTCACGCCGGCAGGACCCATTGAAGTGGTTGGTGCCCAGCTGTTTGTTGTGACTGCACTTCAGGGTGCAGGTGTTATCCCGCTGCAGATTAAAATCACAGTGAAATGGAAGCACGGGCCAGCGCCAATGATCGCGTCTGACCCTTGTTATCGAGCGATGGATGCGGGTGAAGCGGCCGAGGGTGAAGAAGAAATTACTGTAACCGTTAGCGATATTTTGACTGCGTTCAATGAAAGCCAAGCGAATAAAGCTCAAGCAGCTCAAGCGGGCGATCCGGTTAACACAGAATCCGGTGAGCTGTTTTTCAATGAAGAACCTGATCTACGCTATTCCTATAACCCTATGCCGTTGGTTTTTCAACGCTACTATGCGGCTCATCTTAAACGATGGCTAGTCGTCGGAAAAATGGGGGATAACTGGCGCCATACCTATGAATGGACACTTCGAAATGTAGGCAATACCCTGCAGATCGTTGATCATGTGGGGCGGCAGACGAAATATTTAAAACCGGATACAACCGCTGGTGATTGGGTTCAGCAAAATAACTCTGACGTTCCCTTGGCAGTCATTCAGACAACCGACGGAGAAACAATTTGGTCAGTGTTTGATGCCCGTAGCGGCTATACCTACGTGTTCTCGGTTCCCGGGACCTTGTCTGAATTCAAGTTAACATCGATTGAAGACGGCAAAGGGAATCGCCAAAGCCTTAGCTATAACGATGATGGCTTGCTTACAGGAATCACTGACGTTTTTGGACGCTCCATTGTTTTAAGTTATGACGAGGCGGAATCTAACGCCGCACTAAAAAAAGTGGTCAGCATAACAGATGGAACCCGCACAGTTAGTTACAGTTATGAGGGTGATAACTTAACCACAGTACTAGATGCAAACGGCGGATCAACTCGCTATGAGTATGATACCTCACATGCGGATCCTGGCCTGTTGAAACGCAAAATCTGGCCGCTTGGCAATTCTCCGTGGACTCAAACCTTTGACGACAGGGGGCGGGTTGCAACGCAAGCTGATAGTTTTGGCAATGTCGCTAGTTTTGCCTACGCTAACAGCGGCAGCAATATCACTACGTTAACCCGTCCCGATGGCTTAACAGAAACTCATGAGCATTCTGAAGAAGGGGCTTTAACAAAGAGTATTGATGCTGCCAATAACACCAGCACAGTGACCAACACGAGCTCAACCGCGAGAAATAAAATCACTTTGCCCGATGGTGGATCGTTTTCTTCAACTTACGATTCCCTAAGTGGCAAAGTAGCGTCGGAGACATTTGCAGGTGGTCAGACAACTCAATATGGCTTCACCACTCGAACTGACTCTAGAGGCTTTCCCCATCGTGATTTAACAACTATTACCTATCCAGATGGATCGACTCAGCTTTTTAGCTTCGATGCTAGCGGTAATCGACTCAGCAAAACTACACAAGACGGTTATCGAACAGTGTTTGAGTATGATGGGTTTGGCAATCTCACAAAATCGACTAATGCTTTAGGGGGCGCAACGAGCTACAGCTATGACGGAAAAGGCAATCTTGTTTCAACGACAGATCCCGCCGGCAATGTTACCACCACTGCCTATGACCAATTTGATCGAGTGGTTAGCGTTACCCGTGCAGATGGTGCAGTGCGCGAGTTTACCTATGATGCCCTAAATCGTAGAACCACTATGACAGTTGAGGGGGGCGGAAAAACCACCTTCGCCTATGACGCAAATGGAAATCTGCTAAGCGTCACCGATCCCACTGGTAACACCAGTCATTCGGTTTATGATGGGAACAACAACCTTACTAGTTTTACTGACCGGCTGGGCAATACAACTCGCTATGAATACGACAAGATGAGCCGCCTTGTTAAGGCCAGTTCCGCCGACGGCAAGGAGGAAAATCACAGTTACTCGCCTACGGGGGAAACAGTCAGTGTTAATGATACAGCTGGGCGTTCTAATAATTTAACTTATGACAGTGCCAATAGGCTCACGGCTGCGGTGGATGCTGCCGGAAATTCCACAACGTATGTGAGAGATCTGCAAGGGCAAATCATCAGTTCAACGACACCTGAAGGCAACACTACAAGCTATCAATACGACTCCTTGGGAAGATTAGTTAAAACTATTGAGCCTTCTGGGAAAACTACCACCAATACTTTCGAGAAATCCGGCTGGATCAGGTCTATTACTCTAGGGACTGGGGCAAGCACGTTAATGGAACGAAATGGCTTGGGCCAAATAGAGCGCTTTACCGCGGCCAGCGGCGGTGTGTGGACCTACTCCTACGATAGCTCAGGACGAGTGGTAAAAAGCACTGACCCGTTAGGTAACGCGACAACCCATAGTTACGACAATCGCAACCGACTGAATAGATCAAACTATCCTGGCAGTCTTGGTGGGGTAAGTTATTCCTATAATCCGTTTGGGCATATTACCCAGCGGGCTTGGGATGGTGGTTTGACTATTAACGACACTTACGATTCTTTGGGTCGATTAACTGCTACCGATGGGGTTTCTATTTCCTATGATAAGGAAAGTAGGATTATTGAGTCCAATGGCTTAGGTGTGACAAGAGATAACTTAGGGCGGGTCACGTCCTCAACTTTGGCTCCGGGAAAATCCATCAGTTACAAATTTGATCCCACTAGTGGCGAGTTACTGGAAGTGACTGACTGGGCCGGGAGCACCACGGTTACCAATCGAGATGAACGGGGAAATCTGCGTGAAGTGAGGCGGGGCAACAACCGGGTGACATCTTTTACTTATGATTCTCAAAATCGCAACTCGCGAACTGATCATGGATTCTCCAGCCATGAAGTTACTCGCAACACAGATGGGCAGGTCGCTTCTGTAGAGCGAGTTCAAGCTTTGGACGTGAACCTGCCAAAGGCAGTCAATTACACCTATGATTCAGCAGATAGGATTAAGGAATTTACCTATGACGGGCTAGGTCGACTGACTTTCGATGGTGCCCGTAACTACTCCTACGATGGGGCATCCCGTCTAACCCGGGTAATTTCAGCGGGTATTGTCAGCTATGAATACAATGGCTTTGGCCACATGACTAAACGCACTAAAAGCGGCAACACACGTGAATATGTTTGGAACCACACGGGCTCATTTCCCGTGGTTAGCGCCATCAAAGACAATGGTGCGGACACGCGCTATTTCGTTCACACGCCCGGTGGTCGGCTGCTGTATAGCATTGATGCAGTGGACAACAGCCGACTCTACTATCACTATGACGAGCGTGGGAATACAGTGGCCTTAAGCGATGACGCGGGAGTCGTTGTGGCCACCTATGCTTATGGGCCATATGGCACTATTAGTGCATCTTCTGAGATCGACAATCCGTTTACGTTCGGTGGTTTGTATGCCGTGATTTCGGATTCGCTTGGCTTTTACCATATGCAGCGAAGGGTGATGGATCCGGCCACGGGGAGGTTCTTAACTCCCGAGCCTATCATGCCGCTGATTCATCCCCAAAACAGCATCTATGGTTATGCCGCCAATGACCCAATTAATTTTATAGATCCTGCTGGAACCACACCAACAGCCCAAGATGCGGGTAAAGGCTTCTTAGCGGCGGGAAGCTCGGGCACCGGAATCGCTGGAATAGCAGGCGATATTAAAGCGACGGGCGCGGCTAAACTTGAAAAACAAGCAAGAACTCTCATTGCGTTGGCCAATTCAGTCGGCAGTGAGACCCCAGGTGATATTAACGCTGTTGTTAAGGCCGTCGTGAAAGGTGAAAAGGCATTGGAGACGGCGAACGATTTGAACCGCGCGTCTAAGCCATTGCAAGCTGCGGGTAAGCTGGGAAAAGGTTTTCAGGCGGTTGATATTGCGCTAACGATGAAAAAGCTGCACACGGAGCTGGGTAAGGCATCGGAAGACTTTGATGCTGCGACCAAAGGTGCCATTAAGTCATTTTTCGATCGCACGAGAACTGTGCATGAAATTTATCGAAAGAAAAAGAAAACTCTTATTTGGCTGGAGGCAATGCTCGAGATTCAATACCTTCAGTTTCAGCTAGATTTAATCAATTCCGACTATCTATACGATATTGAATTGGCACTAGATGTGACCGTTGCATTTGCCAATGGCTTAGGCAGTTTCGTTCCGTTTTTTACTGGGCTAGATCCTGACGCGGGAAACAATGTTGGGTTTTTCTTTCAATAATTAGTCGTGCGCAAGGAGTAAAGAAAATGAAAATACGACCCCAAGTCTCAAGACTGTTGGTGTTTGTCGTTCTTAGTGCTTTAACCGCCGGCACGGTTTATGGAGAGACCTACGGTTATGACACTGCTGGGCGACTAATTTCAGTTGTTTATCCAGACACAAGAACGCTCAATTACAGCTTGGATACCAGTGGCAATTTACTTGCTTTGATGGCTTCAAGTAAGGCTCCGGTCGTAAGTATTGTGGGCGGCAGTCGGTCGATAAATGACAGTGACGGGATGGCAGGGGAGACTGTCGCTGTGATGGCAACAGCAACTGACAGTGACGGAACTATTGCTACATCCCAATGGCTGATTAACGATGAAGTGGTCGCGTCAGGTTTGACCGCATCATTGATGCTTGCAGATGGCGAAACTCAACTCGTGTTTAAGGCGACCGATGATGGGGGAGTATCAGCGACAGCAACGGCTACACTGGTTGTTGGAGAGGTTGGCGCTGGACCTGTGTGGCCAGCACCCTTCAGCGGAGTGACGCCCGATCCAGCTTTAGGCTTGGCGTTTAACAATATAAGTGCCCTAAACTCCCAAGACGGTCTTATCTACTCTTGCTTAAGAATACTTGCCAATGGCGAGCCGAGTTCCTTTCAGGGAGTCGAGAGATATGAGATCGCTTTTGCAATTGTATCCACAGAAACAGGAACAGTGAAAGTCTCCCAAGTGAGGCCGTTCAACAGCAGTGCCGCCCTTAATGAAAACGGACAGGCTCCAGATTGCAGTGGCTCGTTTGATCTAACTAGCAATATCTATGAAGATATAATTCAGGCGGGTACACAGGTCTTCAATGCAAGATTCACAGTCTCTGACCCTGTTGCATTGTCGTTTCAAATTACGTCGTTGACTCCAGTGGTGGCACCTTAGTAAACATAGCGTTTCGATTGTACAAGGTAGTCATAGGGTAACCCTGTGACTACCCTCTGCTAGTCAACTAGTCGCTGGGTTTAGCGGAGCTATCGAACATCCATCCCATTATCCACCAGCGCTCTCCATCGTTAAACAACGTGATGCTGTTCACGCCTCTTGTGAAGGGATCACCTTTGAGCGTTAGGGCAGACGCGTAACTGCTCCATACGTGAACCATATTGCCAGAACGTTTCGTTTCTCTAGCGGTTTCCCATTCCCAGAAGGCTTGGGTTCGTGGTGCGTTGTCGCCATGATAGTCGTCAAGGCTCATCACATTCACGAGCGGCTTACCTTCCTGATCGACTCCAGCGATAGCAACCCAAGCGTCAGGATGGTGCAGTAAACGGTCTCTCGAAGCATCCGCTGACTCGCCGATTGGGCCTGATACTGCTTCATAATAGGCGTTGATAATCCCATCGATGGTCGCAACATCCTCTACGCTAGCCTGCTGGGCCAAGGACATGCCTGGTGCGAGAAATATCACGCCTAAGATGAGCTTCAGGTTTAGCCGAAGGTAAATGCCTCGCAATGTTAAGTATAAAAACTGACGTTGTTTTAAGCGGTCCATAGTTGATGTCCTTGAGTTACTAAAAATTGGTGAGGGCTTAGGTGCGCTCGCGGCTGCATCCCACGACCAACCGTTCGCTAGAGAATACTGTAACAGTTCAAAAGATAGGCTTAGAGTTCTTTGATCACGACTTTTCTAAAGCGCAGCTTTCCTCGAGCCCATTGCAACCCTATCGGGCCACTAGCGAGAAGATTATCCCGAACATCCACAGTTGTTTCGTTATTAAGCTCTACCACAAGGTGGTTTCCCTCCAGAGTAATCACGTATACATTCCATTTGCCACCGACTATGGGCCGGGGTTCATCCACTGGTGCAATATGCACTATCGCGCCAGTGCCAAAAGAAGGGTCAGGTCTTTGATCGAAAATATTCGCTTCGTAGCAGGTTCGATCAGTGATTTGTGAGGCGTCTTCACAGCGCATATAAATGCCGCTATTGGAATCCTCGCTAGCCCAAAATTCGACGCGCAAGCTGAAATCGCCATACTGTTCTTTACTAACTAACCAAGAGGAACCACTACCGTCGGTAGCCTGAATGCTATTGTCTTTGGCCTCCCAATTGGCGTCTCCCACGGCGGTAAAGTTGTCCAATCCTTCGGTGCCATCGATCAACGTGATCCAGTCACCGTCAGCTCCCCTCGACAGTGAAGCGTTTAACAGCAGTATGCTGCCTAACAAAAGTACGACTAAATTATTTGATTGAGTTTGGGTAGATGTCATCGCCGGCTTCTCCAAGTTTGGTTTTAGGATATGAAGACGGAAAAGAATAAAAGGTATGGCGCTTAAAAGCCAACTAATCCTGTTGTGGATGGTTTGAGCTCTGAAGAGCCCGCAAGTGCCATAGATTTAATTCGACACTTTCGGGCCCTTTAGAGGCTTTGTTGTTACCAGCAAGATTAGTTCAAAGCTTCAGAAACGCTTTTCACATTGTCATCAGGGTTTCTATCGATCATTTTATTGAACGGGTCGATTCCTATGGACACTGGCTCTTTCAAGACTCTGACCACAAAGCTTTGCTCCGCGCTGTTGATTTCACGTTTTTCCACAAAGAGAACTTCTGGAATGTCAGTTTCAGGGTCTTTTTCGCCAAGCACTGCAATATCAATCAGCGTATTCACGGGAACTTCAGTTTCTTGACCTTGACCATCCGCCTCGAACTTTTTGGCTGAAACGTTGACAGTCACCTCAAAGCTACCGTCTTCTTGTTGACTGAACTCACTGTCTTCGGCGCGTAAATCAAACAAGACGATTTTTTCAAACAGGTCGCTTATTAAAGACTGGTGCTCCGGCCCCGCGGCCTGTCTGATTTTGGCGATGAGATCTTTTGTGGTTGGGTAAGGAGGGCCCTTAAAACCATACTCGTCTATAAAATCGCTCAATATAGAATTCATCACATCTTCGCCAAGATAGTCTTTCAACGCATACATCACTAAACTGCCTTTGCGATAATGGATATAGCCTTGGTTTTCCGCCAGCATTAACGGCAATTCCTCTAACACTTCTGCACCGCGTCCGTTTAGATAGCGGTCCAGTTCGTATTTCAGAAAACGTTGCATATGTGCCGAACCGTATTCTTGCTCCATTACCATTAGCGCCGAATATTGTGACAGGGTTTCGGTGAGCACTGCTGACCCCTGAACATTGCCGCCGACCACTTGATGCCCCCACCACTGATGCGCCAATTCATGGGCAACAACGTAGAACACGTAGTCAATGTCAGCAGGGTCGCGAATATCGGCAACAAACCCAATGCCCTCGGAGAAAGGAATCGTATTGGGGAATGATTGGGCGAAAACGCCTCGCTGCAGTGGAAATTCGAAAATACGGTATTGCTCATATTGATAGGGTGAGAAGTTCTCAGTGAAATACGATAACGACTTCTGTGACGCCTCGATCATTCGGTCAACGTTCACGCCGTGTTTGTAATAGACCTCAATATCTACATCATTCCATTGGCCGGATTTCATCTCGTAGTCAGCCGAAAGAAATGAAACAAACGGCCAAATGGGTTCGTCCATCTTGTAGTGAAAGTAATGTCGATCATCTTCTACCCAGTCTCGTTGCAAATACCCAGGAGACACGGCCATTTGTCCTACAGAGGTGCTCACAATGGTTTCGAAACCAGCTCTAAGGCGGGTGCCTAAGCCTGTATCCCAATTGCTCTCATCGTCAATCTTGGCCATTCGCTCGGCGGGAGGAAGATTGAATTTACGGCGTCGGTTATTGTCTACAAGCTCTGTGCCTTTTTGATAACCGGGCAGCGGGAAGGCTTCTGTATTGTTGAAAAAGCTACCGTTGCTTAGCAGTCTAGTTGTGGGACCAGAGTTGACAAAACCGGGGGTTAACCAATCTAGATCAAAAGTAACATCGAGAATTGCGCCTGATGCCATCGGTGAATCTAACTGATAGATGTAATAACCATGTTCAGAGTCTTCAAAGCTTAGTCTTGAATCGGGAACATCCAAGGCGTTAATCGTGAGATAAGCAGGTACGGTAAAATGAAGCTCGGGTATGGCGAATTCATAGTTGTTTTGCAGAGTATAGGTTCCTTCAATGTGTGCTTCCCGTTCTTCCGGATAGATGTCCACCTCTGAATAGAAATTCACAATATCTGGAAATTCCAGCTCTTCATACTGCTTAAATGCTTTTTCGTAGTCTGCGGCCAGCCGTTCTTGATCAAGCCTCGTGCTGTAAGGATTTAACACATGAGTATTGTAGAAAATAAACGTTCCCACCGCGATGAACCCTGCACCTGAAATAGAAGCAGCAACCACCACTGGTTTCGATATGCGCGCTTTTATTTTGCTCCATGCAAAACGATGAGAGTCGTCGTTTCCTCTTTGCCATAGCAAGTGCATAGCAATAACAAGCAAACAGCAGAACAAAGTCCAATAGAGTGAGTACCAAAGATAGCCATCAAGGTTAGGGCCAAAACCGGTAAACACAGACAGGGGAACCTGAGGCGTCGCAAAAAGGTAGAGGTTATTTTCAAAACCTTGCTGAGGTAGAAACAACGTGGCGACAAAGTAGCCTACCACCACAAACATTCCTAAGTAGCGATTGCCCGTTAACACTTGTGCAAAAACCGCCAGAACACAGGTAAACCAAATAGGAAATTGGAAAAATGAAAATAAACCTAAGAAGTAATAACCGAACTGAAAATCGTAGTAGCCTTTGAATATCTGGACTAGTACAGCGGCGAAAATTGCGGCCAGCATCATGATGGCCATAATTAACATTAGACCGCTAATTTTAGCCGCAATTACCACCCAGTTGGGATAAGGCATTGAGTCTTGCATTTCAGAGACATGAAAATTTTTCTCTCGCACTAGTAATTCAGAAGAGTAAAAGATCATGACCACCATCAAAGGGATAGAATATCCGCCATTGATACCACGAAGGAGCGCTGCCGTGGTTGGATAGAGATCGGTACCAAATGTGCTAGTGCCAAAATACCCTCCTAGACCCACTTGAACCATACCTATAAGGGCCATCATTAGGAACGTCTTACCAATAAGAATGCTATGGACCTCAATACGTAGAAGCGAAGCGAACTGTTGTAGCTGCGCTGCCAAGTCAAAATATTGATGAGTAGTGACCGTTGTAAGCGCAGGTTTAGCTGAAGCGTCTGCGCTTTTCTTCTTTGCTTTGAAGAAAGAAAAGCTCCTGGTTTTTTTTGTTTCTAAAGAGAATGGGAAAAAGCGATAACCAGCGCCAACAAAGACTAAGGCAAGGCTCATAATTAGAAGTCGGTTGGTGAGGAAATTGCCTGTTATTGGCACTAATAATTCATTGCGTTGAAACGGCGTCCAATAACGGGTTAAGTCTTCCAAGGCTACACTGCCAAACGGGTCTAATAGGCTCAATAGTCGAATGTCTTCGGGGTCCACCAATGTGCTAACTACCGAACTGATAACCAGCATCAACACTAGAACAACATAGCTGGCCATTAAACTGCGGGTAGTGGTGGCAATGAAGAACACCAAGGTTGAGACGAACAACATGTTGGGAATTGCTATAGCCCACGTGCCGAGCCAATAGGCGTCAAGGCGCAGGGGTCCAATTCTTTCAGGGTCGAGCCACGGCATGAATTCTCCTAAAAGAATGCCAAGCAAAGCGGCAAAGTAAACCAAGAAACTTACCAGAGTGGCACCGCAGAATCGTGCAAACAAGTAATCCGACTTCTTAACCCTAGTGGTAAAAAAGAGTTCTGCAATGTTAGTGTCAAAGTCTCTCAGAACTGGACTGGTGGCGTACGTCACACCAGCAACCAGTGAAGTGATAAAACTAAGTGAAGAAAGGGTAATGATAACGTTGAATGGCGAATTGATATTGATATTGCTAATCGCGGAGCCAATGCTCACGTTGTCTGACACTGTGGCGAGAAAACTCACCAAAAATACAATCGCCGACATCACGTAAATAAGCGGCTGACGTAGATGATAGGCAAGTTCGAATCGAAAAATAGAAGTAAACATAGCGCGTGACCTATAAATTGATTTGCTTAGAGCTGCGTTATGCCGCAATACTGACTTCGTTGTTTTGAAGTGTTGAGAAATAGACGTCTTCTAGACTCGCTTCAATAGCAGAAAATCCATTGCTCGGGTCGGTTTCACTAGCAATGTGTATTTTGGTTCGTCCGCCTACCAATGTGGAAAACAAGACCTGATAATCTGCTTCGTATTTTGGCAATTCATCTCTTTCGATGAACTTGGTGAATACTGTGCCATGTAGCCTTTCTATCACTTCAGATGGCTTTCCCGTGGTGAGGATTCTTCCATTGCCCATAATGGCCATCTCGGAACACAGGTCGCTAACATCCTCAACAATGTGAGTCGAGAGAATGACAATTGAACCCGTGCCAATCTCTGCGAGCAAATTGTGAAAGCGTCGCCGTTCGGCAGGGTCGAGACCTGCAGTTGGCTCATCCACGATGACTAATTGAGGGTCGCCAATAAGAGCTTGAGCAATTCCAAAACGCTGCTTCATGCCGCCTGAATAGGTGCTAACAGCAGTCTTGCGAACTTCCCAAAGGTTAACCTTATTCAGCAAGCTCTCAACTAAATCAGTGCGTTCGCCTTTGTTAGTTATTCCTTTAAGTACAGCGAAATGATCTAACATTCGCTGAGACGAAATGCGCGGGTAGGAACCAAATTCTTGTGGAAGATAGCCGAGGGTTTGTCTCAAAGTTTCTTTGTCATTAAGAATATCCACGTCATTTAGATGCGCCGAACCACCATCTGCGTCTTGCAGAGTCGCTAGAGTTCGCATGAGGCTGGACTTGCCAGCACCATTAGGTCCCAACAGACCAAACATGCCTGGCGCTATGTCTAAAGTGACGCCATTTAAGGCTTTTACGTTGTTACTATAGGTTTTGCTTAGATTCTTAATGCTTAGCATTGTTTTCCCTCTTCTGTTTTTACTTGCGCGTAATTCTGTTTTTTTGTTCAGCCCAATCTGTAGCTATTGGCGAACGTCCTCTGCGTATGCAGGAAGACGTTTTCAAGGTGCAATTGTTACACATGACCTATAGCTAAAAGCACATCGTTCGTTCTTGCTGGGTCTGGTTTATCTAGTAATTTGTTAATAGCATATTTTATGCCAGCAGAACATAAGTCAATTAATTCAATAGCTTGGTTGATGGTTGCAGGGCTACTACAAAGCTTTGCTCGTGGATTACGCAATAGATTGGTAAATATCGCTACTACTAAGAGCAATTGGCTAATTTCAAAATAGTTTTCTCTTTTTGCACAAATCTGCATCTCTCAATACTCTATAGCAGTAATGAGGGTATTTCGTGTTGTCTAAAAAGTTGATCAAAAAGATCGCAGTGGTTTTTGAGACTCGCCAGCGTCAGCTTTTTGTCGCTGCGCTAGCGATAACTCGCGAACGAGCGAGTGCTGAGGATGCAGTTCAAGATGCTTTGCTGTCCACTGCAGCTTTGAATGTTGCTCCAGCTGAACTTGAAAACTATCTCTTTCGGACTGTCCGCAACAAAGCACTGCACAGTGTTAAGCGCGATAGGCGTATCGATCGAAATGTTGACCCTGCAGATTTTCTTGACGTGGCAGATAGTTCGCAAGAACAGCGCACTTTCGCGGCAGGGGTAATGACTTGCCTCGGCGAACTTGATGAAAATCCTCGCCAGGTCATTGTAATGAAACTATTCGCCGATTTTACTTTTGACGATATTGCTAAAATTATGGACAGCTCGCCCAACACTGTCGCTTCATGGTATCGCCGTGGACTCAGAAAAATGAAGGAGCAAATGAATGAAATACATGCCATCTGATTCTCCTGATGAATTTGAAAAACAGCTAGGCTCCCTTTCGTTAGTAGAACCGTCTGATGAATTCAATGCGCTCGCCACCAACATGGTGGAAAACAAAACAGCGCGGCAAGTTGCGGACAGAAGTTTATGGCTCGGCTACGCCGTAGCGATGAGTATTTCAGTTCTAGCTGTCACTGGCTTGAGTTTTTTTCTGCTTGATGACGGCTCTCCTGACAATGATTTGGTTCTTGTTGAGGAAACTTTGCCTATAGTGGCGAGCAGTTCGCCAGAGCTGCTCTACACGTCTGGCATCCATTATGAAGAGCTTGGAACCCAAAGCGTCGCAGGCATTGAGAATGATGCAAACATCAACGTTTTCTTTTCATATCCATGTTTACCGTGCTTCGAGTTTGAGAAGGTTATAGAGCAGTGGGCTGGTGAGGGTACATCTCAGTTGGAAGTAGCTTATGTTCCTGCAATTTGGTCGGACGAAATGAGGCACTATGCGCAGGTTTTCTACGCGGCTCAGAGTCTGGGTATTGCACAGAGTTCCCATCAGTTCTTGTTCGAAGCGATTCACCAAGACGAATTGGCGCTTACAGAATTGCCGATATTGGCCCGTATGTTTGAATTGTTTGGGGTTTCCGAACAACAGTTTCTCTCAGCCTATGAGTCAGAATTGACTCTGAGCAGAGTGAGACAGGCAGAGCAGGTAAACCAGGACTATGGAATTCGATCCGTCCCATCACTAATCGTAGTTTGTCGCTACTACATCACAGTTAACACCAATGTTGAACAACCAGACATGCTTCCTATTGCGGAGTATCTCGTTACTAACCAAGACCAAGGAAATCAAACAAGATGCTAATTAGAAACTCTCTCATTATACTTTTTTCTTTACTAACTTTCTGTTCTTGTTCAGTGTCTGCCGCACCAGAAAAATACGTGGCAGGAACCCATTACACTGTTTTGGAATCGCCCGTTGCTACTGGCAATGAAAACAAAATCGAAGTGGTCGAAGCTTTTTGGTACGGTTGCCCCCATTGCTATAGTTTTGAACCTCGACTCGTCAGCTGGATCGAAAGCGCTCCTAGCGATGTGGAGTTTGTGAGATTTCCGGCGATTTTTGGCGGCCAAATGAAAGCCCATGCGCAGATTTTCTTAACCGCTGAAAATTTGGATGTTATCGAAATTACGCATGACCCAGTTTATCAAGCTTTAATCTTAGAACGTAAAAACCTACAAACGGAAGCGGAGATAGGGAATCTGTTCGAATCGCTGGGTATTGAGCAGGAAGAGTTTACAAAGTCGTTCAATTCTTTTTCAGTTCGAACGAAGCTTGAGCAAGCCCTAAAGCGAACGCAGGCTTACCAACTTGCAGGTACGCCCAGCATGGTAGTGAATGGCAAATACCTTGTAATGGCAGGAGAAGCCGTCAAGACCCACGAGGAAGTATTGCAAGTGATTGACTTTCTGATTGAAAAGGAAAGACGTTCACTGTCGTCCTCATAGAAAGAACAACTACATGACTAGAGAGATCCCCTTGCCGTGCATTTTTCTGAAACAAAACGGTTAGGGGTTGAGGCGATGAAGTCTCATTTGCCAGTACACTGTAGAACAAAACAGCGTTATAAAATAACCCGCAAAAACATTGCTCCAGAACTGCGCCGGTTGGGTCAATGCATCAAAGATTGGTCCAGATCCATAACGTCTAATTTCAGCGAACTCCCCGATGATCAGGGCATCAGCCATCGTAATCACAAAAAATACAGAACAGGCCAGTAGAACATACTCTGGCCACTTAGCGTTGATCGACACACTGTTTTCTTCGATCATAAACTCTTGCCTATTGATCCACTTGGCTAAGGAAGGCACGATCAAAAACAGCATGCCATTAAAATAAACTAACATTACACCGCGGAAAATTTGCTCATGCCACGGATCAATGGCATAAGCATTAATGCGATACCGAAACGCTAATACTGCAAAAACTACAGCTGCAACCGCTATGAGGATTCCTCTGGTAGTGGCTCCAAGTTGTTGAATATTCAGCCTCATGGAAGATGGGTTTTTTGAGCTCATGGTTGCTGGCTAAGGTGCGCTACGAAGTTGGTAATTGATTGACGTCTCTCTTTCTCTAAGCATAGCAAAGCATTCGAGTCTAACAAACACACAGGACGCACACGACTTCAAGCACCTTGCTTACTGGATTAAACAGAGCATACACTTGGACAGCAATTCAGTTTGGATATAGGGTTTGATCTCTATAAACACTATACTAGAAACTAGTCTTAGGTAGCGAGGACAGTGCCGGCGATGGACCTTAACGATAAAAATTTAATTGGCGGACTCGATAGGCTAGTTACGTCTGTCGCACTGGCTGTAATCGCGGTTTTTCCAACGATGGCGGCTGCAATTGTATCTCCGTGGAAGCTAAGCCCTCTGCTAGTGGCCAATGAGCCGACTGGGCAAAAACAGTTCCTGCTTAGTCCCGGTGCGTTCTTTCCCCTAAGTCTGACTGTAGTTTTTTTGATGGCTGCGTCCGTATCTACTTCGGCGACCATAGAGAGCAACGGTGGGGCAATTGGTCCGGGTTTGACCGCTGACGTGGCTGCTGCAGTCTCTGAGGGCGACATTTGGAAAACAGTGTCACTTATTGTGCCCATCTATGTGTTGGCTATTGTGACCTCAGTTCTATCTTTAGTGGTCCGAAAATGGGCGGGCCCCTGGTGGACCCTGCGCACGGCACTCAGAGCTGCTTTCTATTCGGTGTCAGTGACAGTCTGCTGGATAATTCTGACCAGTGCTGCAATTGATTCATATAGAGTGTATTCCGGAAACGGTGAAATGGGCAGTTTCCTCTACAATTTAAATACAGTGCCAATTTTTGGCTTGTCTCTATGGATGTATTTCTGGTTTTTTCAGCTTGATGGTGCCGCTTCAAAAAAGAAATCTGCCGTACTTGCGAGCAGTGTATTCGCCTCAATTCTGGCCGTAGCCTCGATGGTTAACTGGAGCTTAGCGTTGTAACAATTGAATAGTAGGCTTATGGACTTCCATGTTTGAGTTGCTTGTCTTATTTGTCAAATGGCGAAGCCACCTACAGAATCTTTAAACGTACCCTTGTTCCCTACTCCTATTTCTATCATTTCTAAAGTGATTGATGCCCTGGATGGACTACTATTGTAGGATTATCTTCTGATAACTTCTTCAGCCTCGCTAGACTAATTTTGCTCTCTGCTATGTCGTGAGAATAGGTGCCCGGTTCTACACCGTTTTGCCACCCCCAGCGGGTGTGAGTTGCATCTCCTATCATTAGTTCGGCCCCATTCACTGTGTTGGCTAAATAGGCTGTGGCACCCGGCGTGTGGCCCGGTGTATGAATTGCCCACAAAGAACCATCACCAAAGATATCTATAATTCCTGTGTCACTAAATTGCCATTGTTCCAATACGTTCACGTTTCTGAGCAGGCGGTCTGTGGTCCCCTGTGTAAACGCATGAGTGAAGGTACTGAGCTCGGCATCGTTTGGCCCTCCATAGACTCCGGTGTTTGAAAGGTCAGGCAATCCCATAATATGGTCGGTGTGAATATGGGTAAGCAAAACGCCATCAATGCTGCCAAGTTCCTGCTTGAGTTCTTTGGTGCTTTTTACGACGTCCAGAGCAGACATATTCATGAAGGATTCTACGATCCAGCTTGCTTCATTTTTCTTAGATGAATTTGCAAAACTTTCCGCCACGCCGGAGTCCACTATAAACGTTCCATATTCTGGATGAACTAAGCTGTAAACATAAATGTCGATGCTTTCTTCTCTATCTTCAATGCCTGCAGCTTGGCTTAAAGGGTGGTCTAAATTTAAAA